>NZ_JACJSJ010000023.1 GCF_014698115.1 Nostoc sp. FACHB-973
ACGAGTCAAAAATACTCTTAGACGAGCGCCCATGCTTTAAGTTACCTCGGTAGATGCATTCTCCGTATTTATTTATCTTTACATAGTTAGGTTTTTTTGTGCCTACCTACTTATTCAAATTTATTTGGTAGTCTCATCAGGCTAGATACTATACAAGCTTTTAAACTCATAATTCTATCTAAACTCTAAAGTAATAAAGTAATATGAGCTATTTCGATTTTTTTTCAAAAAGATAAACAAGAATGATTGACAAAATAGTAATTTAAAGGTACGTGTGAGTTTTCAACTTCTAACACTGTTCTAATAAACTCTTGAAGTTATTAAAGAAAGTATTGTACTAAGTATTATTTTTTCCTTACACCCTTGGCTTTCTGCTCCCTCGGCTTTAACAGCTTGTCATAAGAGAGACAGGAGTATCTATTCTTTGTACAAGAGTAACATAAGTAATACTAAGCCAACTTAGACCTATCTAAGAATATTCTCCAATGAGACTGTAAATCAGCCCAGCCAGTACAATTAGAGTCACAATTACATAGGTATAATCTTTGAGTCGAACAAAGGCTAACAGAGAAAAAACAACTCTCATAACTGGAGTAGCAATCAGTAGCAGTAGTCCTAGTTGAATAATGCCTCGGTTACGACCTGATAATATTGATGTTTTTACCCCGGCTGGAGTGCGAAACTCTGCTGGTTCTCCCCGAAAAAACTGGTAATTAGGAACCTCAGTCCCGTGGTGAATTAAGTACAAAATTCCACCCGTTAGAACCAGAACGCTAGCAAGGATGACCCCGACTCTTAACAGATTGCCAATAAATTGCTCAAAACGCTGCTCAAACTTAGTACGTCTGTTTAGAACCATTTTAAAGCCTCCCAGTTAGACCTTTGTAGATCATTTCCAGCGCCAGTACCAAAATCACACCACTGAAAATATTTCGCAAAAGTTGTACCCTGGCTCTGACAAGTACTCGCGCCCCCAATACAGCACCGCACAGTACTCCCAACATCACTGGCATTGCTAATCCGGGGTCGATATAACCTCGGTTTAGATATATTCCTGCACTAGCTGCTGCTGTTACTCCAATCATGAAATTGCTGGTAGTAGTGGAAACTTTGAATGGAATATGCATTATTTGATCCATTGCCAGCACTTTGAGCGCTCCCGAACCAATACCTAGCAAGCCGGAAAGTACACCAGCTATAAACATTAACCCAAATCCAAAGGGAACACCACGCACGTTGTAAGATTGTTCTCCGGTAGAAGTTGGATAAGTACTATTTAGCTTCAAGCGTGTTGCCAAGGGATCTGGCGGTAAATTATCGATGTTTTCGAAGTAGGGTTTACGAGATAGGTACGCACTATAAAGTAAAACAATCCCAAACACAATAGCGATCGCCCCAGTCGAAATCTTTGCTGCTACAATGGCTCCAGCTACAGCGCCAAAGGTCGTTGCTATTTCTAGGAACATTCCTAGCCGCATATTAGTGTAACCTTCCTTTACATAAGCAGAAGCTGCTCCACTAGATGTAGCAATCACAGATACTAAGGAAGCACCAATAGCATAGTGAAGATCCACTCTACAAACTACAGCGAGGAAAGGAACAATTACTACGCCACCACCTAAGCCTGTCAAAGCTCCTAAAAATCCAGCGCTCAAGGAGCCAAACCATATTAATAGCGAAAAATCCAGAGTATTCAAGGTTTATTCTCCACTATTTGGTTTTATGGGTAAAAACACCAATTAGTTTCACACTGGTTAGTTGGTTTTACTTTATATTTTTTCATTTATAAAAACAAATATTTTTTCTTATTGAATTAATAAAAATTTTTAATCATTTTTATATAAAGCATTGAAAAAACTGTCAAAATGAAAAATCATTTATAGTCTATTCCGCTAAATTTTTCTCAAATTTATAAAACAGATATTTAAGCAGCTAAACTACTGTAAGTCATCGTCATTTTGAGGGGTTATTACTGTAAAAGTTCTTCCCCTATCTAACTCACTTTGTTATAAGAAACCTGATGGGAAAGTTATTTTTCTAAAAAAATGTAGTATTATCTATTTTTTAATACAGAAATATTATCACAATGCGTATTTTGGTAGTCGAAGATGATGTTCAACTAGCAGAGATGCTGATGGAGGCCCTGACTGACCGTCAATATGTGGTAGATATAGCCCAAGATGGAGAGGAAGCATGGGATTGCATCAAAGTATTGGAATATGATTTAGTGGTGCTAGATATTACTTTACCCAAGCTAGATGGTGTAAGTTTTTGTCAACGGTTGCGATCGCCTACATCAAGGCATAGTTTATCACGCAACATTACAATACCTGTACTCATGTTAACAGCACGCGATACCCTTGGTGACAAAATTACTGGGTTGGATGCTGGAGCAGATGATTATATGGTTAAACCTTTTGAAATGCCAGAGTTAATGGCTCGTGTTCGCGCACTATTGCGGCGCAATAGTGCCGCAACATCTTCTTCAGATTTTGGTTGGGGTAGTTTGCGTTTAAATTCCAGCACTTATGAAGTCACTTATGCTGAACAGCCTTTACACCTAACACCTAAAGAATTTGCTCTTTTAGAACTAATGGTTTCTAGCGGTCGGCGGGTGCTAAGTCGAGCCGGAATTATTGAGCGCATTTGGTCACTTGATGACCCTCCCAGCGAGGAAACTGTTAAGTCTCACATTAAAAGTTTACGGTATAAACTTAAAGACGTAGGTGCTGCTGATGATTTTATTGAGACAGTTCATGGATTGGGCTATCGCTTAAAGCAGCTTTAGGAAAATACCCGATTTCTACCCGATATTTACCTCTTATCTTTACAACTGATTGTTAGATTACAATTACTGAAGTTAACCTCTTCTTTTACACTAGAACACTATTAGTTCTCCAAATCAATTTAATTATTGACTTGGAGAATTTTAATTTTTATCTAAAAGCAATTAGTAAACCAGCTTTTTAAATGTCGAGAATTCATTATTTGATTCTCTTGCAAATAATCAAAAGGTGCATTACATTTCATTAACCCTCTTTTGTCACTTTCAGAAAACAATAATCGAAGCAACATTCTGAAACTTTTATGTAGTCGAGCTTTGAGCTTTTATTTTCTAACAGTAACTCAAGTTTGTAGCCAAAACCTGGAGATGGAAGCCCTGAAAGGCTTTCAGCGATTGGGTTCTACCAAAGTGACAAAAGAGGGTTAATGCACCCTACAAGATCAGCGATCGCACTCACCATCGTTTTTTTAAAGTTATAATATTAATTGAACTAAACATCGTGTTTTAATGTATGACAGATCATCAACATTTCGTAACCCAGGCAGTACTCAGAAATTTTTCTTCATCAGAAAAGAAAAATAAAATATTTGTCATTCTTCACATCAAGAACCAACTTACAATAAAATCAAATCCCATAAATAGAACATTTGAACAAAATAAATATTTCACAACTAATGAAGAAAATTATGATTCATGGTTTAAAGAGATCGATGATCAATCTTCATCTATAATAGCCTCAATTATTAAAAATGGTGTAGAAAACTTGAACCTTCAGGAACGAGAAAAAATCAATGAATTCATGGCATTTCAATGGCTTAGATGTATCGGAATCAGAAATCAATCAATTTTGTATTCTGAAATCTTTGAAGTGTACAAAAAAGATTATTTAGAACTTAAACAAGAAATCCATGATCTTGATAAGCAAAAAAAAATCTCTCTAGATGACCTCAAAAATGACCCGCGTTGGTCGTATTTTAAATATTTAGATAAAATGTTAGGAGAGGATTGGATTAAAAATATTCATGCTAATCTGTTTACAGATATTCAATTTTTAATCCAAAAACTCAATAATTTAACATTAAGTAGTATTAGTCCAAAGTCATTAAATAAAGAATATGAATACGTTATTAGTGGTTCCCCAGTTTTATATAATGTTTGGGAACCTGAATTCTATTTTCCTATAAGTCCAACTAATTGCTTAAGATTTCATTCTATTGACAGTAATTTATCTCCACTGGATTCTAGGTTTCTTAATGAACTACAATTCATTAATGGTGGAGGTTATAATGGTTGCCGTGTTGCTGCTAGACATCACGAAACTTTAGAATATCTTAAAAATACTCCATTACAATACTTTGAAATACAAAATTTAGAAGATTCTTTTTGGAAACACCTTTTTCTTGAAATGTATAAAAAAAATCAAGAAGCTAAAAAAGTTAGTGGTTAGTGCGATCACTGAATCTTGTAGGTTAAGTGCGATCGCCTAAAAATCACGACTCACAGTAATAGCGATCGCCTAACTCCTCAAATCGCCAATATAAGCCCCAATTTGTTTAAGTCCCTGCAAAACTTGGATACGTTCTGATGTATTTTCAAGTAACCGATAAGTATTGGATCTAGTATATTGAGGGATATTTTGGTGGCGATCGCATTTCAAAAACAATACTTCTCTTCCGTTTGTAACCATTGCATAACAACTTGACTGTAAGTTGGGAGCGCTCAACAAATAAGTAAGTGCTTGGGGAATTCCCGCCGTAACGTCTAGTCTTGCAGGCTTTGACTCGATTACCAAAATCCAAAAACTATCTTGAATCACCAAAATATCAATCCTGCCTTGAACTGCAATAGCATTAGCTTCGTCTGCAACTTCGATATTGGTACTTACTTCTGCTTTTACCAAAAAAGGAAACTGATAGAAACCTGCTAAATCTAGCAATGGTGATATAACTACAAGCTTAACAATTTCTTCGAGAGGTGGTTCTTCTTGACTGAGATAGGTATAGTTTCGAGTGAGGCGATCTAGTCCTTGTAGTTCCGCTTCGGTTAGAGTCGGCGCATTATTTAACCATTCATCAAAAAAGCGATCGCTAGAGTCGAGTCTCAAGCCAAAAGTTTGACGGAGAGCGCCAAGGGTAAGGCTACTAGCATTTGTAATCACGGTTAAATTCTTGTAGTAATTACATGAAGTTTAAAAGTCTAGATATTTGATCTAGCCTCCAATACCTAATATACGATATATTAAGAGCAAAAGAGAGATAGCCTAAAAATCACGACTCACAGTAATAGAGATCGCCTTTAAAAGATAGATTGTTGAGGCGATCGCCTAAAAATTACGACTCACAGGAATAGCGATCGCAACCCATTCCAAATTAACTCTATCGCACTTTGGAAATCCAGGAGTAGCCTTAGCTAATATCTAAAGTTTAGGATAGGCAATCCTTTGGTGATGAAATTGCTGCCAAACCTGGACAAAAATATGAGCAATTTGAGACATCTCTGCCCGTGTTAACCCTGAATCTACCAACTGATTATCCTGCCAACGTGCTTTCAGGATTTTATTTACCATTGCCAGTGCTGCTTCTGGGGTTGCGTCTTTGAGGGAGCGTAATGCCGCCTCACAAGCATCAGCCAATATAGCAATCCCCGTTTCTTTGGATTGGGGAATGGGGCCGTCATAGCGGAAATCTGATTCGTGTAAAACTTTTTCAGGATTTTGTTGCTGTTGCTGTGCTTGTTGGTAGAAATATGCAATTAAAATGGTTCCTTGATGTTCGGGAATAAATGCCTGAATAGCGCTCGGTAGCTTGTGTTGACGAGCCATTACTAACCCTTCGCTCACATGCTTTTTGATAATTTCGGCACTTTTCCAGGGATCATTAATCACATCGTGTTTATTAATACCTCCCATTTGATTTTCAATAAATCCTAGAGGGTCATGCATTTTACCAATGTCATGATAGAGAACCCCAGCCCTAACCAGTTCCACATTACAACTTAATGCTCGTGCCGCAGCTTCTGCTAGAGTAGCGACAAACAGTGTGTGCTGGAAAGTTCCCGGAGCTTCATTAGCTAGGCGTTTTAATAAAGGTCGGTTGGGATTGGACAATTCAGCCAGACGAATAGGCGTGACTAGATCGAATAAAGCTTCTAGGTAGGGGCTTAAACCTAGTGCTAAGATGCTCCAAACTAACCCTGCTAAACCGTTGAGGACGGCTGCACCCAGCACAGCATACCAAAGGGGTGCGATCGCAGTGTTGACCAACAAATAAACTACTCCCTGCGTCAACCCAATTAAGATTCCCAAGGTAGCTAATTCCTCTCGCGTTCGCAGTGCTTCTCTACCAGGGTATCGCCATTGTCCCGCCATCAATCCGCCAAGAATTCCGCCAGCTGCACTAGGTACTAAATAATGCCAGCTAAGTTCCGTTCCCATTGAGAGCAATATCGTTAGTAACCCCATAACAGTACCTCCGATCGCAGTACCGTAGAAGCTACCAACAAGCAAACCAATAGCAGGTAAGCCTGTAAATGATTTGGTCAAGATTATTAGCAACGGCGCACTGAGAGTAAGGAGCAGTATCAAGAGATAATCGCTTGGTCGTAATTTGGCGTAAATCCTTCGTTCTACCAGTTTGAAAACAGCCACAGCCAATCCCACCATCCCACTAAAACGAATCAGATGCAGCCAATCGATTCCGCGTTGACTCAAGTGAAAGTGGTCTAATAGAACAAAATCAGCCTGGGTAATTTTTGCTCCAGCCTGAACGATAACTTCACCTTTTTGGATGCTGACGATCGCCGGTTCTACTGCTTCGGCTGCTTGTTCTGCAATCAGCTTGGTTTGCTCAATATCTTTAATTAGATTAGGTGCAATGGCCGCTGATAGCAATCGCCTTGCTAAAGGTTGTGCTGTTTCTGGCATAGAAACACTCACCTGCATCCCGATTGCATAGTTCAGGTTCGTTTTGGATAATCCTGGATAAATGCCCTGTGCTAACATTCGGTCTAAAGTTTGACGCACTTGGATTTGAGTTTTTTGCCAATCTGTATCAGACAGGTTTAAGAAAGTGGCATCGTAAAGGGTTTCGGGTTGAGCATAGACGCTTTGCGTGTTGTCTTTAGACATCGCGCTCAGGGCTTTTAGGCTGATATTATAGCGCTGACGAGCTTGGGCGATCGCTTTTAATAGTTGAGCAAAAGCTTGGGAGGAGTTAGACTCTCGGTAAGTTCGCAGTTTTTTCACTGCTAGCTGCTGGGCAGAATTTAAACCAGTCAGATTGCTATTTTTATTCAAACCTCGTAATACTTGCTGCCATTGAGGTTCTGGTGCTTGTCGCAGGTAAGTTTGTGTAGCAGTGGACAACACTGAAGTCTTAACAAAGGGAAAATTGCCCAAATTTTCGCGGATTTGATTGCCTTTTGTGAATAATTGCTGGAGATTTTGGTGAATTTGCTCATTAATTACTGGGTCGTCAACCCAGACTGCTGAAGCACCGCTACGAGCCTCCCTGCGTCTTTCTTCTGTTGTTTTTACATCTTCAACATTGGCTGAACTTGGTGCGGTAAGCGTTTGGGAAGCTATCTTACCTACATCCAGTTTTGGTTGGTTATAAAAACGGTAGCCTAGTCCACTGGAGAGAGATAGTACGACAAACACAAATATCCCAATAGAATATAGACGATTTTTTAGATGCGATCGCTTACTCTTCTTAGGTCTAGTTTGCCTATAATCCCTACGAAATAAACTCAAACATCACCCCCAAAAACTACACCACTATAGTGCTTGTTCATTATACTTGGCGGAATATTGCTTTGGCTGCACTTTGACGATCAAAATTCACAACATAAGCAATATTGACAAAAGCAAAAGTAGGATTGCTATACTTATTTGAGTAACTTATACTACTGTCGTCGCCGAAGCATATTAGTTAAAAGACTTAGTAACAATAATGTAAAAATAACTGTAACAAAAGATATCCAGTTAAATTCAATACTAAATCTTTTTGTGTTATTTATCCACCGGAAAATCCAGAAAGAATTATTACCGATAATAAATGAAGGAACTTCTAAGGTTTTCAATACTGGTATTAGTAAAAAGCTAGAAATCAGCACCAATGCCAAAGACATAAAAGCGAGGTTTAACAAAGCTTTTACACCTGAGAGAGGTTTATTTTTATCAGTTCTAGCAAAAGGAAGCTCTCGGCGAGTCACACTAGGAGGTGCGTAAATTGCTATACCTTCTTCCCTATCTTCGACTCGAATTGACTGCGGACAGCGTAGCAATTGTACTGCTATCCAGATATCGCCAATTGCACCGCCTGTATTGAATGCAATTACCCAAATTAAACAACTTGCTTGGGGGAAAATTGCTAGCAGTAATAAACATACAATATCAAGGACTACCAATGGTGCTAACCCAATCATAATAAAAGCATTACGACGAAAAAATTCACCTGGTGAAGTGGCGTAAGCAAGAGGTAAGAAATATTTAACTTTCAATCCATAACGCGGTGAACCACCAAAGGCAGCAAACGCAATTCCATGCACCAATTCATGAACAATAGTAGTTATACAAATAATAGTAAGCAAAACTAAAAAAGCAATAATTCCTCGCCAAGCTCCATCTCCAGAACTTTCTACACTAAAAATTACTGTTTGTTCGTGAATGATGGCATAATACCAACTTGCACCTGCTGCTGCCAATATTAACAATAATGAACCTAAAGTAGTCCAAATTAGTGATATTTCTGGAGTTACACGAAATACATAGATTGGCTCATTTCGAGTTGCTATATTCATAATTACTGCTAATTATCAACACTTATTTTTTAGATTAATAATATTTAGTGTTTTTCCATCACTCTATAGGTTGATCTATTTAAACGCTTCTTGTAGTTGTTCATCTGTCAGAGATTTAATTAAACTTAACGGTAGTGGTTGCTGACTAATTGTATTAACGTAATCTGTACTCAAATAGAGAAGGTAATTTGATTGTTCAGCAATGTATGTTTCAAAAAATGGAACACTCAAAGCTTTAACATAACGACGTGCCAAAGCAGGACTTGAACCGATTACTTGTGAAGGAACAGGCACAGTTGCATTTGGTGATTCTGCAATTGTAGAAAAATGTGTCCCGCCATTGATAATTACTAAATATTTATTTGGAGTTGTTAACCAAGTGAAAGGATGAATTTGCTCTGCTAAAGCCGGAGCAACTGTATCAGCACTGCCAGATACAATCATCACCGGAATTTTGATTTGGCTGAGACTAGCCTGACCAAAAATACTACTATCAACTGGATTAATTGCAATCGCCGCTTTTATCCTTTGATCTGATAAATTGTATTGAGTCTTTGGTAACTTGAGCGCTAAACATTGAAGCAAAAGCGAAACATTTAAAGTATCTTTTAAGGCTGGGCAGTCAGCTTTAACTTGCTGAAAATTAATCTTTGCACCTGCCAATGCTAAGGCTGTATATCCACCAAAGGATTGCCCTACTACACCAATTTCTTGTAAATTTAAACGCCCCTTAAATGTTGAATCAGACTGTGACAATCTAGTGAGTTCATCTAATAAAAATTTAATATCTAAAGGTCTATCAATTAGTTCTCTAGGATTGGTAATTGTATCTGCTGTACCCCCTAATAATGCTTGTATTTGTTTTGAATTACTACCAGGATGTTCTGGAACAGCAACCACAAAACCATAAGATGCGAGATGTTCAGCTAGATATGCAAAACTCGTTCTATCAGAACCAAGTCCGTGGGAAATGACAATTATCGGGCGAGGAGTTTGAGTATTTGGGAGGTAAATATCAGCAGGAAATCTTCTCTGACGTGAGAGGTCATTAAGTGTAATTGTTTGCTTTGAGAAACCAAAACTTCCGGTTTTTCCCAAGTCAATTAATGGAACAGTTTTAAGTGTAGAAGCTGTAGTTACTTTTTGTTGGGATTCTTGGTTAATAAGTGCTACTGCATTTTTAGTTTGATTTACTAAATTCTGTAGTGACTCTGCTATTGCCAAACTCTGGTCTAAGTTAATGGAAATTGCGCTTGCTGGAAACTGACGTAATACATTTAAAAGCGTAAAATTTTTTTGATCTGCGGCTGACAAAATTAGTGCAGCGCGAATTGCATAGAACCCTGACAAGTGAGATTCTGTCTGAATAACTTTCCCCAATTTTTCTAATAATCGCTCACCAATGGGTGTATAAAGAAATTGCGAAACTTCTATTTGATTTAAAGGAATAGGAGTTAGTAAAACTTTCCGCAGTTGAGTTAGTTGTTTTTTGTCTACATAATGACTATATCCAGCTAAATCATTGTCTACTTTGCCTGTTGTAGCATAGGTTTCGAGGGAACTAATGGGGATAGACCTTTCTAAAAGACCATAATTAAATTTTAGTCGTTCTGCACCGAAAGCGGGATAAGCAGTTAGTGTAGGTAGCAACCCAATACTAAAAATTCTCAAAGCCAATTTTAGCCGAACAGTTTTTTTATTTATCAAATGAGTCATAATATCATTCAAAATAGTACACTATGCAACAGTAAAATTAGCGGATAATAAAATTTGATAGAGATTAACATCCCTTTCAACTAAGCAAGCATGACCGCTATGAGGTAAAGTTATGATCTGATGATTAGGGAAAATATTACTTAAATATTGTGCTTCTGCTTCTGAAGGTAAAAGTCGGTCATTTCTACTACCAATTAGTAAGACAGGTTGAGTAATTTGAGATAATTTATTCTCGTCAATATCAAAGTCTCTCATCAGGGATAATCGCTGATTAGCAGTTTCTTGTGGTGCGGAACTAGTCGATTTTGAAAGAGCAAGGCTTGCAGTAGGTGGAATTAGACTTAAATTAGCTAGAAATGGTAAAGATAAAAACGAGGATATTTTATAAAAAAGTTGAGGTGTGTAAGGAAATAAAAGTGAACCTAAATTTAACCAAGGTACTCGATGAAATGAAGAAGCAGAATTAATTAAAATAATCTTTGTAAATAGCTGAGGAAACTTTTCTAGGACTTTGAGTGCCAAGCAACCACCGAATGATTCTCCACAAAGATAAACGTGCCTACGCGGTGTTTTTTCTAGTTCTATCTTAGTTAAACTTATCACTTTTTCTGTCATTTCATCCCAACTTGTTAGATCGTCAGGTGGAATAACAAAACAACGCACATCAAAAGCAGCTTCTAAACCTGCTGTTTGAATATATATCAATTCCTTGCCAGTTTCATCCATCCCCGGTAGAAACACAAAGAGTGGATAATTTGGGTTAGATGATTGCGTAGTTATAAAATAAGGATGACTTTGAGTTTTAGGTGCCATAACTAAACTAATATATATTGATAATGAAAGCTCTAACGTTGGCAAGTCATCAAATAATCTTAATTTCGACTAAACTAATTCAGAAGCAGTCCTGCTTATTTTTCCACTTTCTTGTGTTTTAATATCATCACTATCTGCTGGTAAAGACTCCTGTATTAAATGTAAATCAAGCAGACTGGCGACCCAACCAGCCGTCAATCCTTGGAAAAAAACTGTCATCATTATTGTCAAAAATACTAAGGCTTTAATTGAATCACCGCCATTAATACCCTGTTTTGTAAGTGAAACCGCAAATAAAGAAGCTAAAGAAGCAGCTACAATTCCACGAGGAGCAACCCAAGATAAAAATAACTGCTGTTGCCAGTTAAAATCTTGATTCCAAGTAGATATTAAAATATTAATAGGACGCACTATCAGCATCAGTACTAAAACTGTCATAATACTACCCCAACCTAAAGCAAAAACACTGGCAATTGATAAGTCTGCTGCTAACAGAATGAACAAAACTGAATTGGCTAAAATACTCAACTGTTCATTAAATCGACGCAATAAAGGTTCTGAAGGTAGGTTACTAGCTTTTAAAACTATCCCCATAACTACAGCAACCACCAAACCAGACTCACCACGTAAAACTTGTGCCAAACTAAATAAACCCCAGACACTAGCTAAAACGACTAGATTTTTTAACTCTTGGGATAAGAATTGATCCTGTTTGATAATTTGGGATAGCAACCAGCCTCCAGTTGTACCAATAGCTATGCCTATACCCAAACGCAAAACTAGACCCTTAATTAAAATGAGTGGCTCCACGTTTCCACTTAAGACAAAGTGAAGCACAATCACAGCCAAAATTGCACCAATTGGATCGATAAAAACACCCTCTCCTTCTAAAAGTGTTGAGACTTTTTTTTCTACACCAATTTGTTTGAGGAGTGGATTAATTACTGTTGGGCCTGTCACAACTACTAAGGAGGCATAAAGAAAAGCAATTGACCAGGGAAATTCACTCAGCCAGTGTGCAGCTATTCCAGCACCAGTTAAGGTAATTAGCACTCCCAAAGTGACAAGATTGCGAAGACTACTAGAAACCTCTTTTAACTCTCCTAACTTTAGATTTAAACCACCCTCGAATAAAATCAGCGCCACTGAGAGGGAAACTACAACTTCTAAACCAACACCCAGTAAAGATGGATTTAAAAAATCAAAACCATCTCGCCCTAGAAGAATCCCAAATAGAAGTAGCAAGACTATACTAGGAATGTGAAAATAACCAGCTAAAACTTGAGCAGCAATACCAGCTACAACTGTTGCACTGATCAGAATAGTAATGGGCAAGGATTCTTCCATAGAAAATTTAAGTTGTGTTGTACAACCTCCTATAACTGAATACTCCTAAATTATGAGGTTTATATTTCAGGAAAAAAATGATAGCTATTTACGCTGTGCTGTACTAGCTTTTTAAGAGGTTGATACTGGCGCGACAGGCGGGAGCATAGTTTACTTCACCAAAGGAGTATACTAACGCACTGCTAGCGATCGCTACTAACTTAATACGCTTGGGTTAAGGTCTACTGGCAACAATTTTGGGTTTTCGAGACGCGATAAATCGCCGTCTCTACAAATATTTTGTTGCTCATTCTGAACTGTATTGGCTACTAACTCACTTATCTAAATCGACAAGATTGGTCTATAGTCGGAGTCTCTTCAAATTGCACCATTATTAGAACAGCTGGCGCATCGCCTACTGTTCCTGACAGATGACCCTTATGGCTTTGTGCATCCTCTTTTGTACCCTGGTCTTCTCCAAAGGAAATTTCACCAACACCCATCTCAACTCGCTGTCCGTCCATAGTCTCCACAAACCAGCGTCCCGACAGTGGGATGATCCACTGAGGCTTAGGGTTCTCATGCCAGTTACCAACCCATCCCACGGGTAGCACAGTAAAAGTGATTGTAGCACCGGACTGCTTCAAATTAGAAAGCCACTGTGGTGAGGTATCCGGGGCTATGCCTTTTTCCATAAAGTCTTCAATTTGACAACGGGATTGGTGACTTATACCGTTGTTGTCAGTCCAGACGTGCCAGTATTCAATTGTTGGTTTGAGTGATGAGTTATTCTGCATAATAATGGCTCTTTTTGATCCGAAATGTATTGAAAGGCGAACTAGAAATTAGGAATTACGAAATTCTAATCGCATAATTGCGTCCTTCCCATTTGCTGCTTTCAATCCAGAAAAAGGTAAAGTTGATTGGCTGTTGCTGATTATCATCAATAGCAATATCTACAAAATTAACCCCTAATTTTGTAGAAGTAGCAGGTGTATCTTTTACGGTTTGCCAATTATCATCTGACCAGTGCAAATGAAAAGATGCTAAAGCGTGAATTCGCAATGTATAGCCTTTTTTAACTTTGTCTATTTGTCGGTTAAATTTCCAAATTTCCAACGATTTACACTGCTTTCTTTCGCCTATATATCGATTTGCCACCTGTGGAATCAAATCAAATACCTGACCATCATGATTTGACCGTAGCAGTTTGATATACTCCGAATGTACCCACATCAA
This sequence comes from Nostoc sp. FACHB-973, assembly GCF_014698115.1. GTDB lineage: Bacteria > Cyanobacteriota > Cyanobacteriia > Cyanobacteriales > Nostocaceae > Nostoc > Nostoc muscorum. Next base: position 13,679 of record NZ_JACJSJ010000023.1, read on the forward strand.
AGGCATTGCCGAACCTGTTGGTTTTCCTAAATACAGATGGTTTTCAGATATATCTGCTTCATCCCAAACCTGTTCAGGTAGTAAACAAGTATCTGATGCAAATCCTTCCATCGCCTTAATATATGTTTTGACATCGCCGCCCATAGCTAATTCATAATGTCCCCGTTCTCCTGTTAAGAGAGGCCAAGCGCGTCCCTTACCAAAACCGATATAAGGACTACCATCTTCTTGCTGTCCGTAGCCGTCGTGGTTGTAACGATGCCAACAAGGACCAGCAGGTGTATCTACTTTTAAAACTGCATCAATTACTTTGACAGAATCAACAATAATTGGATCGTCAGCTTTGCGAATTCCATAGCGTACTAATTGCAAAAACCCGCCATCAACAATTTCTTTCGCGGGAAATTCTGCCCGTTTACCAGGTGGTTGACTGCTGATAAAAAGAGTTCCTTGGTTAGGATTTTCGTTGGGTTGAGGATTATTAATATCTGTAGGAGTAATCCGAATGTAATGGCGTTTGATCCCAGGAACTAATGTGCCTTCAGTAGTAACTGTCCAAGCTTCGATATGAGATTCTAAAAAATCAGCGTATTCTTCGATAAAGTTTGCTGTTACTTCATCGTCACGTTCACGAACAAATTGAGCAGCACAAATTAAGGCGGCAATATTAGATGCTAATGTTGATGGTGAATAACCGCTATTTTCTTCCCAGCGTTCTTGTTGGGTAGCTGGCCCATGACGAATTAAATAACCAGCCGCCCGCAAAATCATCGGATAAATATCAAAGTTTAAACAAGTTTTCTGTTGGTGCAATAGCCATGCTAACAGAATGGGAAATGCCACTTCATCAAGCTGGACACCTGTCCAATAAGGTTTACCATCAACCCAGAAATTTTGGGGAAAACCGCCATCTTCCTGCTGACTAGTGGCGAGATAAATTAGCGATCGCACTGCTGTATCTGTTTCGCCAGCAGCTACTAAACCTGCTACACTGCTAACCATATCCCGCGTCCAGACAAGGTGATATCCTCCTTGGTCTTGGTCGTCTTTGGCTTCACCCCAAGGGATAGCCAGGGATGCAATTAATGCACCTGGATAAGTCTTGTCTTCATGTGCCAACAACAGACTAATGCTGTTGTGATACAACTTCCCATCATCATAAGAACTATTTTCTAATGGTTTGATGTTGTCGCGCGATCGCTTCCACTGTTCGTTATATTGCTGTTTCTGCTTTTCAAAAGGAATATTGAGTGACTGAAATAGTGTAGAAATTGCATTATGCAGATTTGTCCCAAATGCCAACCCTAAAGTAAACTCTTTAGTGCTATCTAAATTTAGTTCTCCAGTTAATGCTATGTTGCCATCTACAGCACTATCAAACTCCCAATCCATCTGAAAATTATCAGCTAAATCTGTCCAACCATCACTTTCACCAACGTAGCCACAAGAAAGACGGGTAAAGGGAATTGTTGCACCCATCGCTAACCATCTTCCTCCTTTCTCGGCTGTGAGAATTCGATGTCCAGCAACTTGTACAGCGTAACCATTATTACCTCTACCTCCAACTTCCAGATGCGGCGCACACAAAGTGTATAGCTGGAGTTGGGAAATAAAATCGCTCTTTCCTGTTAACTTTGTGCGTTGTAAAATACAGGATAAATGAGGGTCAGCAATCACTTCTTTGATTACAGCATAACGCCCTTGTGGATCGGAATTAGTGATGCGATATGCTAAACCATGAGTCCACATCGGTTCAACTTTTGATTCGAGATGTCGTTTCTCTTCGTGAAAAAAGCTTTTTCCATCAGAAATTAAATACTGCAAATCCCGAACTTGAGGACTGTCTACTGTGGGATGGTAGATTTCAGTCACAACACCATTCCAGATAGTAAACCAAATGTTACTAGAGGTAGAGTAAGCTGTTCCGACTCCATCTTTATTAGCATGAGTCCACCGAGGATCGATACCTGGTGAGCCAAAAGCCTGTCCTTGACTAAGAATTTTTACCATAGTTTGTTGGGCAAATCAGCGCTGTTGTTGATTTTTATTAAAATTTTATTGAGAAGTTTGAGAATATTTGCGAGATGCAGTTAAGGATTTAGCTTCAATAAAAATTTGTTTGATCTCAGGATGCTTTTGGCGAATGTTTGCTTCTAAACTTTCTACAGTTAAAGCTATTTCTTCACCTGTAAGATTGTGAGAAAATTGAAGTTCTAAGTTGAGCAATACTTCTTTAGGAGCAAGTTGCATTGTTAGCACCCGGATAACTTCTTTCACTCCTGGTTCTGTTTTTGACAAAGAACGGATATTAGCTATAGTTTGAGGATCTGCACTCTCACCAACTAATAAACCTTTACTTTCTCTCGCTAGTACCACTGCTACTATAGCTAAGATAATGCCAATAATAATTGAGGCGATCCCGTCAAAATAAACATTATTAAATAAATGTCCTAAAAATATTCCGATTAAGGCAACGATTAAACCTAAAATTGCGGCAGTATCCTCAAATAATATTGTAATTACAGTAGGATCTTTACTATTTTTGATAGCTTGCCAAAAATTTTGTTTCCCCTTAGTCGGCAAAAACTCTTTTAAAGCTACAGTCCAAGAATAACCCTCTAATAATATTGCCACACCTAACACAATATAATTCCACATTGGGTCTTCTAAAGGACTAGGATTAATTAAATGAGTAATTCCCTCATAAATTGACATCCCGCCACCAATGGCAAATATGAGTATGGCAACAATAAAAGTCCAGAAGTAAAGTTCTTGTCCATAACCAAAAGGATGACTATCATCTGCTGGTTTTTGGCTTCTGCTAATTCCCAGCAAAAGTAATAGTTGGTCGCTAGTATCTACAATTGAATGAATACCCTCAGATATCATTGCGGAACTGCCAGTAATGGAAGCAGCGATAAATTTAGTAATAGCGATCGCTAAATTCGACCCCATCGCCGCAAAGATTGTTTTTTTAGATGAATCAATTGCCATGATTGTAAATCTTAGCTCTTTTCCAGCTTTTTAAATAGGTAAGTAGGTAAGTTCCTCACAGATTTATTTCTCCTCTTTCTCATAGCATAATGCATCATATTATGGTGTTCGCTATGTTCTTGTTCGCTGTCGTTATTCATCATTTTCAGCATATTCGGCCCGCCAGTTTTGAAGAACCGCGCAACTAATAAAGCTGCTAGAGCCAAAAACAAAATATTCAATACTGTAGTGTAGTTAAATTGGATAGATGCCTCAACTACTTTGGCGTTGTGTTCTTGTGGTATTAACCCCAAAATCTGGAACAGAACTTCAATGATTAATGCCGCACTTACCATCGCTGCGTAAAAAGCGATCGCTAGAAATATACTAATTTTCAAACCGTAATATTTGCGGTAAATATTTAAAATTGGCAGTATAATCAGGTCGGCAAAAATAAATGCAACTACGCCTCCAAAACTAATACCTCCATTCCACAGCACAGCCGCTAGAGGAACATTCCCCACAGAACAAACAAAGGAAAATATCGCTACAATTGGCCCGACAATTGGCCCCCATAACTTCGACCATATAGGGTGATCTGTGAGAAAAAATGCTTGCCAAAAGTCGTTGGATACCCAAGCAGCCAAAGCCCCTGCAATTACTAGTCCCAGTGCAATATCTAACCACACCGAAACCCAGTCCATGACAAAGTAGTGGCTAATGGATGTAAACCCTTTATCAGAAAAAATCCTTTGCCAAATAGAACCTTCTGTTACTGACATATCCATATTGGCGTGTCCTTCCATTTTACCGGAAAGTCCCCGGTTGGCTTGCTGTTTAGCTGCTTTCACCATCTGGGGTTTTAGGAATACTTTAAACAGAAATACTAATATGACAATCATCAATAGCCCACCGACATACTCAGCCAGGGTAAATTGCCACCCCATTAATACTGCCAAGATAATGCCTAGTTCAATAACTAAATTAGTTGAGGCAAATTGAAATGCGATCGCTGCTGTAAAGTTACCACCTTTGCGAAAGATGGAACGGGCAAGGGCGACAGAAGCATAAGAACATGACGATGAAGCTGCACCTAAACCACAGGCTACTGCAATCGATTTTGGTGACGCATCTGGTAGTAGTCGGCTCATTTCCCCTTTGGAAATTACCGCTTGAACAATCCCTGATAGTGTAAAACCAAGAATGAGCGCCCAAAGAATTTCCCAGAACATAGAAAATGTCATGTTGAGTGCTAGGAAAATTCCATTGATGGGGTCGTTAAAAGGGTTTATAGTGTTCATTTTTATCAATTATCAGAATAGTTTTATCCCAATTTCTAAGTAGTAGAAACTTCTAATTCACCATCGAGATGCGTAACTTCCCATTGGGTTTGTTCGCCATTGCGCCAAAATCGCAATCCCACCGCAGCATCTCCCACGGACAAATTTGTGATTTCTAAATCGGGTAAGAAATCTGGTAGATTCGGCTGTACTTTTAACTGTTGTTTTGAAGCATCAGCTTCGAGTCCTAAAATAGTACGAATGAGTAAGGAAATTGAACCAGCAGCCCAAGCTTGGGGTATATTAGCGTCTGGGTAGGGGACTGGAAAGTTATTATCTTGGCGTTCAATTCCCGCAAACAATTCTGGCATTCGCCCAGCTTGAAAATAACTAGCAGCAGTAAAGATACCCTCAGCAATGCGGTTAGCTTCTTGGTGATAGCCATACTTTTTTAATCCAGCCGCGATGATCGAGTTATCATGAGGCCAAACACTACCCCGTTGATAACTAATCGGGTTATAAGCTGGATTTTGAGATGAAAGAGTCCGTACACCCCAACCACACCACATATCTGGCTGAAAAAGTCGGTTAACCAGCTTTTTTGCTCGTTCCTGTGGGACAATACCAGACCATAGTAGATGACCAGGATTTGAGGTAATTGATTGAATTTGCTGCTTTTTATCGTCTAATCCTAAACAGTAAAAGCCAACTGAATCCATCCAAAAGCGATCGTTGAATCGTTGATAAAGTTCTTCGGCTTTTTGACGTAGCTTTTTGGCTTGCTCTTTTTCGCCCCAAACTTCATAAATTACAGCTGCCCTCAGCCACGCATCATAAACGTAGCCTTGAACTTCACACAAAGCGATTGGCGGCTCAACTAACTGCCCATCGGGGTAAACTATTGCATCACCCGAATCTTTCCAGCCTTGATTGCGTAATCCTTTTGAGGAACGAGTTAAATACTCAACAAACCCATCTCCGTCAAAGTCGCCGTATTTGTCAATCCAACTTAGTGCCTTTTCCAGTGGCACTCGACACTCATCAAGCATACTGACATCAGCATTCCAGTTATAGGCTTCAGCTAAAGTAACAATCCACAGAATGGTAGTATCTACTGTTCCGTAGTAGGGATGATATGGAAGTAAGTTTAATGTGGTTAACTCATCGCGGCGCATTTCGTGCAGCATTTTGCCCGGTTGGGCATCGTGCCAATCATCCAACTCAGTTGCTTGGAGTTGAGCCAGTTTGAGTAACGTGCCACGGGCAAATTCATGATAAACTGCGATCGCTTGCAAGCTAGCAATTATTGAGTCACGTCCAAAAACGGCAACAAACCAGGGAATACCAGCAGCAGGCATCCAAAATTGATGTCCATTATCATCCACTTCAATGCGTAGCGCTCCCATATCTGCGATCGCTTGCTGATAGTATTCAGCAATTTCAGCATTAGACGAGCGCAACTTTGTCGCATTCATCAGAAATTCATCCCTAACCTTTCCTGCTTTCGTACTGTGAGGCACAGCGCAGGTATTTTGAGGTTTGAAAATATTTCCATCGGCTAAAGCTGTAAAATTGACACAACTGTGCCATGTTTTCCCAGGAGCAATGACCACATCAAACATTAAACGACCATTGGCATAGCGTGGCTCAGAATTACCACAAACTGGCTCAATCACAATACCTCGCAAGAAAGAGCCGTTGCGATATTCAGTAGTGAGTACAGCATTTTCCCATCTGGTTTGTATTTCACCTCGCGTTAATATTTGCTGTGATTTGACATCAAAAATATCTGCGAAATCAGAACGCACAGCTAGCATTAATTGAAACTTAACAGTTTCATTATGATAGTTAGTTATATCAATATCTTCATGCATTCCTTCCACAATATCGCGCCGAACGGTTACAAGCAAACTACCAGCAGGTAAAGAGCCGTTGATAATAGAAAGTTGTGGGTTAGTGAATTGGTAAAGTGCATTATGATGCGTGATATTGCTAGAGGCTAACAGCGAAAGTCGGCAGCGATTAAGAGAAATTTCGTAGTAAGAAATTAGCCGTGTGTCCCAAACAAAAAAACCTTGAGGTAAATTCTCGTCGATAGAACCATCACTAGCCGTTACTAAAAAAGAAGAACCATCGTTAATGGTTATCAAACCCGAATTGACAGTAACTTTTGTAGGCATTTTCAATTAACCAATTCTGTGGCTTTAATTCCCCCGCTGACAACAAGCGGCACGTTTTCTGGCTCTTTTCAGATCCCACTTACAAAACTTAAGTACGAATTACGAATTACGTTAGCGTAGCGGGGCGTAGCCCATTACGAATTATCTTAACCATTCTCTGTAAAACCCGGATACAAAGTCATCCCACCATCTACAAAGAGTGTTGTACCGTTGACATAATCAGAGTCATCAGAAGCCAACCAAACTGCTGCTTTGGCGATATCTTCTACATCACCCACACGTTTTGCTGGAATCAATTTTAGTAACTTCGCCTCTGCTTGTGGGGTATCCCAAGCTGATTTGTTAATTGGGGTTTTAATTGCACCAGGAGCAATACTATTAACACGAATTTTGTGAGGGGCAAGTTCTTGGGCAATACTTTGCATCATCATATTTATACCGCCCTTACTAGTAGCATAATTGACGTGGCCAGCCCAGGGAATTACCTGATGTACGGAACTCATACAAATAATCTTACCTGCCGCACAAGAAATATCAGGCTTCACACCTCGACGCAAGAATTCCTTCGCAGCTTCCCTAGCACACAAGAATTGTCCCGTTAGATTTATCCCAATCACTGCATTCCATTGATCGAGAGTCATATCGATAAATGCTGAGTCTTTTTGAATGCCCGCATTACTTACTAAAATATCAATAGTGCCAAATTCTTGAAGCGTTTTGCTAAACATTGCCTTTACTTGGTCTTCTTTACTGACATCGGCTTGAATAGCGAATGCTTCTCCATTAGCAGCTTTGATATCATCGACAATCTTTTGGGCTTCTTCAGCTTCAGAATGGTAATTGATAACGACTGCTGCACCTGATGCAGCCAAATAGCGAGCTATAGCTTCACCAATTCCAGAACTAGCACCCGTCACAAGTGCTTTTTGACCTTTAAGTAGGTAAGGGGAATAACTCATAATACTTTTTCAGAATTTTTGCTATGTATTTTCATTTGCAAAGTTTGAGGATAGCTGATATTGAAAACTTATGATTGAATCCAAATTGAAGCAAGCTGTCCTACGTTGAAATTTTTATACTAATTACAAATTTTGCTTATGTGTTTAATTTTTGACAGCTGTTTTGATGATTCTGGCATTACTTTAGAGGTTTGCAAGAATGAACGCTTCTAGCCATTGGAATAATAAATATCTCTACCGAAAGAACTATAAAAATTTCATCAGGATTTCATTATTGGATGAAATCTTTAAAGGATGAAGTAAATGAAGAGGAAAAGGTCAGGCAGCAGGGGGAAAACCCCATAAATAAATTTATTACAATTGGAAATTGGAGGAATTTAGCTAACAGGAAATCATAATTTATTTTTAGATAAGTCATCCCTAAGATAGTAGCTTTTTGCTCTATCTTTTAGATATTGATTGTTATGAATTCTAAATCTTGTCAGCATCTGCAAAATTCAAAATCTCCAAACGGTCAATACTGAATTTTATTTTTACAAAATGACTAAGTAATTACAGCACTTGATACCCAAGGAAAAAGCGATGTCTGCCTTACCTCTCAATAGCCAGAATCTACCATACCCCGATCCTTTGCACCCAATTATCGTTCACTTTGTAATCGCAATGGTGCTTTTTTCTTTCGTGTGCGATGTTCTAGGCTATTTCACCCGTAACGTGCGTTTATTTGAGGTGAGTTTTTGGAATATGTTTGTTGCTGCGATCGCAATTTTCTTAGCAATTATCTTTGGCCAGTTTGAAGCAGGACTAGCCCAAGTCCAGAAAGCAGCCCAGTCAACGCTGAATTATCATACCGTCTTGGGTTGGTCATTGGCGGCGATGGTTGCGGCGATCGCAGCTTGGCGTTTTGTAATTCGTAGCCGCAGCCCCCGAAGATTACCGCCTGCTTACTTGGGGGCTGCAACATTTTTAGTCTGTCTAGTGTTTTTGCAAGTGTATTTGGGGAGTAAACTGTTTTGGGTGTATGGGTTGCACGTCGAACCTGTAGTTCAAGCCATGAAACAGGGAGTTTCACCATGAACTCGCAACTGATTGAGCAGTTGAGATTGCGGTTGGGTGCTAACGGATTACCCTACGAGATTCCTATACATCCGCAGTTAGTACATCTAACGCTGGGTTTGTTCATCATTGCCATCATTTTTGATATAGCAGGAGTGTTGTTTTCTTTAGAAAAACCAATTTTCAAATTTTTGGGATTGGCTGCCATTCGTTCTAGCTTTTTTGATGTCGGTTGGTACAACCTCATAGCAGCAGGTGGTATCACATTTTTCACGGTTGCGGCTGGTTTTTTTGAGCTACTTTTGGCAAATCCACCAGTCGATCAAAAGAGCGCTTGGGGGTTGAGTGCTGGTTGGACAATGCTTTTACATGGTTTGGGTGGCATTTTGCTGTTGGGGATTATTGTCGCCATGACTGTATGGAGAGGTTTGCAACGCTATCGCTGGCGGAAGGATGCTTCTAGACAAGTACAGTGGAGTTACTTGTTAGCGGGGATTGCAATACTAGGCATATTATTCGTTCACGGAACATTGGGGGCGCAATTGGGAGAAGAATTTGGGATTCATGTTACTGCTGCTAATAGCATTGCCAAAAATGGTTACAGCAAATAATTAAACGAGAATTTACTGAATTTTATGTTTAGTGTTTTTGAATATGTATTAATAGCGGTTTATGTAGCAGTGTTGCTCGTCGTCAGTCGATGGATTGGCCAGCAGGCGTTTTCTTGGATGCCTCCCCAAGCTACAGCAGAAGCACAACGGGTAGATGATTTATTTAGTTTCTTAGTCTCAATTGGAGCATTTATCTTGCTTGGGCTAATTGGCGTTATGGTTTATGCGATCGCATTCCATCGCGCCCCCCCAGAAGACTACACCGAGGGACACCCCTCTAGAGGTGATGCGAAGCTAGAAATATTGTGGACAGCAACCCCAACTTTGTTAGTAGTTTGGATTGCTTTTCAAAGCTTCAATATTTATCAGCAGTTAAATATTTTAGGTTTAAACCAAATCGTGCATTTGCATACACCCATAGAATCTGCCTCCGCCGCAACCATCAGCGATGCCCCCAAACCTGCATCTGAAACTATTGATGTTTTCGTTAAGCAGTGGGATTGGTCTTTTCGTTATCCAAATAATGTTACTAGCAATCAACTGCATCTGCCTATTAATCAAAGCACTCGCTTAAATTTGCAAGCCCAAGATGTAATTCACGGTTTCTACGTCCCTGAGTTTCGTTTAAAGCAGGATATTATTCCAGGGCGAGACATTGATATTGTGCTAACGCCCACTCGCCCAGGCAAATATCGGCTGAAAGATTCTCAATTTAGCGGCACTTACTTTGCCTTAATAGAAACGGATGTATACGTTGAATCCCTCGATCAATATAATCAGTGGCTCACGCAAACTGCGAATGGCGAACAAACCCCTGTAAATCAGGCAGTTGCCGAAAATATCCAACCACCAAAAACATTGTTTAATAGCGGCTGGTATACCGTCACACCTGCTCAACCTGGCATTGCCAATAAAAGGAAGCAAAATAATGACACATGATTTTAGTCAAGAAATTACCGGGGATCAAGAATCGAAAAATTACCAGAACCAGCAGGGTAATACTTGGCGGCAATATTTCAGCTTCAACACCGATCATAAGGTGATTGGAATTCAGTACATGGTGATGACCTTCATTTTCTTCCTGATTGGCGGGCTGTTGGCGATGCTGATTCGGGCTGAGTTGCTCACCCCAGAATCAAATTTGGTCGATCGCCCGCTTTATAACGGTTTGTTCACCATGCACGGGACAATCATGATTTTCCTGTGGATTATTCCCTTCAATGCAGGTCTTTCTAACTATTTAGTACCGCTAATGATTGGAGCGCGGGATATGGCTTTTCCCTTGCTCAACGCCATCTCGTTTTGGATTTTACCACCAGCAGGTCTTTTACTACTGTCTAGTTTCTTCCTACCAAACGGAACTGCACAATCTGGCTGGTGGTCTTATCCGCCAATTAGTCTGCAAATTCCAGGCGGTGAACTGATTAACGGTGAATTTATTTGGATAGTCAGTTTAGTTTTAATAGGCATCTCTTCAATTATGGGGGCTGTCAACTTTGTGACAACCATCTTTTGGATGCGCGCCCCAGGAATGACATTTTTTCGGATGCCCGTGTTTGTTTGGTCGGTTCTCAGTGCCCAGTTATTGCAACTGATTAATTTACCTGCCTTGACGGGTGCATTGATCCTACTGTTGCTTGACCTATCCGTTGGTACACAATTCTTTAAACCGGATGGGAATGGCGATCCGATCATTTACCAACACCTATTTTGGTTCTACTCTCACCCAGCAGTTTATATCATGGCACTACCAGCCTTCGGTATTTTTGCTGAGGTTTTACCTGCATTTTCTCGCAATCCCCTATTTGGTTATCGGTCAGTTGCGATCGCCACATTAGGTATTGCTGCGATCAGCATTTTCGTTTGGGCACATCACATGTTCACCAGTGCGACCCCTGGTTGGATGCGGATGACCTTCATGGCTACTTCAATGTTAGTTGCCATACCCACAGGTATTAAAGCCTTCGCTTGGACAGCCACCATCTGGAGGAGCAAGCTACATCTAGAGACACCAATGCTGTTTGCAATGGGAGGTGCAGCCATGTTTATTTTTGGCGGTGTTACTGGTGTAATGCTTGCTGCCACGCCATTTGATATCCACGTTAATAATACTTACTTTGTTGTGGGACACTTCCACTACATCGTTTTTAACACGATTACAATGGCAATCTTCGCGGCAATTTACTACTGGTTTCCCAAGATAACTGGAAGAATGTATGCTGAGGGTTGGGGCAAGTTGCATTTTTGGCTGACCTTTATTCCTGCCAATATTACCTTTTTCTCCATGCACCCATTAGGTTTACAAGGGATGCTACGCCGAGTTTCTTCCTACGACCCACAGTATCAAGGATGGAACGTCATCGCTAGCTTGGCTTCATTTTTACTAGGAGCATCCACACTGCCTTTTATTGCTAACATCGTAGGCTCTTGGCTTTACGGGCCGCGTGCAGTTGACAATCCTTGGCACGCTAGTGGATTGGAATGGACAACCTCTTCACCACCTCCGCGAGATAACTTTGAAGAGATTCCAATTGTCACAAGACCTCCTTATGACTACGGCAATCCAAAGTACTCAGTAATCGAAAATTCTAACAACATTGAGTAAGGAATTAGACCAATTTTAATTACGAATTACGAATTACGAATTACGAATTATGCGTCGTACTCATATAGATGAAAGTCCAATCCGTTTTGATCTCTGGCGGCGACGCTTACCAAATTGGTTACAGCGCTTCCTACCAAGTGGTGGCGGCAGTCATGAAGATCATCATGGTAAAGGAATGTTCGGATTTACCGTCTTCCTGCTGTCAGAAAGCATCATTTTTTTGAGTTTTATCTTTACTTATGTTGCTCTACGACTGAATACCACTAACTGGCTACCACCTGGTATTTCGGGGCCGGAATTATCTACATCTGTGATTAGTAATACGGTTGTATTACTTTCTAGCAGCTTTGTCATTCAGCCAGCAGAAAATGCCCTTAAGCATAATCAACTAACTAAGTTTCGTTGGCTATGGCTAATAACGATCGCAATGGGGAGTTACTTCTTAGTTGGTTTGCTAATTGAGTGGAAAAATCTCGATTTCAAGATTACTACAGGATTAGTTGGTTCGACATTTTACTTACTAACAGGCTTCCACGGTCTACACGTCCTGGCTGGTGTTGTGCTTCAGATAATTATGCTGATTCGTTCATTCATCCCAGGCAACTATAATAAAACTCACTTCGGGACAAGTGCGACTACTCTTTTTTGGCACTTTGTTGATGTAGTTTGGGTCTTTCTTTTCTCGCTTCTCTACCTTTGGCGGGCATAAAAAATTCAGAAATTCCAGTATTTTAAGGAGTAATGTGATGAATCTATTCTTGCAAGAAATACCAGCCTCAGAACGTGCCCCAAAAACAATTCAAGAAACTCCAGCACCAAGTCAAGATCCATTAATTGCACGCGGATTACAAAAAGAGCAATATGCTGGCATTATTGGCCTAGCGATCGCTGTAATTGCTGCTGTGGGATTTTTTAGTCGCAGAGTGGAATATGCTATTGGATTTGCTGTGTTCCTCAGTGCTATTTTGATAGCTTTGTTTTTATTCATCTAGTAAAGCTTTCATTATCTGATTTAACAAGATTTACGAGGGATTTTATGAACAGCCCAGTTTATCAAACTGTGATTGTCGGCGGTGGTTTTGCAGGACTATTTACAGCCTTACATTTAGCTCACGAACATTATCCTCGTTCTGTTATCTTGATTGATAAAGATGAGCGCTTTTGCTTTAAGCCGCTACTATATGAATATTTCGATGGTGAGATGGATACCTTTCAGGTAGTCCCGCGTTTTTCGGAACTACTTAAAGGTAGTGGAGTCATTTTTGTGCAAGATACAGTGCAATCGATAGACTTGTATCAACGGGAAGTCAAATTAGTATCGGGAAACTCCTATAATTACAGCAATTTAGTATTAGCCTTGGGCAGCGTTACAGGCTATCATCAAGTTGAGGGTGCTAGAGAAAATGCCTTTCCTTTCTGGACGCAAGCAGATGCGATCGCTCTTGACAAACATTTACGTGACTGTTTGCAAAAAGCCATCCAAACTGAAGATGTAGAACAACGCAAAAAACTATTAACAGTAGTTATAGTTGGCGGTGGTGCAAGTGGTGTAGAAATGGCAGCAACTTTAGCTGATTTTCTCCCACATTGGTATAGCGCTTTAGGAGGCAATTCAAGTGAAATTCGTGTAGTATTGCTCAATCATGGTCAAAAAATCCTTGATGGCGATATTAACGATCCACTACGCCCAATTGCTGAGAAAGAATTACAAAAACGCACCATATCAATTGAAATACTTACGGGAGCAGAAGCCACTGCTATTCACGCTAACACAATTGAATATAAGAGCAATAATCAAATTAACACGCTGCCAACATATACCACAATTTGGACTGCTGGTACTTCCACTCATCCACTAATTCAAGACTTACCAATTCCCAAAGAGCATCGGGATCATCATAACCGTCCCCTAGTCACTCCCACGATGCAACTACTCGACTTTCCAGAAGTTTTTGCCGGCGGTGATTGTGCAGCAGTTCAGGATAGTTCACTACCACCTACGGCTCAAGTGGCTTATCAACAAGGAGCAAATATTGCCCAGAATTTGAAAGCATTAGCGTTAGGAGAAGAACTCAAACCTGTTAAGGTTAACATCCGAGGAACTCTCTTAAAATTGGGGTTAAATGATGCTGCTGCTAACCTTTTCAATATTTTTGAAGTTGCAGGCGAATCTGGGCATTTAATCCGTCAAGGCACTTATTTAACGCTATTGCCAACACCAATTCATGACTTTAAAGCAACAACTGAATGGGTGGATGAAGAGATTTTTCATCACCACCTTGACCCTCACGATGTAGGTAAAAAAGTCGTGCAAGCGGTGGAAGTAGTTGGTGCAGGAGTTGTAGGTGTTTTAGTTGCGAGAAAATTATTAAAAATGTTGGGAGACGAGGAGAAAAGTAAATAAGGATTAGGGAGTGCTAAAAAGCTTTTTCCCTTGACATAATCTCCTTTAATAGAACGTTAATTATAAGTACAGAGGCTGTTGAATATGTCTAGTCAAACCGATGTACAAGTACAAAGAATCAGAGCTATTGGCTTAACAGTAACAAACTGTAATCGCTCTGTTGATTTCTACACACAAGCACTTGCTTTTGAACTCCTTTCTGACATTACTGTTGAAGGACAGGATTATAGCGACTTAGAAGGTGTGACTGGGGCAAAAATTCGCATTATCACTTTACGATTAGGTGATGAACTTATCGAGTTGATGGAGTATCTTAATATTCAGGGTAAACCCATCCCCAGCGATTCACAAAGTAATGACCGGTGGTTTCAACATCTGGCGATTGTAGTGAGTGATATGGATCGTGCTTATGCTCACTTGCGTTCATTTTCCATTGAACCAATTTCCGTTGCACCGCAGACAATACCACCTGGTAATCAAGCGTCTGGTGGTGTCCGCGCTTTTAAGTGTAAAGACCCTGATGGTCATGATTTAGAGTTAATTTGGTTTCCGCCTGATAAAGGACAAGATAAATGGCATCAAAACAGCGTAGACGCGGAGCAGCTTGTCGTTAGACATCGCTTGTTTTTGGGAATCGATCATAGTGCAATCGCAATTTCCAATACCGAGCAGAGTCTACACTTTTACCGCGACCTTCTGGGAATGCAAATTGATAGCCGCAGTCTCAACTGGCGTGCAACCCAATCTCGCTTGGATAATTTACCAGGAGCCGAAGTCAAAATTACAGGACTGCGACCTGTTCAAGATGGTGTGGGAATTGAACTGTTAGACTATATTGTGCCTGGAAAAGGCCGCCCAATGCCGAGTGACTGGAAAAGCTGCGATATTGCACATATCCAAATTGAGCTAGTTGTAAATAATCTTGAGCAGTTAGTGGATAAGCTACGGCGTAACGGGGTTGAGTTTGTATCGTCGCGGATTGTGCAGTTTAGCGATCGCTCTTTTCCTTATCGCCAAGGTTGTCTAGTTAAAGATCCTGACGGACACGCAATATTGCTAATTGTGAATAATACCAATTCTGTGTAATAATGCGCTTATAAACTAGTTATATGGGACAGTGTAGTATTATACATTTTCCTCAGTAACATAATTTGCAACCAGAATGCGCTTTGGATATACTCCTAAATCTTGGTTATAAAAATCAGATGAAAATTCGTTTAAATTACCAGTTTCTAAAGCAGAAAAAAATTGTCTTGGTAGTTCTGAATAAACAGTAACGTTCTCAAAGCCTAATGAAGTAGTGTTAGCCGAGCCAGTTTGATAAATCTGAAGCATTAGAGGACAACGTACAAGACAGCGCCAAGGTTTAGTATGGTCTAATTTATGTAGATCAGCAAATTTCCTAGATCCTTTTTTGGAGAGTGCTAAACGCACGTTCTTTGAAGGAGTTACTGTGCAACCAAACTGCTCATTTTCATACAATAAGTTACATTGCCAATTACCTAAGTCTACATTTTCAAGATAGTTGTAAAAGCAATAGAGTGGAATGGCGCGATTTACTTTAGCATACTGCTATAAAATATCAATCTGTAGCGTGTTATCTACTTTATGTTTATGCTTAAGCTTATCGTAACGAGTAGTTCCTGGATTAATCTTTTTAGCTTGAATAGCATAGCGTAACCAACCCAAGCGATTATTTCCAATCCACCACTCCCAGTCTGTACCTTGATCTTTCTCTTGATTTTTAGGTGTTTTGATCACTCGCACTTCAGGGCAATTAGCTTTAGCGATTTCTAGTAGATTAGAGTCTGTAATTGTCTCCTCACCTTGTGAAACATGATATACCTCTCCCAAATATATGCGTTGCCAAGTTGAGGACGCGATATTTTCAAATACATCAACAGCGTTCATGAATGAAATTAGATTTTCTTTAGGACACCCAGTAGTTTAGCCCAATAACATGGAAATAGACATGTGTCTACCTCGAAACATGATGTTCACCGTCCAAAAATCAAAGCATCAAGCGAATAAGCACCAGGGCCTAAAACCGCGATCGCAATCAGCATAACGCAATACATAAAAGCCTTTTCCCAACTTGGCGGTTCACCTTGTCCTAAAGCACCTTGATACTGTTCTTGAGGAATTAAGTATGGATCTTGAGCTACAAAAGGCTTACTTCCAGAGATGTGCAAATATATCGCAAAAATCATTGAGCAGAGAATGGGCAAGGTTGCTAAGAGTGTGAGGAATCCAATAATCAGAAAAATTCCGCCACCTAACATCGATGCAGCTGATAAAAAGCAAAGAAAGACAGGCGTTTTTAGAGACTCAGCCCACCGTCGAAGATGCGTTATCTTGGGATAGCCGTGTAGTATAAACAACCAGCCAAAGCTAACTCTGAGAAGTAAAAGTGCCAATCCTGGAAATCCGTCAGGATACACTGGAGAAAGCGAACTTAACAAGTGTGGACTTAGCTGTGGGAAATTAAATGCAGCTACGAAAAAAGCGAGTTCCTTCGGAATAGCTCCGCTTAACGCTACACCCAACCCAAATTGATAAATCATAGTTGTACACCACGGGTATTAAGGTCGATAACATATAAGGAATGACCGGCTGTGATAAATAAGCGATCGCCTTCTTTACCACCGAAAGTCAGGTTAGTGGATGTCTCCGGTACAATAATTTTTCCTAAGCGAGTTCCATCGGGGGCGTATATCTGCACGCTATCTTGAGAACTAGTAAAAACATTGCTATGTTCGTCAACCCGCAGTCCATCCGGTTGTCCTGGTTCAATGACTGCAAATACACGCCCATTCTTTACATAGCGATTGCCCACAACTTCATAGACACGAATGTGATGAGGCGCTCCAAGAATATTAAACGCAGCGGTATCTGAAACATACAGCATACTTTCGTCTGGACTGAAAGCCAACCCATTAGGGCGCACCATGTCTGTTACTACAGGATAAATCTCACCTGTTGCCGGATCAAAGCGATAGACGTAACTTCCAGGTTGTTCTTGTTCGCCGCCATAACCTTGGTTTGGCTCGGTGATCCCATAAGGCGGATCGGTGAACCAAATTGTACCGTCACTTTTGACTACCAAATCATTTGGACTGTTCAGGCGTTTGTTATCGTAGCGATCGACTAAAACCTTCCATTCACCATCATGTTCTCGTCGGATAACAGCACGCAGACCAGAGGAACAGGCAACCAGACGACCCTCTAAGTCACGGTAATTACCGCTTTGGTAATCAGATGGATCTCGTAGGACAGTCACGTTGTCAGTTGGACTCCACCGTAACAGGCGGTTGCCGTGAGCATCGCTCCACACAACACTGTCATCTTCATGGAAGTAAACAGGCCCCTCGCTATGGACTGCACCGTTGGCAAGCTTTTGAAGTGAGGCTCCTGGGCGTACAATAGCACGCAGGCGCTCGTCATAAATCTCAATGGCTTCAGGCATAGAAATCTCCTGTTATTTAACTTGGCTACTGACGATAAATAGCAGGTCTAAATTAATACTAAAATACTGTAGATGTATATTTAATATTGTGCAACAAACTGAGTGTAAAGTTTCTAGCTATTTTAATCAGTTACTAAATACAATATTGAAGTTGATTATTATAAAGCTAATTCTTACTCTATTGATTTCCATTAACATGGAACCATAGATATAGATTGCAACAAAAGACTATTTTTATTCAAAACAAAATTATTTGTGTTCAAAATTAAACATTTTTGAACAGAATCGAATTAATAGCTCCATCAAAAATGCCAAGCAAAATTTATTTACTATTTTCGTAAAGAAATTACATGGCTAATTTACACAATAGAAATAAAAAATGAAATTAAAATGAAATACTAACCTGTCTTTAGGCATAAATAAATATTAATCCATTGGACAGAAGCAATATTGTAATTAAAGCTTTAGTCTAAGCATAAGAATCTGTCTTTAGAGCTATTTAAATTTTGAGAAAACTTATAAAGTAACTTAACTATTGCCAAATTACTTTGCCGCCTCAAAGAAATTAAACCGTAATTAATATGAGATTACGAATTATCAATTATGACTAGCATCACAGAACATTACGACATCATTATTATCGGTACAGGAGCGGGTGGAGGTACATTAGCCCACCGCCTTGCACCCACAGGTAAAAAAATTCTAGTACTGGAAAGAGGCGACTTTTTACCGAGAGAGAAAGCTAACTGGAACCCAGAGGAAGTCTATCAAAAACATCGTTACCATACTGATGAGCAATGGTATAACAAGGAAGGTAAAGCCTTTCAACCTCAGACAGGTTACTGGGTTGGTGGCAATACCAAACTCTACGGTGCAGCCCTAATTCGATTCCGGGAGCGAGATTTTGAAAGGGTAATTCATAAAGGAGGAATTTCTCCAGAATGGCCTTTGAAGTATCAAGACTTTGAGCCATACTACACCCAAGCAGAAAAGCTATATGACGTGCATGGACACGAAGGAGAAGACCCCACCGAACCGCCTCGCAGCGAACCATATCCTTATCCGCCGGTCAGTCATGAGCCAGATATGCAGTCCCTCGCTGATGGCATTCGGGAACTGGGTTATTATCCATTTCACCTGCCATTAGGATTAAAGCTGAATGAAAGTGATCGCCTAAATAGTCCCTGTATTCGCTGCGATACTTTTGATGGATATCCCTGTCTAGTACAGGCAAAAGCCGATGCTGAAGTCAACGCCATTCGTCCGGCTCGTGAAAAGTATGCCAATGTTACTCTTTTAACTAATGCCAAAGTCTTGCGGCTGCATACCAGTGAGTCGGGGCGAGAGGTTACGAAAGTAGAAACTGAAATTGCAGGAGAGCAACATTGGTTCACAAGCGATATTGTGGTTGTTGCCTGTGGTTCTGTCAACTCAGCTGCTTTGCTGTTACGCTCTGCTAATGACAAACATCCCAACGGATTAGCAAATAGTTCCGATCAGGTGGGGCGGAATTTCATGAAACAACTGGAAACAGCCATAGTTTCCATACATCTAGAGGTAAATCACGCCAACTTTCAAAAAACGATCGCTGTCAACGATTTTTACTGGGGAGAGCCAGATTTTCCTTATCCGATGGGCATGGTGCAGAATACAGGTAATGTCCTTGCCGATATGATTCCCGGAGAAGCACCTCCACTAATGGCTCCATTTGTCAAGCTGATTCCTCATTTTGAGCGCCATTTGCTGGCCGAGCGTTCGGTTGGCTGGTGGTTACAGACAGAAGATTTACCAGATCCAAATAATCGGATTCGGATGGTGGGCGACAAGATTCATGTTGACTATACACTGAACAATACCGAAGCAAGCGATCGCTTAATTCACCGATGGACATCTGTACTCAAGTCAATTCCTCACTCTGCTAAACACGTCCTGCCATTTAGTATTTATCCCCGCACTCACCTACCAGAACAAGCAGTTGCTCATCAATGCGGTAGTTGTCGATTTGGCACAGATCCCAAAACCTCAGTCCTTGACATCAATTGCCGTACTCATGATGTCGATAATCTTTATGTTGTAGATAGTAGTTTCTTTCCGTCAAATTCCGGTGCTAACCCAACACTCACTATTATGGCAAATGCTTTGCGCGTAGGCGCTCATCTAGCTGAACGTTTGAAGTAGAAAGTTTATTATTTCTAGGATGGACAAATTTATGAATGAGCAACAGACTGATTTAGAAACGCAAAATCAAAACTCAAGAGAAACATCATCCTCTAATACTCATCCTATTGCGACGGGATTGGGAGTTGTAGGAGGCGGGATTGCTGGAGCCGCACTAGGTCGCTCAATTGCTGGTAAAGTTGGTGCTGCGATTGGTGGAGTTGCAGGTGCGATCGCTGTTGGAGTTGCAGCCAATGAACTGGTTGTTTATGCAGAAGAATTTATTGAGGAACTTCAACCGACTATTAGTTTGGGATTAGGCGCTGATCGCAAACCAATTGAATTACCCCTTCATTACAGTTGGGAAGAATTACAAGCACTATCAAAACCCCAAGGTGAAAAAATGCAAGCTACATAAACTTACCAACAAAATATTTCTTGTGACAACTAGACATCTCCAGAAATTAAATATGCGTTATCCACAACCATTGTAGAGACGTAGCAGTGCTACGTCTCTACTATGTTATTGATAGTTATCACATTGTTTATAAAATAGCTATAACGTTTACTTACTACTATTGAGATAACAAGTATTTATAACTTAACAAGCAGAAAAACTTTATTTTTGAATAAATCAAAAACTATGCAGGCATCAATATTTATTTCTTAAGTAGAATAAAAATTTCATAATTATTTCACTTTTTCGTGAAAGCGTAATTAAAGAAGGCTTTTAGCATTGGGTTGACTATGCGGCTGATATTAGTTGAGGATGAAGCAGATTTAGGTGCAGCAATCAAACAAGTCCTGAGCCATGAGGCATATATAGTTGACTGGTTTCTAGATGGTACTCAGGCATGGCAATATTTAGAAACTGGCTGGACTGAGTACACACTTGCGATTTTTGATTGGATGCTGCCTGGAGTATCGGGGATAGAGTTGTGTAGATGGTTGCGCGATCGCCAATTAACTCTGCCTGTATTAATGCTAACGGCTAAAGACCGAATGGAGGAAAAGATTATTGGTCTAGATAGCGGTGCAGATGATTATTTGGTTAAACCCTTTGATATGGCAGAACTGCTGGCAAGATTACGGGCATTACAACGGCGATCCTCTTACGTAGGAGCAACGCTGACACCTCAAGTCCAACCCCGACGCTTACAAGTAGGTTGCCTGACTCTCAATTACAGCACTCATCAACTTACTCGTCAGTATGGTCACGGAGAAAATCAAGTATTCTCTTTAACTGTCAAGGAATTTCAATTGTTGGAATATTTCATGAGACATCCTAACCAAATTGTCAGCCGCGATCAAATTATTAATCAGCTTTGGGAAATTGGTGCAGAGCCAGTTAGTAATGTCGTAGCAGCACAAATTCGCTTATTGAGACGTAAATTAGGAGAAGAAGAGAACGAATCTTTGATTGAAACTGTTTATGGTGTGGGCTATCGTCTCAATATTCCAGCTGCGGAAATAAGCAGATGATTTCTGCTAACTTGACAGCGACACTTTCAGCAAGGTTATAGAAATATGGAACGCAATCTCATTTTCCACCAGACTCGGTTGCGGCTGGCAGCTTGGTATACCCTCGTCATGGGCGGTATTTTAGGGCTATCTAGTTTGGGAGTTTATAGTGTAGTTGCCCATGCTTATCGTGAAACCATAGACCAGGGATTGCAATCGGTCGCAAATGCACTCCATAAAAGTATTGAACCGGCTTGGCAACAACCCGGACAATTACAACGCCTGAATAAAGAATTTTATTTAGAATTATGTGTGGCTCAGACAAATTGTTTGCCTAAAACAACAGTTATTAAAAAATCAATCACAGAAGCGGCGAATCCAGTTAATTACTACATACGCTTATTGGATCGATCGGGAAAACTTTTTGCTAGTGGAGGTATGGAATTTGACAAGTTACCAATTACCTCAGAATTACAGTATTGGCAAATCTTAACAGACTCCTCTGGCGCTCGATACCGCGAAATCACTTTACCTTTGTATACTCAAAAACAGGTTTCGGGTTATCTACAAGTGGCGCGTAGTATCACTGATTTAGACCAACATATTGCTTATTTAAGATTAGCTTTGGTGTTGGGATTGCCAATTTCCATGATTTTCGTTGGGTTGTCTAGTTGGTGGTTGGCAGGAAGGGCAATGCAACCTGTATATCTTTCCTACCAACAAATGCAACAATTTACTGCTGATGCTGCCCATGAGTTTCGCACACCTTTAGCAGCAATGTACTCTACTATTGAAGCTGCTATTAAGTTACAGCAAGAACCAAAATCCAATGGTGGAATTTTAGATGTACTCAAACGCCAAAATCGGCGCTTATCACAATTAGTTGGAGATTTGTTGCTATTAACTAGGATAGACCAAAAAGAACTAACAGGAGAATATCAGCCTTGCTGTTTAAATGATTTAATTAGCGACTTAATTGAGGAATTAGCATTTTTGGCAGTAGAAACTAAAGTCAATCTCTCTAAACAGGTGCAAGTCTCAGAAAAACTGTATGTGATGGGAAATGAAGAACAGCTTTATCGCTTAATTTCCAACTTAATTGCCAATGCAATTCAAGCCACACCTAGCAGTGGAAAAGTCACGGTTTTTTTGGAAAAAAGTGAGCTTTACGCCATGATTAAAATTCAAGATACAGGAATTGGTATTGCTGTTGAACATCAACAGCGAATTTTTGATCGCTTCTACCGAGTAGATCGCAACCGCTCTCGTACCTCTGGCGGTTCGGGTTTGGGATTAGCCATCGCAATCGCGATCGCCAGAGCGCATAAAGGCAATATTCACGTTCAAAGTCAACTTGGGCTAGGTAGTACATTTACAGTTCGACTTCCTCTTTCATTGTGATTTCTGGAAATAAATGTTGCTATCTAGTGGATTATTTATCTTGATAACGATATTCTATGCTAAAGCTTTTGTTTAAAATCCAGAATCTAAAACCATTTGATTTGGAGGAGTTTTGATAAATAATATTCGTAATCGCTTTAGGGGTTTTAAGCGCAAAAGGGTTGAACCATCACAACTAAAACAGTTAGTACATGAATTGTTGGAAGAGTCTAGTCTCGACGCAACATATTTGATTTTGATTATTGGCTCATGTGCGATCGCTACATTTGGTCTACTTGCCAATAGCACTGCTGTAATTATCGGCGCTATGATTATCGCACCTCTAATGTTGCCAATTCGAGGTTTAGCTTTTGGTGCATTAATTGGAAATATCAACCTATTTCGTAAAGGCGTAATAGCAGTATTCTTAGGCACATTACTAGCACTTTTAATTTCTTGCAGTATAGGTTGGATCGTTAATCTACCTAGTTTCGGCAGTGAAGTGCTATCTCGCTCCAAACCTAACCTGCTTGATTTGGGTATTGCGATCGCAGCAGGTTGTATCAGTGGCTACGCTAAGGTAAATTCAAAAATCTCTGCTAGTGTAGCAGGAACAGCAATCGCTGTTGCCCTTATGCCCCCAATTTGCGTTATCGGTTTAGGTCTAGCAAAATTTAACTTGTCACTCAGCTTAGGAGCGACTTTGCTCTACCTAACGAACCTTTTGGGTATTAGCCTTGCTTGTATGCTGACATTTTTATTCACCGGCTATTCTCCTGTCGATCGCGCCCAAAAAGCGCTGCTATCGGCATTGGCGTTAACAGGTGCTTTACTGATACCTTTAACTGTCAGCTTTACCCGATTAGTTAGACAAGCAGAACTCGAAACCCATTTGAGAAAGGCACTGCTGAACCGAACTGTAACTTTTCAACGTTTGGAACTACTGAAAACTGATACTAATTGGCTGAGTAATCCGCCTCAAGTTCGCTTGAGCGTTAGCGCACAATCACCTGTAACATCAAAGCAAGTAAGTCTTTTAGAAGCGTTTCTTGAAAAAGAAACTGGGCAACGTTTTTCCCTAATTTTTGAAGTTAGTCAGGTGAAAGAAGTCAGAGGAGAAAAATCAGATTCTCCTCACAAATAAGATAGATATCGACCGAATTTAAATATGCGTTATTCTAAACTTGAAAAAGTTTCCAAAAAATTAAAATCATTTGGAATTGAATTTGTTATGCAAGAGCCTAATATTTATGTGGAATCTCCAGTAACTATGTAGAATTGAAAAACGACACAGGATGAACGCTATATCCAAATCCTTGGGGAAATACTCTAGCATCGCCCAAATGCCAAACAATACTAACTTTGACAACTTGGTATAGTTAGATATCAAATATAAATTGGTTTGAGTATATTATGATGCGTCGTACTCTACGTTTTTCCTTTTTCTACTTAGTGGTAATTCTACTAGTGATTGGTTTGTGGTTGAGTCCGGGAATGGCACAAACTGGGGCAAAAGCTGCTGTGGTTGTGGATGGATACCAGATTTTTCAAATCAGTGAGTCTGGTGAATTTAGCGCCAAAGAAAGAGCTAACTTAATCAATTTACAACTAAAGGAGGCGGTAAAATCTGACAAAGCCATTCAGGTAAAAATTGAAGAACGTAACCAATTACCAACGATTTTATTGGGCGATCGCTATTTGCTAACTGTCACTAAAAATGATACTTTACCAGGCAGCAAACCTGATGAACAGGCTTCTCTTTGGGCTAAACAAATTCAGGAAGTATTACAACAATCTCAAGCAGAGCGAAGCTCACAATATATTCGCAACACTTCCATATTGAGTGCAAGTATCTTGCTAGGAGCGTTTGCTATCTCCTGGTTACTCGGATTGCTCATAAAACGTATTTCACGAATTGTACAGAGAAAATTAAATGATGCAAATGCAGAAGTTATAAATGCTGATTTACCCAAGGGATTAGCATTACTATTTGATTTTATCCTGTTCTTTGCCCGTGCTGGTATCTGGGCAAGCACTATTATTTATATCACTAATTTATTTCCCTACACTCGTCAATGGAGCTATCAAATCACCTATATTTTAACTTCTAGTTTCACATCTCAATTTATTACTCTGGGCAAAAATTCTTACTCTTTAATCAACCTGCTAATTCTGGTGAGTTTATTATTCGCTTTAATAATCTTTGCTGGAACGATCACTAATATCCTGCGCTCTCGTGTTTTAAGTGTTGCAGGTATTAATCGAGGCGCTCAAGAGGCGATCGCCATTTTGACGAAATACAGTGTGATTATAGTTGGTAGCATAGTCTTGCTGCAAATTTGGGGACTTGACCTCAGTTCTGTAACAATTTTGGCTAGCGCCTTGGGTATTGGGATTGGCTTTGGCTTCCAGGATATTGCTAAAAATTTTGGTAGTGGTTTGATTTTAGTTTTGGAACGTCCGATTCAGGTGGGTGATTTTATTGAAGTGGGAGATTTGCATGGCACTGTCGAGCGTATCAGCGCCCGCAGTACGGAAATCAGAACTCTCGACCATATTTCCATCATCGTACCGAATTCGCGCCTTTTGGAAACCGAAGTGATAAATTGGAGCCATCGTAATCCTGTTTCTCGCCTGCATTTACCTGTTGGCGTGGCTTATAGTGCGGAACCTGATTTAGTCAAAGAAGCGTTGCTGGATGCAGCCAAAGACCAACCCAATGTTTTAGATACACCTCCACCTCAAGTACTGTTTAAAGGTTTCGGCGATAGCGCTCTCAATTTTGAGTTGCTGGTGTGGACAGCAGAACCCCACAAACAGTTTTTAATTAAGAGTGATTTATACTTTTCCATCTACGAAATTTTATGCAAGCGGCATATAGAAATCCCCTTTCCTCAGCGTGACTTGCATTTGCGTTCTGGGACTTTGGGGCTTTCTCCGCAAATAGAAAAGGCTTTGCAGCGACTATCTGAAGAATCTGCTAAGGGATACAATGATACAGCAATTTGAGATCAGACCTGCCAAAAAAATGGTAAATATTCAAAATGTAAAAAAAGAAAATTATTGACCGTTTTTTCATCCTATTTATAGATAGGAAAAACTAACTAAAGGTGGAGTTTAGATATCAGGATATTTTTATAACCTTACTAAGGTTGACTAATTAAGCAAGTAAGATCATGAATGCAGATATATCCGCACTCTGGGACAGAGTTCAGGGAATGATTAACGGATTCATTGTCCTACTGCCGAATATCGTGCTGGCATTGATTGTATTTGCAATCTTCTTCGCGGTGGCTAGAGCGATTAAGAGAGTAGTTAAACGATTGACTCGCGATCGCCACCAAGCTCGGAATCTAGGACTAGTACTGGGACGCTTGGCGCAAGGCACAATACTCTTAATCGGGCTATTTGTGGCTTTGTCAATTGTAATACCGACATTTCGAGCCGGAGATTTGATACAACTACTGGGGATTAGCGGTGTAGCGATCGGCTTTGCCTTTCGTGACATTCTACAAAACTTCTTGGCTGGGATTCTGATCCTCTTGACAGAGCCGTTCCAAATCAATGACCAAATAGTTTTCAAAGACTTTGAGGGAACTGTAGAAAATATTGAGACACGAGCGACAACAATTAGAACTTACGATGGTCGCCGTATTGTGATTCCTAACTCAGAATTGTTCACTAATTCGGTCACTGTGAACACTGCCTTTGACAGTCGCCGACTACAGTATGATGTCGGTATTGGTTACGGCGATGATATAGACCGAGCCAAGGAGTTAATGCTTGAAGCATTGCATAATGTGCCGGAAATACTGAAAGATCCTGCTCCTGATGTGCTGCTCATGGAACTTGCCGAAAGTACCGTTAATATCCGCGTTCGTTGGTGGATCAACCCGCCACGACGTGCAGATGACCTCGCCTCACGGGACAAGGTGCTTTCTACAATTAAGAAAACGTTAGTCGAAAACGGCATCGATTTACCCTTTCCCACACAGCAAATTTTATTCCATGACCAGACAGAAGAGACAGATGGCGATCGCTCCCATCAGCGTGAAGGTTGGCCATCTGGTAAAGGCAAAATACCAAAACCCCGCAACATTGGTGATTCACTCAGGTTACTTGCTCAAGATCGCTCCTCACGAGATGACAACGGTAAGGTAGATTCTCCAAAAGCTAACGATGAAAACTAAATTTCTTGCTGCTTAACCTGGTGAATTTATTAAAGACAAATCACATTTATTTAACCTTTTGCTTTCTGATAGGAGTACGAACAATAAATTGACTAGCAGCTGAATTAATAGCAATTGGTTCAATTTTTCCTTGGGAAACTAAAGTTTGATAAATTAAAGCTGTAATCTCTCCGCGTGTGGCAGGTTTTGTTGGATTAAGAACTTTGGTATTTGGATAATTCACCACTATATTTTTTTCGGTTGCTGCTGCTACATCTCCAACAGCATATTGCGGAATCTTATTGGCATCTGCGTAAGTGTTAGTAATAATAAACGATGCTGGACGGTTAAGATTCACAGCATTAGCTGTTACAGCCTGGGCTTTTGGTATTAATAACGGTTGCATTAAAGTAGTAAATGCAAGAGGCATGAAAATACGTCTTTTTACAGCTTTTCGTGTGGTTTGTTCAGGCACTACTCTCTGCGCGACTGTGGGGATAGTAACTGCTGATGCACTAGTAGTTAAATTCAAACCTTTATTTAAGGCAACTATAGCCTCAACCTTAGAAACTGGTTGATTGGGACGAAAATAACCACCAGCATAACCTGACATAAAACCTTGTTGATATGCTTCTTCAATGGGACGAGTAGCCCAATAGTTAGCAGGAATATCTTTATATACAGCACCACTTTGGATCTGGCGAATTGCTGGTTTATCAAAAGCTTTACGAATGATTGCTGCAAACTCATCTCGGTCTACTGGCTGTTCTGGTCTAAATGTACCATCAGGATATCCAGTTACAATATTCCTTGCAGCCAAACCCCGAATAAATGGCTCTGCCCAATAACTAGATTTAACATCGCTAAAAGTATTTACAGATGAAGATTGAGCAGATGTATCTAATACTCCAACTGCAAGTACTATTAAATTTAAGGATAGTAAAGATACACCTGCTGACACTATCTTTGTTAACTGCGTCACAATCTATGCCCCTTTTTTTCAATCATTCATTCTTCTAATGCTTCGATACTATTATTAAATAGTGCAGATTTCGGGGATAAATTTCTAACACATCTTAAAATACTACTATAGGCTGATTATACTTATTCATTAAGAGATATCTAGCGGGTTAAGCGAACAACAAATTTTTAGGTGTTTGAATTAGTGTTTAAATTGGTGCTTGAATAATAATTCATACCGATATCAAAGTTTTCTATGTAAACAATAAAAATTAAACCCTGGGGTAATAAAGGAAAAATATAGCTGATTTATTCACGTGTTTTCCACTATTTAGATTTAATGTAAATCTAAAACGATAATGTAATGAAACCTTTTGCTATACCAATTTTCCCAAATTAAGCAATAAACAGACCAATGTTGATTGAGTATGAGATACATTTTTCAAAAAATATTTCTTTGGGTAGTAGAGTTATCGCCCTAAAAAGCAACATGGTTAGCACAGGAGGATAAAATGCGTCAACTCATTATCCAAGTACCACGGGGAAATGGAAAAGCAGTTATTGATATTGCCAAATCTCATAATGGGACAAATCTGGCACGACTTGAAGGAAATGCAGAAGAACCCATTGATGTGGTAATTGTTCACGTTTCTAATCGAGAAGTTGGGAAAGTTCTAGAGGAATTACAAGACTTTCCCAAAGTACACATCACGCTCATACCAACTGGTGCGATCGCTCTGCAACCACCTGCATCGGAAGCAGCGCAGCAAGTTGTGGATGTGGAAGAACGCAGTCCGATTGAGATTTTTCTTTCTGGTTTGCAAAGTGTTGGCTCTTGGCAAGGTTTTCTAGGTTATGCAGCACTTGCAGGTTTTGTAGTCTGGATTGGCTTGTATACTAATACAACTTACTTATTAGTGGCGGCAATGCTGATTGCCCCGTTTGCAGGCCCGGCAATGAATACAGCGATCGCAACTGCATGGGGCGATCGCAAACTCTTAGGGCGGAGTATTTTACGATATTTTGCTGCTTTATTAGTCACAATTGCCACCACTTGGCTACTTAGCCTAATCTTAAGGCAAGAAATTCCCACTAGTCTAATGCTAGACAGTAGCCAGATTTCAGCAGTGGCAGTGATTTTACCATTGGTAGCCGGAGCCGCCGGAGCGCTCACCTTGGTTCAGTCAGACCGGAGCAGTTTAGTCTCTGGGGCAGCAACCGGAATGTTAGTCGCCGCTTCCTTAGCTCCACCTGCGGGAATTGTCGGTATGGCAAGTGCAATTGGTAGGTGGGATATGGCAATTTCGGGGCTGTTCTTACTGTTTTTGCAACTATGCGGCATCAACTTTTCAGCAGCCCTCTTGTTCCGAGTTTTCGGGCTGTCTCCTCAAGCAACTCGCTATCAGCGTGGTAAAAAACGGGTATTTACTATTGCTTTGACGATCACTGCTATCGCATTGGCAGGTTTACTAACTTGGCAGTTTTCCCATTCTCCCAATCTTCAACGCTCTAGCCTTGCCCAACGTGCTAACGCTCAAGTCCAGAAAACTGTAGAGCAAGTGGGTTTAGCAAAATTAGTCGAGTCGAATGTACGCTTTACACGATCCAACATTGAAGACCAGGATACCCTGCTATCTGTTGTTTATGTGCAGCGTCAACCGCAAGTTACAGCGTCTAATGAAGAAATAAGCTCTAGGCTCACCCAATCAATTCAGGCTCAATTATTGAAACAGGATTTAAATGTCACACCTTTAGTTGATGTCAAAGTGCTAGAACCACCTGCTAGTAAACAATAAGCCCAATTCTCTAAAATACAGCAACAGATTCAAATCTAAAAACCTAATGATGGAGATTTTAATTACGAATTACGAATTAATATTATGAGTAGTCTGAAGCTTTCCCAAAAGCAAGCCCTAGAAAAAGAACGCGGCGAAGTCTTGCAACAGTTAGAAGATTGGCTAGAAATTCCCATGCTGGTGCTAGGTTTTGTATGGCTAGCACTATTCATCATTGAGATCGTCTGGGGGTTAAACCATTTCCTGGAAGCCGTTAGCATCACTATTTGGATTATTTTTATATTAGATTTTCTCCTGAAAGTAGCGATCGCTCCTCATAAAATTTCTTATATCAAAAACAACTGGCTAACAGCTATCTCTCTGATGTTGCCAGCATTGCGTAGTTTTCGGATTATACGAGTTATACGGATACTACGAACAACCAGGGCTGTGCGAGGGCTACAACTGTTGCGAGTCATGACTCGTGCTAACCGAGGAATGCGGGTTTTGGGAGCAAGTATTAGCCGTCGAGGGTTTGGTTATGTTGTGGCATTAACTGCGATCGTTACTATAGTAGGAGCCGCAGGGATGTATGCATTTGAAAACGAAGTTGCTGATGAATCAGGGCTGCACAACTACAGCACTGCTTTCTGGTGGACAGCAATGCTCATGACAACGATGGGTTCTGACTATTCGCCCAAAACGCCCGAAGGACGGGTGCTTTGTTTTTTCTTAGCGTTATATGCGTTTGCCGTGTTTGGCTATGTCACTGCAACTTTAGCGACCTTTTTTATTGGCCGTGATGCCGATGATGATGAAGCAGAGTTAGCTGGAGCGAAATCTATTCAAATGCTTCAGAGTGAAATCGCAGCGTTGCGAGGGGAAATTCAAGAATTATTGCATCAAAATTCACAGCGTTGACGTTAGCAAAGATTAATTAATGAGGAAAGTTTATGAATGCAGAAATCTCCACCGCTTGGGACAAGGTTCAAAGCATGATCAATAGTTTCATAGCTTTGCTACCAAACATTGTCTTAGGGTTAATTGTCTTCATCCTCTTTTTGTTTATTGCTAGCAGAATTAAGGCACTAGTTAAGCGGTTAACTCGCAACCGTCGTTCCGCCCGGAATCTGGGATTAGTGCTGGGAAGGTTAGCGCAGGGGGTGACAGTTTTGATTGGGTTGTTTATTGCCCTTTCCATTGTGATTCCTACATTTAAAGCTGGTGATTTGATACAACTATTGGGAATAAGCGGTGTTGCAATTGGTTTTGCTTTCCGCGATATTCTGCAAAACTTCTTAGCTGGGATTTTAATTCTGCTGACTGAACCTTTTCAAATTGACGACCAAATTGTGTTTAAAGGCTTTGAGGGAACAGTTGAAAATATCGAGACACGCGCCACAACAATCAGAACTTATGACGGTAGGCGAATTGTGATTCCTAACTCGGAATTATTTACCAATTCTGTCACCGTGAATACTGCCTTTGACAACCGCCGATTAGAGTATGATGTCGGTATTGGCTACGGCGACGATATTGACCTAGCCAAACAGTTAATGCTAGATGCAATGCATAGCGTCGATGAGGTTTTAAAAGATCCGGCTCCTGATGTACTAGCAATGGAACTAGCCGGAAGCAGTGTTAATATTCGGGTGCGCTGGTGGGTTCATCCACCACGACGGGCAGATAATCTGATTTCGCGGGATAAAGTGATTACTGCTATTAAGAAAAAACTCGTCGCAAATGGCATTGATTTGCCTTTTCCCACACAACAAATTTTATTCCACGATCAGACAGAAGAGACAGATGGCGATCGCTCTCGTCAGCGTGAAGGTTGGCCATCTGGTAAAGGGGAAGTACCAAAGCCACGCCGTATTAGCGATACTCTCAGGTTACTTGCTCAAAAGCAAGATCATGGCAATAGTAAGGTAGATTCTGCAAAGGTCAATAATGAAACATGAAAAATGTCAAATTGGGCAAACTGTGGGATACGCTCCACTCAAGTTACTGGTTCATTCCCTCAATTATGGCTATACTTACCACTGCGTTGGCATTCACAATGTTAATGCTCGATCGCACAGGTGAGGCAAGTATTAGTTATTGGTGGAGCTACACTGGTGGAGCAGATGGAGCGCGATCGGTTTTAGGAGCAGTTGCAGGTTCAATGATTAGCGTTGCTGCTACTGCCTTTTCAATTACAATCGTAGCGCTTCAGTTAGCTGCTTCCAATTTTGGCCCCCGTCTCCTGCGTAATTTCATGCAGGATACTGGTAATCAACTTGTCCTTGGCACATTTATTAGTACGTTTATCTACTGCTTGCTGATACTTCGGACTATTCATGGTGAGGGAGATGGATATAGTGAGTTTGTACCGCAAATTTCGGTTACGTGCGGTATTTTACTGGCAATTATTAGCATCGGAGTTTTGATTTATTTTATCGATCATGCTTCTACAATAATTCAGGCTTCGCACATCATCGAAAACGTTAGTGATGACTTAGATAAAGCCATTGATCGCTTGTTTCCCAAAAAAATCGGACGTAGTGGCCCATTCGCACAAGAAATTGCAGAAATACCTGACGATTTTGACTTGGTTGCAAGTCCTGTAATAGTTAATAAGAATGGTTATATACAAGCAATTGACGACGAAGAATTGATGAAAATTGCCCGCAGAAACAATCTTTTATTGCGCGTCGAGTCTCGACCAGGAAAGTTTATTGTTAAGGACAGTCATTTAGTTATGGTTTTTCCTGGTAAATTTGTTAATAAAAAATTAACCAAACAAATCAATGATTGTTTTATTTTGGGTAAAGAACGTAGCGAACAGCAAGATATCGAGTTTCCCATCGATCAGTTAGTAGAAATTGCCCTACGTGCGCTTTCTCCAGGGATTAATGACCCATTTACTGCTATTCGCTGTGTTGATAGACTAGGCGCTGGACTATCCCGTTTAGCCCAAAAAGATTTTCCTTCACCTTACCGCTACGATAAAGATCATAAATTACGTGCGATCGCTTTTGGGGTAACATTTGAGGGATTGGTTGATAGTGCCTTTAATGGAATTCGCCAATATGCACGCTCTGATACATCAGTAACCATTCGTTTATTAGAAGCGATCGAGAATATTGCAACTTATACCAACAATCCCAAATACCAAGTAGTTTTACAGCGCCATGCAGAGATGATTTTGCGCGGCAGCCAAGACGGTTTACCAGAAGAACTAGACCGCCAGGATGTGCAAAAGCAATATGACAATGCAATTCAAACTTTAAAAAATCAGACTTTAGCTGAAAGAAAAAAATGAAAAGTCTCAATTGGAAAGGTTATCGAATTATGGCGTGGGTAGGACAAGCTCTATTAACAATTCTTGTCATAGCCGCAGCAGTTCAAGGTAAATGGACAAATGCCTTTGGTCTTGCAGTCTTCCTGATTGCATCCTTTGTGTTTGTCATTCAAGATGATAAATTACCTACCTTGTTTGATTTTCTATTTGTCTTGGCTGCATTGCTAAATGCGACTGGTTGGGTATGGGATTTCTTTGGTATGCCAGGCCCTTATGATGAGATTGTTCATGGTTATACTACTTTTGCAATTACCCTCGCGCTCAGTTTTTTAGTCTATGGTTCAATGCTGAATATATTTCGTAATCATACACTCTTATATCTAGTGACAATTACCAGTTTTGGAATTGCCATTGGTGCTTTGTGGGAAGTTACAGAATGGTCTGCCGGTAAAATCCTTAATACTCAAGTGATTGAAAGCTTGGATGACACCATTATCGATTTAATTATGGACTCTCTTGGAGCAGGATTAGCAGCTTTAATTAGCTTTTGGGGATTACGAAATTGGATAAATCGTAATACAAATGTAAGCAATTCCGAAACTAAGACATACATTTGAATTACATATTTTTTGTTATTTTATAAGAAAATGATGAAGACAAACTACCTAAATAAAGAGGGGAAAATTACTATGTCCAATTTATCTAGTTCAAGAAGAGATTTTCATCACTTAGTATACAATATTGGCATAGATAGCAAGTAACTATTTATACTATTAGTTTGAAGATTGAATTAGTGTAGTCAACAACTGATTTCTAGTTGTCATTTCCCTGCCAGCTATTGAGTACATCCTCTACCAAAACCTCTTTTATCCAAACTTGCAATACAATTGTTAATGGAACAGCAAGAAAAAGACCTAAAAATCCAAAAAAACTACCAAAAAACACCACTGCTACTAATGTAACTGCTGGTAACAAAGATGCTTGGGTTTTCATGATTAAAGGTACTATAATTAAACTTTCGATTTGCTGAATTCCAAAGTATAAAGCTACAACTGCGGCGACTTTCCAAGGTTCTTTGCTTAATGCTAGCAGTGCAGGTGGAATCACGCTCAAGGTTGGCCCAACATTTGGAATAAATTCTAATAATCCTGCCAAAATAGCATTAACTAATGGCAATGGTACTCCAAAAATCAACAGTCCAATATAGCTCAATGTTGCAATGAGCAGCATAGTAAAGAGCGTGCCTTTTATCCAGCCAGTTAATGAGACTGTACACTTATTTAGAATGTCATCAACTCGCCGACGATAAAAGGCAGGAAATAGCATTATAAATCCCTGTCGATAAGGCGAGGGATTGGCTAATAACATGATGGTGAGAGCTACAAAAAGCAACAAACTTAAAATAATAGAAAGTGAGTTACTAACCAAGTTAAAAAAGTTGCTTATTAACTGATTTAACCAATCTTGTAAACCTTGAGTGATATACCTAAGTCCCCGAATATTTTCTAATAGTCGATCGGGAATAAGATTTTGTAACCAATTATTCCACGATCGCAACCGTTCTAATGCCATAGGCATAATATTACCAAATTGCTGCAACTGCTCAACAAGAGGCGGCACAATCAAAGCAAAAAAACCGACCAAAACGACCAATAAGAGAATAACTGATATGGCAACTGCAATTCCTCGCTGAATGCGAAATCTTTGAAAAAAACTCACTACTTCATTTAGGACTGTAGCTAAAACTACTGCTGCAAATACCACCAAAAGTATTTGTCTAATTTGCCACAAAATATAAAGAGATATAACAAGAGCGAGAAACCCGATAAGTTGTCCAAAGCGCACAATGCACCCCCAAAGTTTTGCTATTTATAACCGAAAATTTAAATTACACAATTTCTATTAAATAAATCAGTTAATTTTCATTTTTTGAATTATCTTGCAATTCCTCAATATCTAACAAACTTACAATAACTCCAGCAATGGGTATAGAAAGGAATACTCCTAATAATCCAGCTATTTTTGTACCAATTAAAAGAGCAAAAAATACTACTATAGGATTTAAGTGAACTGTACTTTGCATTACACGAGGTGCAATCAAATTATCTTGAATTTGTTGCAAAACTATGCAAAAAATTAATACTTTTATACTAACAATCCAACCGCTTTGTACTAAGATAATTAGAGAAACTAAGCTAACTCCTAGTGTAGCTCCGATACCAGGAATCAAGTCAAAAAGTCCCACAGTTATAGCTAGCAAAAACGGGAATGGAACACGCAGAAGTGCGAAAACTAAAAAAGTAGCAATACTCAGAATACATGAGATTAGCAATTGACCTCGCAAGAAACCAATGAAGTTCTTTTGAATAGATGTTGCAAAGCGATCGCGTTGATTATGGGGAATCATCTTAAGAATCAGTTGCCAGATTTGCTCTCCATCAGTCAGTATAAAAAAGGCAATTACAATAATAATGATAAATCCAACATAACTTTCTAAGAAATTGGGCAAAAAGCCTAAAATCATATTCATCCCATACACAAACCAGTTGCGAATTTGTGTTTCTATTGCCTCTAAATTTATGGGAATATTTCGAGTGGCTAATACGCTTTGTAATTGATTAATAGGATTGTTAGTAGAAGTAATAATTTGTAATAATAAACCTACTAATTGTTGGAGTTGTGTAATTAATATATTACCAACAAATACAAAGAGAAAAATGATTGTTAATAGACTGATGACTATAACTGTACCCAAGGCAAGACCTCTCTTCAAGAACCGTTCCAGGTAGCGTACAGGATAGTTAAGAATGAGTGCTAAAATTGTTGCAAAGGTAAATATAAAAACTACATCTTTGAAATACCAAAAAACTTTTACTAATACCCAACCACAAGCAGCAAACAGTAAGAAACGAACTAGTGTGTTAGTACTAAATTTACTCCAGAAAGTTTTTTCATTTGGCTGTGGTCGAGGGTTATTCATGTGTTTGGTTATTTTTATTTACTTAAGCTATATTTATAACTAGTTATGTTCGTTTGAGACGGTTCAATACACGAGTAATTAGTTGTGATTTTTTAGCAGTTTTGCTTATACAATCATCAGCACCGATTGCAAATATTTGCTCAACAATATCTGTGTTTAAATTATCAACCAGAAACAGCACTGGTAAAAATTTGTAGTATGGATCGTTACGTACTACCTGACAAAGTTCAATGCCATTGATATGAGGCATTTCCACATCTAAAATTAGCAAATCTGGAGAAAATTCTGTCAGAGTATCCCAGAAATATCGTGAGTCTTCAAGAGTTTTTAGAGTCAGTCCTAATGGTTCTAAAGATTGTTGTATAAAAGTTAATGTCTGTGAATCGTCGTCTACAACCATTACTCTCGCTTCGGTAATACAAGTTTGTTGTAATATTTGACTGACTGACTCTAAAATTTGGCTAGGAGGTATGGATTTTTGTAAAAAAGCACGTCCGCCAGCTCGTGCAACCTCAACGCGATAGCTAAAATTATTTCGCTCTGTAAAAACTAACACTGGTATTTCTGGCAGTGGCGATGGCGTTCCGCCCAGCGTAGCTGATCGCTGGGATAATTCTGTTAATAACTTCAAGCTATCTTTGTGAATATCAAGATCCAGTAGCACCACATCGGGATTTAAAGATGGAATTATATTTCTGGCTGTAGTGAGATTAGTAGCAATTTTAACTTGTAGTTCCTGATTTTCAGCTTCCTTTATCAATTCCTCTACTACTTGGCGATCGTTGCTAATTACTAATAGTAAATTTTGTATTTGTTCAACTGGAGTTTTTTCTAGCTCTCGTTGCAACTTAATCAAAAGCTTATCTAAATCAAAACATTTAGCTTGGCTAGTAGATTTTAGATTTTGAAATACATCTTCTATTTCATTAGCTAATAACGAGCCTTTGGGGAAGCCAAAACTACCTAAAGAACCAGCTAGCTTGTGAGCTTCTTGCTCTGCTTTTTGCCTTAGTTCAACATCAAGTGTACCTTTTCTTAAAGCATCAGCAGCTAAGTTCAATACTGTAATGCGCGAACCAATCTTAACTTGAAAATTTTCCCGTTGTTGAGCAATGGCTGCTAGGAGAGTTTTCTGTTGTTTTAAATCTGTTTCCTGCTGATCTTTCTGACATTTTTGTTCATTCGATAGAGCTTTTAAACGATAACCCATTCCATAAACAGTTTCTATAAAATCATAGTTAGCACCTGCTGCTTTTAGCTTCTGTCTTAAACTTTTGATATGAGATTTAATCGTATTTTCTTCAGGTGGATCTTTTTCAGCACTCCAAAGTTGATCTATAATTGCACTCCGGCTAAAGATGCGCTGGTTGTTGCGTAAAAACAGGTCTAAAAGACTAAATTCTTTTGCCGTTAAATTTAGTACAATGTCTGCATAAGTTACCTCACAAGTACTAGGATCGAGACGCAAGCTTCCCCATTCCAAAATAGGAGGTAAAGAAGTATTTCCCCGACGCAGTAAAGCACGAATCCGAGCTGATAACTCTTGAAAGTCAAATGGTTTGACTACATAATCGTCTGCTCCGGCATCTAAACCGATAACTTTATCTGTTTTAGTATCTTTTGCTGTCAAAAGCAGAATCAGCATTTGATGTCCTGACTGGCGTAATTGCCGACAAAGACTGATACCATCCAGCTTTGGCAGAATCACATCTAGCAAAATCAGGTCATAGTTACAAACACTTATCAATTCCCAACCAGCTTCACCATCAGCAGCAATATCAACCACATAATTTTGTTTGGTAAGAGCTGTAGCTACAGCTTGAGCAAGCAAATCATCATCTTCAACCAACAGAATTCTCATGAAAATGTTTGCTTGGAGAAGCAACCCTAAGCGCTGTCATCAAATTTATCTAACTTAGGTTATCTCCTTTTCAGTTTTATATAACATCTATCAAAGGCAAGGTTTTAGAATATCTTTGCAATCATCCCATTGATGATGTTCAACACTTCAAACGGGCAATTTGACTGTAAATGTCGCTCCTTGACCCATTCCTTGGCTCTGGGCTTGGATTGTGCCACTATGCAGTTCTATTATATGACGGGCGATCGCTAGCCCTAAACCTAGTCCTTTATCTGACCGAGTATGACTACTATCTGCTTGGCAAAAGCGCTCAAAAACGTGAGGTAAAAAGTTAGCACTGATACCCTTACCCGTATCACTCACTTCAATTTGAACATAGTTAGGAATTGAACATTGGGAAAACTCTTCTTTAGAGACACGATTAATCGTGTCTATTTCTTTTGACAACCGCACCTTAACCCGTCCGCCGTTGGGTGTAAATTTGATCGCATTGGTGAGTAGATTTAACACAACTTGTTGCAAGCGATCTGAGTCACCCGAAATTTTTTCTATTGAAGTGTCAAGTATAGTTTCAATTTGAATATCCTTTGCATCTGCCAATGATTGTACAACCTCGATCGCAGATGTAATTACTTCTACTAAATCTACCAAATCAATCGAGAGTGAAATTTCTCCTCTAACAATACGCGAAATATCAAGTAGGTCTTCAATAAGTTGCATTTGCAAATTAGCATTGCGTTCAATTGTCTCAAGCGCAAGAGTTGCTTTAGCTTCATCTAGCGCACCCGTTTGCAACATCCCCGCCCAACCAATAATTGCAGTCATGGGGGTACGTAATTCATGGGAAACTATTGCTAAAAATTCATCCTTGGAACGGTTTGCAGCTTCTGCTGCACTTTGCGCCGCTTCGCTAACAGCGCGTGCAGCTTGTTCTCGCAGCAGCAATTGCTCTTTTTCTTCTTCTGCTTGTTTGCGCTCAGTAATATCTTGCATAATTTTAGAGAATCCGCGCAGATTTCCATTTTCATCTCGTAAAGGTGTGATTACACAATGCGCCCAAAAAAATGTCCCATCTTTGCGGAGATGCCAACGATTTTCTTTAGAAAAACCTTCAGTTAAGGCTTTACTCAATGCTTGTTGTGGTTGTCCGCGCTCAATTGCTTCTGGTGAAAAAATGCGCTCAAAAGGTTGACCAATAATTTCTGCTTCTTGATAGCCTAAAATACTTTCGGCTCCAATGTTCCAGCTAGTAAAGTTACCGTTTGGATCTAACATGAAAATTGCGTAATTAGTTACTCCTTCTATTAGCAACCGATAACGTTCTTCACTCTGACGCAGACTGTCTTGAATTTGAAGTAGAGACTCGTAATTTTGTTGGGCTACTCGCGCGTTCATTTGAGCTTGCGATCGCGCCTGACGTAGTGCAGTGTTAAGTAAGGTAATCAACAATGCTACTAGCACAAACTGAAGCAACCCCAACGCACCAAACCCAGCAACAGACAAAGAATAGAAAGGGAGTAAAAGGAAGTAGGCGCAGACGATAGCAGAGAAAAAAGTTGCTAACAGTCCTGGGTTTAAGCCACCATACCAGGAACTAACCATGACAGCAGCTAAAAACAGTGGATAAATGGAATTCAGCCTGTGTAACTGCCATAGAAGCAGTGTCAGCAGTAAAGCTAGTAAAACCGTTAATAATGCAATGCTATAACCTTGTAGTTGCGATGACCTCCGGTCGGTCGGAGACCATCGCGTAGCGTCTCCGTAGGAGAATCGCCAAAGGCGGGGCAAAGCCCATCGCGTTAATCTCCACATTTTATATTACTTCTGCTTATGCTATCTATTTATTAAACTTCTACCCTAGTTTTCCACTTTCAAGTTTTACCATAAAAATCAATCTTAAGAGAATGGTATATCTAAACAATACCCTCATTACACCGAAAGAATAAAATAACTCAGGAATAAGAATAATTAAAATAGGAAGATAATAATAATGACCTCTAAACAAATCTTAGTTATTGATGATGAAGATGACATCCGTCAATTGATTCAGACTTGTCTAGAAATAATGGGCGGCTGGAAGGTGTTAACTGCTACTTCAGGGAATCAAGGATTACTCTTAGCTCAATCATCTCAACCCGATGCTATCCTTTTGGACGTAATGATGCCTGAGATGGATGGTTTGACAACTTTTGAGAAACTACAAGCTAATCAAATAACTAAACATATACCTGTGATTTTACTTACAGCTAGAGGACGCACTAATAACGAACGTCTATTCAAAGATATAGATGTCAAAGGCATAATTAGTAAACCATTTAATCCTCAGAAACTAGCTATTCAAGTAGCAGCAGCTTTGAACTAAAGTATATTACAAAATCTGGCGTTTCTAGTTCAGCTACTCCTGAATTAAATAATACTACAGATGTCCTAAATCATTTGTAAAAATTTATATGCTTGAGATAGGACTACCGTGGTATCTCAAATTTAGGGTAGATATGCTTGAAAAAATATTCTATCTATAGATTTCCTAGTCTCTTTCTTAAGTAATAGGTTTTACTAAAAAGACCTATTCTCCACTAGTTTTCCACTTTTACTCCCTAATTTAGAAGTAAGTCAATACCTAGTTGTGAGTTTTTATTAAATAAATTCTTTCCCATAAAAACCTGATATTTCAAAAATTAAATACATTAATTAGTGAATTAATGGTTTTTATATAGATGGATGAAATTAAGCTCCAATTTACTATATTTTCTGAAAATATCTACTTAAGGGGTATCAATCTTATATATGATAAATAATTTAGAATCACTTTCACATCCACCAAGCAAACAAAAATTTGCTGCTACATTGCGTTTAGTAAGTCAAATTAGTTTTTGGGTACAGTTAGTACTTGGTGGTATTTCTGGCATTGCTGTATTGTTGGCGTATTTTAGCCGTAACATTACTACTCAGACAAGCAATGCAGGTATAGGCTTTGGGATATTTTTAGCTATTGTTGGTATTTTATTGCTGTGCTTTCGAGTCTATTGGGCTTTGCGTTATCGAAAAATGGCTAAACTTTTACAAACGCCAAATTCTCAAAATCATCCCAAAAAGGAAGATGTAATTCAAAATTTACGAATTGGATTGCTGGTGAGTTTGGTAGGGTTATTAATAGCTTTTATTGCTTCGGAAACGACAGTTGCAATTATATTGGGTAAAGCAGTAGCACAGCCTCAAGGTGTTGCAATTTATCAAGCAGAAAATGTCATTCGTTCGCTAGATATTTTTGTAATGTTTGCAAACATTAATATGATTGGCGCTCACTTTTTTGGAGGAGTTACTTCTCTGGGTCTACTCTATTGGTTAGAAGAGTAATAAACTCATGATTAATTTGATTTTGCCCGCTATTGCTATGGAAATATTAACCTAAAGTATTTTTTCGTTCTTCACTAGATATCTATCATTATTGTCAAACAACAAACAAAGATAAAATTATCAGGAGGTAATTATGTACAATTTAAATCATTCTTCTTTAAAAGGGGTTGGATTAGTTGGAACATTTGTTGGAACTTTGTTAATGGGTTTCTCTGCAATTACTCAATCAGCAGTAGCACAGCTGCGAATTTCCCAAGTTAATCCTTGTCCTAGTATCTTCTATGAAGAACCACACCGAGATCGAGTTTTAGCTCCAGCAGGATGTCCGCCTAATGCTGCAACTTTAAGATTTGAAAGACAACAGCGAACTAGTGGTTCTCAAGGTGTTGTTGTTCCTGTCTATCCTATGAATGGAAGAGGCTCTGTTATACAAACACCTTTTCCAGAAAGTCGGCAAAGTGCAATGTCTGACGACAAGCCACTTCGTGTCTACGCAACTATTACACCAACAGCAGGTACAGTTGACGTGAAATTGAAAAATAACACTAATGCCGGTATTTCTTATCAAGCAATTGGTCAGACACAAGCTCGATATCTTGCAGGTGGACAAGAGTTTGTCCTACGAAACTTACCAACACCTATCAGTATTACTGTGGTGCGTCAAGACGGTGGACTGCTAAAAGTTATCCCCACGTCTACGTCTAATGGGACACTTGCAGTTTCGTTAGATGAAACAACCAAATTCGATGACAATCAAGGTGTATTAAGAATTCAAAAAGATGGTCAGGTCTTCTTGAATTAAGATAGCTCACCGCATGAATTTTGAGAGCTTTAAAATGCTGAATTACCACAAAACTTTTGATTTGTAGTAATCCAAAAATATCAGGTTCAGTTGAAGATTTTTCAATAAGACTGACGTAAAAGCGTAGAGATGTTTGCATAAGAATTCATCATCTGAACTTGATATCAATCAACCAAAATTTTGAAATGATCGACATTATTAAAACTAAGCAAAGTTATAAAGGAGCTATTGCTCTAGCACTATCGATAGTGCTGCTTGGAGCTTGTACAAACAACTCAGAGCGAGAGGCAGCAGTACCAGAAGGTAATGTGACTACAAAAGAAGTTGCAAACAATACAAACGAACTAATTGGTAAAACTGTAACAATTAGAAGTATACCCGTCAAAAAATTGGGGCCGTCAACTTTCACAATTGCCGATAAGCAATTTTTTAGTGCTAAACCAATTTTAGTTGTAAATGCTTCGGGTAAAACTTTCACTTTGCCTACTGACCCAAATACACCAATTCAAGCAACAGGGCCAGTTCGTAAGCTTGCGATCGCAGATATTAATCGAGATTACAACTTGGGCTTAGATCCAAACTTGTACAAAGAGTACGAAACCCAACCTGCAATTATCGCTCAATCAATTGCACTTGCTCCTAAACCAGGTGAACTTACCACAAATCCTCAACTATATTATGGTAAAAATCTGGCAGTGACCGGTGAAGTGGAAAACATTAGAAATGCTAGCTCCTTCACCTTAGATGAAGATAAATTATTTGGTGGACAGGATTTGTTAGTAATCCGTGCCGGTACTCCAAAAGCAACTGTCAATAAAGGCGAGAAAGTTGCAGTTACGGGTGTGTTGCGTCCGTTTGTTATTGCTGACCTAAAACGGGATTACGATCTTAAATGGGATTTAACCTTAGAAAAGCAGCTAGAGGTGGAGTACAAGAATAAACCTGTGCTAGTTGCAACAGACGTATATCCCTCAGCAATTCCACAATAAGGTATTCTACAGCGTTGTCTATCAGGAAAACTTTTCATAAATAGCCTCAAAACAGATAAAAAGAATGGCAAGAAATGACAATCCTCAAAGGGGAGATTTCCTACAAGCGCTGAGTAAAGTAGGGGTATTAGTTTTCCTGGTAGCGATCGCTATGGTAGCGAGAAGTTGTAGTCTTTTTAATGCAAAAGCAACTATCACTAATACATCGGAAATTACTGAGAACACTAAGGAATTTATTGGTAACTCTGCGACGATTAAAAGCAGAGTAATTGAGAAAGTTGGTTTGAGTTCATTTACGGTTAGTGATGCACGGTTCTTTCGTGGCGATCCTCTTGTAGTTGTCAATGCTTCAGGTGCGCCTTTCGATCTACCATCTGATCAAAATATCAAAGTCCAAGTTACTGGTCAGGTTCGTAATTTAGTAATTCCCAAAATTGAGCAAGAATTTAATCTCAATATAGATGACAAATCTTACAAAGATTATATCAATAAACCTGCAATTATTGCTCGATACATTGTATTAGCGCCCCAACCTGGTCAAATAACACAACATCCCGAACAATACTATCGCCGTAGAGTTGCAGTTACGGGGAAAGTAGAAAATATCCGCAGTCCGGTTTTACTAACTCTACATGAAAATCAATTATTTGGTGGGGAAGATTTGCTAGTCTTATTAAAAGCACCACCTAAAGTCGCAATAAATCAGAACCAGACAGTATTTATAACAGGTGAAGTTCGTCCTTTTGTTGTTGCTGAAATTGAGCGAGACTATGGCTTTACTTGGGATCTAAATGTAAAAAGAGAGTTAGAAGGTAAGTACGGCAACAGACCTATTTTAGTTGCTGAAACTGCATACCCTGAATAAGCTTACAGTACTTCCGGTAGCTATGAGGTACATCCTAAAAGCTGAAAGCGATGATAGGAGAAGGGCAAGGAGAAAAACTATATTGGATAATAGCCGGAAGCGTTGTATGTCAAATTCTTTATTCATGGAAAAGTTACTCAACCAGTTTTTAGTACCGACATTTTTGAGTACTCATCCTGCAACCAGCGATAGCTTCGCCAACGTCTTCGACGAACGCATTACTGCCTTAAAAAGTACAATTCATCCTCAAAATGCTTATAAAGGTGGCGGTTTAAACAATACTGTGTATGAGGAAAAAATTCAACATTTAAGTTAGTTGATAATAAATTTTGGAGAAGATACAAGGTAATGAATATTCGATTGATGCGCTCAATAATTTTACCATTGGGCTTAATCTCTGTATTGCTTTTGGAGATGTTACCCTTTAGTTTTGCACGTGTTACAGCACAGGCGAATAATAATACCTCAATTCAACGTAGACTTTCAAAATACTCTCCTGTGAAAGCTCCCTATCTTACACCTGCATCTCGTGGACAGCCTGTGAGAGATGTGCAAGCTGTCCTGCAATATTTAGGATTTTATAACGGATCTATTGATGGTATCTATGGCCCTAGAACCACTAGAGCAGTAGTAGCATTTCAGCGATCGCACAGAATAGTTGGTGATGGTAGAGTAGGAGCGCTGACGTGGCAAGCTTTACGCAGTAGTATACCACCTGTGCGTCGTCGTTTCTGATAGTGGCTACACAAACTCTCGTCCGCCGGCGCAGACTAAGAGAAAATTAATGTTTTTAACCCGCACAGGCGGGTTTCGTCTGTGTAGACGAGCCAGTGCTTTGGGCGGCTACGCCGACTTGTACCGCTAACGCGAAACCCGCAGGGTAGCATCTGGCGTGCG
This sequence comes from Nostoc sp. FACHB-973, assembly GCF_014698115.1. GTDB lineage: Bacteria > Cyanobacteriota > Cyanobacteriia > Cyanobacteriales > Nostocaceae > Nostoc > Nostoc muscorum. The sequence continues at coordinate 58,149 of NZ_JACJSJ010000023.1, forward strand.
GTTTCTAACCGCCCTTTTAAGGTTAAGTTGACTGCCGTGCCCCTACATCCCACGATATAATGTTGTAGCGCATCTGAATTGGAACCGCTATAAGTACAGTATTTATCAGGGTAAGATGTTGGAGGTTTGATAATCTCTCTATTTTTATTGATGCTAAATATTCTATTTAACTGCAATCCCCTTATGGTCTTAGATTCTACCACGGGTGAAGTCGTAATTGCAGAACAACTCAAGCAATTTTTACTAGTACTATCTGTCTCATTGGGTGTTGCTACACTACCACAAATTTTTAGTTGGTTGCGCCGCATTCCTTATACACTATTACTGGTCATAGTGGGATTAGGATTAGCATTCGTAAATGTGCGATTGGTTAATCTCTCTCCTGAATTGATTCTGATGATTTTCTTACCGCCACTGCTGTTTGAAGCTGCTTGGAACTTGAAATGGTCAGACTTAAAGCGGGATTTGTTACCGATTTGTCTGTATGCAATAGTTGGGGTAATAATTTCTATTGCTGGAGTAGCACTCGGTCTTCATCAATTCGCTGGACTTGAACTAAGCATTGCTCTATTAGTTGGAGCTAGTCTATCAGCAACCGATCCAGTTTCGGTAACGGCTCTATTTCGGGAACTAGGAGCAAGCAAACGTCTAAGAACGCTGATGGAAGGAGAAAGTTTATTTAATGATGGTATGGCTGTTGTGGCTTTTGGCTTATTAGTTGCTCTGCCGTTAGGTACTGCCAAACTTGATTTACAGTCTGCTTTATTAGAATTTTTTCAAGTAGTAGGCATTGGTATCAGCGTTGGAGGACTAATTGGGTTTGGTATTTCCTATCTAACACAACGTTTCGACTTACCATTAGTAGAACAATCTCTTACCCTGGTTTCTGCCTACAGCACTTACCTAATAACAGAATATTTGGGTGGTTCTGGAGTGATTGGAGTTGTCACCACAGCTTTAATTTTAGGCAACTTTGGCTCACGCATTGGGATGAACCCGCGCACACGGATTATTGTTACTGAATTTTGGGAATTTCTCGCTTTTTTTGTAAATTCGATTGTTTTTCTCTTAATTGGCGATCAAATTCGCTTTGCTGTCTTAGGAGATAACCTAAAAACTATTGCAGTGACGATCGCAGCTATGATTGTGGGACGGGCAGTATCTATTTATGCTTTAAGTAGTCTTAGCAACTGGTTAGCTAAATCCCAAATTCCTTTATCTGAACAAACTGTATTGACGTGGGGTGGGCTACGCGGCTCTGTCTCCATCGCCCTGGCCTTGAGTGTACCAGCCATACTCCCCCAAAGGGAAGAAATTATTGCCACTGTATTTGGAGTAGTTTTATTTACACTGTTAGTACAAGGCTTAACCATCCAACCATTGTTAGAGAAACTCCAACTTTTAGGTTCGCAACCGCTACGTCAAAAATACACCGAAGCAATTGCCCGTCAAGTCGCTCTCCAACGGGCGCTGGAATATTTAGAAACAACGCAAAAGCGTCCGGGAATTGAGCCAGAGTTTTATCGCTACCAGAAGACGCTGCTTTCAAGCGAAATTACCTGTTTGCAACAAGAAATTGACAAGTTACTTGATGAATACCCAAATTTGCAAGAATTTTCAACCGAAGAACTGCGAGGGGAACTGCTGGCAATTGAAGCTGATACTTATGCTGAGTTTGTCCGCGCAGGTAAATTAAATAAAGAACTGTCACCTTTTTTGCAAACAAACTATGACAGAGCAGATGGGAAGGAATAAGCGTATGTCTCATAGTAAGCGATCGCCAATTAACAATATTTTGACAGTTTTAATCGTCTTCCACAGCCTCAAATCCTCTCCCCATTATTCAGCAATTCGGGATGGTAATCAAATTACCATTCCTGAAAATTACTTATGCAAAGGTACAAAGCACCGGGATTTCGCCTTTCCTCCCTCGACAGTCCATTAAATCCATCAAATGGCAAAGAATCTGCGGAAACTCAGCAATAATACTAAACTAAATTAATTGGTGGAGATATACCATGCGAATACTGACTTTATTAGCATTAGCGATCGCAATCGCAGCTGTGACTTTCGCACTGCAAAACTCAGCCCCGGTAGCAGTACAATTTTTAGTGTGGCGATCGCTAGACTTGTCAATGGCGCTAATACTTCTGCTTACCTTTAGTTTTGGCGTGTTATTTGGCTTCATCATCTCATTATTTTCAGCCATCAAAGGTATGAGAAAAAGGTCTGAACTCATGCGGAAAATCGAACAACAGACCGACGATATTGAAGACCTCAATCGTCAACTAACAGAAGCAAACAATCAACTTCAGGTGCTGCAATCTACACAACCACAACACTATTTACCTCAAGACGCATCGTCAAATTATTCTTCAGATGCCTATCTTGAATGATGTTTATTATCAAAACAAATTATCAGGGTTGGTTGCAATGGACTTTATAAGTATAATTCAACACTGGCTAAAAGACCCAACAGTGGAAAAACTTATCCAAGTCTGCATAGCTATTTTAGTTATCACTCTCATCGTCCGCGCCTTAGGAGTTATGTAAAAATAACTTGAACAATTAAGTGGCTACTTTGGGTTTTATAATATAGTTCCACTCACCATGAAAAGAATTTCGTTCGATTGCAATAGTATCAAGCTGTTGGTCTGTAACTTTGATTCCTGTTTTGTAGAGATTTGGATCTAATCTAGCCTCAACTTCTAACCCTTGTATGGTGGTAGTATTGCGAATTAGATTAATCACAACTTGCAAGCTGGTCAATGGTCTACCTCGCCAGTTTTGGGTAATGTGACAAAACAAGCGATGCTCAATCTTATTCCATTTACTTGTGCCTGGAGGAAAATGGCACACATGAACCCGCATTTCTCACAAACAATAAAAAATCAATTTACATGACCTGATATAAGACATTTTTTTGATACATCATGAATTCAAATTTATGTGGTGTAAAAATTAAGTATAAGCCAGTACTTATGAAGCTAGAATAATCACTATATTTATCTTTATACTGAAAACAAAATGCTTTGTTCAGAAAAATAAGCATTTTTTTTACCAGACTTAGATCAAACCAAGTCCAAAGTATTATTAATTATGAGAAATTCAATACAATTTGAGTTTATATTAAGCAGTATTCGGGAGCATTTTTAAGCATCTGTAAGCAGCAGCAAAAATATGTTTGGAAGGACTTGAGCTACTAATCGCAATTAAAATTCGCCGTGCGCTGACAGTAATCAGCGCTCCGAGTTTTAATAATTTGGTACGAATAGTTCCGACTTGAGCGGTTTCTAATTCCGTCTTTGCTAAACATTGTGACCGCAATGCATTCATCAAAACGTAAGCTATAGAAGAGAACCATAAACGTAATTGATTCCCCGCGAATGTGTGGGTACTGGTTCTATCACTAAAAAGTTCCAGTTGTTGTTCCTTAAAGCGATTTTCCATCTCACCTCTCGGACAATATTTCTGGGTATAAAGTTCACCTGGAGCTATCTTATTCGTAGGAATTGAAGTGACAATAAAACGAATATTAGTCCCCTTTACTCCATACTCAACCTTACAAACAACACGACGACTACGACTCCAAGATTCACGGGTTTGATAGTCTAACGACTTATACCAAATTGAGTTATCAATCAAGTCAGAACCAAGAGACGGAAGTTGTTCATCTGCCTTAAATACAGTTTCTAAAAATGAAACTACTGTTGATAATTTCTGCTCATACTCAAGCGAGGCTCTATTTTTAGTCGTGGTAGTCATCTACCTCGACGACTATTTTGCGCCAATCCAAAAACGTAGTCAACCCCAGTCTGTGACTCACACCATGTCATGATATCGTCTCTGGAATAGGCACTATCTGCTCGTACTAAAATTTCGACATTCTGCCATTGTTGACGTATTTGTTTAATGACCCTCTGCAATTCTTCTAACGCCCCAAATGCTGGGTCTACATTAGAAGGACGTAGTTTGGCTGCCAATAAATGTTTACCACAAAAAATATTTTGTGGAGCGTAACAGTATCCTGCGTAATAAGTATTGAAGAAAACTTGCTCCTGATTACCATGTACTAAATCATCAGTTACATCCAAGTCTAAAATAATTTTTCGTGGTTCTTTGTCGTAAGATTCTAGAAATATTTTCACAAATAGACTTTCAATTTCTGATGAACAATGTCCAATTTTATGGTAACGGCTATCTGCTCCTTGTTCTACATCTTCAGGACAATGTTCCAGCCGATTTAATGTACTTTTCCCGGCCAATTTTGCTGGCTCATTCTCTAATCCAATTCTTTTTTTTAATGCTAAAGCAAACATCGGATCATGACGTAACTCTTCATGGTCGTTTAAATCTTCATATCCCATGATTAACCCGTATATCCGTTGTGCAATTAAGCTTTTTATTGGATGCAACATTCGGTTTGCTTGACGGTAATCTTGGAAACATCCTGCTAATCGTGATGTTATTTGCAGTTTTCGGTCTAGTTCCGCAATTAAGCTTAACCCCGCATCAGATGTTACCTGTCCCCCGTTGAAATTAACTACGACTGGGGGTGATTTTGGCTGTTCAAATCTGAACTGTTTTGGGAGCGATCGCGAAGCTTGTTGGGTCATGCTTTATAACTGCTGAAATACTTACCATATATACATTCTAACAATTTATTACACCATTTTTCTCAGAGTTTGTGAGAAATCCGGGTATAGCCTTATGATAACTTGACTTTAGTCTGCTTTATTCACAATGACACAGTTATAGTAGAAGTCAGAAGGGACACAAGGTCTTGTGCCCATACAGAAGTTTTGCTCTATATCTGGCTGGCTATAGATTTGAAAAAGCATATCTGACAAACTGGCGTATATTTTTTTACATTTAATCACTTGTAAGATAAAAATTTAAATTTTGCTGAGAAATCTGTAAGAAGTTTCTAAGGAAAATATCAGTTTTTTAGATATCAATCCTTATCTATTCATAATTCTTAGATAAATTATTTAAGCAATAATCAGTTTAAAGTTCAAGCCAAGAGCTATATTGCTGATTGAGGCATTGAGGAATTGAAATTATGAAATTAAGATATTTATTAATACTGGGCTTGTCTTCTCTTGTCATGGTTGGCTGCGTCCGCGAAGTCTCAAAGAACCAGACTAATGAAAGTCCTATAGCTGTGAATGCCTCTGTTCCCGTGTCTTCAACTCAGGCGAAACCGTTAGCCAAGTCAGCACAATCTCCAAATTCAACTGCTATGAAGTCAGGCACATTTGTTTCTGGAGAACAAAAAACTCAAGGGAAAGTTAGTATTACCACTAAAGACGGCAAATCATTTCTAGAGCTTGATGAGTCATTTAAAACTTCTGAATCAGGGCCAGATTTAGTAGTAATTTTGCATCGTTCAGATAACGTAATTAATTCAACTAAGCCACCATCGTATCCTTTAAAAAACGGAGATTATTTTATCCTAGCTCCGTTACAAAAATATAGTGGCGCTCAAACTTATGCTATTCCTCAAAATATCAATTTAGCAGACTATAAATCTGCCGCTATCTGGTGTCGCAAGTTTAATGCTACTTTTGGCGCTGCTAGTTTGAGTCAGTAAATATTAACCAACAACAGAAAAATCAATCACCAGGAGAAAGTTTATGAAACTAGAAGGAAAAGTTGCCCTAGTAACTGGGAGCAGTCAAGGAATTGGACAGGGAATTGTTCTTGGTCTAGCTCAAGCAGGGGCAAATGTGGTAATTAACTATCGTTCTCACCCAGAAGGAGCAGAAGATACTTTAGCAAAGGTGGAAGCGATTGGTGGTAATTGTCATATAGCTCAGTGTCCCAAATCTCATGGTTATACAGTTCAAGCAGATTTGGGTAGTGTCGATGAAGTGCGTCAATTGATTGCAGAAAGTATTAACCATTTCGGCAAGCTAGATATTTTGGTAAATAATGCTGGCATTGAAAAACACGCACCATTTTGGGATGTCACAGAAGCAGATTATGACGCTGTAATGAATGTCAATTTAAAAGGTGTTTTCTTTGCTACTCAAGCCTTTGTACAACACCTGATTGAAACTAAAAGAACGGGAAAAATTATTAATATTAGCTCGGTACACGAAGAACTACCATTTCCCAATTTCACAGCTTACTGTGTTAGCAAAGGTGGAATGAAAATGCTCGCTCGTAACTTAGCTGTTGAGTTGGGTGCTTTGGGGATCACAATTAATAATGTTGCGCCAGGAGCAATAGAAACTCCGATTAATACTAAGCTGTTGAATGACCCAGAAAAGTTGGGTGCGTTATTAAAAAATATTCCGCTTGGTCGCTTGGGTCAACCGCAAGATATTGCTTCTTTAGTAGCGTTTCTGGCTTCTGACGATGCTGACTACATTACAGGTAGCACCTTCTTTGTGGATGGTGGACTACTTTGGAACTATCAAGAACAGTAGGGAGAAAAACTATGTCAGATTCATCCTTATTTATTCCAGTTATCCTTGGTACTTCTCGTCAAGGTCGCCAAAGTGAACACGTTGCTAAATTTATCGTTGAGCAGGTTGCAGAACGCGATCGCCTAGAAACCGAACTGATCGATATTAGAAATATAGCGATCGCTAATGATGATGCAGGTGAACCACTCAAAGACCCTCAATTTTCTGGAACTATGGAACGGGCAGATGGATTAATTATCGTTGTACCAGAGTACAACCACGGTTATCCAGGTTTACTTAAACACATTCTTGACACCTGCCTTAAAGAATATATTCATAAAGCCGTTGGACTGTGTGGCGTTTCCGCAGGCCCCTTTGGTGGTACAAGGGTAATCCAAAACCTCTTACCTGTGATGCGGGAGTTGGGGCTAATGACTATTTTCTATGACCTCAACTTTAGCAACGTTCAAAAACTATTTGATGAGTCGGGTAATTTGATTGATAAACCAACCTACATTCGCCGCATGGAAAAGTTTATGGACGAATTGGTTTGGATGTCAACTGTCCTAAAATATGGGCGACAAGAAGTCAGCCTAGAGAAGAAAGATAATATCCAAGTTAACACCTATGCCAGTAAACCCTGCCCGGAAATAGCTGCGCGGATGGGTGCAGATGCAATGGATACCGTCCTGCAAGTAAGTCGTAATGTCCAGACTGGTGAGGTGAAAGCTACCCCAGTTACTTAAGTTCCAATTTTGCTTGACTCTAGAACACCGATTCAGTAATAAAAAACGAGACTGAGACATCCAATTTTTACGCCTTTTAAAACCAAATTTTTCTTGTTACAAGCCAAATAAACCGAGATTTTTCGTCATAACTCTGAATACTGAATCGGTGTTCTAGGCTTCTAGAAAACCGGGAAAATCAATAAAGTTTTGTAATTATGTCACTCTCTTACGCACAATCCAAGATTTTCAGTGCGTTAGAACTAATATCCATAACGCACCCTACTACCTTGGAACTATCGAGAGCAATAATAATTACGAATTACGTTAGCGTAGCGGGGCGTAGCGGGGCGTAGCCCATTAAGAATTACGAATTATTATGATGCAGACACTACGGAAACATTATCCAGAATATTTAATGGAAGCTGCGGGACTGGGGATATTTCTAATTTCTGCGGTGGTAGTGACTACCTTGTTACAACATCCAGCTTCACCAATTCCACAAGCAATTTCTGACCCACTTTTACGACGGTTTATCATTGGTGTGGCGATGGGATTAATCGCTATTTGTATTATTTATTCTCCTTGGGGTAAACAATCAGGCGCACATCTCAATCCGGTTGTCACCTTAACTTTCTTTCGTCTCGGCAAAATTCAACCGTGGGATGTTATTTTTTACATCCTGGCTCACTTTATAGGTGGATTGCTAGGATTGCTGTTTGCTGTGGTGGTGTTTAGAGATGCAGTTACCAATCCATCTATAAATTATATTGTCACAATTCCCGGTGCGGGTGGTGCAGGTGTGGCATTTTTGGCTGAACTGGTGATTTCTTTTGGAGTAATGCTGATGATTTTGTTTGCATCCAATAACCCCAAACTAGCACCATTTACAGGCATATTTGCAGGAGTAATGATTGCAACTTACATCACGGTAGAAGCACCATTGTCAGGTACGAGCATGAATCCAGCCCGTACCCTAGCATCGGCAATTCCATCTCACAATTGGACAGCCATCTGGGTTTATTTCACTGCACCACTCTTAGGGATGCTCTTAGCAGCCGAACTTTATATCAGACTGAAAGGAAAAAGGGCTGTAAGATGCGCTAAACTCCATCACCACAACAACAAACGCTGTATCTTTCGCTGTGGCTATCGTCACCCAGAAGTAGATAAAAGATGGTTGTTAAGCGACAAGTTACCTAATCCATAATCAATACAGTAAATGATAACGAGGAAATCACCATGACAGTTAATTTCCAAGGAGTATTACAGCAACCAGGACAAGGTTCTTCTTATTGGGTGCTTGGAGATTTATACACTTTCAAGGCAGTAGGTGAAGATACTAGTCAAGCCTACGCTCTAGTTGAAATTATCGTTCAACCACAAAGCGGTACACCTCCCCATATACATAGTCACGAAAATGAAGCTTTTTATATTCAAGAGGGAGAATTAGAATTTCAGCTTGATGAGCAAATAGTTTTAGCAACTCCTGGAACCTTTCTCCATTCTCCTAAAGGTCAACTTCACAGGTTTACAAACATCAGTTTAGAGCCAGCAAAATTATTGTGCTGGGTAACGCCGGCAGGATTAGAGAAGTTTTTCATAAAAGTAGGTGTGCCAGTTTCAGAGAGGATTTCATCACCTACTGTTAGTCCCGCAGACATCGAAAAAGTTTTGACTGCGGCTCCGAGGTATGGTCTTGAAATTATTCCTCCACCTGCTGAATCTTCGCAGATATAGTCCAACATCACTAAAAGTATTAGACAGGAGACAACGATGCTAGAAAGTCTGGGAAGAATTAAGAATCCATTAGTCAGAAGTATAGCCGCAGCAGCTACAGTTGGTTCAGTAATCACCTTATCTGCTGCTGTTGTAATTGGAGTAACCAATGCCAAAGCTAAATCTGCCTATCAATTTGGTGTCTATTCCTCACTGTTTGGAGTAGCTAGTGGTGCAGTATTTGGCTTAGTTTATACAAGCAAAGCAAGTGGAAATAAATCTACTCCAGACCTCAAAACATCAGATAATCATGTTTGGCAAGATTGGCGAAATTTTGTTGTTGTTCGTAAGGTTAAAGAGAGCGAAGAAATTACTTCTTTCTATTTACAACCTGAAGATAAAGGGGAAATTCCCAACTTTCAACCAGGCCAATTTTTAACCATCAAACTTGATATACCTGGACAGGATAAGCCTGTAATTCGTACTTACTCACTTTCAGATTATCCTGAAAACTGTGAATACTATCGCCTCTCAATTAAGCGGGAACCTGCACCGAATGGATTAGATGTTATTCCCGGTATAGCATCTAATTTTATGCACGATCGCATTCAAGAAGGTTCAGTAATTCTAGCAAAACCACCAAACGGTAAATTTGTTTTAGATGTGCAGAAATCGATCCCCGCAGTGTTGATTAGCAATGGTGTGGGAATTACGCCAATGATTAGTATGGCTAAAGCTTGTAGTCTTCTTAATCCTACTCGTCCTATTTGGTTTGTACATGGTGCTAGAGACGGTAAATTCCATGCTTTTCGAGATGAAGTGAGGGAAATTTCTCGACAAAATCATAATCTGAATGTGCATTTTCGCTATAGTCGTCCTACATCTGAAGATAGAGGTAAATACCACAGTGTTGGTTATGTTGATGCTGCTCTGATTCAAGAGTTAGTAAGAGAAGAAGCTGAGTATTTTTTGTGTGGTTCTCCATCTTTTATGCAGTCCATAATGCAAGGGTTGAAGGAATCGGGAGTACCTGACAGTAGAGTATTCTTTGAATCTTTTGGTAAACCGATGAAAAGTGTGTCTGAGAAACAAACTCAAACTGCAACTGGAGATGAAAAATTTGCAGAAATTGTCTTTGCCAAATCCGGCAAAACTTTGACATGGCAACCTAATGATGGCACTATCCTAGAATTTGCCGAAGCCAATGATATTAATCCACCTTTTAGTTGTCGTGTAGGTGTTTGCGGTACTTGTATGTGTAAAATCAGTGAAGGTGTAGTTGCTTACCAAGAAGAACCAACTGCAACAACTGATAAGGGTTCGGTGTTAATTTGTATTTCTCAACCTGGAACTGCAAAATTGGTGTTAGATATTTAATAAATTCCTCTAATATCAAGCATATTATCTATCAGGCTTAATATCGATACAAAATTTTATTAGAGGAGATATGAAATTGTGCAAGTTATCTCAGTCAACTTAGGACTTTCCCGTGAAGTGCTTTAGAACTTTCAGAAGCTTACTGCTCTTAAGCAGACAGCGCCTTGCGGTAAACAATTTTGTCAGCGCCCGCTTGATAGAAGTCGCGTATCCGTGCTTCCTCTTCATAACCGCACTTGCGGTAGAAAGCTCGTGTGCGCTCGAAGTCCGGCGTACCCGAAGTTTCCACCAGCAGCACACGCCCGCCGCGTGCCATCAATGTTTGCTCAACGTAGCGTAGCAGGGTTGCACCACGTCCTTGTCCTTGGCGGTCGGGTCGGATAGCAATCAACTGTAGATTCCACGTTTCATCAGTCATCCGTTCCATCTCACAGTAAGCGACCCCCACCGCCCCGTTGTCGTCGTCGGTAATCCAAAAGCGTTCGGCTTTGGCGTCTCGTAGAGAATGGCTGTCGTTGATACCACCGAAGTAATCGGACAGCATTTCGCCAAGTTCCTCAAGTTGATTCGGTTGGAACAGTCCGGTTGCATCGGCTAAGGCAATCAGCGCGGTTGTGTCATTGGGTATGGTCGGTCGAATCATCGCAAACTCCGTGTGTGTAAAACAAGTTAGCCTTTGAAGGAAATATTACAACAGTTGTTATGTCGCATTAAAACATAACAACTGTTGTGATAAGATGTCAAGATACTTGTTTCATGTTGCTGTAAACCGAGGAGAGCTATGAGTTATGACGATCGCCGTATTGAAGTCACTAAAGCAGCATGGCGGGTGATTGTCCGTGAAGGATTGGATCGTGCCAGTATGCGGGCGATCGCGCAAGAACTTGGTTCTTCGACTGGGGTTGTTACCCATTACTTTCGAGATAAAGAAGAACTCACCTTATTTGCCCTTGAACAGGTGTTTGAAAACGTCCTAGAGGACATGAAAATCTGTGCCGAGGGACAGCAAGGAATTGACAGACTAGCACAAATGATTTTTGTAGCTCTACCTCTGGAGGACATTGACAAAGCTGATTGGAAGGTTTGGGTGGCATTTTTGGGCTATTCTATTGGGCGCGATCGCCTTGTTCAGGAACACCGAAAACGCTATGACCTTCTACGGCAGATTATTTGTCAAGAGTTAGCTGACTTACAAAAAGCCAAGCTGATTCGAGCCGATCTTGATTTAACCCTCGAAGCCAATGCACTTATCGCCCTTGTGGATGGCATTGGCACTGGTGTTGTTATTTGTCCTGAGCAGTTCTCCGCAGATCAACAAAAATATCTTGTGCGGCGACATATCAATGCAATACTTGCATCATCTTGAACGCTGACGGGCAGATAGTATCGAATGATCATTGATTTTGATAATAAAAACTAATATGAATTTTTCCTGAGTTTATTCTAGATTTTTATTTATCAATTCACCTAGCAAATTTTAATCAAAATATCAGCTGCATCTTTGATAAAAACGTGATACTCAATATAGCAAATTAATTAAAATAAAGTGCAGATATGCAGAGGGTGAGATGATGACAACTCCAACCCAAGAAGAAATCAGATTAGCAGAAGCCCAAAATCACATAGCCCATTGGCGCAGATGGGGGCCTTATTTAAGCGATCGCCAGTGGGGAACAGTACGCGAAGACTACAGCCCCAACGGTACAGCCTGGGACTATTTCACCCACGATCAAGCCCGTTCTCGCGCCTACCGTTGGGGTGAAGATGGGATTTTCGGTATTTCTGATAATCATCAACGGCTTTGTTTTGCGATCGCTCTTTGGAATGGTGAAGATTCTATTCTCAAAGAAAGAATTTTTGGTCTAACTGGTAGTGAAGGTAATCACGGTGAAGATGTTAAGGAATATTACTTTTATTTAGACAGCACTCCCACACATTCCTATATGAAAGCGCTGTATAAATATCCTCAAACAGCCTTTCCCTACTCTCAATTAGTTGCAGAAAATCAACGCCGAAATCGTCAAGAGCCAGAATTTGAATTGCTAGATACAGGTGTATTTGATGATAATCGCTACTTTGATGTTTTTGTGGAGTATGCCAAGCATTCTGCGGAAGATATTCTCATTCAAATAACAATAGTCAACCAAGGTATAGAAGCTAAGACATTGCACTTGTTACCTACCCTCTGGTTTCGCAATACTTGGTGTTGGAATGGAGATGCAGATAAACCGATTTTAAAAGAGATTAAATCAGATCGTAGCTTCAATATCATTGAAGCATCTCACCCAAGTTTAGGAAATAGGTGGCTGTATTGTCAGGAAGCAACAGAGGTTCTCTTTACAGACAACGAGACAAATTATCAGCGATTATTTGGTTCTCCTAATACCTCTGTTTATGTGAAAGATGGCATTAATGACTACATCGTAAATGGTCAAAAATCAGCAGTAAATCCTGATAAAATCGGTACAAAAGCATCTGCTGATTATGTATTAACACTTGGAGCCTCTGAAACTAAAACTATCAAATTGCGGCTCAGTAATGCACCAAATTTAGTTGAGCCATTTGGTAATGAATTTGAAGTAATTTTTAGTCAGCGACAACAAGAAGCTGAGGAATTTTATCAACGCATTACTCCATATCCTCTGAGTGAAGATATGCGAAATGTGCAACGACAAGCATTTGCTGGGATGCTGTGGAGTAAACAATTTTATCATTATATTGTAGAGAATTGGTTGAAAGGCGATCGCAACACACCAACACCCCCACCAGAACGGCAAAATGGTAGAAATCAAGAGTGGTTCCATCTCTACAATGAAGATATTCTCTCTATGCCTGATAAGTGGGAATATCCCTGGTTTGCGGCTTGGGATTTAGCATTTCATACTATTCCTTTGGCAATGATTGACCCGGATTTTGCAAAATACCAATTAGATGTTCTCACACGGGAATGGTATATGCATCCTAATGGGCAAATCCCTGCTTATGAGTGGGCATTTGGTGATGTTAATCCCCCTGTTCATGCTTGGGCAACTTGGCGCATTTATAAGATTGAACAGAAGATTTACGGGCGAACAGACCGACAATTTTTAGAACGAGTTTTTCAAAAGCTGATGCTCAATTTCACCTGGTGGGTAAATCGTAAGGATGCTGAGGGGAATAACGTCTTTCAAGGAGGATTTTTAGGATTAGATAATATTGGCGTATTTGACCGCAGTGCAGCCCTTCCTACAGGTGGACATATTGACCAATCTGATGGTACTAGTTGGATGGGTATGTACTGTTTAAATATGTTAGCGATCGCTCTCGAATTAGCCAAGAGCAATCCTGTTTATGAAGACATTGCCACCAAGTTTTTTGAGCATTTTCTCTACATAGCCGATGCGATGAATAAAATTGGCGAAATGGAAGCCAGTTTGTGGAATGAATCAGATGGATTTTACTACGATGTGCTACATTTACATGAACGGCAGATTACCTTAAAAGTCCGGTCAATGGTGGGATTAATCCCCCTATTTGCGATTGAAAGTATTGAACCAGAAACCTTAAAGATGCTTCCTGGCTTTAAGAAACGGCTGGAATGGTTTATCCAAAACCGTCCTGACTTACGGCAAAATGTAGCTTGTATGGAAACAAAAGGAATTGGTGCTAGAAGATTATTAGCAATTGTTTCACGGGATAAATTAAGAAGTATTCTGCAAAAAATGCTTGATGAAAGTGAGTTTTTTAGCCCTTACGGTATTCGCGCAGTTTCCAGATTTCATGCCGAACATCCCTATACTTTTGATGTCAATGGTTCACAATTTCGTGTAGATTATGAACCTGCTGAATCTAGCAGTGGTTTATTTGGTGGTAATTCTAACTGGCGCGGCCCTATTTGGTTTCCGGTGAATTTCTTACTAATTGAATCTCTGCAAAAATTCTATTATTATCTGGGCGATGATTTCAAGGTGGAATGCCCTACTGGTTCTGGTAAGATGATGACACTTTGGGAAGTTGCATGTGAATTATCTCAAAGATTAACTAGAATTTTCTTGCAAAATGCCTCTGGTCAACGTCCTGTTTATGGTGGGATACAGAAGTTTCAAAATGACCCACACTGGCAAAATTTGATTTTATTCCATGAGTATTTTCATGGCGATAATGGAGCCGGAATTGGCGCTAGTCATCAGACTGGATGGACAGGTCTAGTTGCTCAACTTATTCAGCAATTTGGTGAATATAAAGCACAACATCAGGAACCAAAAATTGAGCAGGATAAAAAGGCGATCGCCATAGCATAAATCCGCCTAAATCACTGCTTTCATAACAGGATATCGGGCTATAAGTTTGCATATCGAGCTTTTCTATACCTCAACGAAGAGGCAGGGAGCAGGGGGAAATGACCCCAACCGAGAGCCGTGAAGCAGAGCGGAACATGAGTCTGAGTGCCCCACTTCTTATAAGTAGTTCTCGTACCCTACAGGATTGAGCGCAACAGGTGGGGTGGTCACTGAGTACAGCCTCTCCAAGAGTTGTGTCGAATCCCCTTTCTGTTCTGTCCCCCCTGCTCCCTTGCCTCTTTTTCAATCCAAAAATAAATTAAGGAGAGCAATAAATTGAGGATTCAACAAAAAGAAGATTCTCGCTTTCGCTGGATTAATTTACATTCATCTCAGCTATCAATTCAGGAAGACACAGATATCATTCAAGGACTAAGCAATCAACCTAAAACCTTACCATGCCGTTACTTATACGATGACCAAGGCTCAGAACTATTTGAGCAAATTTGTGAACTGCCAGAATACTATCCAACTCGCACCGAGCAAGCAATTTTAGAAACATCTGCCCTAGAAATCGCCCAAATGACAGGTTTATGTACCTTGATAGAACTAGGTAGTGGTAGTTCTCGCAAAACTCGCCTGTTGTTAGATGCATACAGTCAATTTCAACAAGAACTGCAATATTTCCCCATTGATGTTAGTGCCGGAATTCTTCAAACTACTGCTTTAGATTTGCTTCATCAGTACCCGAAATTAAAACTTTGCGGTTTAGCAGGAACTTATGAACAAGCGCTAGCACAGCTTCCACCTGCTGAATTTGAGAATCGAATGTTAATTTTT
The DNA here is from genome assembly GCF_014698115.1 of Nostoc sp. FACHB-973. GTDB lineage: Bacteria > Cyanobacteriota > Cyanobacteriia > Cyanobacteriales > Nostocaceae > Nostoc > Nostoc muscorum. Next base: position 73,482 of record NZ_JACJSJ010000023.1, read on the forward strand.
TTGGGGAGTACGCTAGGGAATTTAAATGAGCAAGAATGCAACGACTTTCTCACTCAAATTCAACTAGCATTGAAACCAGGAGAATTCTTTTTATTTGGGGTGGATTTGCAAAAGCCAATAGAAATTATCGAGGCAGCTTATAATGATTCCCAATCTATAACAGCAGCTTTTAATTTAAATATTTTGCACCATCTCAATCGACGCTTTCAAGGTAATTTTGAAGTCAACCAATTTGAACATTGGGCTTTCTACAACCCAGTAGCTCACCAAATTGAAATGCATCTACGAAGTCTCAAAAATCAAACCGCAGTCCTAGAAGCTTTGGATTATCAGGTTTCTCTCCAGTCTGGAGAAACAATTCGTACCGAAATATCCCGCAAGTTTCATCTACCAACTTTAGTTTCTGTTTTAGAGAATCATGCACTCCAGCCATTACAAATCTGGTCAGATCGCCAAGGTTGGTTCGGGTTAATATTATGCCAACGTCAGCCTACCACTCATGAATATCTATAAGCAGAAAAATACTTCTGCCCAAAGTTTTTATCGCCGAGTTGGGTTTGAAGATTGCTATCTAATGACAAAATAGCTGAATAAACTCGGTTCTTCGTCTATTAAATAAAGGAGTTCACAACCTCATGTCAATTCATCACTTTACTCTCTCCCGTCAGTTATTACGCAACTTGTCCATCATTTCGCTGACTTTTATACTCCTATACGGTGCATCTCGTGTGATGCTTTCTGCTCCCGCCACTGATATCTCGAATGCTGCACCGCAGGGAAAGCAAGTAGCGGTTTTCGCTGGTGGCTGCTACTGGGGAATGGAAGCGGTTTTTGAGCATCTATTAGGTGTTTCTGATGTTGTTTCTGGCTTTTCTGAGGGTGATGCAAGAACCGCAGACTACACACTTGTCAGTGCTGGATTAACTAATCATGCTGAATCCGTAAAAATCACCTATGATCCATCAAAAATATCATATAACCAGCTTCTCAAGGTCTACTTTTTGGTAGCCCATGACCCAACACAGTTGAATCGACAAGGCCCAGACTCAGGTAAGCAATATCGTTCGGCGATCTTTTTTGCTAACGATGAGCAGAAACAGACTGCACAAAAATATATCGCTCAACTCAACAAATCGCGAATCTTCGACAAGCCGATTGTGACAAAATTAGATCCTTTGAAAGGTTTTTATCAGGCTGCGGCATACCATCAGAATTATATCGTGCATCATCCGAGCGATCGCTATGTGGTAGTAAATGACTTGCCGAAGCTGGCTAAACTTCAAGCAAAGTTCCCTGATATGTATAGCAAGTAAGGGGATTTGCAGCATTCGGCTTTTAAGATCCCCTCAATCCAGTGAAAGATTAACCTATCCTGTAAGACGCTCGTCCATGCTTGTCCAGATATTGCTGATGATACTCTTCCGCTCTATAGAATTGTGATGCAGCTACAATCTCCGTCACAATTGGATTTTTGTGATAACGAGAACTATTTTCAAGCTGCTCCTTGGAGGCTCTTGCTAATAATTCCTGCTCTGGTGTGTGGAAAAATATCACTGACCGATATTGATAACCAACATCTAGCTCCTGATGGTTTGATGCTGTGGGATTGTGCTTATTCCAAAACACATTTAGCAGTTCATTATAAGATACTATTACTGGATTGTATTCCACTTCCACTACCTCAGCGTGTCCAGTTTTTCCTCTACAGACATCTTCGTAGGTTGGATTCTCAAAGTGTCCGCCAGTGTAACCAACTGCTGTAGAAGTTACTCCTTTTATTTGACGAAATGCTGCTTCAACTCCCCAGAAACAGCCTGCTCCAAATGTCGCTTTTTGTAGATTACCCGCATTTCTCACAACCTTGAGAGGCAGAGGGGCAGAGGGGATTGAACTTGGGACGTTGAACTCTCCTCTGCTCCCACTAGCGAACCTGCTCCCCTGCTCAAGCGCAGCCTTATTCGAGATGTGGTGAGAAATCCGGGATTAGCGTTTTGCATATCTTTGATAACTCTTTTGTGATAATTTTAAATGAAACTCATCAAATCAGACAGATAGTTTATAAGTAAATATTTTCTCAATACTCCTGATTGATTTTAATTATTAGAGTGACAGATTATCCTGAGATGAGCATCGTATAAAACTGAATAGTATCTAAGAATTGGAAAAAATAGTGAAATCTAAAATTAATATACTGCTACCGCAGGACAGAATTAAAAATGAATGCAGCATAAGCATTTCATGGTTACTGAGCTTGCCGTAAAGCCTGCGGCATAGCTACGCTTAAGGCGTAGCCTCTCCAAGAGTGTATTGATTTGGAATGGGTGGTTTATTTACGCCGTACTGTACTAGCTTTTGCTAACTATAGGAATGTTTCTTAGAATACTCACTATTTCAATTGGGTCTAACCGTTTAGTATAATCTGCATCAACAAAAGCATAAACGATTTTTCCGTTTCGATCAACTACAAATGTAGCTGGAATAGGTAGTTCAAAAGACTCATCTCCATTGTATCTAGGTAACACATGACCCTTTGACTCTAATATAGGTCTTAGATACTCTGGGATTTGAAACACAATTCCAAATTGACGAGCAATCATATTGCTGCGATCGCTCAATACTTCATAAGTTAGTTCATGTTTTTCTACAGTTGATATGGTATGACGAGTAGTTTGAGGTGAAATAGCAATTATTGATGCTCCTAATGTTTTAATTGCAGGTAATGCTTGTTGGAGTCCTGCTAGTTCTAAGTTACAGAAAGGACACCAAGAACCTCGAAAAAAGGAAATAACTACAGGCCCAGTAACTAGTAGTTTTTGTAATTCTACTGCTTGGCTGAAAGCATTAGGTAGAATGAAATTAGGAATAATATCTCCTACCTTTAAAGTTTGGTCAATCATACCTGAAGAAATTAGCTCATTTTTGATAGACTCTGTAAAATTCATCGTAATTTTCCTGAAAGTTAACTTATACTTTTATGTACCTTTCTAGATAAATACTGTTGCAGTGAATTTACTGAAATGAGAAAAATAGACCCTTGGATTTGCATTACTGGGATAATTGCTTTAGGTTCCAAGGCATGATTATCATCTACTATTCTTGTTGTTTTTATACACGTTAAGCCATCCGTTCAATAAGCCGGGAATAATCCGTTCAGCACAAGTGTTTTCGCCGCTTAGTAGTTTGCATAATAACGGCTTGAAACTGAAGCGATCGCTTACCGCTTTCATACAATGAGTTAATTGTTGCATTGTTGCATTGTGTATTTGTTGGATTAACCTATTGTTTACTATCTGTATCGTCACTTCTGCTGCTTCCAAACCAGGTTATACTCTCTCTCAACAGCCGCCAGCAGCTTTGCCTGCAACGAAGATAAATAAGGTTTAGCTTGTTTCCCCAACCCCTGCAACAGCCAATCCACAGCTTCTTCACGGCTGGTCACTTGATTTAACTGGCGCAACCGTATACATAACTGTTGCATGAATTGGCAATCTTCATCAAGCAATTCCAGTGATTTCAGGTGTTCAATCTTCACGGTATAGTCGCCGTCCCAGGTTTGGACTGTACAACTGTATTCGCCAACATGGCTGACCACTCCCCAATAACCTGTTTTACCTCTCAAGTCTGGGTTATCCTTTGGCAAGAGAACGCATATCTCCCCAACGTAGTAAGGATTGGGTACTTTCGTGCTTTCGCGTATCCTATCCACAACATCTTTCACTATGCGCTCGCTAGGGAATCTTATTGCCAGCTTGCTCTACTGCCTGTTGCCATACATCCGCTTGCACAGCTGGTTCCAACTCTGCTTTCGCCAAAAACCGCAATTGTCGTTCATTTGTCGGCATTGAAATTTGCCGACCAATGGTCGGCAAAAACTTTTGAAGATTCTCATAAACCACAGTCGCCGAAATCTTCAAGTAAACCGCATCACGACTATAATTGAAGCGATGGCTTCGCCAACGCCAAGGGCGAACTCGGCAATACTCCTCAAAAGTACGATGCGTGGAACGGTACAGTCTGCGATCGCCTACGGCGGGATACCGTTGGCGAATTCCCCAAACGGCTAAACTGAACCGATTAGTTCAATAATGAAACGATTGAGAGCCTTCTGAGCAGTTTTATACCCAGTAGCTTGCTTACCTAACTTCAGTTGGGACAAAATGCGATCGCTTCCAGCGGGCGGGTACGCCATCGCGTAAAATTTCAAGTTCCTCTATCGCTAACCCAACAAACTGTTGTGCTGACTTATCAGATGTCCGATGAAACTCACTCTGCGGTGTAATACTCGGTTGGGGTTCGGTTTCTGGTGGAGTGTCAGCTAAAAATTCGGAATTTTCCCGTGTAATACTTGGTAGAGTATTATGCCTAACAATGTGTTCTAAATAATCAGCACGGGTTAAGCCAAAACATTCAGAAGCAATACCAATAGCTTTCCAAGTATCATCTGTTAGTCGCAAAGAGCGCACTTCACGATAGTCATCATTCTTAAGCGCAAACTTTCCTTGAATATCCCGTTTGAACATCAACTTTACCATGTATTACATCGTAAGTTTAAACGAGAAAGGCGATAATTAACCATGTATTACACGGAAGAAGAGACATTTTTCTTGACGTTTGAGCAACAAGTAATCACGGGTATGCCTAGCACACAGTAGCGTCTGCCAGCCTTGCAAAGTGTGAGGAGCGAGTTTTAGCCCTTGGTATCTTCTCCAACCACGCAAAAACTCGACTTAGATTAATAGCAGCAGCTGTGAGAATATGCTGTAGATGAGTTTTCGCTAGCCCAATGTAACGAGAATCGCGCAGTTCAAATGCTCGGACTCCTTGAGAGATAGTTCCTTCAATGCCGGAGCGCAGTGCATACTGTTGTTGAAACTGTTTAGTTTTTTGCCGCTCTCTAGCTTTCTGGAGAGCTTCGTAATCAGATTGCACCTGTATTGTTAAGCCTCGTGCCTGAGTTTTTGCACGAGTACACTGGGAGCGCACAGGACAAACTAAACAATCTGTGGTACGAAAGCTAAGCGGAATTCACTTAAAACACTAAAATCAAAGCCTGAGTCTGTTAATTCTAACGATAAAGCATATTTCCAATCAATCCTTGCTCGTACTGAAGAAGCTGCTTGTCTATCAGACAGGTTTTCTAAGAATTGCATTATCAGTATCATTGCTAGTCGCCAAGGTGCTTGTGCTGACTGCCCCCTTAGAGGATATACAGATGCAAAGTCAACATCTTGAAACAAGATTCCCAGTTCGTCGCGCAGGCGCATATATAAATTACTTTTTGGAAATGCGGCCTTAGCCACACGTACCGTTTCATCGGGAATAGGAGGAATTTCTTCAGGATGTAAGCACATATACTACCTCCACAAGTATTTCTTCTAGTTTATTGATAATTGACGCAGCTAACTTAAATTTTTTCTTACCGTATATTACACAGGCAGGTTACCTAGTCTCACCATGTAATACATGGTAAAATCAGCGTTTTTATGTTAAGTAATGTTTCGCCAACAGTATCCGGCGGGGCGTAGCCCATCGCGCAACTCCATCAGTGCCTGACCCGCTTCCAAAAATGCACGTTCCAAACGGCGCTCTAGATGCAGGCGTAAGCTTTCTTCTTCCTCAGTCAACTCTGGAAATGTTTACCGATAAGTCAAAGATTTAAAAGCGCTTTGACGAAAAAATAATGAGGTGCATTGATAACATTACGAGGCGGTAATTTAAGAGTAAAACGTCCATAATTAGCTTCCTCATCACCTGCTTGAACAACAGATGCTTCCCAATTGTAAACAGAAAATAACTTCTCTGGATCATCGCATCCATATTTCCAATGTTCTGATAAACCTTCTGTTTTTTGTTGGATAAAAAATGAGCTGATAAAATCAGCTAACAACCAACTACCTGGATTACTTAAATGAGAAATTTTTGTTAATAATTGATGTACTTCTAAATCATTTAAATAATAAATAAATCCTTCCATTAACCATAAACTCGAAACTTCTTTTTGGTATCCTTTCATTAACAGTAAATCTGACCAATCTTCTCTAATATCAATACCAATAGCGCAGCGATGGCACTTAGGAGATTGATTTTCTAATATAGATTCTTTGTATTGAATTACTTCTTTTTGATCGAGTTCATATATTTGTGTATCGGGATGCCAAGGAAGGCGAAAAGCTCTAGTATCCATTCCGGCACCTAAAATAATAACTTGTCTAATTTCAGCAATTTGTGAAATTAAAAAGTCATCAAAAAAGCGTGTACGTACAGGAATTATAGGTGCGCCTTTATCTTCAAACTGCTGAACTTTTGGTGTAATCTCAGCAATCATGTCTTCTCCAGCAAGTATAGCTGCTAGTGGATCTTCAAACAAGCCATCAGGTCTTTGAGTTTCTAAAGCACGAGCAACCGCCATCATTCGTGAAGATAAGCTAACTAAGTTTTTGATTTCAGACATTTGATTTAAATAAAGAAACAGCAATTGAAAAAACAGCAGTGTTCAAAAAAGTATTATTATTGGTTTTGATTCAATTTGCAACTAAAATATAAGGTTACATTTTATACATAACTGTAAATAAGTTTTTTTAATCCTTACTACAATCTCAAATAACCTGAAAGTTTACAAATGAAAATCCTGATTTTTAACCTGAACTTAAATATAATAATTATCAAGCAAGTATGATGCTATTACTTAATCTTTGATGGTGTTTCAGTTTCAGATGTCAGGTATTAAACATTCAGAAAATCGCAAAGTTTTTTAGAACCCTTACCACATTACTCTTTTGAGCTAAATACCCGTTTCACCTAAAAGTATGTCTAAATGGGCATTTCAAGCAACAAGTTTAGGTGATGTTAAGACGAACGTTATTAATCAGGAGCAATGCAATTTTATTACACTTTTTTTGGGCAGGGCTGAAACCCTTGTTTTAACATAGGTTTCCAAGAGGTTGCGATTTTCTAAGATTATGTTCTCATGAATCAAAAGACTTGACTCTTAACTTCCAGGACAAAATCAGGAAGATCTCTCAGATATGTATTGATACAACTTTTATAATGTTTTTACTTTCAGAAAATAATTTTGCATCTTTAGCAAGATTCAGTTCCGTCACTCGTCAAATGAAAAGTTGCAATAATATCACCAAAAGGTACATTGCGACAATTTTAATCAAGTGCTGGAAGCATTGTTATGAAATCCTCTGCAACCAAGTGATAGTTAGGGGCAGATTAGTTCTTCTGTTCCCAACTAGTGCAGATAATATCAGTTGAAGGAATTTGTATGAACAACAAATGCGTTTTATGGAGTATTCAAGGCAGCATCTTTTTTTTCTTGCTAGCCTCATCCTCATTAGTTGCACAAATTATACCAGATAAAACTTTACCTACTAATTCTATTGTTACACTACAGAATAATACCAGGGTGATTGATGGAGGCACTATCAAGGAACGTAACTTGTTCCATAGCTTTGAACAGTTTTCTATTCCTACAGGCAGCACGGTTTTATTCAACAACGCTCAAAATATCCAGAATATTTTTAGTCGTGTAACCAGCTCATCAGTTTCTAACATAGACGGGTTGCTCAAAGCTAACGGCACAGCTAACTTGTTTTTTATCAATCCCAATGGGATTGTCTTTGGACAAAATGCACGTTTGGATATTGGTGGCTCGTTTTCGGCAAGTACTGCTAATACTGTTAAGTTTGCTGATGGTTTTGAGTTCAGGGCAAATGCTAACCAAACAAAACCACTATTGACTATTAGTGTGCCTACTGGTTTACAGTTCGGGAGTGATTCAGGTGTAATTCAAGTCCACGGAACAGGTGAAGGATTAATTGCTCAAAGTACAATAACTTCACCTTATATTAGGAACAACGGCTCAACTGGTCTAGAGGTACAACCAGGCAAAACCTTAGCTTTAGTAGGGGGGAATATTACCTTAAATGGTGCTACTTTAACAGCAAAGCAAGGACGAATTGAGTTAGGCGCTCTTAATTCTGGTTTAGTTAGCTTCACTCCAATTAGTCAAGAGTTGAGTCTGAGTTACGAAGGAGTATCTTCTTTTAAAGACATTAATTTATCTCAAAAGTCTTTACTGGATACTAGTGGGGATAGTAGCGGTTCTATTGCTTTACAGGGAAAGCTCATCTCTTTGACTGATGGATCAGTGGTTTTAAACCAAAATTTAGGTTCTCAATCTTCGGGTAGCATTAACTTCAATGCCACCGAATTACTGAAATTGAGCGGAGCCTCGATTGATGGAAAATTTGTTACCTTCTTGCGAACTGAATCCCTAAGTTTTGGCAGTGGTGGAAATATAAATGTTTTCGCTAAACAGGTAGTTATCGAGGGAGGAGCAGGTATGGGTACTAGAGCTTATAGTGCCGCTAATGGGGGTAATGTAAATGTGAATGCCCCCGAATCTATACATTTGTTTGGGTTTTTAACTTCTAATCCTTTTATTACGAGCGCCATCACCAATAGCACGTTAAATTCTGGAAAGTCAGGAAATATTACAGTTTCTACAGGGCAGTTACTGGCTCAAGACGGAGGATTAATCACATCTCAAACTCGTGGAAACGGCGTTGGAGGTAATGTCATCGTGAATGCAACTAATTTTATCAAATTAATTAACTCTAGAGAATTGATTAATTCTGGACTAGCTTATGTCCCTAGCTATTTATCTTCTTCAACTACCAGTATGGGAAATGCTGGCGATTTAACAATCAACACACCAAGGTTGGTAGTAGGAGATATGGCAATGGTTGATTCTTCCGCTTTAGCAAGTGGCTCTGCTGGAATAGTTACTGTCAATGCTCCTAGTATAGAAATAAGTGGTGGTTCGGTAAGTTCATTTGCTACCAAAGCAGGTGCAAACGCCCAAAAAATATTCGGTTCTCCTCCAGTGCCAAGTGGCTCTCCTGGAGAAGTAAATATTAACACTGGATACTTGAGCCTAACAAATGGTGGGCAAGTTAATATCACGAATGAAGGAACAAGTACTGCTGGTGGTAAGCTTACAATCAATGCTGATTCTGTTTTTTTAGATAACAAAAGTTCTATTACTGCCTCTACTGCTTCAGGTGTTGGTGGTGATATTCAATTGAATGCAAGAGATTTGCTTTTGAATAACAAAAGCTCTATCACCGCATCCGCAGATAATCAAGGCGACGGGGGTAATATCACAATTAATGCAGATATAATATCTGGCTCAAAAAACAGCAGCATCACCGCAAATGCCTTTGAGGGTCGTGGTGGAAATATCACAATTAATGCTCAAGGACTCTTCTTTTCCCCTGATAGCTTGATTACAGCTAGTTCTAGGTACGGAATTAATGGTACGGTTAAGTACAACATCGCTGATACTAACATTTACACTACTCAACTAAAAGCAGAAGGAATTTCAGTAGCTCCTGAAATCACCTCAGTCTGTCAGGCACGAACAGACACAGGAGTAAGTAATTTTCTAGTTAGTAGTATTCGCAATCTACAATCTAAGCCTAACAATCTGATGTATAACAATGTTGAGGACAGTAACTCTCTTCCAGTTCCAGCTTTTAATAATTCACATAATTCCAATTCATTCTTCAGTAACCAACCCACACAAATCATAGAAGCCAATGCTTTGATTCGGGATTCTCATGGAAATTTTATTTTGACTACAGACCAAGCAAACTCAGCCTCGGATAATACTTCATTGTCTGCAAGTTCTTGTTTTTCAGTATCGCAGTGATAAAAAGATATAAAAATGATCTCACCTCAATGTTACTTTAAATATCTCTTTTCAGGCATTCTAGGGCTGTCTATAATTGTAATTCAATCATCTTCCCCTGCCCAGACTGTAAAAGAAGAAAAAGAATTTCTCAAAAATCAAGCGGCATCCCTAACTTCATCAGGTCACGAACAATTAGCTCTAGATCAGGCGACTGAAGCTTTAAAAACTTGGCAGGAATCTACAACAATTTATCGCCAACTAAACGACCAAGAGGGCATTACGGAAAGCCTGATTAATCAAAACCTTGCTTTCCAAGCATTAGGATTACATAAGCAAGCTTGCAATACACTTTTAGAAGCTTTAAAGTTAAATACAAATCTAGATATTTGCGATCCGACTTTGCAGCAACCTGCTCTTGCTCAAAAAGAGCAACTGACGGCAGTAATCGGTAAGCAGAAACCAACATCAGTTAACTTGCTTGGATTACAGAATCTAGGAGAAGTCTTGCGGATTTTAGGTAAGTTGAATGAATCGGAAACAGTTCTACAAGAAACATTAACGCTAGCAAAACAAGTATCCTCATCAAAGATTAGTGGGATTTATCTATCTCTGGGTAATATCGAACAGTCAATTTATCAGCAATTGCAAGATAAATATTCTTGGATAGAGGAACCACTTTTCCGAGAACAGATTGCTAATATTATTCCACAAAAAGCGCAAAAATCACTCTGGTATTACCAAATACTAGAAAACATACCAAGTATCTCCAAATCAGCTAAACTGCAAGCTCAGTTGAATCACTTAACTTTACTGATCAGTTTGGAAAAATGGCTCAGTCATCAGCCAAATCAAGTGAACCTCCATCAGAAAGTTAATCAACAAATTAGAGTATTAGTAAATCAAATAGATGAAAATTATTCTGCTTTTTTGGAGTTATCACCTGAGCCATCTATTCATGCTCGGTTAAATTTTGCTAATAACCTCAGCCAGATTCCAGATGAACAATTAAAATCGGTAGCAATTCGATATACTAAATTAGCCTTGAAAATGGCTGAAACTATTAATAGTATCCGATGGTTATCTTATAGTTTTGGTACTTTGGGTAAAGTATCAACTCAAACAGAACAAAAACAGGCATATTTTAAGAAAGCTTTAGGATTCGCTGAATCAATTCGGGCTTCAGATATCGCCTACCAATGGCAGCAGCAGTTAGGACTAATTTACCAAAAGCAGGGAAAAACTGAGTTAGCGATTCAAAACTATAAGGCTGCGATCGCAAACATGACTGAAGTCCGTGATAGTCTTTTGTCAATTAACGGAGATTTACAATTCTCTTTTCAAGAGGAAATGGAGCCGACATATCGTAATTATATGCGATTGCTCTTAACATCACCTAATGCTGATTTAAAAAGAGTAATACAGATAAACGAAGGGTTGCAGATAGCACGGTTAGAAAACTTTCTCAGATGTGGCAAGCTTGACCTTGTTGCTTTGAATCAGCTTCAGAATCTCAATAGCGCCCCAACAGTAATTCACATTATTGATTTAGGGGATACTATAGAAGTAATTGCTCAGTCAACAGATGGCTCACTTCACCATCATTCTGTTGAATCTAAACTAGTTCGTTCCCAGATAGATCATCTTTTAGAAGCTTTACAAAATGAGAATTTTTCTGAGGTTGACGAAAGTAGCATTACTACTTACTCTCAAAGAATTTATGAAAAGCTATTTGCACCAATTCAAACATATCTACCCACATCAGGAACACTCGTATTCACTTTAGATAAATCTTTTCAAAGCATACCAATGGCATTATTATATGATGGAAAACATTATCTAATAGAGCGTTACAGTCTTGCCGAAACTTTAGGTTCCAGAATTAGACAACCTAGAGTCTTGCATCAAAACCAGATGATAGCTTTAATAGCTGGACTATCAAAAGTTAGCCCCAGTTCTACAGATCCAAATGCACCTAAAAATATGGAGAATTTACTCCCCTCTAAACAAGAAATAGAAAATGTAGAAGAACAAACTAAATCGTCAGTCGCCTTGTTAGACAAGAAGTTTACCGTTAAAAGGTTCAAAGAAGAACTAACTCAAAATAATTTTCCTATTGTACATATTACTACCCACGGTCAATTCAGTTCTGACCCACTGAAAACAGTACTGGTAGCCTATGACAAGCTAATTAATATTAGAGACTTTGACAGCTTAATCAGAGGTAAAACTGAAAATAGTCAAGATGCTATTGAGTTACTTGTTCTCAGCGCTTGCGAAACAGCTAAAGGCAACAAGCAGTCAGCGATGGGTATTGCGGGAATGGCTGCTACCGCAGGAGCGCGTAGTACTGTTGCTACTTTGTGGCGCGTGGATGCCGATTCTACCGCTTTGCTTATGCAAGAATTTTATAAAGGTTTGAACAATGGCTTGCCTAAAGCAGAAGCACTACGTCAGGCGCAATTGAGTTTGCTGTCAAATCCTAAATATAAGAAGGCTTATTATTGGGGTGGGTTCCTCATGGTTGGAAGCTGGTTGTAAAATTCCACTAATTTTAGCCCTGATTGGGCTTTTTGTAACTCTTTGGAATTCTTACTGCTTTTGGCTAACTCAGCTGCCGTCAGGTATTCGGGTTTAGCCTCATTTGGCAACTTGGCCTTCAGATAGCGATCGCCCAGTACTCTGTAAAGAGTCGGATTTCGGCTACCAGTTGCTGTTGCCGTTTTTAACATTTCAATTGTTTCATTCAAAAGATTTTCTGCCATATAGATAGCATCTACGTCAAGAATAGTTTCATCTGGAGGTAGCCTTAAGTCTTTGATGCGTTTAATCTTTTGTGCAATTTGTTCTTGAGAGGCTACAGACAATACGTCCAAAAACGTTTCATCATAGCTAAAAGCTTCACCATCAATATATGCAAAAACATCTATTGTATATGGAGTTCCAGGTTGAAATTCTTTTTCATCACTTGGGTAGGCAAGCCGAGTTTCATTTACAACTTTTTCCCACCCAAACTCGTAACTTTTTACTTTGACTTTGTAAGAAGTAGCACCCTTAACAGCATTCCAAGTTATTTCGGGACGAGAATTCAATGTTGATGTGCTATAAGGAGAAATAATTGTTGGCTCATCGCTCCCTTCTGTGCCACCTTTTCGTATGTGACACGCATTAGTATTGGTTGGATTGCAAGTGGATAAGGCTTCGTCAGGTTCTACACATTTATCAAGAGGAATAGTTCCACTAGATAATTTTAAAATGTTTCCAGAACTAAAGCATAAAAATTCTACATAATCACCATTCACAACTTCTATCCTATCTCCCTTACAAATTAAGCTCCCTGCTGACAAGTGCTTGTTACCTTTACTTATTATCCTTCCCATTTGTGGATCGCAATGAACCTGATTTCTTCTTACTCTTATGAGCGGTACATTTGCTAGCAATGGTAGATGAATTAGTATTAGAGAAGTTAAACAGCACATTCCCAAAAAAAATATCAGCTTTTTCATTGTTTTACAAACATAAATGGCTTGAGCATCTTATCATTTATCAAGTATGCGATCTAGCAGTTCTTGTCTCCAGCGAAACACTTCTGGTAGACTAGATTTAGTCAAGATACAAGCATCTATATAAGCTCTGGCGTAATTAAATTGACCTAATGATTCTTCTACTTGAGATAGCAAACAATATGCATCTGTTCTTTCGCTATCTAACTTTGTCGCTTTTTCTAGATATTTTTGTGCTTCAGTTAACTTATTTTCCATTAACCTTGCCCATCCTAAATCTTTATACAACGATGCTTGTAATTCGCGATTGTTAGTTTTCTGCAAACCTTTTAAAGCTAAAGTAGCTGCTGCTCTATGATCCCCCTTTTTATTTTTCAATCTTGCTAAAGCCGCAACAGCAAACATAGCTTGCTCGCTACTCCTAATAGCAATTTCATATTGCTTTTCTGCTAAATCATATTCTCCCTGTCCATCATAAAAATCACCTAATCCGTAATGTGATTCCCATTTGTTAGGTTTTAACTTAAAAATTATTTCGTAAGTTTTGTTAACACAATTATAGTCATGTAACTGCTGACACGCAATTGCTAAATTATTATACGCAGTATCGTCTTTCGGGTTGTACTTTATAGCTAGTTCGTAATTATTTCTAGCAATTTTAGGGTCATTTTGATGCTGTAAACCCTTCTCAAAGTAAAAATTTGAGACTGAATTAGTTAAATTATGTCCATACTTTATTGCTCTTTGAAAGTCTTTTTCAGCATCGGCAATCCTATTTTCTTTATAAGCTTCTTTACCTTGATTTAAAAAATAATCTGCTACTGTGTATTTTAAGCTAATATTCAAATCCACTGCTTTTTTAAAATCCTTCTCAGCTTGGTCAAATTTATTTTCTTTATAAGCTTTTTTCCCAGAATCTAAATAATATTTAGCTACTACAGGTAGTGATGCATATATCAAACCAACAATACTTAATAAACCTAATACAAACACACTAAGTTGAAACGGCTTTGATTTAATTACTCGATTAAGCTTTGATTGACTAGGTAAGCGCTCCAAACGCTGTATTATTATTTGAGTACTTTGTGGGCGCTGCCCAACAAAAGGAGCCATCATATCATCAAGTAAATCAGCCAGAAATTTATCTATGTGAAGTGCTTTATCTCTCCAAATTAGTCTTCCTGTCTGCTCGTCCATTTTGATTTCAATTAAAGAAATACCTGTGACTAAGTAAACAAAAGTTCTACCTAAAGCGTAAAAGTCTGACTGTGGTACAGCTTGTCCATGAATTTGCTCTAAGGGAGAGTAACAAGCTGTCCTAACAGCAGTTATTTCGTAACCATTACCGAATCCTGTAGTAGTTCCTCCACTGGTACTAACTTTCGCAAAGTAGGTTCTACTAAGCTGTCTTGCTCCACCAAAGTCAACAAGTGCTAAATTCCCATCGGGTTGATGAACAATGTTTTCTGGTTTGATATCTCTGTGAAAGAAACCAGACCGATGAACTAAATCAAGAATCTCCATCAACTGCAATAACCATTCATAAGCCATTTCTTGGCTAATTCGTCCATAAGATTGTACCCACTGAGTTAAGTTCTCTCCTTCAAATTTATGCATAACTAGACAATGTAGTTCTAGAAGATTATCATTCAGTCTAAATGTGAAATAATCTTCCCTATTAGACTTGGGAATTCCAGGATGGTCTAGGATTTGTAATATGAGTGATTCTCTTTTAAGTAGCTCAACTAACTTAGAATCATCAATCCATCTTAATACTTTCATTACTCTTATTTGAGGCTGAGGATGTTCTTCTGTGCCAGTATCCTCAATTTCAAAGACATCTGTATAAGTATATGGATTTTGCTCCAAAGAACGCAACGGGCGCAGCAAACGAATACGCCCGTTTATTATCAATGGATTTCCACATGCTAAACAATTTTCAGCGCTATCAGGATTATGACGCTGGGTGCAAAGAGGATTTATGCAGTAGCCCACAAGGTAACTTCCCTTGTTTGTATTGTATCTGGTATTTTATGCACTAATCCCAATGGATCAACTAAAATATACTTCTTAATAGATGCTTGTAAACTATAACTAGCTTCTCGTTTGTTTGATTTACCAGCAATTTCAATTAACGAGCGTTGTTCTAAAACTTCTATTGCTGTTATTAGTTCAAAAACTGACAACTTTAAATCTACTCGGTCTTTTAAATTATCAATGAGTTTAGAGAATTGAATGGGAGTCGAGTTTTCTGACATTTCTTCTGCCAAATAAATCATTATTTGCCTTTGAAGATTACTTAAAAGTCCAACTTGTCCAAATTGCTGATGTAGCATTGTTTCAATTTGAGGATCAATCATAGTAGTTTGATATCTAAAAAAGGTTTTCACACTACCTTCAAAAAAACGATTAATTCTGTCAGCCAACGCTTCTAAACTTGATGGATTGCCATGATAATTTTCAACTAATCGCTTACATTCCTGCCCAGTTAAACCTTTTTCTTGTAATATCTGTATTCCTGTATTTATATCTAAACCTTCTAATTTGAAAGAGCGAATAGGTAGTTTTGTAGTCACAGAAGCAAATTCTTTTAAAGGCAACTGACTTGTTATAATAATGCAGCTTTGATGCTTTCCTTCTGTAAGTCTTAAAAGGAATTTTTCATATTGTAATCTTTTTCCAAAATCATCTGCTAACAATAGCTTTTCAAATCCATCAATTACTAGGAGACAACGATGTAAATGAAGCTGTTTTGATAGTAAAGATATGCCATCTATAAAAGAATTTTCATTTGCTTCTATGTCTACCTCAAAAATTTTATTTAAATCAATGACTAACTCATCAATTGACAACGAATGATTAATTGTTTTCCATATTACACATTCATATATACTGCTTAAAGAATCAAAAATTATTTCTTCAACCAATCTAGCCGCTAATAAAGTTTTTCCTATTCCTCCAACTCCAGTAAAAACTATACAGCGCTCTTTAAATAGAGTAATTTGTTTCTTAAAATAGTTAATTTCATCTTTTCGTCCATAAAAAGATTTTATTTTAGGCAGTTCCCCATAAATTCTAATATTGCCTACGAAACTATCGTTATCCAGTCTGGATACCTCTTCCTTCAGATAATCGTTCTTTGCTAGTTTAAGCAAAATAGATTTCAAAGATATTTTTGTTACTTTCACTCCATCACCAATAATTACTGAAAGCATACTCCATAGTGGTGGAGCTACTTTCTGCTGCAAATAGTATGCGTTATACCCCGAATCATTTGCCATCTCTTTATAATCTTTACTATCCCAAACTCCCTTAATAAGAACTTTTTCTACTTCTGTTAAATACCTTCCCGTAGATTGAAACACTTGTTCTTCTAATACAGCTAATACTCTTTTTACGTCTAAAACTTGGCTTGAATTCATGCCGACTTTTCCTTACGTAAGTAGGTATACATACAGTTATATTTTACTCCTTAGTACTTAAAATGTCTACAAAATTCACAATTATTAACTGAATCTAGGTTCTCAAATTACCTTTCTAGGCTATATGATTTAAATGCTACATCTTAATAGGGAGATTTAACGCATCTCTAGTACATTATCCGGTCTAGCTTGAGCATAAAAGTATGAAAGAAGTTGACCAACGTCAACCAAGGAACACCGCCTGCGGGTATTTTTGATCACTGATTAACTCAATGGGTTTGTTTTGAAAAGCTTGTGTCTAGGTATCTTAACCTAAACCAAATATCTTTTGCTAATACATTTGAGTGAAAGCTCTTACCTCAACTGAGTAAAACGACCAGAACTTCTGTAAAATCAAGCTAATTGAAAGGAGGCATGGAGGTGAAGATACAACAGTACGACAACTTAACGCAGAAAGCGCCACTAAGGAGTCGCGCTTTCTGCGTATTGCAAATTTCATATTGATCTAGAGCGGGTTTGATCTCGAAGGAACAAAAGAAGTTGTCGCTAAAGTTTGGCCACTGGTGCGACTACTAAAATTGTCCGAGAGTTTTTACCGCGCTACCAGATCCATTATAGGGTCTGCCGCTTGGAAAGTCCATTCCTTGTGGTGTGTTTTTGCTGTCGAAATTCATCAATTTTAGGTAAAGTTAAGTTTGATTAAGAAATATCCCGAATTTCGTAGCAAAAAGCAGTAGCAGCGCGAATAACAGTTATCAGCTACCAGTTACCAGTTATCAGTTGGAATTTACAGTCCTTGATAACTATCAACTATTGACTGATAACTGATACAACCCCCTCAGAAGCTTGTAAACCGAGTTATCAGAGGCGAAATCATGACTTATAGCAAAACCCCTAAGGACACAGTAGTAGAGCGCATTGGGTCAGATAGTAAGATTACACATCTTGTATGCGGTCTAGTAGAGGGGAATTTCAGCAATATCTTGGCTGGAGCGAAAATTGTCAGACTTTTTATAGGAGTGGAATTAGCTTTTAGTGTGCGTTTGCTGTTTCCAATAGTGGTGCGCCACACTATTCGTGCGTGGTGGCTAGCATCAGGGTACAAATTATGCTGACACTAGATAGAGAAGAAAGCTTAGGAGCACTTCATTACGATGATCTCAACAGCAGTATCAAAGACACCTTCGCTGCTCTTGACCGATTTGAGTTGCAAGCAGTAGAGCAGGTTCGCGTCATGCATGACGAGCGGATGTACAGAATCGCTGGGTACAAAAACTTCTCAGAATATTGCCAAGGCGAATTGCATATATATGGTGGCTATCGGCGTATAAATCAACTCTTAGGGGCATCAAAAGTTATTGTTGCAGCAGGGGAGTTGGGGTCACAGATTAAAAATGAGCGCCAAGCCCGTCCTCTTTTGAGGTTAGCTAAAGAACCAGAAAAACTTATTGCTGCGATAACACTGGCTCTTGAATCAAACCCAGACCCTAGTGAATCAGATTTCGCAGCTGCGGCTAATATTGTTGCTCCCTTGCCAAGAGGAAGAAAGCCATTCCATCAGGAACCATTGGTTCCCAAAAATCAGGAACCATTGGTTCCCAAAAACATGAAAGTCACAATTTCCTCACCATCACATCCCCGTTATGGAGAATCAGGAGTAATTGAGGCTTCGGCTCCGAATAATTCGCAGCAGATTGTTACCTTCGGCAATGGTGAAAGGCTGCTGGTAAACAACACTGATTTGGATGCCGCAATTGTGTCACCAGAGCGTACATATCCTAAAGTTTATGCCGAAGCTTTAGCAGCACTCAAAGAGCAACACAAGCTTGAGTTAGAGCGCCTAGAGCAGGAATTGAGGATTGGGCTACAAGCAGAAGTGTCGGCTAGAGCCGAAGCCCAGGTAAGTGAGCAAATCCAATCCTTGCAAAACCTGTACAAGCAGCAGAAAGAGCAAAATATCCAGTTGCAGCAGCGTTTAGATGAGATGGAGGGGTTACGGAAACTCGATATTGAGAATCAGCAACTCCACCAACGTATCCAGGAACTAGAACACGCACTACTTGAACGCCCTTCTCAACAATGGGGAAATACCATGACCCAGCAAGCGACCAAAGCGTTGAACAAGCAAGTCAAAGAGGCGTTAGAAAAAACCATTGACTTGCGAACTCTAGCTGTTGAACCCCCCAAAGATAATGCCCAAGAATGTCTGCGCCTCATGGGTATGGCTTTGAAAAACCTAAGTCTTGCCATGAACAATACCCAAGCTCTCGAGGCGGCAGCGATAATTCTGGGGAGTGAACCCACTAAAGAAGCGCTAGCAATAAGGACGGAGCAATTACAACTATTACCCCAGGCGGTTAGGGAAATTAGGCAAGTACTTGCTCGTCTTGAGTTTACATGGCAGGAGTTTTGGGCTGTGGCTGAAAAATACGAGGTGATAAAAGCAGACTACTGGGCCGAACTTACCACCCAGGAGACTGATTTAATCACAAAAGCCCGAAAAAACAGCTTAACTGTTATCAGTTATCAGTAAACAGTAAACAGTTAAGCTAATCGTCATTCATTTTTCCTTCTTTGATTCCCTTGTAGTAAGGACAACCCTACGGGTTCTGCTCCCGCAGTACAGAGGGAGCTTTTATGCAACTTAAATGCTCCGTCATTATCGCTGATAACTGATAACTGATGACTGATAACTGATGACTGATGACTGATAACTGATGAATGCGGCATAGGTGCAATGTCGCTCAGATTGTGATGGAAAATATTGGTATTGAATGTGAATACAAATAAAAATGCTTTTAAGTGTGGCAACTTTGAGCCAAACGAGCCTAAACCAGATTGCAAGGTATCAATTGAGCAGATATTACACCCAACTGAATATCCAAACAATCTCACGCCTAGTGAATACCATGAGTTATATGTTGGTAGTGCCATTCATCCCGCGTTGATTTCACGCAGCTTCTTCCATAAGGAAGGAGAATCAATTTACGACTACCTGTTCATCTCCGACAAAATCCCTCGCAAAAATGCCGGTCGAGTCACAGATGCATACGTTAAGAAGTATGACCATCTCTTACTAGGGGGGATATGGATTCAATCTCTTGACCCGTTGAATAATTGGCTCCCAATGGAATGGGGGCGGATTAAGCCCAACTTCCCGCGCATTGATTGGGAAAAAGGGAAGCCTGTTAAATACGAGTCACCTCCCAAAACCCCCAACCGCGTTACCTACTTTGATGTTGCTAACCCCATTTGGGAAAAGATTGCAAAACGCTATTTAATCAAGCGCTATCATTCACTTTTAGCGCTGCGCCTGTTGGATAAGCTTAATCCGCTAATATTTTGGGAGTGGGTGAAACAACATCCAGACATTCCCATTATCTTATGCGAGGGTGAGAAGAAAGCCGCTTGCTTGCTCTCTTTGGGGTTTGTAGCGATCGCACTCCCTGGAATTTGGAACGGGCGCGTGGGCAAACAAGATTTTGATGAACGGTTGCATCCTGACTTAGTACCAATGACTCAGGCGGGGCGCAAGTTCATTATACTATTTGACTACGAAACTTCTTCTAAAACCAGGTGGTCGGTGTTTCAAGCCACTGTTCGCACTGCAAAAGCAATCGAATCGGCAGGTTGCTTTTGTGAAGTTGCGCTGTTACCAGGCCCAGAAAAAGGCGTTGATGATTTCGTGGTTGGTCAAGGTGTTGATGCTAACGCTCTACTGAGCGCAATCATCGATGATGCTAAATCACTTGCTGATTACAAGCGATCGTATCGGGCTAAAAAATGGGGGTTAAGCAAGTACCAGCCGGATGTTACTATTAATGTCTTGTATCTCTCTGAAGCTTTGTGCATTCCTGAACTTGAGGAAAAATGCAATTTGCCTGAGCTTTATGATCTTGAAAAGGAACAACTTTTCACGCCATCTATAAAAGGACATCCTCCAAAGAAGGAGTCTACGGATTCTGGCGGAGTTGATTCATCCAAATCGAAGAAATCCCCTACCTTCAATTTCCCAAAATCAGGATTAGTCGTACTCTGGAGCGACATGGGTACAGGCAAAACTGAACTCATGCGCTGGTGGCGTGACCAAAATCCTAACGCACGGTTCCTCAACAATGGACATCGGGTTAACTTGCTGAACAATCTTGCTGAACGCTTGCGGACGGCGATGTATTCAGACTTGGGTTACACAGGTTTAGCCCAGGCTCAAGCCCTTAGTATTACTATTGACAGCCTGCATAAGCTGAATACTCAGTCTCTCACCTACGGCTGCATATTTATAGATGAAGCCTGCCAATACCTCACTCACCTACTACACAGTAATACTTGCAAACAACACCGTGCAGCAATACTTGAAGTACTGGAATATATAGTATACAGCGCGCCACTGGTCGTCATCGCTGATGCACACATGGATGATTTAACGGTAGACTTCTTTCTTGCAATGCGACCAAAAGGTGAAGTACCTTACATCATTAAAAACGAGTGGCGAAACGCTTCGCGCACAATTTATTGGTACGAGGGGGATAATTCAAGCGCCCTAGTCGCCCAAATCTCGGCAGCGCTGATGCTTGGTGAGAAAGTTATGGTTGCAAGTGACAGTAAGCGTTTTATCAAAAAACTCGACAAATCCTTTACTATCAAATACGAAAAGGTGGGGGTGCATGTTAAAGGGGAAGGGGAAAAGGAAGAATTAACAGATTCCTCCACCCTTTCCCCCTTACCCCTTACCCCTTGCCCGGCCCGTAGGGCTTCATGGCGCATCTGGTCGGTTCACTCAGACAATTCTGGCAGTGATGAGAATGTCGTTTTCATCAAAGATATCACCAACGCCGTCAAAAACTTTGATGCCTTGTTCACCTCTCCCAGTCTCGGTACTGGTGTCGATATTTCGGAGTATCATTTTGCAAGCGTGTTCGGTGTGTTTCACGGCGTTTCCCAAACTGCTACTGAGTGCGCTCAACAACTGTACCGTTATCGCCCGAAAGTCCCGTTTCATATTTGGGTGGCAAAGCGTCCTCCCTTTGGTTACAAGGATACAAACGCATCCAAGATTAAAGAGCGTTTGCTCCAAACCAATGAAATGACCGCTTTTCTGTTGCGGATTGACAGAGAAACGGGTAAGCGGGGCGCAGAGAAAGATTGGGCGCTTGAGGCTTACTGCCAAATTATGGCTAACCGCCACTATTCTCTCAATAATCTGCGTGATGATTTGCGATCGCTCCTCACCGAAATGGGCAATACATTTATATATGTGGGAAATGATTCAGATCCTCAATCCCTTGAAAGTCTAAAAGCAGCAGCACAAGCTTTGGATAGTGCCCACAATTCGGCTGTTGCCAGGGCTAAGAATATTACTTTGAGTGAGTACCGCGCCCGTCAGAGCAAAGATTACCTTGACCCTAATGAAATTTTTGAATGTGAAAAATTCCGCATTTCTGATTCTTACGGCATCGAAGTAACCGAATCACTCGTAGAAATGGATAAAGGTGGTCGATTAATTAGAGCCTTAGCCGGACTTGAGGCCATTTTAGCCCCACCCGAAGAATCGTTTACTGACCCCAAAACTGGGCAAAGTTATCCTACCCCACCAACAATTGTCACCCAAAAAGACCGCACCGAGCGGGACAATCTACCTTTATGCATTGACTGGGGTAATTACTCGGCACGGTGGCTGGCTAGATTTAACCTGGGGCTGCATCAGATTCTTAAACGTTTAGTAAGGGGTGATGAAGTTACTGCCTCGGATACTCAATTAGTTAATATGACAGCGATCGCTATACATTGTGCTGCTCACGTCAAAGCAATTCTTGGGTTTACTATTCCCAGTGACTGTAAACCTATTTGGTTGCTGGCCACAATGCTAGAGCAGCTGGGGCTAAAACTGACTTTCCGCAAGCAAGGTAAACGGGGGCAACAGGTGAAACTTTTTTCTTTATCTAAAGAGGAATTAGAATTTGCAATGCATGTAATTGCTCATCGCGTGGAAAAGCGTAATCAAAAAGAAAATCGAACCTATTATGCTGCTCAAACCCCTGCTGCGTATAGTGTAAACCCCAATCAGCAGCCCGTATCCACACCCCCCCTTGATGCTATAGGGAACTCCCATTGCCAAGGGGAGGATACTACCGAATTTGAGTCGCCTCCGACCGATCGCATTACGCTACTCCACTGCGTAGAAATACTACGAAGAGGCATTTCTCGTGGAGTGGACGCAATTAAAGGCATTCTCAAGCGATGGCAGAGTGATTTGCGCTGGGAGACAGTACTGGAACTTGAAGTGATCGCGGCAAATGAACTGCGACTTGTGGAATCTCAAGTTCCTGAATTTTATGAATGGCTCTTGGAAGAAGTGTTGCCTATGGAGGGGGCTGGCTAGGGAAAAATCCCTTTGGCATTTGAAAGCAGTTTTTCTGCTTAGTTTCCAGTAGCAATCGATGCCACTGGTTCTTATTTGTGCTGTATTCTCACTGGTTAAAATCTTAGAGTTTGTGTAAATGTCAAAGATCCATCAAGTTCAAAGCGCTACTGTCATTCGGTCTAGCCTTGAGATAGCGATCGGTGATGGCTAAATTGGCATGACCCAAAGTTTCTTTCACCAGCACTGGATTAGTCCCGCGTTCAATGGCGTGAGAACCGTGGGCATGACGTAACCAGTGAGCAGAAACCAGTTCGCTTAATCCAGCTTCTTGTGCAATTGCTTTGACAATCGGGTGCAAGTTTTGACGGTCGAGATGTCCCCCTTTTTGACTTCGGAAAACTGCGTCTTTTGGTAAAGCTTGACCTTTGAACTCCATTAGTTCCGCCCACAGCTTCGGCTTAATGAGAATTGTGCGATTTTTGCTGCCCTTGGCTTTACGAACATACACCTGACCACTGTCGCCACGGGGTGTCAAATCTCCCCAAGTCAGATCACAGATTTCACTTGCCCGTAACCCTGCCTGATACAGGAGTTTGATAATTAACAAATTACGTAGGGCTGTGTACTGTCGCTTAGGAGTTTTCGCATCAGCTAAATGCTTACTTGCTGCCCGTACCAACAATTTAATATCAGCTTCATCGAGATAGCGTTCGTTGATTACATCCGGCAGTTCACCGAGTTTTAGCGCCATACCCACATTAAAAGGGAGATATCCAATTTTATGAGCGAAACTAATCAAGCTTTTAGCTGCGGCAATGTATATCCGCTTTGTACTTTGGGCATTGCCCCTAAAGTCAGCGGCGTATTCTACCAAGTCTTCATAAGTCACTTTTTTGAGGGGTTTGTCCAAAAATTCCAGAAATCGCCTAATGTAGCGTCGGTAAGAGATGATAGATGACTCTGCTTTTCCCTCCAACCACAGCGCAATCAACTTCGCCTCCGCCTGTGCCACTGGCAAGGAAGCGATCGCCTTTCTATGCGCTGTTAT
>NZ_JACJSJ010000230.1 GCF_014698115.1 Nostoc sp. FACHB-973
GGCGATAACCTCCTAGATGGAGGCGATGGCAATGATACTCTCTTCGCCTCTGGTTACCAGTACTACCGCCTAATCTACACAGAAGAGAAGAATCTCCTGTCTAAAGGAAATAATACCCTCAACGGTGGCGCTGGTAACGATACCTTGAGTGCTAGCGGTTCAACAGGGGATAACCTCCTTTTTGGTGGCGATGGCAATGATACCCTCTCCATCTCTGGCTATTCCCAATCAACTTACCTCGACGACTACTTCAACTCTGTCTCATCTGGCAGTAACACTCTCAACGGTGGCGGTGGTGACGATACCTTGAGTGCTGGGGGTTCAAAAGGCGATAATTTACTCTCTGGGGGCGATGGCAATGATTCTCTAAACATCTCCGGCAGTGAACGCCAGTACTCATTTGAAAGCTACTACACCTCTACTGACTCTTCGTCATATGGCAATAACACCCTCAACGGTGGTGTAGGTGATGATACCTTGAGTGCTAGTGGTTCAAAAGGCGATAACTTACTCTCTGGGGGCGATGGCAATGATACTCTCTCCATCTCTGGCAAATTGGAAATATTTGACAACTATTCTGGCGGCTCTAACGACGAGTCTCGCTCTTCTGGCAATAACACGCTCAACGGTGGTGCAGGTAACGATAACCTGAGCGCTAGTGGTTCAACAGGCGATAACTTACTCTCTGGGGGCGATGGCAATGATACTCTCTCCATCTCTGGCTACTACAGCCAAAAGATAAGAGACGGAAACGAAGATTATTACGGTTATTTCAGTGACTCTGATTCCACATACAACTCTCGCTCATCTGGCAATAACACGCTCAATGGTGGTGCAGGTAACGATACCTTGAGTGCTAGTGGTTCAACAGGCGATAATTTACTCTCTGGTGGCGATGGCAATGATACTCTCTCCATCTCTGGCTACGATGATTCTAGCTCCTACTCTGACTACGACAACGACCAGTACATCGACACTTACTACAACTACTACTACTCTCGTTCTTTTGGCAATAACACGCTCAAGGGTGGTGCTGGTGACGATTCTTTGAATGTTGACAATTCATTAGGCGATAATCTACTCGACGGTGGTGATGGTAATGATACCCTCACAGCGTCTGGGGCTTCTGGTAAGAACATCCTCAAAGGTGGCAGTGGCAATGATATCCTCACAGGTGGCAAAGGTAATGATAGCCTCTATGGAGGAAGTGGTATTGATACCTTCGTTTTCAGTAGTTTAAATGAAGGACTTGATACTATTTATAACTTCAATGCGACTAATGAACTAATTCAGGTGTCGGGTGCTGGTTTTGGTGGCGGTTTATCAGCAGGTGTAATATCCGCTAGTCAGTTTACAATCGGAACATCTGCAACCACTAGCACCGAGCGATTTATTTATAACTCCACTACAGGTGCATTGTTCTTTGACTCTGATGGTAGTGCAGGCGCATTTGCTCAGGTACAGTTTGCTGTCTTTACTGCTGGGTTGTCATTAACCAACAACAATTTTGTGGTTGTTTAATCGTGATTAACGCTCTATCACTCTAAGCAGAGAAAATAGAAAATCGTCGGGGGATGAGGCAGGTAAGGAAGAAATTTTTCTTTCTCCTCTCCCCCATGAAGACAATTTTTGAATACTTAATTTGGATTCCAGTCTAGTAAACAAGTTACTTAAGTTTTTCGTGGGCGGCCAAAATAATTTTCTCTGTTTCTTCCCAGTTAATACATTTGTCAGTTACAGAAACACCATATTTTAATTCCTCTTGTTTCCCTGTCATTGGTTGATTACCTTCATATATATTTGATTCCAGCATCATGCCAACTATTGATGTGTTACCATCCAATATTTGCTCGATAATATTTTCCAAAACGGCAGCTTGTAATTTGTAGTCTTTATTTGTATTGCCGTGGCTACAATCGATGACAATTCTTGGTGGTAAATTTGCCTCTTTTAATTTATTTTCCACTATGCTGACGCTTGCTACATCAAAGTTGGGCTGATTACCACCTCTTAAAATAACGTGACCGTAGGCATTACCTTTGGTTTGAAATACACTGACTTGTCCGTTTTGATTAATTCCCAGAAAATTATGAGGGTTTCTAGCTGATTGTAGGGCATTCAAAGCTACTTGAATATTGCCGTCGGTGCCGTTTTTAAAACCCACAGGCATGGAAAGTCCGCTTGCCATTTCCCGATGAGTTTGTGATTCGGTGGTGCGTGCGCCAATGGCAGACCATGTAATCAGTTCACTAATGTATTGGGGTATGATTGGGTCTAGGGCTTCTGTGCCAGCAGGTAAACCCAGTTCTGTAATTTGTAATAATAGCTGGCGTGCAATTAATAATCCATTTTCTACATGAAAAGAATCATCCATATCTGGGTCGTTAATTAATCCTTTCCAGCCTACAGTTGTTCTAGGTTTTTCAAAGTAAACTCGCATAATTAGTAGCAGTTTATCTTGGACTTTCTCGGCCAATACTTTCAATCTTTGGGAATATTCGATCGCTGCTTTGGGATCGTGGATTGAACAGGGACCAACTACGATGAATTTTCGGCGATCGCGAAAATCTAAAATATCTTCTATTTCCTCTCTATACTTTAAAACTGTTTGTTCTGCTGATTGAGTTAATGGTAATCTTGATTTAATTTCATTCGGAGTTAAAAGAACGCGATCGTTCTCGATGTTAGCATTAAATAATTGGTGGTTGTGCATCGGGATGCTCTCTTTTATGTTATTGTGTTTCTGAGTGGAATGTAATATACACATTTTAAATCAAAAATACAAGATAAGTTGATATTTTGTCTGGGAAAATTTATAATCAAACTTGATGATAGTGAACGAATTACTGTTATGAATATTTGACTTGATTCTAATGTCGCTGTTTTCGATTGTGTGAAATCCAGGATAAATGCACAGTTATGCACAGGTGTAAAATTATGCCAAAACATTCAGATAAAATTTTGGGCGTTGCTGATTTCATACATGAAAACGATTGTGCATGATATCAAAATCCTTGTAGAGAGACGTTGCTTATTATCGCAGATAGAGTCTTTGAGATCATATCCTGACGCCAAGAGAACTCTGTAAACGCTTGTGCAGTTACTCTTGAATATGATTAAGAAATATTGTTTTTGCTCGATTGATTATGTATGTAGAGGTGTTATCTGCTTCAATCGATGAGAAACCACTCATCCAACGGATGATGGAGCTTTATCAGTATGACTTTTCAGAGTTTGAAGATCAAGACCTCAACGATCATGGTTACTTTGGATACCCTTATCTTGATTATTACTGGATTGAAGGCGATCGCTACCCGTTCATTGTGCGAGTAGGCAAAAAGCTTGCTGGATTTGTTTTAGTGAATCAGTTCACATACATTCCAGAGAGTCAATATTCTATTGCAGAGTTTTTTATCTTACGGAAATATAGGCAACAAGGAATTGGTAAATTGGTTGCTTCTCAAGTCTTCGACCGATTTTGTGGCAAGTGGGAGATTTATCAAATTACCACAAATACAGTCGCTCAAAAATTTTGGCGCAGTGTGATTGCAGAGTACACAACAGGGAAATTTACAGAAATGGTAATCAACGATCGCGATCGCCAAGGAATGATTCAATATTTCGACAACACGTCAAAATGTTCCTTGAATAATTCCGCCATCTACTTGCAACATGACTCCATTCACAAATGAGGCTGCTGGCGAACTCAAAAATACCGCAACATTGGCAAACTCTTCTGGTGTCCCCATGCGACCTAAAGGAATTTTCCCATTGATTTTGGCAATTTCTGCTTCTTTTGTTTCGCCACTTTTAGTCATCTGTGCGTTGATTAATTCTTCTACTCGTTCTGTATATGTCCAACCCGGTAAAATGCTATTAACGCGAATTTGATCGCTACCCAATTCTTGACTAAGAGTTTTAGTTAAACCAATCACCGCTAATCGAATGGAATTAGACAATACAAGGTTTTGGACTGGTTGTTTGGTTGAGGTTGAAGTGATGGTTAGAATCGTTGGTGCGGTAGATTGGCGCAAATGAGGTAAGGCGTACTTCACCAAACGGACTACACTGAGCAAAGTCAAGTTAAGCGAAGTTTCCCAAGTTGCCAAATCAATATCATCAAAAGTGCCAGCGGGTGGGCCTCCGGCGTTGGTAACGAGGATATCCAACCCGCCAAATTTCTCCACTGTGGCATTAATTACCCGTTCAATATCTTGTTGATTGGTAACATCTGCACGCAGAGATAGCACTTCTGTAGCTGTTTCACTGGTAATTTCCGCAGCAGCTTTGTCAATTGACTCACTGCGGGCGCAGATGGCAACTTTTGCACCCTCACGGGCAAATTGCCTTGCTGTAGCTTTGCCCAAACCTTTACTAGCAGCTGTTACTAAGGCGACTTTGCCACGGAGTTGCAAATCCATAATTTTGATGTTTCTTGTTTACAGTAACTTGAAGCCCAGGTTATTCAGAACTTGTCGCAAGCGATCGCGTCCTCTCAATGACTCGACAGTTGCAATCCGCCCGGATGAGTGTTCTGACCAATCACCAGCAACATTCATCTGTTGTTCAGTGTAGAACTCTTTGATAATGTTATTGTAATGAGCGATCGCTTCATCTTGTTCTGCCAATTTATAAGTTTCCCGGTGCAGCACAGCTGATTGTGGTAATCGTGGCTTAATTGCAGCATTCACTTCCGGATTCGGATAGCCTACACACAAGCCAAATACAGCATACACAGAAGAAGGCAAATTCAAGATTGCTGCTACCTCTTCTGGGTGGTTGCGGATTCCACCGATATATACTGTTCCCAAACCCAGGGACTCAGCTGCTACTGTGGCATTTTGGGCTGCCAATGTGGCATCAACCGTTGCCATAACAAACATTTCCAAATATTCCAAACCATCATGGGATATGCCGCGACTGTCAGCAACGTAAGTCAGACGTGCTAAATCTGCTAACCACACCAAAAATAAAGGTGCTTGTCGGATGTGTGCTTGATTTCCCGCTAGCTTGGATAACTCATCTTTGCGTTCTTGACTTTCGACTGCTACCACACTCCAGGTTTGTAAATTCGAGGAAGTAGATGCAGATTGGGCGGCTGCAACTAGCAACTCCAGAGTTCCGCCTGGTAAAGGATCGGATAGATAAGCACGAATCGAACGGTGAGATAGTAGTGATGTCAGAGAATCATTCCATTCAATTTCGGGATTGAAGGGAATTTCACCGTAACGCGATCGCAGTAATTCTGTAGGATTAGTCATAATTAATTCTCCGATTCAAAATTTCAAAATTGTCAGTTGATTTATCAAGAAGAATTCAGAACTCAGGATTCAGAATTCAGAATTTGGCATCATTACCACGGAATAGGCAATAGGCTTGAAAGTCTCTTGCTGTAGAGTTTTTACCATCAATTTACCTCCTAACCTAGTTGGCAACTGCTATAAATTAGGAGTTGGATTTTTTTCAGAAGATTATCAATTCTGTTAGCGCAGCGGGGCGTAGCCCATTCTGACTTCTGAATTCTTCTTCTATATTTTTGGTGAAAATGCAGCATATTGTTCTTTTGTTAACACTCCATCTCTGACATTCACCTGTTTAGGAATCAACTTTAACTAATAATATATATCAGCTACTTGTTGTTTTAAATTTATCAGATCATCATTAATTAGTACAATCCAAATGTCCGCCTATTAGTGGGACTTAGACAAAATACACGGGCAAAATAGTCTCAAATGTATATAAGTAAGTCGTGGAGAAAATTTATAACTATGTAACAAACAATTAAGGAGAAGAGTTAGAGTTAAATCTTATACGTTGTGTACTGTAATTTCCCTTCTCTGCTCTAGCTTGAA
>NZ_JACJSJ010000231.1 GCF_014698115.1 Nostoc sp. FACHB-973
TTAGATCCCCCCAACCCCCCTTAAAAAGGGGGGGCTAAGAGTCTCTTAAAGTCGCCCAATTTATCGGGGTATTTAGGGGGATCTAAAAAGTTAGGAGGCTAAACGCACATAGCTCACATTTTGCATAATCTCTCAACACTCAGAGATATATAGCTGTGAGCAGTAATAAAACCTCTGCAATACTTAATATTTTAGGAGATTCAACAATGAAAGGTTTGAAATTAGTAGCAGCTATTCTAGTATTGTTCGTAAAATCTGGTTTTTATTGAAATATCCGCTCAATTTTTGCATATCCTTATTTGATGAGATAATTTTATCAACAAATCAGTGAAAACCCAGCTAAAGCTGCTGCCTTACATCATGCAATGTTAACTGCGGTTAACAACAAAGCCGGAATTGAGAGGGAAGAATGTGTTGTATGTAATTAGCACTACCTCAACACAAAATTGAAGCCGGATGGAACTTTATGGCCTACTGCATCAATCCAGATTGTTCGCAACGAGAAAATTCCTATAATTGTGCGGTATGTGAAAGCTGTAAAACGCCACTTATACTGCAAAACCGTTACCGAATTAAGCATCCTCTGCAAGTTGATAGATATAGCTATACAGAAGTATTTGAAATCGAAGATTTATTTGTCCAAGATACACCGAAGGTTCTCAAGTCTCTGAAGGAAGTTACGCCGGATTTGCTGCGATTATTTCAACAAGAAGCATCAATATTAACAAATTTGCAGCATCCTGGTTTACCTAGTGGTGAAATCCTATTCCCTCTAGTTTTGAATACGGGTCGCCAATTACGCTGTTTTGTAATGGAGAAAGTCGATGGTGAAAATTTAGAGAATTGGCTTTCTCACCATGAATGCTTAATATCCCATAAAACAGCTTTAGATTGGTTAAAGCAACTAATACGGATTCTGGAATTTGTGCATGAAAATGGCTTTTTTCATCGAGATATTAAGCCGTCAAATATTATGCTCCGCCCCGATGGAAAATTAATTTTAATTGATTTTGGTACGGCGCGTCAGTTGACGCAAACTATTTTCAACGAGAAATCGGTTACGGTGATTCATTCTATTGGATATACTCCTCCTGAACAACTTGATGGACAAGCTGTTATTCAGTCGGATTTCTACGCTCTTGGTCGGACTTTTATCTATTTAATGACAGGTATCGATCCAGCTGGCGATCGCCGTCAAGATTTACCCAATTGGTATAAGTATATTAAGGATCAACAAACCCCGAAAAAATTTATTGATCTGATTCAGGCGATGACGAATTCTCATCCACAGAAACGTCCGCCAACAGCTCAAGCCATTCTAGAAAAGATTGAGAACATTGATAAGTATTCATTGGTGCAATGGCAAAAATTATTACTGACTGCGACTTGTGGTGTTTTGCTGTTCGTCGGTGCCAAATCGGTTTATGAAAAGATAACATTGCCTCAGACTTGCGATTTTATCGAAGACGATCACCTCAGTTGTGGTGAAGAAACTCTAATTCCTGCAAGCTATTGGGGAAATAGTCAGCCTCCACTAACAAAGCAATTAGCTATTCAACAATATCGCAACAGAAATTTTTCGTCCGCTGTGCATCTATTTGAAACTGCTTTCAATCAGGATTCAGATCCAGAAACTTTAATTTACCTCAACAACGCCAAAATTCAATTGCAATTTCCAGCAAATAAGATTCGCACGATCGCAGTTGCAGTTCCCTTAGAACGTCGTACTGCCATAGGTATAGAAATACTCACTGGTGCTGCTCAGGCTCAGACTGAGGCGCTGAAAAACGGTCAACCCTTACGGATGATTATCGCTGATGATAGTAATCGTGACGATAGCAAAGCTGGAAACAATGCCCGCAAAACTGCTCAACGGTTGGTGAAATATCCCGATTTACTCGCTGTTTTGGGTCATTACAGCAGCGAAGCCACCAAACAAGCCCTACCAATTTATACCCAAGCACACGTAGTTTTAGTTTCTGCAACCAGCACTTCAGATAACCTCAAAAGTGATTTTTTCTTCCGTACTGTCCCTAGCGATCGCATTACCGCCCAAAAAATGGCAACCTACGTATTCTCCGAATTACAACAGAAAAAAGTTGCTATTTTTTACAGCCAGGGTAGTGAGTATGCCCACTCTCTATCTCAGGCGTTTCGAGAAGCGGCTAAATCGTCTCTGGGTAATGTTATTGACCATCAACCAGCCTTCAATCTCGCCAGCGATCGCTTTGATGCCAAAACAGCATTAAATCAAGCCAAAAGCCAAGGTGCAACGGTGATTGTCCTCATCCCAGATGCTGGAGTAGGATTGTATAATGCGATTCCCAATGCCTTACAAGTAATTCAGTGGAATCTCAACCAATCTTGGATTGTTGCGGGTGATAGTCTCTACAGTTCTGATTTACTCAAACCAGATAAAGGTCTGTCGCTACAAAAAATCCCACGCTTGGTATTTGCGATCGCATGGCATCCCATAAACGATATTAACTCTGGGTTTGTACGCCAAGCTCAAAAACTTTGGAAAATCGATTCAAGTGATATTACCTGGCGAACCGCCACCAGCTACGACGCAGTATTGGTATTAAGCAAAGCCTTGACGCCAAATTCTACCCACAGCAGCATTCAAAAAACACTTACAATGCCTCAATTTTCGGTTAAAGGAGTAACGGGAGTCATTCAATTTCAGGGGAGCGATCGCCGCAATGGCACAATTGCGATCGTTACAGTGCGTCGCAAGTGTAATTCTAGTGGTTTTGTGTTTGTACCGAGCGATCGACCTGTGGTTTGTTACTAAACTGATATAATTTGCTCTATGTTTGATAATGTCTGCAAATTTCTCCCAGAGTCATTTTCAGGCAACTTTGCAACATCAGTACACCGCAATGTTTTGTGATCTGTACTCGATAGTGATATCTTCTTAAGCTTGATATATAAATCAGATTTGACTTTTGAAAAAACGACCTACTCTTAAAGATTATGTATAAAAAAATTGCTATTCCTATTTTAAGTCTGATGTTTGCAACGCTCATGCCTAATATGGTGGCTGCTGAGACTGTGATGCAAAAAGTAGCCAGAACAGGGGTATTGACAGCTGGTACTAGTAGAGATGCGCTACCTTTTGCCTATGTGGATAGTCAAGGAAAGTTAAATGGCTATTCTGTAGATATGCTGACTCTGATTAAAGAGCAATTAGAAAAAGACTTAGGAAAAAAAATTAAACTGCAATTAGTTGGTCTTAGCCCCTCTGAGCGGATTCCTAAAATAGTTAATCAACAAGTTGATATTGTGTGTGATGCTAGTAGTTTTACATGGCAACGAGATAAAAAAGTAGATTTTTCTGTCAGCTACGGTGTGACTGGAACCCAATTATTAGTTAAGAAAGAAAGTAATCTCGGTTCCCCTGAATCCCTTATTGATAAGCAAATTGGTGTGCTAGCGGGAACCACAAATGAGCAGGCGATCGCTCGTGTACAACCCCAAGCTAAGCTGGTGTATTTTAAAACTAGGGCAGAAGGATACACAGCTTTGCAACAAGGTACTATTGATGGTTTCTCATCCGATAGCATTATTTTAGAGGCATGGCTACAAAAGCAAAAAAATCCAGATATTTTTGCGATCGTACCTCCTCGCCCCTATTCACAAGAAGGTATCGCTTGCATGGTGCCAGAAAATAACTCAAAATTCTTGGATACAGTCAACTATTCTTTGGTCAAGTTCATGCAAGGATTCGTCAATGGGAATGAGCGATATGTCGCTATTTTTGACCGTTGGTTTGGGTCTCAAGGTACCGTAGCGCTCAATCGGGATTTACGTGATTTAGTAGTGGAAACTATGCAATTAGTCATAGAATTTCGTGAGGAAGTTCCCAAAAGTGACCTGTGAAATAATGGGTTTTGCCCACAAAATCATCATGTCTTATAGCGATTTCTCACTCTCAAAAGTCAAACGCGACTTCAATTTAACTACGGTTGAAAGTGGACGGTTTTTACCCGCAACCCAGTCCATAGAACCTAGTATTTATCTGAAAGAAGCATTAAGCGAAGGACTACCACTAGCAACAGCAACTGGTTCCGAAAAAGCCCGCTCGGAGTTAATTATTAGTCCTATCCTCCTAGAAGTTCGGAAAATTCTCGAACGCAAAGTCAGCTTTTTTTCGGGTGAAGATTTTACGGTTGCACCGGATTTGGGCTTAAGTGGAGTGTGTGATTTTTTAATTAGCCGCTCACCCGAACAAATATTTATCGAAGCTCCTGTTATCGTGATTATTGAAGCAAAAAAAGGTGATTTAAAACCAGGTTTAGGGCAATGTGCAGCAGAAATGATTGCTGCACAAAAATTCAATGAGACTAATAATATACCAATTAAGACAATTTATGGCAGCGTCAGCAGTGGTACGGCTTGGCGATTTTTGAAATTAGAAGGGCAAACTCTGAGTATTGATTTGAATGATTATACCGTTCCGCCAGTGGAAATACTACTGGGAATGCTGGTTTGGATGGTGCGGGAAGGGTAGATATTTTTATCTTTGTGTCTTAGTGTCTGTGGTTAAAATAGGAGCGCTTCAAAGATACGAAAAGCTCTACGCTAACCCTCTCAAGCCTCTATTATGTAGAAATCGAATACTCTAGAGAACGTGGATTATCGATTCTTTTGGAAGCGTCTAATATTTCTAGCCCGATAATATTTCCATCTTCGTCGTAATCTAAAATTACCCCTGGCTTTTCTTCGTCACTATCTTCTATGGGTACATCACTCAATATAATTCTTAATATATCTACTTCTGGGTCATAAGTAATTTTCATAATTCTCTCCAGTATTTTTCGATTTTACTAGTTTTATAGCGGTTTTCAACTGAACTGTATTCTTTGATAATTTCTCAGTTTAACGTGAAAGAAACCCTACCTCTCTGCTACTTGGTATAAGTCGCAACTACGCAATTCAAGTCTGTCTATGCTGACTAAAAAATATTTAGTTAGCATAGGCAAGTTTTGTTTTGTAACTGCAATAAAATCGTTAAATAGTTATTCAACTATAAATGCAATATTATGTAACAAAAAATTTACATAATATGAGTAATTACTTTTATATAAAGTCAATAATTACGAAGAAATATTTCGTTTTTTATATCGAATTGTGTCAGATAGACGATAAAATGCCCTCTGGGCAAGCATTTTCTGATAAAAAACTGATATTGCCCAATAATCACGAAGTCAACTGTGGCTGCATCAGCCGCTATGAACTTCTACTAGAGAACACGCATCAAAGGAGCCGAGGAAGCATGTTCACCCACGTCAAGTCCACCATTAGACACATTGCGCCTGATAACTTACGCGGACGTAATTTAATCAAGGTGGTCTATGTCGTGCTTGAGTCCCAGTACCAGAGTGCATTGTCACAAGCGGTGCGGTCGATTAACGCGCTTCACCAA
>NZ_JACJSJ010000232.1 GCF_014698115.1 Nostoc sp. FACHB-973
TTCAAGCTAGAGCAGAGAAGGGAAATTACAGTACACAACGTATAAGATTTAACTCTAACTCTTCTCCTTAATTGTTTGTTACATAGTTATAAATTTTCTCCACGACTTACTTAGTAACAAAATTGGAATAAATATTAATAACAGCGTTTGTTTGTGAAGCAGAATTGAGAACAAAAGCAGTGTGGTAATAATAAGGTAAAGGCAGTATATGATACTTGAGACTGCGGCGATCGCTTTTTCTCGTTAACACAAATAAATGCGTAGGCGTAGCCCGTCGTAGACATCGCCTACAATAGAGTAAGCTAATGGCAGATATCAGTTACAAATTTGCTTTCGGTAGTTTTTTAATTTGCTCAGTAAAGTATGCTTCTTGATGTTTGAGTTGTTGCGCCAGTTCTAACCCTTTTTGAAAAGCTGTTAGTGCTTGAGGATATTCTTTGCGTTCTAAATACAATTGTCCAATTTGATCGTAAGCTTGCATCACGGTGTAAAAGTTGGCGGACTGCGTTTGTGTATCTATGAGAATTTGGCTAGCCTCTAAAGCCTCATCTATTTGTCCTTGAGAACGATACAGCGCAATTAACTTCTGCAAAGCTTCACCAGCACGAACATATTCCTGCAATTGCCAAGCAGTTGTATAAGCTTCTTGATAATTTTTAAAAGCTTCTAGCAGTAAATTAGGATCTGTCTTACCCAGAGATTCGTAATCTGAGGCGATGGCCAGCTTTAATTCTGGTATTTTAATCAGATTATTTTCATTAGTGTAAATTTCTGCAAGTTTGTTAAGTACATTTAATGACTGCTGGTGTTGTTCTGTCTGTTCGTAAATCTCAGCTAATTTTTGCAGATATGTTACCTCGTTTGCAGATTCCCCTTGGGAAGTATCTAAACTCAACAATTCCTCGTAGATTGGCGCAGCTTGGCGATAATCAAACCAACTTAGATGCAGTTCTCCAATTGTCTTGAGAGTTTCTACTAATACTGCGGTATCTTTTTGTTGTCGGACTGCTAGCAAAACTTGGTTATAAGCTTCTACAGCTGGTTTAGGCGATCGCAGATTTTGGTAAGCTTGACCTAGCGATCGCCATAGTTCTAAATCAATTTCGCTAGATTTTTTCTGTTGTTGGGTTTGTTTTTGGATTGCTTGCAATCGTTGACTAATATATATTACTTCTTGGCGTTCATTTCGATTCCAAGCGATCGCACCGACTCGTGATAATGCTTGCACCTCTGCTAATGAACCCAAAAAGCGCCGCAAGCGGAGTTCTCGGTTCCAAATTTCAAACGCCCCCACCTGATCCCCTGCTTGGAGTTTCGCCGCGGCTTCTTGGTTTAACTCATCTAATGCTGGTTCTAAATTTTGCCGTTCTTCAGGACTTAACGGCTTTTTATCCTTGGGCGATCGTGGTAAAAGTGGATCGGGTGTAGTAAATTCTAGCGGATTAGGAGGAAATTTATCTGGTGGTTTGGGCTTTTGACTCTGTGCTAGCGTCAAAGAACTACTAAAAAATATACTGGCAATAACGATAACAATTAACCGCTGTAGCATAGTAACTTTACCTTGTTGCATTGGGAATTGGGTATGGGGCATAGGGCATGGCGAATTGGTATTTATGTTAATTTCCCATAAGTTACGTATTTCCTGCTCTCAACCCTGCCAACTTGTTTGACGCATAAAACATTAACAATTATCCCTATTCCCCACTCCCCACTCCCCATTCCCTATTACCCTTAACAAGGTCTACAATACTTCCAGATAATTTTTAAGCAATTGGTTGATCGTCTGTAATGACTCATTCTACTGATATTGCCACCTTAGCCCGCTGGATGGCAGCTGACTTTAGCAATCAAGAACAAGCTTTTGAAAATCCGCCTTTTTATGCACACATTCGTGTTTGTATCCGTCCTTTACCCTGGGAATTGTTCTCAGGAGTAAGTTTATTTCTCGAACAAGCTTATGATTTTATGCTCAATCAACCCTACCGAATGCGGGTCATGAACTTGATTGAAGCAGAAAACCACATTGTCATCGAACACTACACAGTTAAGGAAGAACAAAAATTTTACGGCGCATCCCGTGACCCCGAACGCCTAAAAGTTTTATCTTTAGACCAACTACAAAAAATGTCAGGTTGCAACATGGTTGTAGAGTGGACAGGCCACAGTTTCAAAGGTAGGGTTGAACCCGGTAAAGGCTGTATTGTGGTTCGTGATGGTAAAAATACTTATCTTGACAACGAATTTGAGATTGACGCTAAAGAATTTTTCAGTCTCGACCGGGGAAGGGACTTTGATACCGATGAACGTCTGTGGGGTTCTATAGCTGGTCCATTTCACTTTCTGCGTTGGAATAGTTTTGCTGATGAAGTCAAGGTATGAGGAGTTTAGGAATTAAAACTCATAACTTGCTTAATATAGTGTATGAGTTGCGATGGTGTACCGGCCGGCCCCAGGCATCGCACAGTCATAGTTATGAGACAACCACTAACTAGGTATTTCAAATACATCATTAGGGAGATTAATGATGTATTTGTTGCACTCAGCTAGCGTGTAATTTCTGGCCTAGTCAGAAGTTAAAAAATTTATTCAGTTAGAGGATGGAAATTTAGATAAAATATTGGTAAGATAGTAACTCGTGGGTATGGCGGCATAGCCAAGTGGTAAGGCAGAGGTCTGCAAAACCTCCATCCCCCGGTTCAAATCCGGGTGCCGCCTTAAGTGTACATTAACTAATTATTTGTCACTGTTAACAGATTGATGTCATGTTTAACAAATTGATGTCACTGTTAACAGATTATGTGTCACAACTACAAACTAGACACATTATTATAATGGCAGACCTCTGCCTTACCTTTCAACCCACCATAAATTTAGCAAAGCTTTACTACCAGCAGAGTATGTTTGAGCAAGGGCGACAATTTTTTTAGCGAGTAATCTATCTATGTACTCCCCCAACTCCGATTCCTCAAATGGTTTTGGTGAAGCGAATATTTGGGCTATTTGGCGTTTGTGAGATAAAGTTTGTTTTTCTCTTTGCTGTCTGTTTAATAATTTGTAATTATTCCCAAGTAGCTGTTTAATGCTTTGATAGGTGATAACTTTGTCTGTAATGCCGTCCACTACTGCTACTGTTGCAGGTTTCTTTAGACCAAGGCTAACACCTACCAAAATATGAGATTTACCTTTGTACAAAGGTTGACTCGGACGAGGAAAGGAGTTGTTGATTCTAGATAGTGTCGAGTTTTTCCGCTTGATAAATAGTTCTTGTTTGGAGTTGAGATTGCCTTTCGCTTCGGTTCTGGTGATGATTTTGGCGATTTCTTCTGCTCTTTCTTGCTTTACTTGTTCTGTACCTTCAGCTGTCCACAAGCGGGTATCCACACAACAGTAGAGAGTTAGATTGTAAACGTTCCAGGGTTCGCCTTTACCTTCCTGTTCCTGCCAAGCAATACGACCACTGCGAAGAGTGAACAAACTACTGGAGTGCTGATGTTTACTGTTGCGTTTGATTTGTTGGTCTTCTAAAAAGCGTTTAAACCAATGTAGCTGCCTACTATCGCAATATACTTCAAAGGTATGCTCGCTGATACCGTTAAATTTTACACAAATGCGTCCCTTTTGGTTTTGAAACCAAGTCATCTCTTCGCTGCCTTCGTAAGCTACTGGGAACGGTACAGAACTAGATTGTCTTAAAAGGCTGTTTTGCCAAGATTTCGCCTCGGTTTCGTTTTGAGGGACGTTGTGTATGGCAGTGAAGAGTGTTTGCAACCACTTAGTATTAGTTAAATCTCGACCTTTGGGAATTCGTGCTTCTAATTGCTCTTTTAGGCGTTCAATCTGAATCTCAAGTTTACGGCGGCGTTGAGTAAATTTTTCACAGTCTTCTTCTTTATCAGTGACTTTACAGCCATTTTTGAGTAAATAGCTAATGGCACAACGAGTCAGGATATCTTCGGTATTGCGGTAAATTTCAAATAAGGTGTTAAATACATTGCGATCGCTTGTTTGAAGTGCGTGCTTCACATCATCAGTCTGTGAAAGTGCAGACTTTTTGCTCTTTTTGACTTTGCTGGTCTTTGGCTGTTGAGTGTCAATTGTATCGACTGGAGCAATTTGAGCCAAAATTTCAGTTGCTTTAGTGCGAATTCCATCCAAGGATGCACCGCAGGTTTTAACTAATTCAGCATCACTTCTGAGCATTTCCAGCCAGTAGGTTTTGCTATCGAGTTGTGACTGCAACCGCTTCATTAACGCCAGCCATGATTTATAGGTGTAATTCACCAATGCGATGCCTTCGGCAAGCCGCTTCGCGTCTACGCACTGGCATAAAACCGAGAAGGCTGACCGATGAAGCGAGGGTCAGTTTTAAGTGTCAGACATATTTGCTTGACGATATCAGCAGGGATTTTAGCTTTTTGTCGCCAATTTTCAAGGTCTGGGTGATGTCCCAATTGTTCCAGTAACTCGTTAATCAGAGGCGTGTTTTGCTCTGCCATTAACTTCCATTGGTTTATTCAATTGATTTTTAACTGTGGCTTTTTCGGTTTTAAAGAGCTTCTTAGTTGTCTTTGTCCTAAATTATAAACCAAAAGACACAATCCCATTAACATCATCATTGTCTATACTCGTTCTGGATTTTTCACAAAAAGACTATGTTAATTTCTTCAGGTCTGCTTTTTTTCTGTCTTCACTTTCTACTAATAACCATCTTTGTTATATCCCTCCATAAGTTACTTTTTTTTCTTGATAGCTATATCCTTTTATTTCACTTTTATTTAGTTCTGCACTCAAGAATGCTTTTACCAAATTTTTAGCTTTTTTAATGGATAATGGCACTCGACTTATCTATTTTATGTTGTCCATCAATTTCAAATTATTCTCACTATATAAAGCACTATCAGCTACCATAATGCTTTCAAAATCTATTTGTTTAGAATACTCTACTAAAATTTTTCCACAAACAGTTTTATCTGATTCATTTCCCGACCCTCCTCTAAAAAATAAGGGAATATCTTCAAAAAAATGTGAAAATAAATACAATGGTTTAGAAACAAATCCAAGTCCATTCAAAATAATTGCTTTGACGACTTCCCCTGCATTAACTCTTTCTCTCGTATCAGTTCCTAGCACGTCATTGATTCTCTCTATTATTCCTATTTCATCAACAATTCCCGCTACTATTCCTAAGCGATCCAAATTTTTTATGACTGGTTATTCTTTTTGAGAATTCATTTTTTTCGGTTTCATTTATGAAAGCTTTCTCCTCATTTTCTCACTTTTTTATCACTCAAAATACTTTCAATCCTTCTTTATCTTTATTTCCTTCT
>NZ_JACJSJ010000233.1 GCF_014698115.1 Nostoc sp. FACHB-973
GAAATGGTTGATAAACTAATCTCAGTTGCACTCGACTTAATAAATCCTCAACATTTAAGAAACTGGTTTGCTAGTTGTTGCTACTGTACCTCATAGCAGCCGTAAATGCTGTATATCCGAAAAATTCGCGTTGTCAAAATTATCTTCCAGGATCTCTGGCACTGGATGAAAACAGCAAGCCAATTAATATTAATACACTGTTAGCAAATACAAAACCTGGAATTCCTGTTCTCGTTAAGGGATTGTCAAATGACAGCGTTGATTACCTCATTATTAAAGATGGGCCACAGATTGCTGAGTATGCGATCAATCCCATTTGTACTCATTTAGGATGTACAGTTGAATGGAATCTTGAGGCAAATCACTTTATTTGTCCTTGTCATGGATCTCAATACGATTCTCAGGGTCGAGTTGTTCATGGCCCAGCCAAGCGTTCTCTACCACTGATTACTGTAGTAGTCAAGCAGAATCAAATTCGTTTGGTCGATCAAAAACCTGGTATAGATCCTCGTTAACTTGTCAGTACTACAGGACTTACGCAATATGTGATGGTAGGGAACATGGCTGTGCCCCTACCTGTGTACTTCATTTACCTGAAATACGCTGTCACAAAACTATGCTGGCAGCACTCCGGCAAATTTCAGAAAATCACTAATCCCGCGAATTTGGTCACCATTTGGCAGCTTGACACCTCTAGAAGGGTTCCAAATTTCATAGAAATAACTCTTATTGAGGTACGAAGACGGGTCATTCTTAATTAGACCGATGATGGTTTCAGCAACAATACGGCTACCAACTTCGCCCAAAGAGTCGCCATTGGCACGAACTTCGGATTCCTTGAGGACGTAATACCACGCTGGAGTCTTTTCTAGGAAAGGTTCGAGGGCTTGATTCAATTCTGCGGAATTGTCTTTTTTAAGTTCGTCTACTGTCAGTGGTTTGACACCTAGCTTCTTAGCTAAACTCTGTCCCGTAGGAATACTGAGGAAATATCCACGCAGTAGGTTCCGTTTTGCAAGGTGCTTCAGAAGTTGTTGAACAGGAGGTTGTGCATCGTTGCCTTCATTAAGTAAATCTGATAAAGGAAACGCAAGATGGGTGTCGATTTTTCGCGCAGAATTTCTCTGCCTTTTGGCAGCCCTTTGTTTGTCAACGAACCGATCCCACTCAATAATCCAGTTAAAAGGCAGAGTGTTGGATGGGCCAGGGCCTGGTGGACCGCCAATATCACGTCTTCCTGTAAAA
Source organism: Nostoc sp. FACHB-973 (assembly GCF_014698115.1). Lineage (GTDB taxonomy): Bacteria > Cyanobacteriota > Cyanobacteriia > Cyanobacteriales > Nostocaceae > Nostoc > Nostoc muscorum. The sequence continues at coordinate 1,246 of NZ_JACJSJ010000233.1, forward strand.
GCAAACAGTAAAACGAACGTTGCGTCTGTCAGCGCTCCCGGTTGGTCTGTAAAATTGCGGTTGTAGTCATAAGCAGCCCGCACCATACTATGTCCAAAACGGTAAGCTGCAACGGAGAATTCTAGAGGCATGAAAAGATTTCCATTGCGGGGATAGTAGAATTTCGGCCCGTTGCGGAGGATGCTGTCTACTGTTCCAGTTGTAGTTACTGTTTTCAGGAAATCATTGATGACAAGCCACTGGTAGTGCCAACGAACCAAACTCTGCGCCCGAAGAAATAGTTTTTTATTGTTTTTGGCATTTTTGGGTTCATTCTTCCGCACCCAGTCTACTACTGCGTTGTGGAAACGCAGGAATGCAGTGTGGAACTGTGCCACGATGAGATTTTCGTCGTTACGACTGTCGCCGATCGCAGCTATTCTGTTATTGCGTGGCAAATCGCGCGATAAATCGTTTTCTGGCGGAATTTTGGCTCCAGGAATTGCATCGCCGTTAGCATTCTGTTCAGCATTTCGCCCAACTTTCAGTTTTACCGGATCGTCTTGTTGATAAAAGTCCTTTGCTTGGGTGGGCCTTTTGGGGTCTAGAGTTGGCCCGTCACCATAAACACTGTCAAGATCGAAGGTGGGGCGACGTAGATTCTTGAGCTTATCGATTACAAAGTCGGGTGATAAAGGTGTGAAATCGTCTTTGGTGATATCAGTTTGCAGGTCTGTGACAGCCCTATCAGTATTGGCAGTAATATCATGGTCGATAAACTGTCCCCAATAAGTATAAACCGGAGGTATTTTTGAGTTAGTATTCTCAGGCTCAGGGTCTTCTCTGTCAATTATTTGCTCGCCTAGATTTTTAAGTTTCTCAATAATATCTTGGTTGTTGTCTGCTGGAAGCAGGCTGTTTGGATCTCTGGCAATATCTGGGAAGAGATAATCAAAATCTGTCTCTACATCAATTGCCTCAGTCGTTGGCGGACGTAAGGCAATTCTTTGTTGCACACTCTCTTCCTTGATATATCCGCCGTGGCTAAATTCAAAAGGGAGATTTGGCATTGTTTTTTCCTTTAGTTACATTCTTTCTTCTCTTCAAGACTGACGCGCTGTGGAGACCTACAGCCGATTAGGTTATGTTGCAAAGATTTTTGAATCTGGTACTAGGGACTTCCAATGAAAAAAATATCCCTAAGTAGGGGCGCACAGCTGTGCGCCCCTACTTAGCAGGCGATCGCTAAATATGAAAAAAAGCACTTACCCTACTTTCTTAGCAGTCAGTAGATTTACACCCAGAAATTTATATAAAATGATGACATTTCGATTATCAAAATAATAGTACCCCTATGGGTACTATTGGACACTAAAAGGTCGAAGCGCTTGGGAATCATGAAAACTTACTCCCTTGGGAATGATAGAGCGATCGCCTCCAATTATCCAAATTATTTTTCCTGTCAGTGTCCTGATACAAAAAATTATTGCTAGTTCAGTTAAGCTGAAACAGCAGTTTTAATCCTCAAAACAATGACAGCAAGTAGTCCCACGATTTTAGCCCTGGACTTTGATGGAGTGATTTGCGACGGACTAATTGAATATTTTGAGGTAGCATGGCGTACCTACTCTGAAATTTGGTCGCCTGCTAACGATACACCACCAGATGATTTAGCTTTGAGATTCTATCGCCTCCGCCCTGTAATTGAAACAGGTTGGGAAATGCCTGTTTTAATCAAAGCCTTAATGGATGGAATCCCTGATGAAAAAATTCTTCATCAGTGGGTAACTATTACTCCACAAATATTGTTAGACAATAAACTACAGGCAAAGGAAATTGGTGCAAAACTAGACAACATGCGAGATGAATGGATTGCTAGAGATTTAGACGGCTGGCTAAGTCTGCATAGATTTTATCCGGGCGTAGTCGAAAAAATTAAATTAACTCTTGCCGGTGGAGTTAAGCTATATATTGTAACAACTAAAGAAGGGCGTTTTGTACAGCAGTTGTTACAACAAGAAGGGGTGAATTTACCAGCAGCAGCAATTTTTGGTAAAGAAGTCAAGCGCCCTAAATACGAAATTTTGCGAGAATTAAAGCAGGGGGAACTAAACAAACCAGTTAGCCTCTGGTTTGTAGAAGATAGACTCAAAACTTTGCAGTTAGTTCAACAACAAACAGACCTTGAAGATGTGAAACTCTTGCTTGCAGACTGGGGTTATAATACTCAAGCAGAAAGAGAATCTGCCCAACAGAATCCGCTAATTCATCTTTTATCACTGTCTCAATTTGCCAAAGATTTCTCGAATTGGGTTTAAGATGTGAAAAGAGAATTCAGAATTCAGAATTCAGAATTCAGAATGCAATCTCTTACCTATATCCCGCCAGGAACTTACAGCAGATTGCAACAGGCGTGAGGTACAGATAATCGTAGGGGCACAACATGTTGTGCCCCTAGCCGTGTACTTCATTGACGTGAAATAGGCAAAAATTAAAAAAACTTCTAACTCCTAACTCAGCACTTACCTTTATGCTTGACCTGACGAAACTAGCGCGACAAATGCAGGGTTTAAGTCAGCATCTTTCTTTGGAAGCTGCTGCTAGTCGCCAGCGTTTAGAATTGGCGCAACAACATCTAAAAAATGCTTACGAATCTCAACAAGATTTAATCGATCGCCAGGAAAAATGGCGCGATCGCATTCTCTTTGCTAATGCTACCCCAGTTGAGCCGCTAGAAACATGCATTGATATTCCAGTTCCGCCAAAAATTCATACTGTCATCGCTACAGATGGTTCCCAAATTGCCCCCAACCACCACGAAATTGCTTATTGTTATCTCTTAAATATCGGCAGAGTCGTCTTGCACTACGGACAAAACCGCCATCCCCTACTTGATAGTTTGCCAGAGGTATTTTATCGCCCAGAAGATTTGTATATGTCTCGGCAATGGGGAATTCGTACCGAAGAATGGATGAGTTTTCGCCGTACCGCTTCCGAAACAACGGTTTTAGCCGAATTAGCCTGTGCAGCCAAAGCAGAAGCACCAGCCCTGGCGATGGTAGATGGTTCCTTAATTTACTGGTTTTTGGAACAGTTACCGATGGATGCACGCGATCGCATTTTACCCCCCATCCTCGAAGCTTGGCAGCAAATGCGTGATGCTCAAATTCCTTTGATGGGCTATCTTAGCGCCTCCCGTAACATCGAAAGCACGAATTTTTTACGGTTGTTGGCTTGTCCCCATCCAGCGCCAGACTGTAAAAGTCATTGCCCAAATCAGCTAGAAAAAGTACCTTGTAAAAAGTTTGATGATTTACGAGATACTTCTCTTTGGGCAACCCAACTCAAACCAGGACAACGCAGTGCTTTATGGCGCAGTAATAATCAAATTCTTGAACTCTACGGCGACCAAATTATTTACTTTTGTTATGTCCACGTAGGCACCGAAATTGCCCGGATTGAAATTCCGGCATGGGTAGCGCAAAATACAGCTATGTTAAATCAAGCACTGGGATTGATGTTAGCACAAGTACAAAAAGGATACGGATATCCAGTGGCGATCGCCGAAGCCCATAATCAAGCAGTGGTAAAAGGTGGAGATAGAGCGCGTTTCTTTGCCCTCCTGGAACAACAAATGATTAAAGCTGGTTTAAAAAATGTTGGAACTTCCTACAAAGAAGCCAGAAAACGGGGAAGTATTGCTTAGAGTTTAGGGACTTCCAGAAAGTAAATTATCCCAAATTATTTGTACATTTTTTGGGTCGCACAGCTGTGCATTGGTGTCAACTTAAGCTCAAATGCTTGTTCCACATACCTTTTACCCCCCTTAATCCCCCCTTAGAAAGGGGGGAAAAAGAAATTCAGTTCCCTCCCCTTACCAAGGGGAGGGGCGGTTTTGGCTTTAGACAAAACCGGGGTGGGGTGACGCGGTGAGTAACCGTAAGTGAATCTGACTTTTCCCGTTAAGTCTTGAAAGGTTTACTGGCAAAGGATTTAAGAAACAGCACAGCAAATACGGTACAGTAATTAAAATTAGGTGCTAAAGGTGACAAGCAATGCTGGACTGGTGGGAGAAAAATTTTGCAACCTGTGAACTA
>NZ_JACJSJ010000234.1 GCF_014698115.1 Nostoc sp. FACHB-973
GTATCAAAACTCGCTCTCTCATTTCAGAGCGATCGCTCTGTTTTAACAACTGTTGTAGATGTTGTTTTTGTTCTAAGCTTAGAAAGCCAATAGCCGGCATAACAACCTGTACCTCATATCTTGCACCTCTAAGGATAAACCACTAATAGACAAATAGGAGCGTAAAAAAGTAACTCCAAAAGTGAGAAGACACTTCAGTAGAAAAGAGTGATTGATATAACTACATAAATGTGGAGATTAACTAAATTACTCAGGATTCAGCGATCGCTAACTCCAAGGAGTCACTGGATTTGCACACAAGGGCACAAATATGAGAGAAAAGGGCGTGAAAAGCATAATTAACAGCAAGAAAAATGATCTCAATTCTTAGGCGCGGGACAAGGGCTAGTTTACACTCTGCTGTCGTTGATGCCTTCTAGATATCAGCAACAGAACCTAGAAGCAATGTTAGGATTATTTCTACAAGCACAAGGAAAACCGTTACCTGAACACTCTCAAAGTAAGTCTGCCAGTGCCTTAAGCCGATTTCTGAATATTTATCATTGGTCAACCCGTAGTGTAATTCGCACTACTCGTGCTCGTATTATTCAGGAGATTTTGTCACACTGCCCAAAAGGGCGCAAACCTTGTTTACAAGTGATTATTGACCTGACAACTTTAGAGAAATGTGGCAAATTTTCACAATTCAAGGATTTAATCCGTATCTACAACGGAAAACGAGGTTTGCATTTGGTTGTGGTGTATTTGGTGGTTGGTAAATGGAGAATTCCTTGGAGTTTTCGTGTCTGGAGGGGAAAAGGTACTTCCTCTCCTGCACAGTTGGGATTAAAGTTGGTCAAATGTTTGCCAAAAAAATTAACCCAACACAACGAGCGTGATGATCCTTGTAGATACTGCATTCGGCAGTGTGGAATTTCTACATGGTGTGCGAAAGCTCAAATATCACGTCATTGCTGGTATCGCCAGGACGCGGCAATTAACTTCGGGATATAGCGTTTCTCAACTACATAAACGCGGACAACACTTGCGTCTTCGAGGTTTAAAGTTTCCTGTTTATGTATCTTGGTATTATTTCAAGCGTGATGATGGTAAGTATGAAAAACGCTTTGTCTTGTCTACCAAAGCTCTCAAACCCAGCACCATTTCTTGGTGGGGTAAACGACGATGGCAGATAGAAGGCTGGTTTAAGACTGCCAAACACCGTTTCGGTTTACACCGTTTTGGACAGGGAACACTTTTAGGTGTTTACCGTTGGTTGATATTGTCCCTCATCTCCTATATCTTGGCCCATTGGGCTTACTTATCTACAACAATTGCATCAACAAATTTACCCAATTGGGGACAAGCCGCAGAAATTGCATTCCAAATTATCTTTCCACAATTAGTGCTGTTACTTCTTTTACAAGACATTGAACGTCTGAGAAACTTGGCACTTAGTCATGGAATTGACATTCAAATTTCCAGGTGCAAGATATAAGTGACCAAAAATTAACGTAATTTCAAGCTTTTGAGTGTGACTTAAAGGAAATGTTTGCCGCAATGGCAAGCTTTTACTTTAATTTGATTGTGGCTTCTTGATACTTTAAACAGTATCTAGTAGTCTATGAGACAAAAATTGCTGTAACTCTGATAAAAATCTCAATAATTAAGTATAATTATTTACAATATGGTCAATGAACAAGCGGCAAAATTTTAGTTTTATTCTGAACAAGCGGCAGAATTTTACTTTAAATAGTGGAGAAAACTCACTGTCTCCCTCGATGGCGATCGCAACCGAAATAGTTCAGTTTTAACTAAAATGTTGCCATGAGTTCAAAATCTAGGTAAAAGCTTGCCGTTTGTTCTGAACACTTTTTCAGTAAATATGCTTGGTTTAAGGAAGTTTGATAATAATTCCAGCCATTTTTACCCTATAAACCAACAGGCTACTGTCTAAAGTATGAGATTACCGGAGTGAAATTAAAGTAAAAGCTTGCCGTTGCGGCAAACAATTCCTTTAAGTCACATTAAAGTGCGGACTCAACCAGGATTGGTTACTTTACTGAAGCCTGGAATCCCCCCAAAATATCGAGTTTCTCCAGAACGAATCGCACTTACACGTATCTCGGCTTCACGTCATATTGCCCTATGACTGATATCTTCATCTTGTAGTGGTAAATCATAATTATCATAGAGAACTTTCAGGTGTCGGCTAAACTGTTCTTCTAAAAAATAGCTACTTGAAAATTCACTTGCAAAAGAAACCTGATGAAAATGATAATCTAAATTTAGCAGGTTGTAGACAAGCCTCAAGAAATAATCATCTATCCAGAAATCTACATCAAACAAAGAAATGCCATATTTTCCTTCCAACCTGCGATTTAAAGTTTTTAGCAACCAAGACCATTGAGGTTTGAGGGTCGGATCGATGCGGTTACCAAATACAGGATTAAAAAACTGATTGACTTGAGTTTTTCTCACTTCAATCACTTTAGTTAATAAATCTGTTGCCTGAATTGGGGATGAATTAAACCAATAGTTAGCAACTAGTAAATTATGTAAATAAGCTACAACAATTTTAGGGTTTTCTTTAATGAATTGCGAACGACAAACAATTCCTCTAATTGATGGAATTCTTAAACTATCTGTTTGAGATAGAGGTAGCTTTCTGACAAAAGCATACCCTTCTAAAATTGACGCAAAAGTGTGGCAACACACGTAGGCATCTATAGTTTTGTTAGCGAGACTCCTACTAGCCCTTTGTGGATCTTCATTTACTAATCTACAATCTTTACTGACATCCATATTATAGAGGTCAAACAAAGTAATGATGAACCGATGAGCATTTGAACCAAATAACGTAGAAATCCGCTTTCCTTTAAGTTCCTGAACAGTATTTATAGCAGAATCTTTATGGAGAACAATGTTCACATCTTGACCTAAAAGATTATATGAAGCAATCCCAATCAATTTAGAACCAAAACTTAAATCATCAAAAAATTGACTACCATTATTCAAGAGAGAAATATCATCTAAAATACAAATATCTAGTTCTTTGCGTTTCATCTGATGGTTCATTTCTTCTCCAGAAGAAAACGGCAGAATTTGTAACTCGAAATCTCGATTAATTTCAATATTTTTGAAACTAGGCTGTTCAATTAATGAGGATGATCTCTGTAAATCAGAAATATACTTAGTTCCATAGCCTGCAATAAATTGTCCTATAGAATCACGCTGAATACCTATTCTTAGAACATTTTCTTCTTTAGCAGAAGAGCTACCTAAAATTAAATTTACATTAGGTACACTTTCCAAGTTATTTTGTTCGAGTCTAAAACTTCTTACCAACCCCTCTGCGGAGATTAACAACTCACTAAAGCGGGGAACATGAATATAAATTCCATATTCATTAACATCTTGTATGGTCAAGGATAAAACTTGATATTGGGATATAATATCAGCTTCACAAAAATCAGGTAAGATAGTTAATTTCTGATTTTCTGAAGCATATTTGAGGATATCTTGATAACTGGGTAGTATTTTAACCCCACTTAATTTATCCAACAAAAATCTATTTTTAGATAGTTCTCGATGAACTTCATCCAAAAGTATAACTTCAGCCCAATTAATATCATTCATTTTAATCAAGCTATACTCATTGAGATATTTATTTATCCCAAAAGAGAACAACACCATTTTATGAGTTGTTAATCTAGTACAGTGATGTTCTTCCTTATATCCAGAGCAACTGTTGAGCAATAAATCTATATCTAAGAGTTGATCATTTGATAAAAAACTACTACTTTGAGCCTCAATCTCTTTGATATTTCTACCGGGAAAACAAAGCTGAAATCGCTGCAAATATTGTTTTAACCAGACTTCTAAAATTAAACTAGTCGCCCCCAATATCAAATCTTCACCCTCGGCGCTAAATGTTGCGTGAAATTCTTCTCGCAGATTTTCTACCGTTTCAACGACATTAAGTGTTTGAGAAATCAATTTCTTGCCTTTATTAGTTAAGCAAATAGAGCCAGGAGAGCGATTTAGCAGAATTACTCCAAAATAATCCTCTGCTTGCTTTACTTTTTTACTAACTAGTGCTTGACTGTATCCTAGTTTTTGGGCTGCTTTCGAGAAGCTACCACAATCATCTACTGCTTTTAAAATTTTGAGGTGATTGAGGGTAATATCTTCGAGTTTAATCTTATTCATGCTATCTAGGGCAAGATTTTTAATTACAACCTAATACCAATTCAAAATGACGTTCGCGGACTCGCTCTAAGCGAATCTATGCCGTTGGCGTTCGCGTAGCGTCTCCGTTAGGAGAAGCCTCTCGTTCGCGTAGCATCTCCCCTTGGGAGAAGAGAAGGCTTTACACTGCGCTAACAAAATTAAAATTAAGAATCAAGACAAAACAAGCGTTTGTGGCTGTATATCTGTCGCTTTTTTTTAAATTGGTATAACTAATCTATTTTGCTGTGCGTATTCGGAAATAACTAGTTTGTGGAAGCGAATAGTATCTTCCAACATGGATTCAAATTTGAGTATGATTAAATCAACGCCAACAGCTTCGTATTCTTTCAGACGTTGAATAATAGTATAGCGATCGCCTACCAGTTGAGCAGATAAACCAAGATTAGCTTCAATGGTTTGACTGATATCTAGTTTGTTGTGGGCAACTACGTTAGGATCTATTTGCTCTTGAAAATATTTAATCTGCTGCCGATCCGCAGAACGATAAATCGCGGCTAGTCTAGCTTCAGCTTCGGCTCTATGTTCACGAACGATCGCAAAAGCACTCATAGCTACTTTAATCTGACGACCGTAGCGATCGCCAGGGCGAACGCACGGTATTTCTGAAAACCTTGCTGGGTAAGGATATTGACGAAAAAATAGGCTAAATTTAAAAACGCCGAAACCTTTGCTATTAAACCCACATTCCGCACCTACAACTGTCACACCCCAAGGAAACGGATATATTTAGTACATAAGAACTAATGATTGAGAGAATTGACTAGAATCTATTAGAGCTAAATAGGAATTAT
>NZ_JACJSJ010000235.1 GCF_014698115.1 Nostoc sp. FACHB-973
CAGGGTGCGGGGCGCTGCAACAATTCGCAATTCTCTAAACTGCGAACTGCGAATTGCGAATTGTTCGGTCAGAGCAGTTTTTGGGCGATTTAGCCATTAGCTATGCCTCCAGGAATTGCTTTTAATTCGTACTTAAGCAGTTCAAGTTGGCGTAGACATTGTTCTATTTCAGCCTGAATCTCTGCTCTCAATTCCTGCGGTGTCAGTAATTTAATCTCGTTCTCTAAGTGATTTCCTTCATCAATAGAATTGATGTCAGGCATGACGATATACCGCCAGCCTTCGCCATATTCGTATGCTAAAAGACTATCGCTTGGGTAATACTTGATGCCGATGATCAGTCCTTGTTCTGCACGTTGTCTCAAGGTGAAACAGGGGTATTTCCAGCCTTGAGGAATGGTGATTGTTGGTTGCATGGTTGTAATTGGTGAAGTTGACTATGCTGCTATGGCTTTATCTGTAACTCTGGATTTCTTTGCTACTTTCATGAAGTCATCCAACCCAACTGCTGCTTCTGCTGCTTGAGCATACCGAATCTGATCCATAGCGTTAGACCAGTGGGTGATGTGCTGAAATATCACCCCAATCATCGAATCAACTTTGTAAACTCGATAATTTTTGGGGCAGGCTCCATTGACGTAAACGAGCGTGTAACCAGGGATTTCGATAATCTCTGCATTCGGGTCTGTTGGCGGTAGAAAAATTTTCTCTGGTGAATCATCCAACTCGGCTACTTGAAGAGAGGGCGTAGTTTCTGTGGTGTATGCCATTGTGATGTTTGTTACTTATTACGCTGTAGAGGCGATTACAATCGTCTTGATGTGCAATCGCCCTTTTTATCAAACAGAATTCAGGAGTCAGGAGCCAGAATTCAGAATTGAATTCTGTGCGACTGGTGGATGAATAAACGGGTTTAAAACCCTATCGTCTGCACGGTATCTACAATTGGTTGGGGTCTGAATCCCCAACGAACATTGATTCTGACTCCTGAATTCTGACTTCTGAATTCTTCTTTAAGTCAGTAGTTACGCTGCTACAGCTGGTCGGACTCCCAAAAACGTAATCGCTTCTTCTGCACTCGATGCGAATCTGTTCATACCGTATGTGCGGGGTCTGGAATACCAGCCTTGGTAATTGCAACCGATGTAGCCTACTAGCTGATTATTTCGGTAAAGTTTAGTACTAAAAGATAACCAATCAATCTGGGGATGCCACAGGTTGAACTTGACACAAGCTTCTTCTAATTCATCGCTGAGGCGTTCATTGCGCTCCAATGGAGTTTCTGGAAGTGTCGCTTTAACCTCTGCAACTCTTTTTGCGAACCAGTCCCGGTCAAATGGTAGTCGTCCGCCTTCCACAAACTGCACCCATACTGTGATTCCGCCTTCGATCCAGATGGTACGGACGGATTCGGGTTCAACTTCGATAATCTCGCCAATGATGCGGCGATCTCTGCTGGTGAGAGGATCTTGGGTTGGCGCTACAGCTTCGGCTTGGGTTTCGAGGTGGGTGTACAGTTCTGCTTGGGCTAGAGCTTGCTCGTCTTTGAAGGGAGCATTAGCAAATGTGATTAGTGTGTTGAGATTGAAGCTTGGAGGTGCTTGCTCTGTATAGGTTGAATGCGTCATAATTATATTCCTGACTCATGCTTTGGGTTAGGTTTTCACAAAGGGCGATCGCTTCGTTGTCCAGACTGCGGCGGTCGTCTTTTGTTTAGGCTTATAAATATAGTATAGTGTCTGTTATCCCATCTGTCAATACATTGGGATAACAAAATATAAATACCTGGGAGTACACTTGTTAATACAAGGGTTTCGCTGATAGCGTTGATCAAGAAAAGAGGAAAGTACTATGACTGAATCAAGGCTAAATATCAGGATTTCACCAGAAAAGAAGGATGCTTTTTACCAAAAGGTCAAGGAAGAAGGTAAGAACGCTACCGATGTCCTGCTTGATTTAATTGAGCAATACCTGGGTAACAAAGCTGAGTCTGGCGATATTGTGGAGCTAAAGCACAGAGTCGCAAAATTAGAAGAGTTAGTATTGGGGGAAACTGCCGCCTGAGAGAAGAGAACGAATCTCTCAGGCAATTACTAGAAAAACTAAAAGAAATGCTCAAGGAAAAACCCGCCAACCAATAGGCGGGTTTACTGCTTTAAAGGTGTTGCATCTTTTGTGATGATACTGTGCTACCATTTGGGATAACAAGCGTATTCTGTAAAAGTGTCACATCCCACATGGAAGTGGCGCATCTGTACCATCTTTGAGAACAGTTGGCTACAGGCAGTAAACAGGGGGTATAGCTAGTTCCTATACACCTCAAAATATGTTTTGTGCCTTTCAAAATTTGGAGAAAACTAAACCCTTGAGTTAGTGCCTCAAAAACATTGCTCTTTGGTCAGTCTCACAAATTGCACAGTTCATGATCAATAAAACAATATCAAATCGCCCTGTACCATCTACAGTGGCTAATTTTGTTCGCCCATATAAGCAGTTTTTTACGGGTGTATGCAGCACATATAGGTAAAACCATGCTGACACTAAACCGTTCCGAGACAACATCAGCACTCGATTACAGCAACCTCAACATCAGTATCAAGGAAACCTTTACCGCCATCGATCGATTTGAATGGCAAGCGGTAGATGAAATCCTTCAGATGAGGGAACAGCAGCTTTACCTGCAAGCTGGCTATAAAAACTTTGAAGAATACTGCCAGCGTGAATTATACGCCTGGGGTGGATACCGACGAATCAACCAACTGCTAGGAGCCAAAAAGGTCATAGACACAGTTGGCGAGTTGGGCGGACACATCAAAAATGAGCGTCAAGCCCGTCCGTTACTACGGTTAGTTAAGGAACCAGAGAAACTAAAACAAGCTGTAGCGATCGCTCTCAAAGATAATCCGTCCCCTGGTGTTTCAGACTTTGCGGCTGCTGCAAATATTGTGGTTCCCCAAGTTCCACGCAAAAAACATATTGTTCAGGAACCAATGGTTCCCAAAATTGAAGAACCAGTGGTTCCTCAAAAAGCTATTGTCACAGTTTCACAACAGTCACACCCAAGGTATGGAGAAGAGGGAACCATTGAGGCAGACGCACCAAATCGCTGGCAACAGATTGTCACCTTTACTGATGGCGAGAGGTTGTTGATCAACAATACTGATTTAGATGCTCCCAGCGTTCCATTCCCCAGAGAGCGGAACTATCCACCAGAATATACCGAAGCGATCGCTGCTATTGAAGAACGCCATAAACAGGAGTTAGAGCGACTTTCCCAGGAATTGAGGATTGGACTACAAGCAGAAGCAGGGGCTAGAGCCGAAGCCCAGGTGCAAGAACAAATTCAATCTCTGCAAAATTTGTACAAGCAGCAGAAAGAGCAAAACATCCAGTTGCAGGAACGGCTGGATGAAATGGAAGGGTTACGGAAACTGGAGATTGAAAACCAACAACTTCAACAACGTATTCAGGAGCTAGAACACGCCGTACAACAGCATCCGGTTCAACAGTGGGGAAATACCATGACCCAGCAAGCGACCAAAGCTTTGAACAAGCAGGTGAAGCAAGCACTGGAGAAGACAATTGACCTGCGATCGCTAGCTCAGGAACCGCCGAAAGAAAACGCCCAGGAATGTCTACGGTTAATGGGTATGGCATTGAAAAACCTTGCCAGTGCCATGAACAACACCCAAGCGCTTGAAGCTGCGGCAATCATTCTGGGAAGTGAACCTACACAATCAGCGATTGCCTACCGTGCCGAGCAACTAGAAATGCTACCCCAGGCAGTTAGCGACATTAGGGCAGTGTTAGCTAAATCTAGGTGTAGCTGGGAGGACTATTCGGCAGTGGCGCAAGAGTATGAGGTGATTAAATCAGACTATTGGACAGAACTTACCACCCAGGAAACAGAATTAATTACCGCACTTCAAACGGCATCTACTGAACCTCCCATAATCGGGCTTGGTTCTATCGTTGCCCATGCTGACCCATACCGTACTTTGTATGTCGAGAGGGGCGAGGTGGTGCAAGATTTAGGCGAAGAGTTGGTGGTGGCTTGGGATTGTTGGAAGGAGCAATCAAAAAAGACTGATAGGTATTTCCGGGACGAGTTGCGATTCTGGCAACCTCAATAGGCTTTCAGTGAATCGGTAACTTTTTAGACAAACGAATAGAAGTACCAAGCCCCGCATCACAGTGGGGGAAATTTCCGTGCGTCAACATAACAGGAGATTGTAAAATGACCGCAACTATCACAAGACCCAAGCTCAAAAAGACTGCTGATAAAGCACAATCACCGTATAAGCGGCTTCATGTGATTATTCCCATTGAAGATTTGTTGTGGGCATCGCAACAAAAGCCATCAGTTACGCAATTGTGGCAAGAGTGTTGGACGGCTGACCCTTATGGCTCCCGGTGGATGCCTTTGACCTCAGCTTTGGGGTACAGTACTTTTATCTCTGCGAAGAAAATTCTCTCCGAAAGCGGGTTGTTCATTTTCAAGCCAGACAAATCGATACAGGATAGCCGAGAAACCGTTGTCTGGATGGTGAAGAATTTGCATGGCAGTCGGATGAAGGAGTTTTGGGAGAAAGCCAATGCTGAAAAACAAGAACCAAATTCTGAAAAACGAGAATCAAATGCTGTGGATTCAGAGATAGATGTTGGCTCTGAAGAAATGGGTGCTTTGTATGAAGCGTCTATTTTGGGTGAAAATCAGTCAGAGCAAGGGTTCTGTGAACCCTCACAAACTACTCAGGAACAGCTAAGTAAGTCGTGGAGAAAATTTATAACTATGTAACAAACAATTAAGGAGAAGAGTTAGAGTTAAATCTTATACGTTGTGTACTGTAATTTCCCTTCTCTGCTCTAGCTTGAA
>NZ_JACJSJ010000236.1 GCF_014698115.1 Nostoc sp. FACHB-973
TCTGGGTCTGAGCAAGAGGAGGAAGACCCACAAGATTGAGTCCCTATATTATTCGCGATGAAACCTCGCGAATAATGTTTCTTCATTTATTTTTGCACATTTGGGATGCTCCCCATAGAAAAGGCGACGCTCCTCATTAATAGTTTTCTCAGTACTATCGCCAAAAACACGTGTAAAGATTAAGTCAGGGTGGATCAATGGGTAGCAATTAGGAACAGCATCAAGTATTATAACTACATCTTTCTCAAGACCTTTATACTTATGAGATGTGGAAATAGTTACTTTATCTCTTAGCTCTTGAGGAAGATAAGACTGCACAAGCTGTAAAAAGCTTTTAAGTATGCCATTGTCTGATTTAAATTTTCCTTTTCTATAATTTATATGCCAAGGCAAACTATTTTTACGGCAAAGTAAAACCACGCTTTTATCAGCTTTTATAGCTTTGTTCACTAAACGTAATATTGCTGGTGTTAAGCTATCACTTTGATGTTCTTCTAATTCCCTTATGGTTGGTTCAAACCGTGCTAAATCAGCAATTTCAACCATACCTAATTGATTTTTATCAGCACGAGCTGGAGTCCCCAATCCTTGCATTAATTTATTACCTATATCGACAATTGAAGTAGCCGAACGATAATTTGTAGAAATATAAAGTTTTTGCGAAGGCTCAAAAAATCTTGCAAAATTATCATAAAAACGAAGATCAGAACCAGCAAAACCGTTAATAGCTTGCCAATCGTCACCAACACAAAAGAACGTAGCTTGAGTATTCTGCTCTCTTATCGCTGATATCAGATGGTAAAACAACTCTGAAAAATCTTGATACTCATCAATGAGTATATATCGAACAGATTTTAAATCGCCAGACCCAGATTTGCGGCGAAATGTAGTTTGTCCTGATTTGACACACACCGCGGCTTTTTGGATCATTCCATCAAAATCATCTTCACCTGTCAACTCAAGACGTTCTAAATAAGATTTATAAAATTTTTGCCCTAACTCTAAGAACTGCTGTTCAGCCTCACTAGCACAAGAATAGGTATTAATTATTGAGGTTAAATTTTCTGGAGTAAGAGAAAGCTTACGGCAGCGTTGAATAAATGATGTTACTACCTTAGTAAATCGGTCTATAGCACGAACTTTAACTCGTTGCCAGATTTCTTCTTCGCTCAAGCGATCACAAGTAATTCCTAAATATTCCAACTCTTGTTGAAGTACATGAATAAAATATCCTATACCTTCGTCTTTAATGATACTCAGTGTTAATTCAATTAAATGCCAGTCAGGTTGATTTTCCCAATACTTGCGCTTTTCATCAGACATAGCATCGTACTCAGAATCTCCTTCAAGCCCGAAATATTCAATTATTATTCCTTGACTTTTACCAGTAGAAATAGTAAAGTCCGGGCGGTAGTTGATGCCACCCCACCAAAAATTTTGCTCGTATTTATATTGAACATTATGTTCAAACAGGAAATCTGCAATGACTTTCTCTCCATAAGATTTTACATAAGTTCCATCAATTCCTTCTCGTGGAAGAGAGCGACGATAACGCAACATTTCTTCAGGGCTTTTATCGTACCCCCCTAAAATTAAGCGTTCCCAGTCTTGACGAAAGTGAGCCATCATTAAGGCTTGAATTTTCTCACAAAAGAAAGTATCCTGCAAATATTCGTCAATTACTTTTTGTAGCATCCGGCTTTTACTTTGTTGGCCATCTGGCTCATCAAAAAGAATACTTTTTTCTGGATGAACCAAAGCGTAAGCTAGTGCGTGAAAAGTCATTACATGAGGGATAAAAGATTCTAGTTTTGAACAGAGGCGGTCTTTTATCTCCTCTACGGCTTTGCCATTAAAAGCTAATAGTAAAATTTCATGAGGTGCAATACCACAATGTTTCTGCAAAAATAAAGCTTTGTTAACTATGGTCGAAGTTTTACCACTACCAGCACGCGCCACTACTTGTACATGGTCTTCAACTGCACCAATGGCTGCTGCTTGCTCAAAGTCAGGCCTAAACTCGAAATATTTCTCTATCCACACACTTACATAATCTAATTTTTCATATCTGTATTTTCCAAATGATATATTTTCAGAACATTTAGTCTGATAAAATTTATAAGAATTAAGAAAGTCATATTTAAATTCTTCTTTCAAGCTTAAAACTAAATTGTTCTCTTTTACACTTTTATCTATTGAATTTAATACTTCTTCTAATGTCTTTTCTTTTCCAGCTTTCTTTAATATCTCATTAACTTTTTTATATGATAAAGGCTGATTAATTTTATTAAATTCTTTGAGAAATGATTGTTTAGTATACCGAACAAGAAATATCTTTCCATAATCTATTTCAATTAAAAGCTTTGATGACCGGGAAAATGTTATTGCATGAACTTTTCCGTGAACATATTTTTCCCTCTTGATCTCTTTCTTCTCAGGGTCTTGAATAATATAATACACAGTTTCGTTAAAGCGGCTAACTACTTTTCCTACTAGAAGTTCCCAAAAATTTGTATTATTACCGATAATTACGTTAAAAATCTGAACAGTGTCAATTTGGAAATCGTTTTCTATTACTTTCATAAATTTTACTTATGTAAAAGTTGGATAATTTTCTATTATTGGTTTTTCTACAAATTTAGTAGGATTTAGCTGCTAAGTATGTACGCTGAAAAATTATATATTTTAGGCTAAATATAATAATTCACTTGGGGTTCTTCGTCACCTACAACATATACTTCCCTTTTTAATAGGTGATTGACGAGCGAACATTAAACGGCGACCTCGGTACATTACTTTCGCCCCACTCACGGAACGCTGAGGAAGTTCCAGTGAATGCTTCGAGCGGCAATCTTCATCTGCATTGAATAGCCAGCGACGTTTGCTGTGAGGAAAGCTGTAATTTTTTAGAACTGTTCTGCTTGTTTATTAGTTTCACAGCTTAATCCAAGCATATATACAAGTGATCACTTAACACTTCTACAAGCCTATATAGCTGCTTATTGTTGTATTTCAGCAAGTTTGCTTTGAACTCTTTGCAATATTTGTGGAATTCCCTTTGCAGCTTCTGCTGCAAGCATCTGTGGAGTTTGTTTTTTTGTACTGCCTAGCTAGACTCCCAATCACTTGAACAGTAGCTAAAGATAATGTTAGTTCTAATAACTCTATCTTTTGTTCTTCGTTTAATGGCACTGGGTACTTCCCACGTATTTTGTCTTTTATAATTAATCGGAGATCAGGGGTGAGCGCATTTAGCTTAAATGCCACTCTTTCACCGTTTTGAGAAATTGGTAAAAAAGAATATTCACCTTTGCTGTCAAACCACTGTTTACTTACATAAGTGTATATTCCTTCATGATGGCCGAGAAAAGCATATTTAAAATGTCTTTCCCATAAGTCAGATTTAGTATTTTTGTAATCCTGTTGAAATTCTTCAGGTAGCCCTTGCTGGTTATTTGGCCAATTGGCACTATAATCCACAACAAAAACTGTATCCAATTGAATAGCTCCTTTGTCAGCAGCATTTCCACTACAGAAGAACAAATATGATCCTTCTGTGACGTATGGAGCATTTCTGGGAGACCTCCTTAATTGTGTAGCATGACAGTATGAGTACAGCCATCTTTGTGAAAATACGAATGGGTCTTCATTCCCACCTGGACTATCAACCCAAACCTGACCTTTCCAATCAGTTACTTGGTTATTAATTAAAGCTTGTCCATAAACTTCAGTTTTTTGTCTTGCATAATCAGGGTGGAAAATTAAGTAATGTAATGGTTCCATAAATAACTCAGGGTTCAAGCATAACTAAGTCTTAACTTACATTTGTGAGATAAATCTTCAGTAATGCCACTGCTGATTAATTTGGTTTTCAATAAACCAGCACCCCATCAACAATCGTAATCCCCCATTGTAAATACTTCGCCAGCAGCTTCTTGATTACAATCTGCAAAGCCGGATCATTATTCCAACACTCTTGCAAAAAGTCAAACCCCGGATTCTGCCCTGAATTGCCTGCTACTTTCAGTTTCTGCATCCGCTCAGGTCGAATCTGCGACCTTGCAACTATCGCCTCATGTGACCATTTTTCAGGATTTGGCACAGGCACGGCGGAAAATGTACCTTCATGATTTGCTTTGATTTCTACGCCCGAAACTGAATTTTCAACTAACAACAAAGTGGGATTTCCCTGTTTTAAAAGCTCTGATGTTTGATTAGCGATCACAGAATTTAAAGATTTTTCATTTTGTGCAACAGGCGCGGCGGAACAAGCACCTTCATGAGAGACTGCCGCCTCAACACCACAATCCTGCTTTTCAGCCAACAAGGAAGTAGACTGACTCGGTGCATCATCCACAAGCGCTAGCGATGTACAGTCCATTACCGCAGGTAACTCTTCCTCCAACTCTGACACGCTTTGAAAAGTCTGAGGCGACGCGCCCCCCAAGGGCGCGTGAGCCGTCTCCTCAACTTGCAAAATCTCATTTAGCGTGTCAGAGACACAGCTAACAAACTCTTTTGAAGAGTTCGTTAAGTAGAACAAGGTGAAAAAACCAAACTGTGTAAAGATAAGTAAATACATAAATGTGTCTACCAAGGTAACAGGGTATGGGCAGCCGTTTAAGGGTATTTCTGACTCGTGAGCAAGATAGAACTTTGTTCAACCTGAGAACGGCAGATGTACCGCAGAAAGTTAAAGACAGAGCAGAAGTAATTAGA
>NZ_JACJSJ010000237.1 GCF_014698115.1 Nostoc sp. FACHB-973
TAGATATCACTGCAAACCTTCGCCCAAATAATGGGTGCATCACATCAGTTACTTCGATCTGGGTTAAGTCTACTGGTGGGTTATTGAGATGGGCATTAAGTAATGGTTTCGTTTGACAGGATAAACCACTCCACCATAATGGAAAACCTTATCGCCCCTCAAAGGCTAAAAATAGGGATATTCCGAGCATTAAAAGCAGGAATAAACCCCGAATTTCCAGAACAAGGTACACCACAAGGGGGAGTAAGTAGAACAAGGTGAAAAAACCAAACTGTATCTCATCAAAACTTGTTTAAACGTCACCATTTCGGAAAAATTTACTCCCATAGCGATCGCACAGAAACTACTTGCGAAGATTGATTTGAAGTTGGATTATGTCGGTCGGTTGGGTAAGCGTGAAAATCGGGAGTGCGTTTACTAGTTTGTTGCACCTGATGATCAGCGTGATTCGATTTTCGGGCAATGGTTAAATCGAGATGAAGTGTTTCTTAGTGAGTCGGTGTCAGTCAGTAATAATATAAGTACAACTACACCAGTAACTGACACGACATCACACTACATTCCCCAAACGTCAGATAGTGAAGTCCTTGGGTGGAAGGGGCTAAAACTGAAAATAAGGCAGGGGCTAGACGGCGTTGGCTCCTTCTACGGTGAGCTAATCTCCACAGTTGGTCAGGCTGTCGGCGTTGCTGATGGTGAGCCTTACTGGAATGGCTATTTGGGGCAGTGGCAGGTTTGGGTTAACTTTGGGAGCGAGTGTAGGTCTGTGGTGTGCGATTGGTTGGTGGCGGTGTAGGTCAAAGCAGTTCACTGTTCCATCAAAACCGTTACTGTGAGTCGGTTATGCAAGCGCTTTCCCAGTTTGGAGCAAATAATCTCTATTGCCTTGCCCTTGAAAAAGACAATTGTGTGTTCGTAGTTCTCAATTTTCCTAGTTTGAGGTTTTTAAAAGCATTTTTAGCCTCTGCTTGTGGCTGGCGATCGCAAGAAGGCGGGCGAAACAGCGCTATCGCTGTTGGAGAAGATGGGCAATACTTTGGGCAAGAGTGGTGAGCGTCGCGGCGTAATGCTGGAGTTTGAGAATGTGGAGATGACAAATTTGCTCAACTGGTGACAGATGCGCCGCAATGGGCTGAATGGATGGGTTAATCGAGTGGGAAAATCTGAAAAGAGAATAGAGAATATCACTCATAGGAAATCATTTATCTAGACTTACTATGAGCATTCCGAA
Organism: Nostoc sp. FACHB-973; assembly: GCF_014698115.1. Taxonomy (GTDB): domain Bacteria; phylum Cyanobacteriota; class Cyanobacteriia; order Cyanobacteriales; family Nostocaceae; genus Nostoc; species Nostoc muscorum. The sequence continues at coordinate 1,232 of NZ_JACJSJ010000237.1, forward strand.
TAAGAGAGCGAGATATATATCTGTAGCTGTTTTGTTTCCACAGCGAATCATATTCCGTCTGAAGATTTTCATTAGTCATGTTAAAAACACTAGAACTAAAAACATTAATATAGTACATTAATACTATATGACTTTTGGTGAATGCAATCCAAGTATATGAAGCAAGTAGTTAGACAAATTAAACAGCGCAGTAAAGTTAAGCTCAAACGGAAAGATATTACATACGAGCTTTGGCGTTTGGATGATGCTGAATTTAGAAAACTTCGGCAAAAAAGCCTTCCTATTAAAGATGATTATATGTTTTATATGCACTTTTATCTTTCCGAACGCGAGAACAAGAATAAACTCAATTTGGCTGAATTATATGTCTGCTTGACGCACTTATTTGGTGATAGCAGTGATTGGATTGACGATTGGAAAGGTACTTTCTCTTTTCCAGTATTATTGGTTTTAGAAAAAGCACAAGGCAGATTCTTCTATTTAATTAATATTTATGATGATCGGGGTACACTGTATATTAGCTTTTACAGGGTTCTAGAAGCTGAAGTAGAAGGTTATGATACTCAAATACTTCGTGAACCTTTTGAAATAGAATTTTCTCGCCAAGAAATAAACTATTTTATCAGTTATTTTTATGGTTATCTTGAGGGCTGTTTTCAAAGTAGAAGGTTCTTGATACCATCTGAGCAGTTTTTCAAGAAGATTGGTTCTGAGTCTATCCTTTATGGCTATAAAGATGAGCATTATTTTGAGGAGAAATACCAATCTCAATCAGAATATCTAGCAGCTATTGAAAGTTTAGAGTCAATTGGTATTAGTTCCATAACTTCGCAGAATGTCAATAATATTTTGCAAACCATAACTAGCGAAATAATCTAAAATTGATTCATTCCATTACAACAATACTACGCTACTACGCTTTTAATAAATTAGAGTAAAATATATGAAACAAGTAGTTAGACAAATTCGAGAACGTATTAAAGTTGAACTGGAATTAAACAATATTAAATATGAACTTTGGAGACTAGACGATGCTGAATACAGACTACTCAAAGTAAATAGTATTAATGTTAAACATAATTTAACCCTTTATCAGGAGCTTTATTTCTCAGAACCTGATAACAAAGCTAATCTGAATTTGGCACAATTATTTATTACTTTAACTCGGCTGTTTGGTAATAGTAGTAATTCATTTGATAGCGAAAAAGGCTCATTTATTTTTCCCCTATTACTAATAGTTAAAAAGTCAATAGGTAATTTTTTTTATTTAATACAAATTTTTAATTCTCGTGGATGGTTTGAATATAATACCTATAAATTATTTGAGAACGAAGCAGATACTTACAATAATCAAATGCCAATTCAAGCATTTGATTCAGAATTTTCTCGGCAAGAAATTAAGGACTTTTTAACTTACCTTTATGTCTATCTAATTCAGCTATTTAATAATGCAAAATCTCTTGCTCAACCGGAACCTTTTATAAGAATGATTGATTCTAGTTTTATTCTTTATAGATATTACAATAATCAATACTTCGAGGAAGGATACGATGATAAAAAATCATATCAACAAGCAATTCAAAGATTTAGTTCGGTTGGACTTAATGCTTTTCAGCCACAAAATATAAATTCTCTGTTGCAAACTATTATTAGTGAAGTCGCTCAAAATTATGAACAATAAATATATTATAAAGTATGTTGAAGTACAGAAATTATAATTACCGTTCTTGTTCAGTTGGGCGGATCAAGATTTCGTTGACGTTAACGTGTGACGGCTGTGTGACGGCATAAATGATCGCATTGGCAATATCTTCACTCTCAAGATTTTTGACCGAACCGTAGAAGTTTTTTGCCTGCTCTTTTGCAGAGGAATCCGTAATGTGCTGCGGTAACTCTGTTGCCACTAACCCTGGCTCGATAATTGTGACGCGGATGTTATTTTGATAGGGCACTTACCAGTAAATAAATCCCCAGCCTTATTAAAACGAATAACCGACTACGCCCACGATCAACCACGAAGGCTGGGGATTTATTTTTATGGATCTCCCTTCTTAACTTTCGTTGCGATCAAGAGTAATTTAGATGCGTTTGCCCTGGACTAACCGACGACCAGTTTTATGAACTTTGTCAACTAAACCGTGATTTTCGCATTGAACGTAATGCTGCTGGAGAATTAGTAATTATGCCCCTTACTAGTTCCGAAACCGATCAACATAACTTATTTACCTGAAAATTGCTGTAAAGTAATTTCAATTGCTAAACTTTTCGTGGTTTAGGATATAGCCAAAAGCTAAACAAACGGCTAACTCTAGGCATAACAATATATGTCAACAGCAAAACCATAGTAATCGTAACAATCAACGAAATAATCAAGGGTGGTAAACCACGAAGTAGGGGAACTATAAACGTACTCAACAAATTAATTAACACATATACGGCTCCCCAAGTTAGCAATGCTATTTTGTAGCGCGGTGGAGTTTTCAGTGGTTGACCAGGAAGAGAAAACCAAGCTTCTAATCCACAGATTTGTTGAACATAAGGATCGGATTCAACCAAATGCTTACCTTGATTCAGCCAATATTCGCGATCGCGCGATGTCATCCACACCTTTAAATTTTCATAACCGTCAAACCGGAAGATGATCACATATTCATTTCGCACTCCAAGTTGGGGACGAATTACATTTGTTCCCAGATGACCTATATAGGTTCTAGCAACTCTGGTAATATCTTTCAACCAAGCTTCGTAAGCGCTTTCGCATCCTGGTTTGACAAGTTGTGTAATGACCACGGTTACAAATTGCTCGTCCTGTTCCATCTCCATTAGTTATGTCACCATCAAGTTAATAGTTATAAGTTTTTGTAACCGTAGCATGGTTGAGTCATTCTCAAGTTAAGGAATACCCAGTTTTTCCAACTTCAAGTCGAACAACATTAGCAGGAACAACCCCTGTGGGTGGGGGTAAAAACATTCCACCATTAGTTACAACATAAATTGCAGTGCGTTCACCCTCACTTTGACCAAAAGCCACTGCTGTGCTACCAATTACACCTGACTCGGCTTGAGCAATGATAGTAGTAGTGCGATCGGGCGCAATTGTGACTTAAAGGAAAAGATGGACATTTTGAATTATATTTTGACCGAAAGTTTAAAATTTTCGACTAAATTAGTGTGTCTTGCTCGGCATTTTTTACCAAGTCTAAAAATAAAACTTTTGGTCGTATTATGGTTCATATTTAAAACACGCGGACATAATTTGATTCATAAAGCTAAGTTATTGATTGGCTCAAAAGCTTGAAATTACGTTAACTTTTGGTCACGTTATGGTTCAAAATTTGGTCACGCAGGGGGTAAAATCACACAGATCGCGGATTAGACAGGTGTAGGCTGAGTTGAGCGGGAGCAAAATTCAGCAGTTGCCGGATGTTGGGCTTTGTGTCCTCAACTCAACCTATGTCAGTATTGAATTCTCAT
>NZ_JACJSJ010000238.1 GCF_014698115.1 Nostoc sp. FACHB-973
ACAAATAATTCTCTCGAATTCTTGTGTTGATGTACAGCCCCCATTTATTCGCGAGTAATAGTCGCGAATAAACTGGTCTTTTCACCCTCTTTTTGCACATTTGGGATGCTCCCAATTGCAATAGAAGTGTTTCCATCATCATTCCAATGTTGATGCTGCCATTGGCGTTCATAATGGTGGGCTTACATTGCTGGCTAGTGCAATATTTGGTAAAAGGCAAGTAAGGTATTCATGCAGGGATTGGCAGAGTTGACAGTTTAAGCACAAGCCTTGAAAAATATACCAGCCGTCAAAACAATTCAAAATTCACGCATGATCAATTTCATTATTAAGATTCACTTTTTGAACAAGAATGATACAAGTCTGGGTGGTTTATTTTGGTCTTGCTCATGCCACCACTCGTTGAAATCCTCAAGCCGGAAACCAAAATTTTTAGCTGCATGAAAAAAATCTGATAAATGATGTACAAATGCTGGGATTTCAATCACTTCTTGATTCCTTTGAAAATTAGCTTGTGTGCCTCGATACTGTCTGAATGGATGAAGTTCACAAATGAAAAAGTACCCTCCCGGAACGAGTACACGGGAGGCTTCTGAAAAAATTTTTGACAAATCTTTGATGTGTTCTAAAACGAGATTACAGGTGATCAAATCAATAGACTCGTTGCTGCAAATCCATTGATTTGTAATGTCTGCGGTAATGAACGTCACGTTGACTGAATTTACTTTCTCTTTCGCCTTCTCGATCATGGCTGCTGAAAAATCAACTGCATAGACTGTTTGGGCAATTTGTGACAAAAGCAAAGTATTTTTGCCTGTACCACAGCCAATTTCAACGATTGATTTACATCTCAAACGCATTAAGGTTTCTTTAGTAACGATTTGATCTAGATCGCGGGTGAGGTTTTGATCAGCATCATAGGTGGTTGACCAATTATCGTATGCGGCTCGAACACTCATATTGGCTCAGAAATGGCTACATTTTGGTGAGTAGAATTATCCGACATTTATTTATTATCTAAAATATTCCTATTAAGCTTACGATCTTACGATCTCACGTGTAACTGCGATGGATAAGCTTGGTACCTCAGCCCATCCGACGGCGCTTGAGCGCAAACGTTTTATTTCTGTTTGCAGGTTGCGGTAAGTTCTAGATTGTAGAAAGTCCCTGGTTTGGGATTAACTGAACGTAACTCCTGGATAAAAGCATTAAATCTTGTATTGCTGATGCCGAAGCCAGCTTCGGCACAAGCAGATAAACCTCCTTCAATGGGAACAGGAGATCCGGTCTTGGGACTATATACAATGAATTTATCGACGGTGCTAGTGCCAACTGCAAACCCGATAACCTGGCGAATTGTTCGCAAAGCGGCATTATCTAAGGAACCACCAATACTGCCAATACTGATATTAACCGCACGACTTTCAGCCACAGCGGGCGCACTAATCGACAATACTGCCCCGACAATCATCAAACAGGTCAACTTCAACATTATCCTCTCCTCCAAAAAATTGAAAAACTAAAATTAGGTTTCGACATGGATGAAGTAAATCACAGACGGGAGCCATGTAAGGTTTTCAGTAGTAGTCTATCAACCCAAAAATGCGCTTGTCAGGGCTGGGGAAAGGGTAAGGGATTTAAAACCGAATGGCACTAAGATAACGCTAAACCCAGTATTTATAAGCCTTCTGGGTGTAGGGTGTAGGGTGTAGGGAATAAATTGGATATTGTTTTGTTTGACGCACTAAAATTCAATTGTATTATACCACTACACCCTACACCCTACACCCTACACCCTGCCCTGACGACGTTTCATCTTTTCTTAGTGACATTCGGTTTATAACCACATCCCCGCTCACAGACGACAGCATCATTTGTTACAGTTAAAGTACCTGTTCGCCACCGGGATAACAGAAGGAAGAACGGGGAGCATAGAAGCCAAAGGTAATTTCAAGCGGTCGTCTTGGTCGTAAAGCATAGACAGGATGGCTTGGTTGAAGGAACTCCAAATCAACAATTTGCCAAGGGGTAACGATCTCTGCAACATAAGGATAAACACCACTGGAGAATGAACCATTGGCTTTTTTAGTGATGTATCGCAATTGACCGCTAGCCACATTAGCAATGGTGTTACTGACCCTAGCAGTAGTGCGGATGATGGGAATACCGTTAGATTCGGTTGTAGCGATTAAGGTATTGCCATTAAGGCTCAGAGTTGTGCGTCCCGGTGTTGCAGGGACACCACGCTCTAAAACATATTTGATTACGGTAGAACTGGAGTTAAAGTAATGAGTCCACCATCTACCGGGGTTTACACCGCCAGGGGCATCGAGGTTTTGGAGATCGGCACCAAGATAAGTCAGCGAGTACGCACCAAAGCCGGAAGTCTGTTCATCAGTATCGACTACATATTGGTTCATGAAGACTGCGCCCCTGTAGTTTGGTGTGAAACGATTTGGGACTAAGGACTTCACAGCGGTAGAATCTTCCGGAATCCAGCCGAAATATAACATTCGACTATTAATAACCATCTGCGGGGCTGCAAGCTTGTTGGGTTCTTCAGCTTGTGCCGAACTATCAGTATTAGAACCAGTAATAAAATTGCCTAGTAGCGGTGTACTCCCTACTGAAGCAGCGCCAGTAATAAAGCCACCTGTCTTGAGAATTTGGCGGCGAGAGAAATTATAAGACAATTTAAGCTCCTGCAATTCTATTTTTGTTAACTTATTAATCCGACAGAGAGTGTCCGCCTGTTTTGAATGGTGTTCTCTGCTCAAGTGATTTGAATTTAAAGATAAATAGGGGAGAAATAGGGGAGATAATTGCAATTACAGAAAAAATTTTCAGCACCGATTAATTGGAGGGATCAGTCTGGATCTGACAATACGTTTGGGTATGTAAATGTCTTGAGTCAACAAGCTGGGTAGGCATAGCCCCACCCAAAGAGCTGAATTAATAGAGAGTTTTGCATTAGACCTCTTGCAAAAGTGCTTTTTGCAAGAGGTGGGAAAAGGGTAAAGGTTAAAGGGGAAGGGGACAATACAGAACTTTTTCCCCTTCCCCCTTCCCCTTTTCCCGACTTATGCAAGAAGTCTATTGCTCTACGCTCATCTTCCGGATGTATACTCTGGTTAACTTTGCGCCAAGTCGGTTGCCCCCAATTACGTAAAGCATCGCGTAACATCGGCAGTGGCATTGCTACCGGAGGGCGATTGAGATACCAACCATAGCGATCGCGCTCAGTCTTCAAGTAAGTACGAGTACAGCCATCATATTGCGCCGAAACCAGCCGTTCATCAGCTGCGTAAACTTAATTTTGGGGGATCACCTGGATCTGACCCGGTTGCGAGGTTACGCTCATCGCAAAAGTGTCTTGTATATCTCGCCACAGCCTCAATACATATACCTTAAAGGATAAAGTTACAGGAAGACAAAACCTATTTGAGTCAATTGACTTGGAGAATTGTAGTATCAGATTATTAGGGATTTTATAATTGTTCTCTTTTTACTACGATTTCCAACAGATGAATATTATTAGAAACAGGAATGTTACATTATCTAAAGAATAGGGAATCCTAGATTTAAGTAGCAAGCAAATCTATTAGTCAGTTAGACAGGATGAACTTTCAACAGCAGGGCATTCAATCCGGTAACAATTTTTCTGTCAACCAAGTGCTAAAAGTTGATAAAGTCAGTAGAAATGGTCAGGAGATTGAAAATCAATTAGCAGAGCCAGATTTGAAACAGTTGCAAGATAAACTTTTATTACTTATAGAACGAAATCCTTTGCCTTTAATTGAGTGGGATACAGCGTTTCAAGTAATAGAATGGAATCTGGCTGCTGAACAACTATTTGGATACAGCAAAAGCGAAGTACTTGGTTGTCAGCTATCAGAAATAATTGTGCCAGAAATTGAGAGAGTACAAGCTATCAAAATAATAGAGTTATTAATTGAAGACAAAGTGGGAGGTAATAATCTCAGTAAGAACCTGACAAAACATGGAATAGTGATTATTTGTGATTGGTGTCACACTCCGATAACTAATGTGGATGGCAAGGTAATTAGTATTGTCTCAACAGTGCAGGATATTACAAAAGTAATACCAATTTAATATAAAGCTGCATATAATAGAGAAAACAAACTCGATAAATTAAAATAACCATGAGCCGCCCTTTTAAGATTGAAATCGCAGAGAGCGAAGAAGAACTTAAAAAACGTCTACAAACAGCCAACTTAGGGAATCAGAAAGAAAAACTTATTATGCTGTGGTGGATAAAAAGCGGGCAGGTTAAGGAACAGCAAGACATTGGAAAACGCTTGGCGAAAGATACATCAACCGTGACAAGGTGGTTGCAAAAGTATAGATCGGGTGGGCTAAGTAAGTCGTGGAGAAAATTTATAACTATGTAACAAACAATTAAGGAGAAGAGTTAGAGTTAAATCTTATACGTTGTGTACTGTAATTTCCCTTCTCTGCTCTAGCTTGAA
>NZ_JACJSJ010000239.1 GCF_014698115.1 Nostoc sp. FACHB-973
TAACCAATATTGAGACGCGACGCTCGATGACTCGCTAACGCTGCGCTATCACCCACTCGTACAGAATTCATACTGAATTCTGACTCCTGAGTTCTGAATTCTTCTTATAAAAAGAGGGCAGTTTGTTCAAATATGATTTTTGGAATTTTACTTCGTTTGAATAAATGTAGATATTATTTTATCCCACAGCTATAGTGTGGGGGTTCATAATTTAATGAAAAAACTCCAGAAATGTTTGTGACAAATCTGGAGTCAGGAAAGATACGCATTTACCTATACCAATTTTTTCTCGTGATAGAATCCCATGTCATCAGGGTATACACTCAAATGTAGTAAATTATATCCGTTGACTCGCTATTGTGCTTCTGGTTTACACACTTTCAACGCAAAATAGCCCCAGTTCAACTGGGGCTATTTTGCGAGAGTTGTTTGGCAGAGGAGTACATCAACAAGTGATGCTCCGTGTTAGATATAAATAATTCAGTATGCATTCCTATTCAACCTTGTTTTGCCATATCCGGATGATTTAGAGGATGTTTGAAAAGTATTGGGCGAATAGAATTTGCTACTACACAAACAAAGTCCACCTCCGTGGACTAATACAAAATCAAGGGTTTTTAACCTGCGGAGGCAGGTTTCGCCTGTGTAGCCGCGATTTCCAATCGCCGAGGCAAGTAATAAATTAGACTTTTCAAACAACCTCTTAGAAAATTTTGATCGCTTTATCAAAAAGAAACTCCAGATACGCTTAAGGCGTTCTGGAGTAGTAACAGGTTTCTAACATAAATAAATTTTTACCTATGCGATCGCCAGATGTCGTTAGGGTATATACTCAAATATGTTTTATGTCTCATCAACCGCAAATCGATCAACAGATTACCTTCTTTTATACTCACGATCTCAAGGCATCCACAGAATTCTACGAACAAAAGCTAGGCTTGGAGTTGTGGCTTGATCAAGGAACCTGTCGAATTTATACTATTACTGGCTCTGGATACTTGGGATTGTGCCAAGCAAGCGAAACATCAATTTCTTCACCTGAAAACCAATCAAGTGTTATTTTTACCTTGGTAACACAACAGGTAGATGAGTGGTTTGAATATCTCCAAGAACGTGGCGTCAAATTTGAAAAGCCACCTACAATGAATAATAAGTATAATATTTATCATTGTTTTTTACGTGATCCCAGTGGTTATTTGATAGAAATTCAACGTTTTGAGACTAATCACGAAAAAAGACATAACTAATGTCATGTCTTCACACTGAATTTACAGGGCAGGATTTGTACAGGTTAGAACTTGCTGATTTACTAGGGTACATGATAGCGATTAATCCCTTACGGTCATCATCGATAGGCGTGTACCTTTTCTTCTATAGACTTATCAAGGCAGTTTGCAAGATTTATGCAGCCTACGTGAAACTTTTACATTTCTTTACAATTAGCTGCATAGGCGTAGCCAGCTGTAGGTATCGCTTTTGAATTTTTTCGCACAGAAAGCAGTCCTGAATGAGTTGCAAACAAATCTACTCCGGTACAGACAAGGGTTAAGCGCGTCTCTACCTACTCCCTACTGGCTACTCTCTGTCTCTATGAGTAGTTTATAAATCAAATAGGATTGCTATACAGTCATTGATACAAGCATACTTCCTTGATTCATAGTGCCAATTTTTACGTTATTCTACTTGGCAAGATTGCTGACTCTAGAGCTATTATTTTTAAGTAATTATTAAGATGTTCTCTTAGGGTGACTACATGAGTGCTGTAAACCTGAAATGGATAGACACAAAATTACAACTTAAGGGTTCAGTAGTAAAGGCGATTTATAAAAAGGTTCTATGGTGTGGAATTTTTGGATTTTTCGTTTCTATACTTTATCATTGGAAGCTGCCTGTATCCCAACCTATTTTAGGAAGCGTTATCCCTAGTATTGTTTTGGGTTTGTTACTTGTATTTCGTACAAATACTGCTTATGAACGATTTTGGGAAGGTAGGAAATGCTGGGGTTCTCTAGTAAATAATGTCCGAAACCTGGCGCGGCAAATTTGGGTATCAATTGATGAAATATCCCCAGATGATAAAGACAAGAAAATTACAGCATTAAATTTATTGGTAGCTTTTGCTGTGGCAACTAAATTACATTTGCGCGGAGAATCTGTCAATGATGAATTAGAAGAATTAATGCCATCTAGTAAGTATGTGAAACTGAAGATTATGAATAATCCTCCCATAGAAGTAGCTTTTTGGATAGCAGATTATTTACAGCAGCAATACAATCGTAACTGCATCAATAGCTACCAATTAACAGCCATGCAAGAATTATTAAATAATCTTGTGGATAATTTAGGTGCTTGTGAACGCATTTTAAAAACACCAATGCCCCTGGCTTATGCAATTCATCTGAAGCAATTACTGTTACTATATTGTTTACTACTACCATTTCAAATTGTGAGTAGTCTCGGTTGGTGGACAGGCTTAATTGCTGCTTTAGTTGGTTTTACAGTGTTTGGTATTGAAGCCATCGGTTTGGAAATAGAAAATCCCTTTGGTTATGATGCCAATGACTTACCCCTAGATGCAATCTGCAATACAATGAAACGCAACATCGACGATTTAACGAGCTTGACTCCAAATGCGCGATCGCCAGAAAATAATGTGACCTATTGAAAAATTTTCAGAATTTGTTTGATCTTTGCAACTTCCCACAAATAAAACTTGTGAACAACAAGATAGTAATTAACTGAGCCATCAGTTAAAGTCTCGTCCTACCTCAAAGCTAGGAATATCCATTGGAGTATTGATTTTTAGCCAATACCTAAGTTAGATCATTGAGTATTAAGCGCTACTTGTAGTTACTACTTAGTTGTTACTTTTTCTTAGATTTTACAAAATCTCGAAAAGCTTGCTAATCATGGCTTTTGGCGGTTATTTTTGACCAAAAACACAGTTTTGCAATCAAATATTTTGTCCTAAAACGTGGACAAATTGAATCTTTACTGTAGAATCAAAACCAACTTCAAACATATAAAATACGTATTACTTTTGGAGGTAGGATTATTAATCCTTCTAGCAACTTACCAGATGCCAAATTTGCTCCGAATGCAGACTCCTCAGTCTTGCAAATTTGGGGTGGGCATCCTTTACAAGGTCATGTGAAAATTAGCGGGGCAAAAAACGCAGCATTAGTAATCATGGCTGGAGCCTTGCTGTGTCCAGGGGATTGTCGCATCCGTAATGTTCCCTTATTAGCGGATGTAGAGCGGATGGGTCAGGTATTATCGGCTTTGGGTGTACGCTTAACACGACAGGGTGACATCCTAGACATCAACGCCAGCGAAATTAAAACATCAAAAGCTCCCTACGAGCTAGTTACCCAGTTGAGGGCGAGTTTTTTCGCTATTGGTGCGATTCTGGCAAGACTAGGAGTAGCCCAGATGCCTTTACCAGGTGGTTGTGCTATTGGAGCAAGACCAGTTGATTTGCATGTCCGGGGACTCCAAGCAATGGGAGCTGAGGTGCAGATTGAACATGGCATTTGTAATGCCTACATTCCTGGCAGCAGCCGGAGGTTAAAAGGAGCGAAAATTTACTTAGATATCGCCAGCGTCGGAGCCACAGAAAACTTGATGATGGCGGCTACCTTGGCAGAGGGCGAAACAATTATCGAAAACGCTGCCAGAGAACCAGAAGTAGTTGACTTGGCTAACTTCTGTAACGCGATGGGAGCAAAAATTACTGGGGCGGGGACTAGCAGAATTATTATCGAAGGAGTCCCCAAGTTGCATTCTGTTGACTACAGTATTATCCCCGATCGCATTGAGGCAGGGACGTTTTTACTGGCAGCGGCAATTACCCGCTCAGAACTGTCTCTCTCGCCGGTGGCTCCAGAACATCTCATACCAGTGATTGCGAAGCTGCGGGATATTGGAGTCACAATCATCGAGGAAGCGCCCGAACACTTACGTATTCTCCCAGCAGAAACCCTGAAGGCAACAGATATTGAAACCCAATACCATCCAGGTTTTCCCACAGATATGCAAGCGCCGTTCATGGCTTTGCTGACATTGGCGGAAGGCGACAGCGTAATTAACGAATCTGTGTTTGAAAATCGCTTGCGTCATGCCTCAGAGTTAAATCGTTTGGGGGCAGATATTCGTGTCAAAGGCAATGCTGCTTTTGTCCGGGGAGTACCAAAGCTCTCTGGCGCACCAGTATTGGGCACAGACTTGCGAGCATCAGCAGCACTAGTCTTAGCAGGACTAGCCGCAGAAGGACAAACCACAATTCAGGGATTACAGCACCTCGATCGCGGCTACGATCGACTTGATGTCAAGTTGCAGCAATTGGGAGCTAAAATCCTGCGGGTGGGTGAACCATCAGTAGATGTAGAAATCGTTCCCAGCGTCAGTAGTCTGTGAAGTTGAAATTGATGCTCTCATGAGGGGGATGGGGAGATGGGGAGATGGGGAGGCAGGGGGA
>NZ_JACJSJ010000024.1 GCF_014698115.1 Nostoc sp. FACHB-973
CTCCCCCATCCCCCGACACTCCCCACACTCCCCACTCCCTCATCTCCACTCACCTTGTAGAGTGAAAGCCGCCCAATAATAAGGTGCAGCATATTTTTGAGTGCGCCAAATTTCTAGCTGGGCTGTTCGCAATGCTGCCGCAGGCTTTAACCCTTCTTGTAGCATTTTTTTATAAAATACTTTCATCAGTTCCGATGTTGCCTGGTCATCTACACTCCACAGACTCACCACAACTCGTGGACTACCTGCATACATAAACCCTCTAGTTAATCCTACTAATCCTTCTCCTTTAACTTCCTCTCCCAGTCCAGTTTTACAGGCACTAAGTACCACCAGTTCTGCTTGTAGGTTGAGGTTGAAAACATCATGCAAGCGCAAAAAGCCATTTTGTGGCATTCCTTTGTCGTCAAATAGCGACAACACTATCCCTGATAATTCTGGATGTTTGCTGTTGAGAATGCCATGAGTAGCAAAATGAATGATGCGATATTGACTCAATTCGTTGCTAGTTGCAGTGTTACGACTAGCGGTAAAGTCAAAAGCGGGCTTGGCTTTGTTAGCTGGAACAAGGGCAAGAATTTGCTCGGCTTCGTGGCGTGTAAATTGTAAACGCTGAAAACTAATTTCTGAGTCTTTAGCAGCTCTAGTTAAAGCGAGGGTGTTTAAATTGCCTTCTGGTACAGGTGGAGGAGATACTTGTACTTTACTTTGGAGACGCTCATCATCAATACTAAAAATGGGATCTGCTAACACAACTAATGTCTTAGTGGCAGGTTTGCGTTCTTTGTGTTCATTTCTAAGAATAGCCACTGTAGAAGCTGAGGGTAAAGTAATAATTTCGTGGTTAATTAGCAATGGTTCATAGTTGCTAGTTCCTTGGGAATTAGGTTTAGTTAGCACAGCAAATGGTACATATTGCAAAGCACCATCGCTAACAACTACTAAGCGTTTATTTTGGAGTTGCGGGGCTACTGGTGCAAGTATGATTTTAGATAGAGCATCTATAGATGGGCTATGTTTGAGATATGGGGTAGTGATTTCTTGACGGAACTTTTGAACGATCGCTTCAATCTCTGCACGTTTGGGTAGTTCGTAACTGGTGATACTCTTATTAGTAACTGCCCAAAGATAACTCCGGTTGTCTCCTAAAGAATATTCTAAAAGTAAGGTGTCCTCATCAAGTACTTGCTGTTGAATTTGGGCGAGTGAAAGAGGTTGAGGTTGAGTCAAGGCTGCATAATGTGGACTAGTGGCACGGATTTTTACCTGGACTTGCTGATATTCTTCTAGAACTGCTTCATTTTCTTTTTCTAAAGCTTGTTGCTGGGCTTTAGTGTAGTTTCCACCTAAGAGTTGTATCCGACGTTTTTCTAAAACATCAATTTGTTTTTGTAAATTACGTTCTTGAGAAAGTAATTTTGGTTCCACGCCTTGGCGAATATCAGCTTTTGCTTCTGTCAGCAGTTCCAAAAGACTGCGGGCGCGGGCGCGTTCGCTAGTTTGCAGTGCCAAAGCATCATATCCTTTGGATGGTTCCTGTTTGTGCAGTTGCATCAACAAATCAATATAGAATTGATAATAATTCTGCACTGTAGCAAAATAGGAAGCGCGGAGTTCTTGAGAGTTAATTTTAGTACGTAGATCTTCAACAATGTTGATGACTATTTTTATTTGAGTCAGGGCTGCGTTAAGATTGCCCTGTTTGCGTTCAGCAGAGGCGATGTTATAAATAGTCAGAGCTTCTGCTTCTCTATTTCCTACTTTTTGATATAGAGACAGAGATTGCTGGTAATAATCCAATGCCTTTTGCTGTTCTCCCAAATCTGAGTATATTATGCCAATATTGCTGAGGTTAGCTGCTAAGCCTGATTTATTTTCTACAGCTTCAAATATAGGTAAAGATTGGTGAAAATAATCTAGGGCTTTTTGTTTTTCTCCCATTTTGGAGTAGACATCACCAATATTATTTATGGTGCGAGCTTCCCCTAATTTGTCTCCTAACTGTCGGCTGATAATCAGAGATTGCTGAAAATAATCGATCGCTTTTTGTTGTTGTCGTAAATCTGAGTAGACTGTACCAAGATTGTTAAGAGAAATAGATTCTGCTGATTTGTCTCCCATTTCTTGATATAAAGGCAAGGTTTGGCTAAAATAATCTAGTGCTTTTTGCTGTTGTCCTAAATTTAAGTAAATCAAGCCAAGATTATTAATAGTACGGGCTTCCCCTAATTTGTCTCCCACTTCACGTCTGAGGGTAAGGGATTGTTGAAAATAATCTAGTGCCTTTTGAGATTCTCCTGAGTTTAAGTAGACATTACCAATGTTGTTGAGATTACGGGCTTCCCCGATTTTATCTCCTATCTCTCGTTTGATTAACAAAGCTTCGTGGAAAGAATCGAGTGCTTTTTGCAATTCTCCTAAATCTGAGTAGACGCTACCAATATTATTGAGGGTAATAGTTTCCCCTGTTTTATCTCCTATCTGGCGTCGAAGTAATAGGGCTTGATTCAAATAAAAGAGTGCTTTTTGCTGTTGTCCTAAATCTGAATAAATTTTCCCCAGATGCGCGACAGTAAAAGCTTCTGATGAACGATCGCCAATTTTTTGATACAGTGGGAGTGCCTCTTCAAATTTAGCGATCGCCTTTAACAAAGATTCTCCTGTTCCTTGCTCATATAGCTGCTTTCCCTCTTTATATGCCGCATCAGCAGCATTGCGAGTCGCATCATTGCTCTGTGTCGTCTGTGCAATATTTACCGCATATTCTTTAGCAATTGCAATATTTGATTCTGTAAATAACAAAATGCTGGTAAAAAGAACAATACTACGACTTACTACAAATGGGAAAAATTGCCATTGTATTGAGTCAGATATTTGAAATTTAGTCATATACATCTGCGTTTCTCTAGCTTCCTAGATTTAGGATTCCCAAAAGCAAGTAAAAAATCTAAGATGCTTATCCGCGCTGAATTGGTAGTGATTTTTCAAGTAACAGGCTATGCCAACATGGGTATATTCTATACGTAGCAGACTATCTGGGACTTTTGACTTCCAAGGCAGCGGTACTAGGCATTTAGGGAATAGCGAATCAGCCTTTTCGATGTGAGGGCGAGTTTGTTCACGCAATCAAATAGGGATCTTATAGATAATTAGTACTAAATAATACTTTCGATAGAGAGGCAAATCAGCCATAACTATATTCTAGATAGATAAACTCAGACCCCTAATTTCATTAGGATAATGCCAAGACTAAATGAATAGGAATCTAAATAATGGCTGAACAACAAAAACCTAGTAAGGAAGGTACTACGCCCACTTCTTCTGGTGGCTACCAAACCCCCATTGACGAAGCTACCCGCAAAACTGGCGATGCTGAAAAAAGTGATGCTAAAACCACTGCTACGCCAGAAGCGCCAGAAAATGATACTGTACAAGGCAGCCCCAATCAAGGAACTGAGTCACGTTAATTAATTAAAACTTTGCCAAGTTTTCATTATTTTCTGGTGTTTTTTTTGATGAGTTTAATCCAGTAAGTTGAGAGTGGATATGTGGTGTAACGCCCACAATTATCCACTCATTTTTTGCGATCAGCATTCACAAGGTAGAATTTGCCTTGTTCAGTCAATCTAAAATCCAAAATCTAAAATCCAAAATTGTCTGACTCCTTTTTTATCGAAAAATTGGGTTTAAAACCCCGTGCTAGAAGCACGGCTTTTCAAGATGCTTGGATGTATTTTTTAAGAACTTCGAGTGGCGCACCCCAAACCGAAGACACGAAATAACTAGGACTCCATAGAGCTTGCTTACCATAGGGTTTAGGGAATCCAGCTTGACCATATCTACGACTAGACACACCTTTTAACGCATTAACTATTTGAGATATTGAGAGTTTAGGTGGAAACTCAATTACTGTGTGAATATGGTCAGATTCTCCATTGAATTCAAGCACGTTGAAGTCCATTTTTTTAGAGACTTCTACAAATGATTTGTGGATTAGTTCAAGACTTTCAATGGTAAAAATCTTTCTTCTATACTTGGTGACACAGACCAAATGTATTTTTAAGTCTGAAACACTATGTATTTCATGTCTTAAACTACTTGCCATCTCAAATTGACCAATATAAAATATCTTAGCAGACCAATTTGAACACAAGATATGAAAGCTAGATATCAGTATAGATTTTACCCAACAGACCAACAGCAACAGAGTTTGCGCTCGTTGTTTGGTTGCGTTAGGGTTGTCTGGAATGATGCTTTAGCGTTCTGTAAACAATCTCAAAAGCTGCCTGGATACAATAAACTCTCGGCAATGCTTACCCAATCTAAAAAGACTGATGAAAGAAAATGGCTATCTGATGTTTCCTCAGTGCCATTGCAACAGTCTCTTAGGTACTTAGATGTTGCTTACAAAAACTTTTTCAATTCTCGTAACGGGAAAAGAAAAGGGGGTACGATTGGTGTGCCTAGATTCAAGAGAAAGACTAACTCGCAATCAGCCGAGTTTACCGCATCTGGTTTCTCTGTAAAGTCTGGGGAAGTTTATTTAGCTAAAATTGGGACAATCAAACCAATTTGGTCTAGAGAATTACCATCTGAACCTAGTTCAGTCACGGTAATAAAAGATTGTGCTAACCGCTATTTTCTTAGCTTTGTTGTAGAAATTGACCCCGTTATTACTGTTGCTAAAAACCAAAGCATAGGTATTGATTTAGGTGTGAAGACTTTTGCTGTAATGAGCAATGGAGAAAAAGCTTTAAGCCCTAGCTACTCAAAACATGACCCCAAGATTCGGAAATTGCAGCGAAAATTAGCACGCCAGCAAAAAGACTCAAAAAGAAGAAATAGAACTCGCGTAAGGATAGCTAAACTACACAACCATATTTCTGATACTAGAAAAGACTTTTTGCATAAACTGTCAACCAAAATAGTTAACGACAATCAAGTAATTGTTTTGGAAGATTTAAATGTGTCAGGGATGGTTAAAAACCGTAAGCTTGCAAGAGTTATCAGTTTGCAGGGATGGCGTGAATTCCGGGTATTTTGTGAAGCTAAATCTCAAAAGCTTAGTCGAGATTTCAGAGTCATTAACAGATGGGAACCTACTAGTCAAACTTGCTCTTGCTGTGGGTATCCTTGGGGCAAGATTGATTTGTCTGTTCGCTCAGTGTTGTGCTTAAACTGCAACACTGAACACGACAGAGACGAAAACGCATCTAGAAATATAGAAATGGTCGGCATGGGGCATCGGCACGGCCTTAAACGGACAGGGAGTGACTGTAAGACTGTTTCGGCAGCAGGTTACTGTGAACTGTCAAGAATCACCGACCTTTAAGGTCGGTGAGTATGTCAACGTTCTAGTTCATCCACTGCTTTGGGAACTCCCGCAGTTAACACTTCATGTCCATTAGGTGTAACTAACACATCATCTTCAATACGAATACCAATGCCAATCCATCGCGGGTGAGTTTCTGGTTGGTCTTCTGCTAATTTGGTATCAGGCACAATATAAAGTCCTGGTTCCACTGTCAAAATTTGACCTGGTTGTAAAATCTGCGGTTTATCTTCACCGTGCTGGTAAACTCCCACATCATGGACATCCAAACCTAACCAATGGCTGGTACGGTGCATATAATATGGTTTGTATTTCTCTTCTTCTATTAATTTGTCAACTTCGCCTTGGAGAATGCCAAGTTCAACTAAACCTTCAGTTAAAACGCGCACTGCTGTATCATGAACAGATTTGAAGGAATTACCTGGTTGCACTTGGGCGATCGCTTGTTTTTGTGCCTCTAAAACAAGTTCATACAATGTCTTTTGTTCTGCTGTAAATTTTCCTCCCACAGGAAATGTGCGGGTAATATCGGAATTGTAATAACCATAAGCACAACCGGCATCAATTAGCAGTAATTCTCCATCCTGCATTTGCCGATTATTTTCAATGTAATGCAACACGCACGCATTCACACCCGAAGCCACAATGGAAGGATAAGCCGGGCCGATTCCACCCCGCACTCGAAAGATGCGTTCCATCTCCGCCTGAATTTCATACTCATAACGTCCAGGTGCAGCGATTTCTTGGGCGTGATTGTGTGCAACAGTAGCGATCGCTGCTGCTTGGCGCATCAACTCCAACTCAGCTTCACTTTTGATTAGCCTCATGCTGTGGATCACAGTCCCGGTATCTTCAATGGCGATCGGTCCTGTACCGCGTTTGGGGTAAGTTTGGAGTAATCGTTGGTAATGCCCCAAGATTGTGTCATTAAAAGCGCGATCGCGTCCTAAGTGATAGTAAATGCGATCGGCTTTTTCCAAATACTGCGGTAACTTTTCATCTAACTCGCTAATGGGGTACGCTTCATCAGCACCATAAATTTCCTTCGCTGCATCTACCCCACACCGATAGCCACTCCATACTTCCTTTTCCCGATCCTTGGGTTGAACAAACAACACAAACCGATGTTCAGCATGATGGGGTGCTAACACTGCAACAGCCTGTGGTTCGTTAAATCCAGTTAAGTAGAAAAAATCACTATCTTGGCGATAAACATACTCAACATCGTTGTGCATCACTGCCATTGGCGCACTGCGAAAAATGGCTGTACCATTACCAATTTTTGCCATTAACTGCTCACGACGCTGCCGATATTCTGTTTGCATAGTTGATGTATTTGTAAAGTATCGTGTTATTTTACACTTTTGACAACCAGAGGATGCACAGATGATGCTTCTCAGTAGTTGCTAATCTTAGTTATTTTAGCCAAAGTTATAAAACATTGGATCAAACAGAAATACATCTAAGTATTCAGAATTGAGAAGATTTTGATACCCAAGCTTAATCAGCAAAAAAATCAAGCAGCCATACCCAGACTTAATTTGACAATTATTCGGAATTTTGACTTCTGGTTCGTGAATTATTAGCAAAACGCCACATACTTTTATCTATAAATCATCACATACAAAATTGATTTTCTAATTGTTTAGATAGGACTTGAAGTTTTTTAATAAATGATTTAAAACAAATAAAAATTTGTGTTCAAAGACTGACATTAAGCAAAAAAAAATAGTTATAAAGAAATCTGAAAACCCGCGTAAATGTTATTTGATTACAGAAATTTGTTGATCAAAAAAACTAAAAATAGATAACAACCAATGATAAAAAACACCATGTTTGGAAGTAAAAACTCCTCAAACTTGTCTTTGAATACATCTCAATGGGCATCAGAATCTTTCCACAAATCGCAAGCATTAGCATCTCCACTTGATAATTCAAATTCTCTAAATTCTGGTTCAACTTTTGTGAGTAAGAGTTCCTCACAACCACAAGAATCTGCGGTGGTATCAGCAAATCCCAATCCTAATCCTTACTTAACCAGCGCGGCGATTGTTCCTGATTTCAACGCTGATGGTAAAACGGACAAACTTTGGGTGAATACCCAAACTGGTGAAATTATCGTTCGCCTGATGGATGGAACAAGAGTTATCGAACAGGGTTCTTTGGGTAATTTTGACCTATCCGCCTATGATTACAAAATTGCTGATTTCAACAATGATGGCAAAACTGACTTCTTATTACGCAATAGGACAACCGGTGAGAACAGCATTGTGTTGATGGATGGAACTAGAGTTGCTAATGCGGCTTCTCTAACCAGCGTTGACGCAGCATGGACTCCAAGTATTGGCGATTTCAACGGCGATCGCAAAACTGATATCTTCTGGCACAATAGTCAAACCGGCGAGAACGCTATTTGGGAAATGGATGGCACAACAGTTCTGAATGCAACTGTTTTAGACACCACTGACCCAGCCCTAACTGCTACCATTGTTGATTTTGACGGCAACGGTAAGAGTGACATCTTCTGGCGCAATCAGACAACTGGCGATAACAGCGTTTGGTTTATGGATGGCGCCCAAAAGAGTGAGTTTAGCCTGCAATCACAAGACGCAGCCTGGACTGCAAGTGTTGGCGATTTCAACGGCGACCTCAGCACCGACTTGCTGTGGAGAAACACTCAAACAGGTGAGAACAAGGTCTGGACAATCAGAGGCATCTTAGTTACAGAAGGTGCTTTGGGAACACTAGATTCATCCTGGACTTCTAAAATTGGTGATTTCAACGGCGATGGTAAGACCGACATCTTCTGGCACAATGGAACCACAGGTGAGAACACTGCTTGGTTGATGGATGGTACAACAGTTTCAACTGAAGCCTTCTTACCTAGCAACAACGCATCTCTAACCCCATCCCTTGGCGATTATAACGGTGATGGCAAGACCGATATCTACTGGCGCGATCAGACAGCTGGTGCAGACAACATTTGGACTATCAATGACACAACAGCCGTTGAGACTCCCATCAGCGATGCAGATAAGCTAACCCCAGAGTGGTATACGTTCTAAAAGCAGAATTCAGGAGTCAGAATTCAGGAGTGGGGAGTTGGGAGTGGGGAGTTGGGAGTTGGGAGTTAGGAGTTAGGAGTTATTTTTCTCCCCCTGCTCCCTCATCTCCCTCATCTCCCTCATCTCTCCACTCCCCACTCCCCTGCTCCTCAAAACTTGTAACTCAAAACCTGAATTACGCTATTTTCGGGCAAATCTTTAGAGTTAATGGAAATAGTATCTGTGTTGCTACGCCGCACTGTGATTCCTTGCATTAAGGTGAGAAAATCATCGAGTGGCGAAATGTCGCACGCAGCAGGATCGGCGGCTTGTGTCCGGTAATGGGTAGGAATTACTAGCTTGGGATTTAATACCTGAACGGCCTGCTTTGCTTCTTGGGCATTGTAGGCTTTTGCACTGCCACCCACTGGAATAAATAGCACATCGGGACGCCCCATGAGAATTTTTTGCTCAATGGAAATGGGTGCAGCAACTCCCCCTAAATGCAAGATATTAATTCCGCCTTGTTTCCAACTCCAAGCAGTATTAGAGCCAAACTGCTTACCACCTTTGCGATCGTGGTCTATGGCAATTCCTTGGAACTTAATGCCTTTGAACTCGTAAACTCCCGGTTCATAGATCAGTTTTGCATTTCCCGGTAGTACGTCTACAGCACCTTCATCTAGCAGTTGGCTGCTAATCAGTACTAAATCTGCTGCAACTTTTGGCACACGATACCCAGCAGTACAGCCGACCGCTCGAAATGGATTGACGAGAATTTTTGCGCTGCTACCATCAAAAAGAAAGCAAGTATGGCCCAACCACTTAACTGATAAACCGCTAGATTGTGCGTCAGCTCGGAGGTGGGAACCCAAGGAAGTAACTGAAGCTGTGACCAATCCCGCCCCAGCATAACCCATCAACTGTCGTCGTTTCATTAATTAGGCTCTCGACTGTAACTGTTGGAGAAAGTTTCGCAATAGCTGCTTTCCTGATGATGTCAGGACACTCTCTGGGTGAAACTGGACGCCCTGAATCTGGGGATAGTTCCGGTGTCGCACTCCCATAATTGTGCCATCTTCAACCCAAGCGGTGATTTCTAGCACATCAGGGCAAGTCTCGCGTTCGATCGCTAAACTATGATACCTGGTTGCGGTGAGCGGATTTTCTAATCCTTGGAAAACCCCTACCCCAGTGTGAGACACCAGAGAGGTTTTGCCATGCATCAACTCTGGAGCAGAGACTATTTTACCACCGAACACTTGACCGATACTTTGATGGCCTAGACAGACCCCTAAAATTGGCAATTCTTGTCCTAGTTGCTCAATCAACTCTAGGGAAATACCTGCATCTTCTGGACGACCAGGCCCAGGAGAAATAACCACGGCTTCTGGCTTTAATGCCCGAATCTCATCTATAGATATTTTGTCGTTGCGAAAAACTCTAATATCAGCTGCCACTGGGAACTCTGCTGCCAATTCTCCCAGATACTGCACCAGATTATATGTAAAACTATCGTAATTATCGATGACTATTAACATAAGTAGGGGAAATATTACAAATTGCAGGTGACAGACATAAAACTGTCATAACCCAGAAAGCTACACGCACAAGCTGCCTCAAGAGGCAGCAGACTTGAGTTCAGAAAGCATCCAGTCAATAGCCTAGACGCTTGCTGTAAGGGAATTTTGAATCCTCAGGAATCACTTGGCAATGCCTGGGTTGGGCTACGCCTGTGCAAATCACATCTACAAAGCCGATATAATTAACGTTACCAGAGGAGGCAGCAACAGTGTAGCAGCGACCAACACCGCTACTAAAGCTGAAACCAGCACTGCACCAGCAGCACAATCTTTGGCAACTTTTGCCAAATCATGGTAAGTCTGCTTCACTGTTAAGTCCACAAGAGACTCGATCGCTGTATTCAGTAACTCTAGTGCCAAAACTAAACCACTAGTTATGCCAATTACTGCTATTTCTACTGGTTGCAGATGCAAATATACGCTTAAAGCGATCGCTAAGGCACAAACACTTGTGTGAATGCGAAAATTACGTTGAGTTTGAAAACTATAAGTGATTCCAGCCCAAGCATACTTAAAACTAACAAATAAATTAGAAGCAACCTTCCACGAAAATTCCCGTTCGTTGGTCACAATTTTTTGTAACGAGGTAGGCGTTGGTGGAGAAATTTTTTGGGACATACACTTAAAAATACAAAAACACAGTTGCTACAGTGGCAATTTTGGGTGATGTTTATAGCGTAATTAACTTTGAGGCAATCTTTAAGCAATTTTCCATAGAGGTATTATAAAAGTATTACCCAAAATTAACACTAAGGCGTGACTCATTACTGCCATTCTTTGTTAATAGCAATACCTATTGCCTTCAGCAATTTTACTTGCTGTTCTAACATTCGTTCCAAACTTTCTTCGTCAGGATGATCCCACCCCAACAGATGCAATAAACCGTGAGCAGCTAACCAGGCTAGTTCAGTTGGTAAATTGTGTCCCTGCTGTTGGGCTTGACGTTGTGCGGTATCTACAGACACGATAATATCGCCTAAATATAGTGGTACAGAGGCAAGCATTTCTTCACTTTGAGGAAAATCTACCTCTAAAGCAGCAAAAGCTAAAACGTCTGTGGGCTGATTTTTGTGACGATACTGAGCATTGAGTTCCTGAATTTGCGAGTCATCTGTCAAACGCAGCCCAATCTCATAACCTGGTGCTGGTGGAATATGAGGGTGGAGTATTTCTAACCAGCTATTAAACCAGTTTTCCCAAGTTTCAGGGGTAATTCGGAGATCAGTTTCGCCAAAGTTTACCGAGTTTGTCGGGGACAACTCGTAAAAATAATCTTCCACATATAATTCAACTCCCAGAGCCACGCACTCTCCTAGTCTAAGGTCACAGTTTTTTGTTAGTGAGTTAGGTAAGCAAGACCAATCAGGACGGCTAAAAGTCCTATAGTGGTTAACGCAAAATGTTTCAGGGAAGTTCCACCTTTACGCACCATGTTTCGCATGGCCAGTTTTACGTAGCTGGGTTGAGGTTCTGTTGAAGGAGAGTTACTCATAGTTAATTCGATCGCGGACTCTTTTATAACTGTAACAGTTGGGTCTGCTATAGGATTGCGATCGCCCATATAATATTGAGTCTTTTCTGTGTCAACCGCCTCAACAATATACCATTGACAAAAATCTTTGCAACTACATGAGGTACACCCCGCGAGTTCGGGGAGAGTGCGCGATAGCGCGAGTGGCGTATTTCTGTACCTCACAAAGTTTAAATCTGCTGTATCTGGATCAGGTATTTCGTGAAATTGCATCAAGGGGTGTTATGGTGCGATCGCCCCTGACTCAAAAATTTTGAGAATCGGTATGAGAAAAGAATATCCGGCGAGTCCGTAGTCACTTTCCCCACTCCTGAAGATATCTCTATCGTCGTAGTAAATACGGCCGTCTTCGCCGCCGAGTTTGAAGGTATTAAAGCCTGCTCCACCTACTAGGATATCTTTTTCGCTAGCAGGTTTTACTTACTTTTTGATGCTTTATTCGGATACTTTAAAGAAAAATACGGTGACTCTCATAGTATAATAAGTGTATGTACTTAAACAAATAAGTAAAAAATTTATCATTGCAAATAATTTATGCATAATAAAAAAACAGCTAAGAATTTGTTATTGTTGATTTTTACATTATTTTTGCTAATTTCAGGTCTAGGTATAGGAACCTATTTATTTCTAATAATTGGTTCAAAAATAGTAGAAAAGCCTGTCAAGATAAAAACAAACTATCTCCAAATAGGAATATTATCAAATAAAGATAATTATATGCCGCTAGTTAAATATTTAAATCAGCAATTGGGAAGCCAATTATTAATAAATATAGATGGAGATAAAAATATTTCGTATCAAGAAGTAAAAAAGCGAATAGCAAGTAAAGAATGGGATATTGTTTTTACTCTTTCACCGATGCTTAGTATAGCTGCTAAAGACAATGGATATACTTTTATTGCTCGGATGTTTCCTGACAGACCAGCATATTATCAATCTGTACTATTTGTAAGAGCAGACAATTATATCAAGTCGATAGAAGATATAAAACCTAGTACAAAAATTGCGTTAGGTGATTTTAACTCAGCATCTAGTTTTTATATGCCAGCTTATGATTTATATGGTAAAACACTAAATGTTACTATGGGTTTACGAGGTCATATTATTCGAGAAATGGTAAAAAAAGGAGAAGTAGAAGTTGGGTCAGCAGCATACGGAGATATAGTTAAAGATGACCCAGATATCCGAATTATTCACCAAAGTCGTAATATACCTAGTTCCGGAGTTTATTTGTCTCCTCGATTTGATAAGCAAGATAAAGAAATTATTATAAGAACTATTGAAAATGCACCTAGTGTTCTTAAAAAGCAAGCCAATTTTGGGAAAGATAAAGAACCAGACTTTTCATCATTTCAAGAAATTACCCGCAGAACTGAACAAGTTTTAGTTTGTTCTGATTTTACTAAAAATCCTGTGAATTTCTTTTGCCAGGATAAAAGTATTAATACTATAGCTAATAAAAATTTAAATGTAGAAAATATTATTAATGGTCGAGTTAATGGATGGAGCCGCTCTAGTAGCACCAGTATTTACTTAAGTTTATCTGGAGATGATAATCAAATTTATCGAGTTATTCTTGCCGAAGAGATATTAAATCAAGTGCCAAATGCTGGGAATATTTTATCACTCCAAAATAAACGAGTTGAAATTAATAATGTTGTTGTCAAAAAACTGCCAAATAACATTTTAGAATTAAAAATAAGTCAACCTAATCAATTGAAAGTAGCAAATCCATGAAGTGTCAGGCTTAGAAGGTAATTTCTTTACTCGGTCTGTATTAAAAGTGGAAATTTTGACTTAAGCCTATCCGGGTTAACCTAATGATTTTTGCCTAGAGTGAGGTTTTATCAGGATAATTTATCAAAGGTGATCACTGCCTTTAGTCACCTATATGTTACTCATCAATATAAATAATAGGTACTAAGTAATAGTAAAAATAATTACTTAGTACCTATTACTAATGCCCAACTATGCAGGAGTGTTTTCTACTAGTTTATTTTCTTGCCGCAGATAAGCTTGGATGAATGTATCAAGTTCGCCATTCATCACATCTATAATCCCTGTTGTTTCCGTATTTGTGCGTAAATCTTTGACCATTTGGTAAGGATGAAACACATAGTTACGGATTTGGTTACCCCAGGAGGCTTCCACCATATCGCCACGAATTTCGGCAATTTCTTGGGCGCGTTGTTCTTGGGCAATGACCAATAGCTTTGCTTTGAGTCGAGCCAGGGCTTTTTCTTTATTTTGCAGCTGCGATCGTTCTTCTGTACAACGCACGGCAATTCCAGTGGGAAGGTGAACAACCCGCACCGCTGTTTCTACTTTGTTGACGTTTTGCCCGCCTTTACCACCAGAGCGAGTTGTGGTGATTTCCAAATCTTTCTCTGGAATATCCAACTGCACAGAATTATCTATCTGGGGCATGACTTCCACCCCCGCAAAACTAGTTTGCCGCTTGCCATTGGCATTAAACGGCGAAATCCTCACTAAGCGGTGTGTACCCATTTCCGATCGCAAGTAACCATAGGCATAGCGACCAGTAATTTCTAGGGTTGCCGATTTAATTCCGGCTTCATCACCCTCCGACTCTTCAGCTAAAGTCACCTTGTAGCCGTGAGCTTCGCCCCAACGGGTGTACATCCGCATCAGCATAAATGCCCAGTCTTGAGCATCTGTACCACCAGCACCAGCACTAATCGTCAGTACAGCACCTTCGGCATCATAGGGACCGGAAAGTAACTGTTGTAACTCCCACTGGTCAAGGTCATGATTAAGTTTCGTGATGGTAGATTCCGCTTCTTGCAATAGTGCTTCGTCGGTTTCTAACTCCAACAACTCAACAACTGCCTTAGTATCTTCTAGATTGGCGTGCCAGCGATCGTATTGCTCGATGTGGGCTTTTAAGTCGTTAAGTTCTTGTAGTGTTTGTTGAGCCTGGGTTTGGTCATCCCAAAATTCTGGCTGAGCAGATATTTGTTCCAGGTCTTGAATTTTAGCTGTCAGTGCAGGTACGTCAAAGATAGTCCTGGGTTTTACCCAGGCGGCCAGACAACGTTTCGATTTCGCGTTTGAGTTCTAGGACATCCATAGTACTTGCTGAATTTATAGATAGAGCGCTTTGGATTGGGAAATTGCTCTACATTTTACTTATCTTTTTTGATTTTAGCTGTAGTTGGGCAAATTATCTTGCACTATTTGTATAAGTTACCCAAATTACTTTTAAGTATCCTCAATTATCTGAGGACAAACCGTGATGTTCCAATCAAGCAGTAGAGAGTTTACAGACAATCAGAATCAGGCGTTGCAATTCAATAGCATTCTAGAATGCCCTTGCAAAAACTTGCTTGGTGAAGTTGACCTTCTCAGGATTGCTGCAAGCCAGAAACAGCAACAAAAACGAAAGAAAGTAACACTCGGTCAGTTTTTAACTCCTGCTCCGGTAGCAGAATTAATGGCTGGGATGTTTAACAAACTTAATCTTCCTCAAATATCTCTACTTGATGCAGGAGCAGGATCTGGCTCATTACTTGCAGCATTTGTGGCTAACCTATGTCACAGAGAAGAACGCCCAGCCAATATAGATATTGTTGCCTATGAAATTGATCCTTTTCTTATTGAATATTTACGTCAGACATTAAAATTATGTGCAAGAGCATGTCAAATAGCTGGTATCTCTTTGCAATATGAAATCCGCAATACGGACTTTATTGAAGATGTCGTGAGGCTTGTTCAGCCTAGTTTGTTTGATAATCCTAACAATCCAAGATTTACGCACGCTATTTTAAATCCTCCATATTTGAAAATCAACGCTCATTCAAAAGTTCGTGGTTTATTACGTTCTCTAGGCTTAGAAACCAGCAATCTATATACAGGTTTTATTGCTGCCACATCTCAACTTCTCAATTCCGGAGGGGAGCTTGTAGCTATTTCGCCACGTAGTTTCTGTAATGGCCCATATTTTAGGGATTTCCGAAGGATGTTTTTGGAAATGATGGCTTTAGACCAGATACATCTTTTTGAATCGAGACAGGAAGCTTTTAGTGATGATGAAGTTTTGCAGGAAATAATCATTATTCATGCTGTCAAACAAAAACAAAAATTCGATAATGTACTCATCAGTACAAGTTCGAGTGCTGAGGATGATTTGATTAAATCAAATTCTTTACGTTATACAGAGATAGTTAATTACAACGACTCCCAACAATTCATTCACATTATCCCAGATACATTCAGTCAGCAGGTTATTCGACGAATGGGGAATTTTACCTGCACATTAAAAGACATTGGATTGACTGTATCAACGGGACGTGTTGTAGATTTCCGTGCCAAAGAATATCTGTGTTTAATGCCAGAAAAAAACACTGTTCCCTTAATTTATCCATTAAATTTCTCAACAGGATATGTCGAGTATCCAAAGATAACTAGAAAACATCAAGCTTTAGTATATGTTGAACAAACGGTTTCTCTATTAGTACCCAACGAACATTATGTACTGACTAAACGATTCTCCTCAAAAGAGGAAAGAAAACGAGTAGTTGCAGTTGTATACGATGCCAATCGGATTGATTGTTTTTGGGTAGGTTTTGAAAATCACTTGAATTACTTTCACAAGGATGGAAGGGGACTCGATCTTACCCTAGCACGTGGTCTTGCTGCTTATCTAAACTCCACCCTCGTAGACGAATTTTTTCGGTTGTTTAATGGTCATACTCAGGTGAATGCAACCGATTTACGAAATTTAAAATATCCCACAATAGAGCAGCTAATGACCGTGGGGTTACGTATTGGAGGGTCTTTACTGTCACAGTCCGAAATTGATGAAATTGTCGAAGAAGAATTACTAAGTATGACCAATCAGTTTGAAAATAACCCCTTAATAATTAAAAACCGTATTGATGAAGCACTGCAAATATTAGTTGAACTTGGATTTCCACGGGCACAACTTAACGAACGTTCAGCCTTAACTCTTCTGGCTCTAGTTGATTTAAAGCCGACTGAACCTTGGGAAACTGCTGCATCTCCATTAATAGGAATTACACCAATGATGGAATTTATGGCACAGCACTACGGCAAAACATATAAACCTAATACGCGGGAAACTGTTCGTCGCCAAACAGTCCATCAATTCTTAGACGCAGCTTTGATAATTGCGAATCCAGACGCTCCCGATCGCCCCATTAACAGCCCAAAAACTGTATACAAGATTGAAGAAAGTGCGCTGGAATTATTACGTACTTATGGAACTACTGAATGGAGAAAGAGCATTCGTACTTATCTTTCCTCAGTTGAGACTTTGAAAAAACGATATGCTCAAGAGCGTGAATTATCACGTATTCCCATAGTGATTGAAGGGAAGGTAAAAACTCTATCACCAGGTGGTCAAAATATTTTGATTGAGAAGATTATTAAAGATTTTGCAGAACGTTTTACACCTGGGGGAAAACTAATTTATGTCGGCGATACAGATGAGAAATTCGCGCATTTTAATGAAGCAGCATTGAGAGATTTAGGGGTTACTGTCGATTCTCATGGTAAAATGCCTGATGTGATTATCCATCATCTAAAAAATAATTGGCTAGTTTTAATTGAGGCTGTAACTTCCCACGGGCCAATTAACCCTAAACGTAAGAAAGAACTTGAAGTTATCTTTGCTGGTATAAAAATTCCCCTTGTAATGGTAACAACTTTTTTAAGCCGTAAAGCGATGGTGGAGTATTTGGCTGAAATTGCATGGGAAACAGATGTTTGGGTTGCTGAAGATGCTACTCATCTGATTCACTTCAATGGAGAATACTTATTACAGGCTTACAAATTAGATAGAGATTTGGAAACAGAATAAGAGGTACTAACTAATGAAAAAACCGTGGTTAATCACAGTTAACCACGGTTGATAAAAGTTTAAGTTTTTCTACTTACGAGTGGTTAATCGCGGCCATTGATGGCAATTAGCAACCGCAAGATAAAGACAAATAGGTTGATGTAAGTAAGGTACATCGATAAAGCAGCAGGCAGATATTGATCATCACTGTAAGTGCGCGGCAAGATGTAGAAATCGACAACTGAAGCCCCAACAAACAGAAATACTCCCAAACCGGAGATAGCGATTTCTAACCAATTTGGTGAGTAAACACCAAACATAGCAAACCCAAATTGGGCAAGGCACACAACCACCAAGGCAATGATGCCGAGATTGATGGTTTTCGTCAAAGCCATGCCGTCTTGTTCAGAAAGATTTGAACCAATTTGACGGGCTGCGATAAAGGTAACGCCACAACCAAGGGCAGCTAAACCAATGCCTTGAATGCCAACGCCTTGGGATCTCAAAGCGACAAATACCAAGCCACTGAGGGTATATCCAGATAAAAGACTGTAGGTTGCCAACAGGGGTAGTGCCAGACCCTTGTTACCTTTTTGGGCAACATTTTGGGCAACAAAGAACAAAATTAATTCCAGAATCACCGCACCAATGAAGGTAGGAAAGAATATTCCGGGGTTAGTACGGATAACTCCTAAACCTCCGTAGGTTCCCAATGCAGTTAGCACCAATCCACCACCGACGTAGGGGAGGGCGTTAGCAATCACATTTGGGCCAACGAGTCCGTGAGATTTCGCCTCACGGATAGCTTCACGAAAATTGCTGGTATTGCTCATATTGAAAAACTAGTTTTTGAGGAAAATGTTCTGCTTATTCCTATTCTTACCAAGATTTGGAACGAGAAACCAGGGAGAGGTTACACAAAGTTGGAGACAACTAAATAAAAAAGATGATGCAAGGTCTGAATTTTTATCCGGAAAACAAAAATAACTGGCGAGAGAGAAAGTCGCAAAATCATGCGTACAAATACTGAATTATAGACTGTAGCCCCTGATAAGTTCAGTGAAACGACGATGGCTTATTCAACCTTGGCTAAGGAAAATAATGACAGCCTAGAAGAAGATATACGCAGCTCCATTTTCTCAAAAATAGGAGTTACAACAAAGGAATTTATATGGCAGCAAGTGAGTCCTCTTTACGAACTGATGGTATAGAATTATTACACTTGTACCACCAGAATCCATCTATTAAACTTCGTAATAAACTTGTACAATTACATACTGGCTTAGTGCGGAAGATGGCTCATAAATTCAGCCATCAATGTAATGAACCTTATGAAGATTTAGAACAAATTGGTTATTTTGGTTTAATTAGGGCAATTGAGCGTTTTGATCCTAGTCAAGGATATGCTTTTAGTTCTTTTGCTGTGCCATATATTCGCGGTGAGATGCTGCACTTTTTGCGCGATCGCAGTACTCTATTAAAGATTCCTCGTCGTTGGCAAGAACTGTACAACGAAGGACAAAAGATTCGCAAAGAATTGGCTATGTCTTTGGGTCGTGCCCCCAAGGATGCTGAAATTGCCAAGGAACTCCGAGTATCTGTACAAGAATGGCAAGAAACCAAGTTAGCTGCTCAAAACCGTTTGCCTTTGAGTTTAGATGCGACCGCAGTTAACTATGTTGATTGCCAAATCACCTTGGGTGAAGCACTTCCTTGTCCCCGTTCTACTGCCCAACAACAACTAGACGAAGAACGGCAACAACTCCAAGGGGCAATCAATATGTTAGAAGAAAAGCCCCGGATGGCAGTTGAAATGGTATTTTTGAAGGAACTTTCTCGCAAGGATGCTGCTAAGAATATTGGCACTAGTCCCATGACAGTAACCCGGTATCTGCAAAAGGGAATTCAGGATTTAATTTGCTATTTGCAACCACAAGTTATGCCCACTGGATCGTAGTTATTAGTCAATGGTCAGTCGTTATACCATTTTTGATTTTGGGTTGAGAATTTTTTTCTCTTCAAGAGTTCTATTAATCCATCTGTCCCATTGATTTTTGAAATTGGTATTAGTAGAAAAACAACTGACAAATGACAAATAACTAATAACAAATGACTAATTATCGAGATTTTAAATCAGCGATCGCACCTTTAGTCATGGCAGCAATGGCTTGATCTGTCGCTTTTGGTAAATGATAATACTTACCTGCTGCTGTTTGGGCTAATTCCTTAGCAAAGCCAGTAGAAACAAACTTACTCTCCGTATCAATCACTAATAGTTGCATCCCCAAACCACGAATTCTCGCAGCAATTTCGAGCAATTCTCCTTTGATATCTGGCTTTTCTCCTGGTTCTAGCTGTTCACCTAAAGAACGCGCTAAGGGAATATTACCCCGCCCGTCGGTGATCGCTACAAGTACTACTTGCCCAATATCTCCACTCATCTGGGCATTTAAGCCGACGCGCACAGCTTGGGTTAAACCATGCGCTAAGGGTGAACCCCCACCACAGGGTAATCTTTCCAAGCGGTTACGCGCCAAGGCAATGGAACGTGTTGGCGGTAATAATACTTCCGCTTGTTCTCCCCGGAAGGGAATCAATGCTATTTGGTCACGGTTTTGATAAGCTTCGGTTAAAAGTTGCATTACCGCGCCTTTGGCCGACTGCATCCGATTTAAGG
Source organism: Nostoc sp. FACHB-973 (assembly GCF_014698115.1). Classification (GTDB taxonomy): domain Bacteria; phylum Cyanobacteriota; class Cyanobacteriia; order Cyanobacteriales; family Nostocaceae; genus Nostoc; species Nostoc muscorum. Next base: position 19,989 of record NZ_JACJSJ010000024.1, read on the forward strand.
CCATTGAGCCAGAAGCATCTACCACAAACACCACTAACGCCCCGGCTTTACGTACCAAGCGTTTGGAGCGAATGTCACCTTGTTCGACAATTACTTTTCTGTCTGGGTGTCGTTCTCGGCGTGCTTTTTGATACGGCGCTGCTGCTCTGAGGGTGGCATCTACGGCAATACGTCGCGCTTTTCCCTTGGGCAACATTGGCTTAATGTAACGTCCCCGGTCATCGGAAAAGATCACACTGCGACTACCAGATTTACCCTGCCGCTTCGCCATTTGCGTAAAATAAAGCACGCTGTCATCCAAAATTACCCCTTCCGGGTCAAAGATGAATTCCTCCGGGATACTGGGGGGTTCTTGCTCTTGATTTTCTTCCTGTTCTTCTTGTTCTTCTTCTTCTTGTTCTGATTCGTCTGGTTCTTCTTGATTTTGAGGTGGGGGTGGTGGCGGTGGCGGTGGTTGGTCTGGTGGTGGTGTCTGTACGATTGTTGCCCGTGGTACAATCACCAATTCCACAGCACGGCGCAGGTCTTCAGCATTGACTGTTGTGCGTCCCTCCAAAGCCGCAGCTGCTTTGGCAACCCGCGTGGCAAATAACTCGGCGCGATGTCCCTGAACTCCGCCGCGAATTGCTTCATTCACCAGGTAGGCGATTTGTTCTTGGGTAATGCAGACATCCTTGAGCCATTCCCGTGCCAAGATAATTTGGGTTTTCAGGGCGTCTAAGTCTTCGTTGTACTGCAAAAGAAACTCTTGGGGAGATTGGGAGTAGGCGATCGCCACCTCTACTGCTGCTACTCTTTGATCTAAGCCCAGTACACCGTCAGCAGAAAGAGCGATCGCAATTCTATCTAGCAAATGTTCCCTTAATGCTCCCTCTTCTGGGTTGTAGGTGGCAATAAATAGGGATTTACACGGATGCTGAAAACTAATCCCTTCCCGTTCAATCTGGTTACGTCCCTCAGATAATACTGTTAGTAGCTGATTTGATATTTGGTCATCTAATAAATTAATTTCATCTACGTACAGTACACCACGGTTGGCTGTAGCAAGTAAACCCGGCTGAAAAATCGTATCACCTTGCTTTACCGACTTTTCTACGTCTACGGAACCCAGTAGCCTGTCTTCTGTAATACCTAGAGGAATTTGCAAAAAAGGCGCGGGAATAATTTCGACGGGAACATCTTGAATGTCTTTGTCTGTGTACTCCGCCAAAAGTTGATCGTCCCATTCTTCTGGGTGATTGGGGTCACAATTACTGATAGAACCTTTAACTACTTCGATGGGCGGTAGTAGAGCGTGGATAGCACGAGCCATCACAGATTTTGCCGTACCGCGACGACCTGCGATCGCCACTCCCCCCAACCCCGGATCGACGGCTGCTAACAGCAGAGCTAATTTAATCGCTTCTTGACCGACTACAGCAGTCAAAGGAAAGGCAGTGATAGTAGGGTTGATAGTGGGCGCAGGCATGGTTTGAATAATCGCTAGTCTCGGCCTTTAGCATATCAATTTCTCGTACATTTAAATCTAAAATCCCAAATTGTATTCAGATTAGCAGCTATGACACCTGACTTTTCACTCTTATCTGGAAAACCTCTCTGCTGCTCTTGAGAGGCTCTGAATTTTTAAACTAGGTCTGGTAGCAAGGGATAAAGCCTGTTTTATTTTTGGATAATTAGAGTTATTGACAATACTGCAAGATCTTAATTGACAGAATATTATTGCAATTGGTGCTTAGTTTTTAGGCATTGGTCACATTCGATAACATCAGGAATTGATAATTGCTCTAAGTTTATTGTTGTAGCTGGGCAAAAATTCAAGTTTTTCACTTTCTAGTTAGGAAACTGTGCGCTGCAATGCTTCGCTACGCTTCTGAGGGCACTGTGCCGCACTGTACTATTTACCAGGAGACTACGGCAATGATGAAAGCTGAAGATATCATGACCAAAAACGTAGTTACCATTCGCGGTTCGGCAACTGTTGCTGAAGCGGTGGGGCTGATGAAAGAAAAAAAATTGCGGGCGCTGGTTGTGGATCGTCGCTATGACGATGATGCCTATGGCATTGTTACAGAGACAGATGTTGTCTATAAAATAATAGCCTACGGTAAAGACCCAAAGGAAGTAAGGGTTTACGAAATTATGAGTAAGCCTTGCATTGTGGTAAACCCTGATTTGGGTGTGGAATATGTAGCAAGATTATTTGCTAACACTGGTATCCACCGAGCGCCTGTGATTCAAGGTAAGCTGTTGGGCATTATCTCGATTACCGACATTTTGACCAAAAGCGACTTTGTGGAAGCGCCAAAAGTGCTATTGCTAGAGGAGAGAATTCAAAAAGCAATTGAACAGGCTCGTGCTATTTGTACTGAACAAGGTGCTTATTCTAAAGCCTGTGCTGCTGCTTGGGATGAGGTAGAAGAACTCCAGGCGGAAGCAGCTCATCAAAAAGCTGAGGGTATGGTGTCAGCCAAAGTTACTTTTGAAAAATATTGCAAGGAAAATCCAGACGCACCAGAATGTCGAAATTATTATCCGTGATTGAGGTGTGGGGACTGGGGATTGGGGACTGGGGATTGGGGACTGGGGATTGGGGACTGGGGATTGGGGATTGGGGAGAAATTGAATTAGTTCTTCTGCACCTTTGCTTCCTTTCCCCATCTTCTTCAATTTACCGATTGGCGACTCGCATCAATAAAAACATACCTATTCCCAAAAAAACAAAGTTGGGTAACCAAGCCCCCATAAAGGGAGAGAGGACACCTGCTTGTGCGATCGCACCACTAATAAAGAAAATTAAGTAGTAGGAAAAAATAATTATCACGCTAATCCCAAAACTGGTGCCTCTGCCGGTACGCTGGGGTATGCTTCCCATTGCTGCGCCGACTAAGCCAAAAACTACGCATACGAAGGGCAAGGAAATTTTTTGTTGAATCCTGACTTCAAGTTTACGAATTTTTTGGCGATCGCCACCGAGACGTTCCACTTCTAGTTGATCGAACCCTTCAGCAATATTCATTTCGTCGTAGTCCCGGCTTTTTTCTGCCAAGCTTAATGGCGTGCGGGGTAGTTGCAGTTGTTGCTGTTCAAATCTGACGATATTGCGATAAGAGCGATCGGCTGCGACAAAATAGATTGTGCCGTTATAAAAATCCCAGACATTTTTAGAACCATTCCACTCGGCGGATTCTGATACCACAATTTGATTCAGACCTTTGGTTGAACGATCTATAATTGTCAAACCTGTCATACGCTTACCATCAAATTGGTCGGCGTAAAACAAGCGTGTCAAGATTCTATTCTTACTGCCATCTGGCTGTACAACATCCTGGTATTCAGGATAAAAAATATTTTGCTGTTTAAAACTTGGCTTGTCTGATTTGAGGGCTTTATCCAGAGTCATCGCCGCTTGGTAATTTGCTGCTGGTGCAATTTGTTCGTTAAATACAAATGTCATTCCTGTAACCAGAAGACTTAACATCACAGCAGTTAGCACCATGCGATAGACACTCACCCCACAACCACGCAAGGCTATTAATTCGCTTTCGCTGGAAAGACGACTGTAAGTCATCAAAGTAGCCAGCAGTGTGGACATGGGGAAGGCTAAAACGATAAAGTTGGGAAACTTTAATAAAAAAACCTGAATGGCGATATTTACAGGTAGTCCAGATTCGACGACTTTTCTAACTAGATCAAATACAGCATCAATGGTGACGCCGATTGAAGAGAAAGCTCCGACACCGAAGAAGAACGGCGGCAACAATTCGCTGCCAAGATAACGATCCATAATCGTAAAAGGCAGCAGCGAACGTAGGCTGTAGAAAGACGGGAATTTCTTCGATATCATAAGCAACTTCAAAAGTTAAATATTGGCAACCCTGGTAAAGCAAAGTATACAGGAAAAGTTAGGAGTTAGGAGTTAGGAATTAGTAGTTAGGAGTTAGAAGTTAGGAGTTAAGAGTTAGGAGAAAAATAGGTTTAATATCTGGTTTGGGAGTATAAATTCTGTAGTTCACTTAATTATGTCTACTTTATTTAGTATGAAAAATCAATTATTAATAGCTAAAAATTAACTAAGAAATTCATGCTGAAAAATAAACCATGAAGCTATTCTTTTAAATTGTTAACTAAATACAGCACTTTGCGATCAAATGCTCCATAGCACCTTAGTCTGAAAGCTAAATATAAAACTTTTTTCACTCCAAACTCCAAACTCCAAACTCCAAACTCCAAACTCCAAACTCCTAACTCCTAACTCCTAACTTCTGAATTTAGACTTGAAAGCTATCGCCCAAGTAATATTGGCGCACGAGGGGGTTGTGGTAGAGTTCGTCAGCAGTGCCAAAAGCGAGAATTTGTCCCTCACGCATGATATAACCGCGATCGGTGATGGCGAGGGTTTCGCGGACATTATGATCTGTGATTAAAATACCCATACCGCGATCGCGCAATTGTCCCACAATTTGCTGAATTTCCGAGACTGCTATGGGATCAACTCCCGCAAAGGGTTCATCCAAAAGTAAAAATTTTGGCCCTTCTCGCCCGGCAGCCAAAGACCTTGCTAATTCCGTCCGGCGTCGCTCACCACCAGAAAGTTGAATCCCTTTGCTATTAGCTAATTTTTCCAAGCGAAACTCCCGCAATAAAGTTGTTAATCGCCTTGACCACTCCCATCGTGGCACATTAGTTTGCTCTAGCACCAATAGAATATTATCCTGTACTGAGAGTTGGCGAAAAACACTTGGTTCTTGCGCTAAATAACCAATGCCCAATCGTGCCCTTTTGTGCATTGGCATTCCTGTAACGTCTAAATTACCTAGCCAGACTTTTCCTTGATTGGGTTTTTCTAGACCTGTAGCAATGTAAAAAGTCGTAGTTTTACCAGCCCCATTAGGGCCTAGTAAACCAACGACTTCACCTTGAGCAACAGAAAGGTTGACGCGATTGACAATTACTCGCTTGTTATAAGATTTGTGAATATTCTCTAAAACAATTTTCACGCTAGAGGCAGCCTTTCTTACTAGTAGATGCTAATTAGAACGCTTGAATTCTGGTGTCTTTGGCGCAGGTGTCGCAGTTTGTCCATCATTATCGGATTCCTGGAGCATGTAGATGGACTCTACCTGGCGGTTGGATTGGGGTAAGGCGACAAATCGCCCTTCATCAATTAAATAGGTTACCTTCTCTGCCCGGATACTGTTACCTCCTTGTTGCAAAATATAAACGTTCCCACTAAAGTCAATGCGGCGTTCTTTACTAAAATACTGTGCTTGGGCAGCTGTTGCCTGAAGCTGGCGAGCAGGATAGAACATTTGCACATTGCCGCGAGCTGTGACTACTTGAGTGTTGGCGTCATATTCTTGCACATCGGCACGGATAGTCAGAGGGCGATTTCCTTCAGATGTTTGTGCAGTAGCGCTTTGGACTTGGTTCGGGAAAGCAGAAGTTCCTAAGAGAAAAGCTGGCAGCAATAAGGCTAATCCAACACGACGCATCTGGGATATGGGCAATTTATAGCAGGACATCATTGCAATTGAGGGTTGAGAGTTTGGGCTTGTGTTTTAATTATCTCGTTGAACCAAGAATCCTCGCCCTTTTAGGGCGGTGGAGTCTCAACTCAAGTACTCTATCCAGAAACGAAACGTACAATCTGGATTGATTTAGGATAACGACTGGCTGAAATAGTGACGCTACCCCCAACCTCAAGGTTTCAGGAAACTTGGCCAGTGGCGTAGTTATCTGCTTTGATTTTTGAACTCCTACGGCGTGGGTAGGGAGTAGGGAGTAGGGAAGTGGGGAGAGTTTTTTCAAGCAATCAAATAGGAGTCCTGTAGTAGGCGAACACAAGTTTTTTAAAAGATTTAAGTTGACATCTATAGTACTAAATTACTATGAAATTATTGCGTAGGCGTAGCCCGTCGTAGACATCGCTCTTCGTTGTAGATTGGGTTGAGTGACAGCATCGCTTTTTTTAAATAAGGCTAACTGAGTAGGCGCGGATTTTTGCATCGACTGTTGCAATCGTTAAGCCGTGATGCAAAGCTTGACAGATAAGCATTCTATCAAAAGGGTCATTATGTAATAATGGCAAGTTTGTAAGTTGAGTAACGCTGCCTTCATCGAGGTTAAGATTAGTAATTTGATGGCGATCGCGTTGTTTAGGAAGATAAATTTCAGGAGACTCTGGTAATGGTAGTTTACCTAATTTATATTTGACAATACATTCCCATATTGAGACAACACTAAGATAAACTTCGTTATCTGGATCGCTAATAATATCTCGAACATCTATTGATAATTTATTATCACCGCCAATAAACCATAAAAATATATGCGTGTCTAGAAGAATTTTCATCTGCCCTCAAATGCATTCAGAATCTCATCAGGCAAAGGTGCATCGAAATCATCAGGTACTGTAAATTCTCCTGCACACAAACCAAATGGGCGTCGTTGTTTTGTGGTACTTGTAATTGGTTTTAATTCAGCAATTGGTTTATCTGCTTGGACAATGAGAAAGCTTTCACCCGCCTCAACTTGATTCAGGTATTTCAAAGGATCTCGTTGGATATCATCAACTGTAACTTTTTGCATCTGAGTATTTCGGCGCGGTGGTACGGGAATAGTACATTGCTTGACTCAATTTTAGTACGATGTTTGAGAACAAGCCGCTTTGGGGGAGGTTGAGTGGAGCGATCGCGATATCAACAGCTAGTTTGTTATAGTCATCTTTAGTTTGGTAGGGTGCGTTATCGCGCCAGCGTAACGCACCGTCAATGATTTCAGTGCGTTAGGACTTGCGTCCATAACGCACCCTACGACTAATAATAGTTACCTGATTAGCTGGTTTTTTCAAGATTGAAATTCTTTAAAAAAGTGAATATCTACATCAAATGTTTTGCGAGGTATTAACCCAAGTTCTAAATTCTCAAACATATCAAGTAGTTTCTCTCCATGAACTAGTTCTAGTGGCGGTACACCATCTCGTATAGCTTCTTTTTGAGCATCTGGTGTAAAAGTACCCGTTGTTATAATAATTCCTTTATCAGCCCTACCCATCATTGCACCACGAAAATCTCTCACTTGTGGAGAGGATACAGAACCGGTATATCTTTTGCACTGAAAAAGTACTTTGAAGCTTAAAAATGGATTTACTTGTAATATTCCATGACCGTCAATACCGCCATCTCCTGAACGTCCTGTGACAGTAACTTTTTCAAAGCCTGACTCTCTCAACAGTCGCTGACACAAGCGTTCAAATCCTTCTGGAGGAAGCGATATCAAAATTTCAAGCAGCTTCTTACGATATGATGAATCATCACTGACTGTAGTATTATTTGGAGCAATACTTTCTTCAACTATCTCATCATCCTGAGATAATTCCTCTGTAGAATCTCTATCACTTTGAAACTCAGAATGAACTTTCTTAAATATAAATAAAGCATCATAGAGTGATAGAAATTCTACAGCCCTCCCATTATCATTAAGACTCCAAACACCACGTTTTGAGGAGTCGATTAAACCAGCTTTGACTAGGTAAAATCTAGCCCATGCAACTTGATTATCAAAACGAGGAGCGCCACCCTCAAGCAACTCTGTTCTTTCTTCTTCAGATATATTTAATCGTTTTGCAATAAAATCTCTTACCTCAGAAGGACGACCAGAACCACCTAACTCTTTGAGTGCTTCTATTATTGGTGAAAAGAATCGAACAAATTTGGGGCCATTCATTGTAAGTTTTACAATTAGAAATAAATCAAAGGTGGGTTAAACTTTCGTCTAACCCACTTTAGCCTAGAAGTTCATCAAGTAGTAAAAGTGGGCACAATGCTTGCTATACAATCAATTAACGCAACGCGGATTTTAACTCACTTTGCGCCTGTGCTAACGCCTCTGGCAACTTACTCGCATCTCTACCGCCGGCTTGGGCTAAATTTGGTCTGCCACCGCCGCCGCCACCGCAGATTTTAGCAATATTACCCACAAATTTACCAGCTTGCAGTCCTTTTTTATTAACTTCTGGACTAAAAGCCGCAACTATACTGACTTTCCCAGCTTCGGGAACAGAACCCAGTACCACGGCACCATTACCGATTTTTTGCAGCAAGCGTTCGGCTGCGGTTTTCAATGATTCTGCGTCAACGTCTTCTAATTGGGCGACGATAATTTTAGAATCGCCGACAGTTTCCGCTGTTTGTAGCAAGCTGTCAGATTTAGCGATCGCCAATTGTCCTTTCAAGGTTTCTAGTTGCTTTTCGGCTGTTCTAAGTTCAGTTTGCAGACTAGTAATTCTGTCTGGTAATTCTTCGGGTTTAACTTTAAAGCGATCGCTCAAATCTTTAACTACTTTATCCCGCACGTTGAGATAATCCAGTATTGCTGGCCCCGAAACAGCTTCAATGCGCCGCACCCCAGAAGCTACTCCAGCTTCGGAAATAATTTTAAAGACGCCAATTTCAGCAGTATTACTGACATGTGTGCCACCGCATAGTTCCATTGATACGCTAGGAAAGTCAATTACTCGCACTTCTTCTCCGTATTTTTCGCCGAACATGGCAACGGCACCCCTAGCTTTGGCTTCTGCTAAAGGTAATACCTCCACTTTGGCATTATGCGCCTGTGCAATCCAAGTATTTACTTGTTCTTCAATTTGTTGGACTTCCTCGGCTGTCAACGCACGGGGACAGTTGAAGTCAAAGCGTAATCTGTCAAAGGAAACCAGAGAACCCGCTTGGGATATGCCATCATCGACAATTTTCTTTAACGCAGCTTGCAGTAGGTGGGTTGCAGTATGGTTAGCTTGGGCACGACGCCGACAAGCCGCATCGATTTGGGCAGTTACACCATCTCCTACACGGAGTGTACCGCGTTCGATGCGTCCGAAGTGAACAAAGAAATCAGATTCTTTTTTCACGTCTTCCACGCGAATCACAATCCCATCACCGGAGATATAACCGCGATCGCCGATTTGTCCCCCGGACTCTGCATAAAATGGCGTTTTGTCAAGGACAATTTGTACCGATGTTCCTGCTTCTGCTTCCTCTTGGGAAACGCCTTCTACCAAAATCGCTTCGACTTTCGCCGTCGCCGCAGATTGGGAATATCCTAAGAACTCGGTGGCGTGGATGTGTTCTGCTAATTTGTCGAGGGAACCTTGGACAGTTAAATCGATGGTTTCATGTGCTGCTTTGGCGCGTTCCACCTGCTTTTGCATTTCGGCATCAAAGCCAACTTCATCCACTGTCAGATGATTTTCTTCGGCGATTTCTTGGGTAAGTTCTAGGGGAAAACCGTAGGTGTCATATAAAGTAAAGGCGCTTTCACCACTAATAGAGGTTTTGCCTTGCTGTTTTACTTCTTGGATAATTTCTTCTAAGAGTTTTTCCCCTCTATCCAGAGTTCTCAAGAAATTAGACTCTTCGCGTTGCAACTCAGCTTTAATTGCTGCTTCCCGTTGGCGCACGTTGGGGTAAGCTAATTCTGAAAGAGCGATCGCAGTTTCGGCAACTTGGGTAGTAAATTCACCACTAATCCCAATTAATCGCCCATGACGCACCACCCGCCGAATTAATCGCCGCAACACATAACCGCGTCCACCGTTGGAGGCGCGAATTTCATCAGCTATCATATGGATGACAGCCCGAATATGATCGCCAATGACTTTTAGGGAAGTTTTAGTTTTTTCATCGCTGCTATGGTAATCAACACCAGCAATTTGGGCTGCTGTTTGGATAATTGGGAAAATCAGGTCAGTTTCGTAGTTATTCGGCACTTTTTGGAGAATTTGCGCCATTCTATCCAAACCCATGCCGGTGTCGATGTTCTTGTTTTGCAGTGGCGTTAAATTGCCAGTAGTATCCCGGTTATATTGCATGAAGACGAGGTTATAAAACTCGATAAACCGCGTATCGTCTTCTAAATCTATATTTTCGTCGCCGCGTTCGGGGTGGAAGTCGTAATAAATCTCCGAACAAGGGCCACAAGGCCCAGTGGGGCCGGACACCCAAAAGTTATCGTCTGCACCCAAGCGCTTTATTCTTGCTATCGGCACACCAATTTGATCCCGCCAAATGCCAAAGGCTTCATCGTCATCTTCAAAAACGCTGACAACGAGGTTTTGGGGAGAAAAGCCAAAGACTTGAGTGGAAATTTCCCAACCCCAAGCGATCGCTTGTTCTTTAAAATAATCACCAAAGCTGAAATTACCCAGCATTTCAAAGAACGTGTGATGGCGTTTGGTGCGTCCGACGTTTTCGATGTCGTTGGTGCGGATACACTTTTGGGAAGTCGTAGCCCGCTTAAATTCTGGTGTGCGCTGTCCCAAGAATATCGGCTTAAATGGTAGCATCCCCGCGATCGTCAGCAGCACGGTCGGGTCTTCTGGCACGAGGGAGGCACTTGGCAGAACTTGGTGACTCCGTTGGGCAAAGAAGTCGAGAAATATGTTGCGAATTTCGTTACCGCTTAGGTGTTGGGGATTTGAAGACATGGGAGTTTTTAACTTTCTTTTAACTTTTGACTTATGCCTACCTCCAGTAGTACTGCATGGCGTAAAATAAGCCCACTATTCAAAACAGAGCAAAAGCCCAGAATTAAAGGGTTTTGACTTTTGACTTTTGAATGCGTGACTTCCGCCCAGCGGCACTAGGTGTATTTCCATAAGCAGCTTTATATATTTTTGCATTTTGTTTGGTATTGCTGCCAGCCAACTGTACTAGTCGGTGAGCTAAATACAGCGATTATGGTGCTTTTAGGTCACTACTCTACTCTGGTGGGATGTGCGATCGCCAGATAATGATTTATCTTAATCCTTAAGAAATAATTTAAAAAAACCATATTGAGGTAAAAAATGGCACTAAAACTGAAAGTATCAAATATTGCTTGTGAAGGATGTGCAGAAACAATTACTGAATCAATCCATGTTATGGAACCTGACGCCAAGGTGGATGTCGATGTTAACACTAAAACCGTCACCGTGGAATCCGCAGCTTCTGAAGAATCAATCAAACAGGTAATTGTTGCTGCTGGTTATGCTGTCGAAGGTTACTAAATCCGATTTTGACTTGTTACAAAACTTGACACTTTAATATTTTAGGCTACGCTAACAAAATCTTTTTCTCTGATTTACGCTTTTTTGTGAGTGAAATTCAACTAATTTCCCACATTATAGGTACATTTTGACATCCGGTTTTTTATTTAGCTTTTTTGTGCATTGATGGTATTTCTTGCAAATAAAAAAATATGAATTAAGTAAACCAACACGGAAAAAACTAAGTATAAAAAATTTTCTGCGACTAACACATTATCAAAGTTTGGCTGAGGTCTGACTTAGATAGTGAATTTCCCGCCCTATGAGTCTGCTGTGTAATTTTAGGGTCAATCAGCACCTGCAAAAATTCTTCCTATGGGAGGCGATTTTGTAGTATGTGATTGACATTTTTCTCAGTCCACTCCTTTTTTTAATAGGTGATGAAAGCCTAGTCTCTAAGGGAAAAGACTCAGATGCTGGAAAAGTAAATTAGGTCAACTTGAAAAAATATAAAACAGACCTAACTAACCTCCCAACCTGCTTAAGGAAGCTTTCAGGGTAAATCAAAGCCTCTCTCCTTTGAGCAGTGAGGTTTAAACATAGGTATTACATCCAATTTGCTGGAGTTAGTTAGTAGTTTTCATATTTATGAAACTTCGGTTTTTACGGTGAAATTAAAAATTAATATTTTTTTCATTTTTTGATGTGTCAGCAATTTTGCTGGCAGACATTACGATGATTGAAAATTTTTTATTCTCGTAATTACCTCAGGTAAATAACACCGAATAAACTACAGCAATGCTTGATATACAAGTATAAAATATTCAGTATTTATACTGTTTTAAAAACATTCCGTAAAGAAGACATTAGTTACTATAAATAGAGGTTTCAGAAATTGTAGTAATAAATAGAAAGTCTTAAGAGGAGATTAAAGTTGAGAGTTTTTTTTAAATTCAGCGTTAAAAATTGTATAACAAGAAACATAAGTTAGCCGCAAGCATCATTAAAAAGTAAAAATCTCAAATTAAAAACAAAATTCCCTGAAATAAATTTATGGTCTGGGAAATATTGTTACTTCTTATTGATTGTGGTTTTTAAATTTTTACTTTTGCCTGATTCGGTAAATTTATTATTAGACAACAAGAGCAACAAGTTTTAGTAGTTTAATCTCCTTAAGGTTGGAATCCTGTAAAAAAAGCAATGAATATTTCCATTTTGGTCTTTGGAAATAATAACTTTCGCAACACACTTCCAGATCAGTTACGTTATGCGATCGCCTTGAATGTAGAAGTTATGGATAATGTGAATCAGGCGGTATCGCACATTCAAATGACGCCCCCTGATATCATACTTGTGCAGGCTAGCCAGGATGGCAGTATGGAATTGTGCAGTTGGTTGAAAGACCAAACAAAGCTATCGTGGATATACTGTATTCTTTTTGAAGATCGTCCCCAACAGCTGACTGAGAGAAAAAAGTATGGTTGGCACAGAGAATTAGAAATGACTGCTGCGGTATTAAAGCAAGGAGCTGATGCTTATATTTGGCATCTAATTGATGAAAAAACAGAGCATAGCTTGGAAGAATTGACCGCGAATCATGGGCTAATACTTGCCCAATTGACCGTTGGCTTGCGGAAAGCGCAAAAATACCGAGATTTGATTCGGACAAATGATTTATTATCAACGATCGCCTTAGCCGATTCATTGACAGAATTAAATAATCGCCGTGCTTTAGAATGGGATTTACCCAGGCAAATTCAAAAAGCAAGAACTCAGAAAACTTCCCTGAGTTTGATTATTCTGGATGTAGATCATTTCAAAAAAGTTAACGACACTTATGGGCATTTAGTTGGCGATCGCCTTTTGCAGGTGTTGTGTCAGCGTCTAAAACAGAATCTGCGTTTTCAAGACACTGCATTTCGCTATGGAGGTGAAGAATTTGTGATTCTTCTGGCAAACACTACCGGTGAAGAAGCACTAATTGTAGCCCGTCGTCTCAATCGCGTAGTCAGCGACGAACCATTTCCACTCAATAATAAACTGACAATTAATATCACCATTAGCTTGGGTACAGCCTCTTTAGAAGCTGACGATGACGAACAAGGAAAAAGTCTGCTTGATCGTGCCGATCAATGTTTACTACAGGCTAAAACTACTGGGCGTAATCGGGTTATCGACTCCAAATACTTATCTCATGTCCGACATTTGAAGGCTGTATCTTCGTAAAAGTGGGGAGTGGGGAGTAGGGAGTAGGGAATGGGGCATAGGGCATTGAAAGTGCTGTTAGCGGTAGCGAGGGCGTTTAGCCCTTACTGAGTGCTGAGTGAGGAGTTATTATTGGGAGCAACGCGATTTTGTGAGCAGGGGAGGCAAGGGGAGACAAAGAAATAAGTGTATTTCGGGCTATAGCGGTAGTAAAAAATACTAAAATTACCTCTTCACTCCCCCTGCTCCCCCTGCTTCCCCTGCTCCCCCTGCCTAAGAAAGCTCCACTCCCTACTCCCCACTCCCTACTCCCAACTTTTCCCGACAATCTTCTACGGAACTGCGTTCTCGCATGGCATTAACTAAAGCCTCGTAGCTAGACCAATTTTCTTGTAGTAGGGTTTTTGCTTGCAGGGCATGAAACCGCATTTTTTGTTGATAATTTGACTCAGAAAAACCTAAAATTGTCAAGACTTTTATCAACTTATTTTTATCATCAGCTCCACCCTCAGCATTATTAAAAACTAGGGTTTCCGCAGCAATACCCGCCATCCAAACAGTGGAGTAGCGGTCAAGCATTTGGGCACTGATTTTACCTACTTCTAGTTGAGATGCTAATTGACTATCATCAAAGGTAACGCCGCCTTGCCCACCTTGCCCTTGCTTCCAGGCTTCCCAAGCACTGAGGGTGTAGCCGGTAACAGGAATACCCAACAGGTGAGCAACTAAAAAATGTCCTGCTTCGTGGTGAATAATGCGATCGCGGTGTTCACTTGAAAAACCAGCAATCCAGTCTAAAAAGATTGTACCGCCCTTGCCCTGTAAGCTAAAACTGTCAAAAGTCGCTATTCCCAAGATAGCGAAGGTAGCAAGCGCCGGTACTGCGGGCGATAAGTTGAAGAATGGCCCCAGCAGTACCGATAGCGTCATGAGAAAGATAGATATTGCAACTAAATTTAGGCTAGTCTGGCTCATTGAGAGTTTTGTGAGAATCTGCTTAATCTTTCTTCATTATCACCCGATGTCTACCACAGGCTACAGCTTCGCTCTGGGATTGGGGACTGGGGACTGGGGATTGGGGACTGGGGACTGGGTAAGTTTTCCAAAATTTGCCGATGCTTACTTAAAGCCTCAAACATTATTTTGAAGCTTCATACCCAATCCCCAGTCCCTTTTACAAATCCCTTGACGATGTAATTTTTCAGATAGGGATTTGACTATAAGTGAAGAATTTTTACAAAAGTAGATACTCTGCATAAAAACAATCAATAATTCTGATTCCTGATTAGTAGTTTAAAACTATAGATTTTGCAGTTTGCGGACAGGTCTTAATGAATACTGTTAATTATGTAAGAATTCATAGCTCATAATTCCAGAAACTTTGATATACAAACTTAATAATTCCAACAAAATTATTAAGTTATATTTCCCACTCATTCTGACTCCTGAATTCTGAATTCTGAGTTCTGAATTTTGAATTCTTACATTTTTATTAATTTTCAGTGTTACTTCAAAGTTGTATCAGATGATTTACCACATAATTGACATTTAAAAGTACTCACACGATTAGATTACTTTTAAAGGTCAATAGCAGTTTATCAAATTCAATAACAAGCTTGCTGAGTAAGTTAACTAGACTTTAGCTAGTTAACTTACTTGCTATTCTTCTTACTTTCAACTGGGATAAACATTTATGAAACCATACCTTCCTCAAAATGATCCTAACCCGACACAACGCAAATCTTCGTTAGAGCGGAAACAAGGAGAGTATGAATTTGATCACGACTTTTTACCGCCGATCGCAATGCTCAAAGATGTACCTGCTGTCGAAAATTTTTCTACCAGGTATATTGCTGAACGTACAGTAGAGACAGCAGAGCTTCCTATCAATATGTTGGCTGTTAAAACCCGTGCTTTATGGGACCCTTTAGATGAATTACAAGACTATGAAGACTATTTTCCAGTCTTGCCTAAACCTAATGTCATCAAAACATACCAAACAGATGACTCTTTTTGTGAACAACGGCTGTGTGGCGCGAATCCTGTGGCTTTACAGCAAATTAAAGAGATGCCGTTGGGGTTTGAGTTTACCATCGAAGAACTGCAAGAAAAATTTGGCGAATCTATCAATTTGGTAGAAAAACTTGCGAATGGGAATTTATATATAACTGATTACAGACCGCTTTCATTTGTTAAAGGTGGTACTTACGAAAGAGGTAAAAAGTATTTACCAACACCCCTAGCTTTTTTCTGTTGGCGTAGTTCTGGTTTTAGCGATCGCGGTCAACTCGTACCTATTGCCATTCAACTCAATCCCGCAGTTGGCAGACAAAGCCAATTAATCACACCTTTTGACGATCCTTTAACTTGGTTTCATGCCAAACTTTGTGTTCAAATTGCTGATGCTAACCATCATGAAATGAGTAGTCATCTTTGTCGAACTCACTTTGTCATGGAACCTTTCGCCATTGTCACAGCCCGTCAATTAGCTGATAATCATCCCCTTAATTTGTTACTAAAACCCCACTTTCGTTTCATGTTGGCTAATAATGACTTGGGTCGTAAACGCCTAGTTAATAGGGGCGGGCCTGTTGACGAATTGCTAGCTGGAACTCTGCAAGAATCATTACAAATTGTGGTCAATGCCTATCAAGAATGGAGCTTAGATCAATTTGCTTTACCCACTGAAATCAAAAATCGTGGTATGGGCGATCCTGACAACTTACCTCACTATCCCTATCGAGACGATGGGATGCTATTGTGGAATGCCATTAAAAAGTTTGTGTCTGAATACTTGAATTTATACTACAAAACTCCCCAAGATTTGACAGCAGACTTAGAATTGCAAGCTTGGGCGCAGGAATTAGTTTCCCAATCAGGCGGACGAGTTAAAGGTGTTCCTTCGCGCATTGAAAAATTAGAACAATTAGTTGACATTGCGACTGCGGTAATTTTCACCTGTGGCCCACAACACGCTGCTGTTAACTACCCACAATATGAATATATGACCTTCATGCCGAATATGCCCCTTGCTGCTTATAAACAAATGACACCAGAAGGCACTATTCCTGACCGCAAAAGCTTATTATCATTTCTGCCACCGTCGAAGCAAACTGCTGACCAATTGTCAATTTTATTCATCCTGTCAGCTTACCGTTATGACAGATTAGGTTACTATGACGATAAGTTCGCAGACCCAAAAGTTCAGGATGTTTTAGTTAAATTTCAACAGGATTTAAACGATGTAGAGCGTAAAATTGAGTTGAACAATAAGAGTCGTTTAATAAAGTATAACTACCTCAAACCAAGGCTTGTTACCAATAGTATCAGCATCTAATTTCATCAAATTTCAGTTTCTTCAACATCTGCAAAAATAGCTACGCAAAGGCTTTGACATTTTTTGCAGATGTTTTGTTTGGTAAGCTGTTATATCATGTCCGGGTAATTAGTTATGATTCGCATAGTCATTGCACCCCACCCCTCCCCCGAACTCACGGGCTACGGTGTATACACAAGCCTTCTATAGTGGCCCCACAGCCTTTTGATCCCCCCAACCCCCCGATAAATTGGCAGGGTGGTTTCATACAAGCAGAGAAAAACTAAAACTGCGTTTCAAAGCCTCTCTCCCCGTGGGGGAGAGGTTTGGAGAGGGGTAAAAAGCTAGGGTTTGTTGACTCTCTAGCTAATATGCTGTAAATTAATTTTTGATTACACAGGGAATTAATAATAAAAATTCAACACTCAAAAGTTAAAGTTATAAATTGTCTCTAGGTCAAATTTTTGTAATTAATCAAATAATGTAATGATGGAAATAGTAAATAGTATTTTGTATCCATTTCAACTACCATTTTTGGCATCATCTCGAATTTATTGGTTATATCTGCTTTCAACTATTTTACTAGCGACAATACTATATATACTTCGTTTACCCAATCGGGATAAGGATAAAAATTTCCTAGAATACCTTTTACCTAAAGAAGTTTATCTACATCCTTCATCTATTACTCAATACAAATACTTTTTTTTAATTTCATTGTTCGAGATATTTTTCGTAGTGCCAACAACGCTATTTTTAGTAAAACTTACCGATATAACTTGCCAAAGTTTGATACAAATTACAGGCATTACTACACCTTTTGCTGTCACGAGTCCCCAATTATGGCAGCAGATCGTATTCAGCATTTTTTTAGCATTATTAGGTGACTTTGCTAATTTTTTCTACCATTATCTGGCTCATAAAATTCCTATTTTGTGGGAATTCCATAAAGTACATCATTCAGCCGAAGTCATCACACCATTGACGGTATATCGTATTCATCCATTTGAAATGTTTTTCGGCACAATAACGATTGTTACAGTCACTAGTTTCGGAGCAGGCATTTGGATTTACTTGTTTGGAAACGGGGTGAAAGAGCTATTAATTTATGGAGTCAGCTTTGAGATTTTTATCTTTTATTTAGCAGGATATAACTTGCGTCATTCTCATATCTGGTTAGCTTATTCTCAGTGGATCAGCCATATTTTCATCAGTCCAGCACAACACCAAATTCATCATAGTGTAGACCCCAAACATTATGATAAAAACTTTGGTTATATTTTCGCATTTTGGGACTTTATGTTTGGCTGTTTATACGTGCCAAGTAACTATGAAAAACTGAGCTTTGGTTTATCAGATGGAGAATCAAATTTGTTTAATAGTGTCACTAATATATTTTTACAGCCTTTGAGAGCAATTAGACAGAGAATCAGCAAAAATTCAGTCTGATTTAAATGCATGGATTCCACCTATTAGTGGGATTTTGTAAAAAAGTAGTGCAAAACACAGCTAAAATGCACTTATAAAATTCAGATATAACAACAACAACGGAAATGAAATATTCTCAAAACAAGTGTATTCATCAGGTGTTTGCAGAGCAGGTAGAAAAAACACCTGATGCAGTAGCAGTCGTATTTGAAAACCAGCAATTGACCTACAGGGAATTGAATGCAAAAGCTAATCAACTGGCACATCACTTGCAAGCGATGGGGGTCGGCTCAGAGGTATTGGTGGGTCTATGCGTAGAGCGCTCTATTGAAGTAATTATCGGAATTCTTGGTATCCTCAAAGCGGGTGGAGCTTACGTTCCTTTAGACCCTGCTTATCCCCAAGAACGTCTGGCATTTATGTTAGAGGATACTAACTTAAAAGTGGTTTTAACAAAGACAGAGTGGATAGAGATACTACCTGTTATTACCGCTTCAGTGATTCTTCTTGATGCAGACTGGCAGAAAATTGAGCAACAAAGCCAAGAGAATCCAGTGTGTAATGTAACGCCGGAAAATCTCGCTTACTTAATATATACTTCTGGCTCTACTGGCAAGCCAAAAGGAGTGCAAATGCCCCACGTCAGTGTTGGATATTATTTGCAAGCGATCGCTAAAATAATACCAGTCAATACCAACGATATTTATCTCCACACAGCATCTTTCTCTTTTACTGCCTCAGTCAGACAATTATTCTTACCTTTATCCCAAGGTGCTACAAATATCATTGCCACCCGCGAACAAACTAGAACTCCCCTGAGCCTATTTGAATTAATCCAAACACAGGGTGTCACTATCTCTGATGGTGTACCTTCCGTGTGGCGTTATGGACTGATGGCTTTAGAAAGTTTAGATGTAAAATATACTGAAGCACTGAGCAAATCAAAATTAAGATTAATAGTATTTGGTGGCGAATTACTACCCTATCAATTAATTAAAAAGTTACGTAACTTCTTTAAAATACCACCTCAATTTGTTAATATTTTAGGTCAAACAGAAACTATTGGACATGGTTTTTATGTCATTCCAGAGGATTGCAAGCAGGAAGAGGGATATGTCCCAGTCGGTCATCCTTTAGAAAACATTCAGCAAGTTTATTTACTCAATTCGCATCTTGAACCAGTTAAAATTGGTGAGTCTGGTGAAGTATATGTTGCAGGTTCTACCTTAGCTCGTGACTATCTAAACCGAACTCAAGCCAATGCAGAAAAATTTATCTCTAATCCCTTTAATCCACAACAGCGACTTTTCAAAACTGGTGATGTAGCTCGCTACTCAAGCAATGGTACTCTAGAAATTCTTGGTCGGATCGACTTTCAGGTAAATATTCGGGGGATGCGAGTTGAACTGGAAGAAATCGAATCAGTATTGAAACTTCATCCCAGTGTCCGAGAAGGTATAATCACCGCAAGAGAAGATATACCAGGAGACCTGCGTCTAGTAGCCTATATTGTAGCTAACAATCAAGCCTTTGATTGGGGAGAAATCCGCAGCTTTCTAGAGCAGAAACTACCAGATTATATGGTTCCTAATGCCTTCGTGCTGATGGAGAAACTGCCAGTATTACCCAACGGCAAATTAGACCGCCACAGCTTACCTGCACCAAATATATCTGCTGATATTCGTAACTTTGTTGCACCTCGTACCCCTATAGAACAACTTATAGCAACTATTTGGGCGGAAGTTTTAGGATTACAAAAAGTAGGCATTTATGATAATTTTTTGGAATTGGGGGGACATTCGCTGCTCGCCAGTTTAGTTATATCTAGATTACGTGAAAGCTTATCTGTGGAATTATCTGTGGGTGCGCTATTTGAATCACCTACTGTAGCCAGTTTAAGCGAACAAATTGCAACTTCTCACCATCAAAAGCAGCAAACTAATCCCCTACCAGCATTACAGCCAGTTTCCCGTTCTCTGGAATTACCTTTATCTTTGACTCAGCAGCGATTTTGGTTTATAGACCAAATGGAAGGAGCAAATGCTGCTTACAATATTGCTAGGGCATTGCGGCTAGTAGGTAGGCTGAATTTAACAACACTCCAACAAGCAATAAAGTCAATTATTCAACGCCATGAAACGCTGCGTACTTCCTTTGGCATAGTAGATGGTAAACCAGTGCAATTTATTGCTGCAACTGTACCATTTACTTTACCCTTAGTAGACTTACAAGAATTACCAGAAGTTGAGCGATTGGCTGAATTACAAAAATTAATTACCGCAGAATATACACAACCTTTTGCTTTAAGCACAACATCTTTATTAAGAGTCAAACTCATTCGTCTAGAGTCAGATTCTCACATCCTGCTAGTGACGATGCACCATATCATCTCTGATGCTTGGTCTGTGGGAATTTTCTTGAAAGAATTGTCTAATTTCTATGCAGCTTCTCCCTTACCAGAATTGCTTATCCAGTATGTAGATTATACTTATTGGCAACGTCAGTGGCTGCAAAACGATGCGATCGCCACTCAGCTAAACTACTGGAAACAACAGTTAGCAGATGCTCCACCCTTAATAGAATTACCAACAGACCGATCGCACTCTGCTATCCAGACATTTCGTAGCAGCATCGAGAGGTTTAAGTTGGGTGATGACCTGACTAGCAAACTGAAAACCCTAAGTCAGAAGTCAGGTGCTTCCCTATTTATGACTCTCCAAGCGGCTTTTGTGACGTTGCTTTCTCGCTACACTGGTCAGGAAGATATTGTCATCGGCTCTCCCATTACTAACCGCAACCATCCAGCCCTTGAGCCATTAATTGGTTTTTTTGTCAACACTCTGGTTTTACGCACCCGCTTAAAAAACAACCCTACATTTCGAGAACTTCTAACCCAGGTACGACAGGTTGCTCTTGATGCTTACGCTCACCAAGATGTACCTTTTAATCGACTGGTTGAATTTCTCCAACCACAACGTCACCTCAGCCACAGCCCTCTGTTCCAGGTGATGTTTGTATTGCAAAATTCCCCAGTGGAAAAACTGGAATTGCCAGGTTTGAGTGTAACGCAGATCGAATTAGACAGACCGACCGCAGGCGCGACTTTTGATTTAACCCTGTCGATGCAAGAAATAGACTCAGAACTCAGGGGGGCATTTGAATATAATGCCAACTTGTTTGATGCTGACACCATTGCACGGATGGTAGGACATTTTCAAACTTTGGTAGAAGGTATTGTTACCAATCCAGAACAACAAATTGCTAACTTACCACTGTTGACAGCAGATGAACAGCATCAGCTACTTGGGGAATGGAATAATACACAAACTAATTACCCACAAGATAAGTGTACTCATGAATTGGTAACAATACAAGCAGAAAAAACGCCTGATGCGGTAGCAGTGGTATTTGAGAATCAGCAATTAACTTACCGACAATTAAATCTCCAAGCTAACCAACTAGCCCATTATTTGAAGTCTTTGGGTGTTGAAAAAGAAACTTTAGTTGGTGTTTTTTTGGAACGTTCTTTTGAAATGGCAGTGGGATTTTTGGGCATTTTGAAAGCTGGTGGTGCTTATGTTCCCCTAGATCCTAATTATCCCCCAGAACGCCTCAATTATATGGTGGCAGATTCGCAAATGTCGGTTATCTTGACTCATTCTTCATTACTGCCATATTTATCAGCAACGCTAGAGCAAGCACAAACTAAAATCATCTGTTGGGATAAAGATATAGAAACTATTGCAAGTCAGAGTTTAGATAATCCTATTAATAGTGTACAACCTGCAAATTTAGCCTACGTCATCTATACTTCTGGTTCTACAGGGCAACCCAAAGCTGTACTAATTCAACATTCAGCACTGTTAAATTTACTGTTTTGGCACTTAAACAATTTTGAAGTTAAATTATCAGATCGAGCAACACAGTTAGCAGGAACAGCGTTTGATGCTGCTGTGTGGGAATTATGGCCTTATTTAGTAGTCGGGGCAAGTATATATTTAATTAAATCAGAATTTCTGCTTTCACCAAAAACCCTCCAAGAGCAGTTGATATCACATAATATTACTATTAGTTTTATTCCTACACCCTTAGCAGAAAAATTATGTCTTTTAGCATGGCCAGAAAATACAGCTTTACGAACTATATTAACTGGTGGAGATAAACTTAATTATTATCCATCAGAGACATTACCATTTAAGTTTTTTAATAACTACGGCCCCACAGAAAATACTGTAGTTACAACTTCTGGACAAATTTTACCAGGAGAATTAGCAAGTAAACTTCTGCCTATCGGTCGTCCCATTGCTAACACCCAAGTGTATATTCTCGATCGCTATTTACAACCTGTTCCTATTGGTGTACCTGGAGAATTACATATTGGTGGTGTAGGTTTGGCCAGAGGTTATCTCAACCGTCCAGAATTAACAGCCGAAAAATTTATTTCTCATCCTTTCCAAGCCAATTATAAATTGTATAAGACAGGTGATTTAGCTCGTTATTTACCAGATGGAAATCTTGAATTTCTGGGACGCATTGATAACCAAGTTAAAATTCGCGGTTTTCGCATTGAACCAGGAGAAATTGAAACGATCCTGAGTCAACATCCTCAAGTTCAGCAAGCAGTGGTGACTGTACGGGAAGACGAACCAGGGAATAAATATTTAACAGCTTATGTTGTTGGCGAAACAGAAACATTGACTAGTAGCGAATTGCGTCAGTTTCTCAAACAACAGCTGCCTGAATATATGATACCAGCTGCTTTTGTGATGCTCAAAACCTTACCCCTGACTCCTAATGGTAAAGTCGATCGCCGGGTTTTGCCAAAGCCAGAGACAACAAATTCAGAACTAGAAGCCGCTTTTGTCGCACCTCGTACTTGGCAAGAAGAAAAATTAGCCGAAATCTGGTGTACAGTATTACATCGGGAAAAAGTAGGCATCTACGATAACTTCTTTGAATTGGGGGGACACTCTCTCCTGCTAACATCTGTAATATCTCGCATTCGAGAAAGTTTGGCGATCGCACTTCCTCTGCACTCTCTATTTGAAGCACCTACTATAGCTGCACTTAGTCAGGTGATAACTGCTCGTCAGGTTGAGTTACAGGAGCAGAGTGCAAGTGCTGTGACATTTGATACCTTACAACCTCTTGTCCCTCAAGTCCGAGACACATACATACCACTGTCTTTTGCACAAGAGTATATATGGTCTGTACAACAATTAGCTCCTGAAAGTTTCGCCCACAACAGCTTTTTTGTTTTACGTTTTACTGGTTTGCTTTCTGCAAGTGTGTTGGAATCTAGCTTCAACGAGATTATTCGCCGTCATGAAATATTACGGACGGCCTTTGCTGTGGTAGAAGGTCAACCCGTACAAATCATTACCCCATTCCTGACTATACCGTTGAAGATTATAGACCTACAAAACCTACCTAAGACAGAGCGAACATCTAAAGCGCAAATACTTGCTGCTCTGGAATATCAGCACCATTTTGATCTAGCTTCTTGTCCTCTAATCAAGACAACCTTGCTGCGATTAGCTCAACAGGAGCATTGGTTGATCATAAATATGCACCATATTATTACAGATGGGTGGTCATTTGGCCTGTTGTTGGAGGAGTTACGAATACTCTATGAAGCTTTTGCCAATGGTTTACCTTCACCCTTACCCGAATTATCTGTTCAGTACGCAGATTTTACCCTTTGGCAACGGAAATACTTTAATGAAAAGGTAATAGAACAGCAACTTGCTTATTGGCTACAAAAACTGACTAATACTTCACTGGCATCTGATGTGGTGTCTAGCAATCAGCCACAGGTGAGTAACAGCACAAGCGCATCTATTTATTCTGTAGTTCTGCCAGCCAGTCTTGTGGCATCAATGGAAACCCTCAGCCGTTCTCAAAGAGTCACCATCTTTGTCATCATTCTGACTGCTCTGAAGATACTTTTGTTTAATTACAGTGGTAAAAACGAAATTTTAGTAATGGCAACAGTTGGTAATCGTAGTACAGTAGAAACCGAAAAAATGCTCGGTTGCTTTATCAACGACGTAATTTTGCGATCTGCGCTCCGCAGCAACGCTTCGTTATCGTATCTTTCATCTGAGGAAACGGGACTTACTCTTTTAGAGCAGGTGAAAGAAACCCTTACGGAAGCAATCAACAATAAAGAAATTTCTGTTCAAACAGTCATTGACGCTATTACAAGCAAACAACCACTTAACCTCTCAGCATCTCTGACCATGCTACCTGTACAAAATTACGATGACTGGATGTTAGATGTAGACTTTGTAACAATTAAGCGCGATCGCAGCCTATGGTATGCGGAAATTCCTCTAGAACTTTATGTTTCTTCACCTTCTGTAAATAATCCAACCATTGAAATTAAAGTCTTGTACAGCACAGAGCTATTTACAAATGAAACCATTGAGTATCTGTTTAGCAATTACCAGAAAATTCTAGAGAAGCTTGTCCAACATCCAAGCAGCCAGGTTTCTGAATTTGCATAAGTTGAGGGTAAACCTTTTTTTTATCATCCGGTATTTATGACTCAAAGCATGAGTGTTTTTATCTTGATCTGGATTGGTCAGGTGCTATCTCTGGTTGGCTCTCGCATGACCAGTTTTGCTCTGAGTATTTGGATTTATCAGCATACTAACTCAAACACCCAGTTCACTCTCCTGATTTTATCAACGACCTTACCTGCGATTATTATCTCCCCCATTGCTGGAGTGTTTGTCGATCGCTGGAGTCGTCGCTGGATCATGATTATTAGTGACTTCTGCGCTGGTCTGTGTACCTTAACCATTGCCTGGTTATTTATGAATGGCAACCTAGAAGTCTGGAGTCTGTGCTTAATTAGTGCTATTAGCTCCGGCTTCAGTGCCTTTCAGTCCCTCGCCTATTCTTCAGCCACAACATTACTAGTGCCTAAAGAACAACTTGGTCGTGCTAGTTCGATGACGCAGATTAGGTTGGCGATTGCGGAAATCCTCTCACCAGTGCTGGCAACTGCACTGCTGGTAAGTGTCCAAATTCCGGGAGTTATTATCATTGATCTGACAACTTTGTGCTTTGCCCTGATCTGTTTGTTACTGGTTAATTTTCCTGAAGTTCAGATCGCAAAACCAAAAACCGATCGAGAAGAAGTTGGTTTTCTCTCTTCATTGCTGCAAGAAGTGACCTTTGGATGGAATTATTTAATTGAGCGACCTGGACTGATTGGGTTAGTCATATTTATTGGTATCAGTAACTTCCTTATCGGTTTCGATGAAGCTCTAACTACACCTCTGGTACTATCCTTCACTTCCATTCAAAATCTGGGGACAATCTCTTCTATTGCTAGCTCTGGGATGTTAGTCGGTAGTTTGGTTATGAGCTTTTGGGGGGGACTAGAGCGCCAGATAAATATAATATTTATCTCAATGTTTTTTTTGGGTTTATTCTATGTGTTGGCTGGCTTGTGTCCTTTCCCGATTCTGTTCACTATCTCTAATTTCTTTATATTTTTCATAGTTCCAATCGTGAATGCTGGAATTCAAGTAATTTATCAAAAGAAAGTTGCTCCAGAGGTACAGGGAAGGGTCTTTGCATTCCGTAGTGCGCTTACTCAGGGTTTTCTGCCGCTTTCTTATTTGATAGCAGGGCCACTAGCCGACCAAGTTTTTGAACCGTTGATGGCTGCTGATGGGTTGGGAGCAGCTAGCATTGGGCAAATTATTGGTGTTGGTCATGGTCGCGGTATTGGTTTGATGTTTGTGATCATGGGTATATTTAGCATCTTTGTCACCTTCATTGCCTACTTTTATCCCCGTCTGCGTCTGCTGGAAGATGAGTTACCGGATACAAGTCCTTTCTCAGATCAACTTGACTTTTCACAAGATATGGATGAATGCCTAAGCCAGAAAGTTACTCTGGAGAAACTTTGATTTTTGAATTTATTTGCGTGGTGCGCGTACTCCTGCAAAGAAGCAAGCTACGCTAAGCGTCTCGCAGAGAAGCACAGCGCAAGCGCGATAGGCAAGGAGAATTTATGCTAGAAATCTACTCAAATACTACTGTCCGATTACCATAGACTAATACACGATTTTGTAAGTGCGATCGCACTGCTCTTGCTAATACAACTCGCTCTAAATCTTTGCCTTTTCTCACCAAATCTTCCACTTCATCACGGTGACTAACTCGCACTACATCTTGTTCAATAATTGGCCCTGCATCTAAATCAGCAGTGGCATAATGAGCAGTTGCACCAATAATTTTTACACCACGTTCAAAAGCTCGGTGATAAGGATTTGCTCCTACAAATGCTGGTAAAAATGAGTGATGAATATTGATAATTTGCGGAAATTGATTAATAAAATTTGCACTAACAATCTGCATATATTTGGCCAATACAACTAAATCAATTTTGTATTGTCGCAGTAATTCAATTTGTTTGACTTCTTGTTCTAGTTTGTTTTCTTTAGTAATGGGAATATGCTGGTAGTCAATACCAAATTGCTCTGCTACGACCTTTAAACTAGAATGGTTGCTGATAATTAAAGGAATTTCAGCGATAAATTCTTTAGCACGTTGTCGCCAAATCAAGTCAAATAAACAATGGTCTTGGCGACTTACCCAAATAGCAATACGGGGTACGGTATCAGAAAAATGTAGTTCCCATTTAGCGCCTAAAGGTTGAGCTATAGCATTAAATGCCGGTGCAATAAACTCTCGTGGTAAATTGAAGCCATCTAACTGCCATTCAATCCGGGTGAGGAATAACCCGGCAGCAAAATCTGTATGCTGGTCTGCATGGATAATATTACCACCATTAGAATAGATAAAATTGGCAAATTTCGCCACTAGTCCCCGTTGATCCGGGCAGGAAATTAGCAAAGTTGCTGTCGGATTTGTCATACTATTTTAGATTTTAGATTCTAGATTTTAGATTGAAAATAGCATTCTGAATGTAGGTTTAGTGAATTCATCTATCGTAATCATTTTTCAAATTGGTATAACTTAGAAAAAGTAGTGAGATTTAAAGTAGGGGCGTACAGATGTATGCCCCTATTGAGGGTTATATTAACAGATACAGCATTTTTCAGGTAAATGAGGTACACGGGTAGGGGCGCACAGCTGTGCGCCCCTACGATAACCTCTACCTCACCAAGCTGCAATCTGCTGTATGAGAACTTCTATGATTGCCTATTTGGCATTTGTCGGAGTTGGTAGAGGTAGATTGCTTGGCAAAGGTGTTGATTTAACATTATCTACGGGTTGTTTCCACTCTGATAATTCCCGATTTACAGCATTTTTAAAATCTGTAGATACCAATAGCACATTGACATTACCATTGGGTTTTGTAGGTGGGTCAGCTTGAGCATATAATAAACGCCCGTTAAAGTTAGATTTACCTAAAATTAACTGATGGCTTTGCTGATTTTTCAGTGTAATATTAATAGTTGCTTGTGGTTGATCTAAACCGAATTGTCCAAGCTCATTTGCTGGAGTTGGCAAAGTGCGATTGCTCTTACTCTTGACTAACAAATCCATCAAATAAGAAACAATAGCGTCATTTGCTGGTTCGGATATTGGAGATTTAATTAACCACTTGGAGTTACTAGATTGATTGCTGCGTTCCAGATTCAGGGTAAGTTTTTTTGTCTTTACTGTTAAAGCCTGCACATCATCTTCGGCAAAAGAGAAAATTTGCTGCTTTTCCTCTTTGATTTCTTCTCGCCGAGTAGCACCCTTAATTTCATAGAAATAAACAAAACTGCCTAAACCCAGCGCTAGCAGTATCAAAAGTAAAGTTGTTCGTGGCAATTTCATTTTTTTGTCATTTGTTATTTATTGGGAGTGGGGAGTAGGGAGTACAGGGCAAACGCATCTAAATTACTCTTGATCGCAACGAAAGTTAAGAACCAACGAAAAAATCAGGATTTCGCGTTTGATTGTTTTTTTAGCCCCAAAGCGATCGCCTAAATTTTTCGCAATAAGCAAGAGTTAATGACATTAATTTTAACTCTATTGAGAATATAGTTTGCTTATTGACATGATGCGGCCACCCTGGTAGGGAGTAGGCAAGCTTGAATTTTCAATGATTACTCTTTTTACCGTCGTTGCCACCAGATAAGAACTGCTGCCGCAAACCCAATGAGGGGTAAAACTAACAAAGATGACACTGTTAAAAGATTGGCTTGGGTGGTTGTTAGGTTTATCCGTCGGTTTTTCGGTTCTTTGGGCCGAATAGAAAGGGGTTGCTTATCTTGTTGATTCAGCCAGGTGACTGAGTTGAGAAATACATCTCCATTTAGTTGCCTTTCAAAGAACCCATCGGTGGCAAAGTTAGAATTTCCAAAAACTACTAAACGTGACTCAATAGGTGTTTGAGATGAGGGGGATGGGGAAGATGAGGGAGTGGGGGGAGATGAGGGAGTGGGGGAAGCAGTAGCCGCAGGTGCAGAAGTGGGGCTAGCTTTGCTTTGGGTAGTTGGTGATGGTAATGGGGAAGTTGGAGTTTTTGGGCTAGCTTTGCTTTGGGTGGTTGGTGATGGTAGCGGGGAAGGTGTGGGAGTGGGGGAGGTTTTGCTTTGGGTGGTTGGTGATGGTAGCGGCGAAGGTGTGGGTGAAGTTTGGGGAGTGGGTGTAGGTTTGGGTATTTGTTTTCTTGTTAAGGCAACGCCTAAGGTTAGAGGCCCTTTGAGGTCTTTATCTGGATTAAATTCCAATTTTTCGCTTTCTAGGTCGCTTTCTGCCCAGCTACTGGGATAGGGTTTAGTTTGCAGTAGAGGAGTGGCTTGGATACTGGGTACTGAGGTAATTTCCAGAGGTCGGGAAATGGGATAAAAAGAAATATCGTTGCGGAAATCTTGGGTAATTGGATGTTGTGCGTATTCTGTCACTACAGGTGCGGCAGGGCCAAGTCCTACGACGCTTTCAGATGAAACATCTACTGCTAAACGATTATCCAGACGAACGCCCCACTCTTTTAGCAAGCTATCAAGTTTAGGATCGGTTTTAGGATCAATCATTAGCAGTAAGTTACCACCCCGATTTAGATATTCTTGCAAGGCTTTGACTTCGCCTTCAAACAGTCCCCGCTTGGCGCCAGCTACTATGACAACAGCGGCATCTTGAGGAATTTTTGGGTTTTCTGCTAGATTCAAGGGTTCGGTTGTGTAATTTTTATCCTTTAATCCCTCCATTGCTTGGGATATTGCACCTTTACCAGGTGAAAGTTGGCGTTCGCCATGACCTTGGAGTAAGTAAACTTTGGTTGTGCTTGAACTTGTTAGTTGTTGCAGGCGACTAGTTAATTTGATTTCCGACAGGCGTTCATTTTGATTTAGTGTTTGTACTAATTGCCTTTTATCTCCAGATTCTAGATAAACTTCACCATAATCTTTGACGCCAAATTTTTCTGCCAGTCCTGGTCTGAGTTGGGGATCTATATATTCAAAATTAAACTTTGGGCTTTGTCGGCGATAATTTTGCAATAATTCTTGGTCTTGGGGATTTTGGTTAATATCAAACACCCAGATTTTAATTGGCTGTGGCAAAGCTTTCACTAATTCCCGTGACTGGGGTGCAAGGGTAAATAATTGAGACTCTGTTAAATCTGCCCGGAAGTGATAGCGAGTCCCCAAAAAATTAATCAATCCCAAAATTGCTAATACTGCCAGAGTTGCCACCAAGGCATTAGTTCCAACTTGGGTAGACCGACGCTTCCACCAATTAGTTTGGTAGCTTTGCCATATTATCCACAAGCCAATAATGACTATTCCCGTAATTATAAATGCTAGTGAAATTAATCCCCACTGTTCAGAGACTAACCCAACTGTTAACCCCACAGTAACTAAGAACGGCCCTAGTAAAAACAGATATTTCCACAGTTTTTTCTTTGCGACTATCTTCATAATGACTAATTACGCCCGAAACGCAGTGCATCAATTGATTGAGCTGTGAGAAAGATGCCCAAAAAAATATAACTGGCAAATAAAATCAAAGCGCTGGTATCGAAAATGCCTTGAATGAGGGTGTTGTAATGTTTTAGTAATGACAGATAACCTAAAGCTTCGCCCACGGGATTAGGGAAAATTTTGGCAATTAAGTCAATTAATAACAACAATAAGATGACTGCATAGGTAAGAAAGGCTGACAGAATTGTGCTGTCTGTTAATGAGGAAATAAACATTCCTAAAGAGAAAATTGCCGCTGCTAGTAAGATTAATCCCAAATGACCCAGTAAAGGAATTGTAGGTGCCATTGGTGGGTTTGAGCCGCTGATGGCGATCGCTTCAAACACTAGTATGGGTATGACCATTGTGGTAAAAAATGTTAACACGCCTAATAATTTACCTACAGCTACCGCCCAGTTCGTGATTGGTGACGTGGCTAATAGTTCTAAAGTGCCCCGCTTGCGTTCTTCGGCATAAAGTCCCATGCAAAGAATTGGTAGTACGAACAACAACAGCCCCATCATGGGAATTGAAGTCCAAAATCCCCGCACGAATTCGTAGGTGACATCTATCGGTTGCACTGGAAAACCCGATTGTTGTTGTTGGAGAATGTAGGCGTCGGCTGTCTGAATGATACCTACGTCTGGTGGACCGAGTAAACCCAATACAAATAGCAATCCGGCTATGAACCAAAATACACCAGCGATCGCATATGCCAAAGGTGATACAAAATAACTCTGTAACTCTCGGCGATAAATGGCAATGATATTACCCAGTACTACACCCATTTATGCGGCTTCTCCTTGTGTGGCTGCTTCTAAATTCTTTTCTTCTGTGGTCAGTTGCAAGAACACATCTTCTAAGGTAGCGTTAACTCGCCGCAATTCATGTAAACCAAACCCTGCACGCACTAATGTTGTGGCAATATCTTTTCCTGGTTCTTTACCTGGTTGCGATATCACCCGCAAATAAGCCCGATTTGCCTGGGGTTGATGACCTCCCGCTGTCGGAATTGATTCTACCAAACTTACACCCGCGATATTTTGCAATACCTGTTTGGCGAGGGCGGCTTCTCCTTCTATTTCAATTTCATATCCAGAGCCGCCTGTCAATTGGGTCATCAAATTTTCTGGTGTATTAGTTGCGACTACTTTCCCGCGATTGATGATGGCGACACGGCTACAAGTCATACTCACTTCTGGCAGGATGTGTGTGGAGAGAATAATTGTGTGAGTACCAGCGAGACTTTTAATTAAATTCCGCACTTCAATTATTTGTCTGGGATCGAGTCCTACGGTGGGTTCATCGAGAATGATTGCTGGAGGATCGTGGACGATCGCTTGAGCAATTCCTACCCGTTGACGATATCCTTTAGAAAGTTTGCGAATAATTACCCGGCGCTTATCTTGTAAGTTACAGCGTTCGATGGCTGCTGTTACCTTATTATTGCGATCGCCTGCTGAAACTCCCTTAATTCGGGCTACAAAATGCAAAAATCCTTCCACCGTCATTTCGGGATATAACGGGGGTGTTTCCGGTAAATAGCCAATTTTTTGGCGCACAGCCAGGGAATTTTCATGGACATCATAGCCAGCAATGCGGGCATTGCCATTGGTTGCCGGTAAATAACCAGCCAGAATCCTCATGGTTGTGGTTTTCCCGGCGCCATTCGGCCCCAGCAATCCTAAAATTTCCCCTGGTTCGACGCTAAAAGTGACATCAGTAATCGCTGGGGTGGAACCGTATATTTTACTTAGATGCTCAACTTCAATCATCGTTGGTGGCGATCGTAAATTAGAAGATACCTAATAATCTTAGATCGTGATATTGAGTATGGGGGATTGGGCATGGGGCATGGGACTATAACCTTAACGCACGTTAGCATGTTTAAGATTCGCTTTGTAGTCAGCAATCAATATTAAGGCAATATACTAGGCAATTTATGACACAAGCCATACTCAAACTAGTAACCTTTGAAGATTTTGCAGCTTGGCGACCTGAAGGCGGAAGGTACGAATTACATAATGGCGTAATTGTTGAAATGGCACAACCAGGAGGAGACCATGAGGATATTGTCGGGTTTTTGGTTGAAAAAATTGCTGTTGAGTACGTTCGTAGTGGTCTACCTTATTCCATCCCAAAAACAGCATTAGTTCAATCTCCTAGTAGCCAGTCTTGCTATTCTCCAGACTTGCTATTGCTCAACCGTCCCGCTTTAAAATTAGAGCCACTTTGGCAGAAGTATTCTACGGTTCAGTTTGCCGATTCTATCCCTTTAGTGATTGAAGTTGTTAGTACTAACTGGCGGGATGATTATCATAAAAAGGTAGGTGAATATGAAGAGATAGGGATAAAAGAATATTGGATTGTTGATTATTTAGCTATCGGTGGTAAAAAGTTTATCGGTAATCCTAAACAACCCACTATCTCCGTCTACCAATTAGTTGATGGTGAATACCAAGTTACTCAGTTTAGAGGCGATGACTGCATCGTATCAGCTATTTTCCCGGAATTGAATTTAACCGCCGAACAGATTTTTCAAGCTGGAGGTCTGCCAACGTAAGTCTACGAATTGCGAATTAAATTGACGATCGCAGTAGCTAAATCCAATGGTTCTACGGGTTTCGGTAGGTGTTTTTGAAATCCGGCTGCTATGGCTTGATTGTAGTTAATTTCTCCAGCATAAGCAGTCAAAGCGATCGCTGGAATTTGTCCATTTTCTTCTGGCGGCAATTTTCTGACTTCGCGCAGCAGCATGTAGCCATCCATGAAGGGCATTCCAATATCGCTTAATAGGATATCTGGCTTTGATTGGGCTAGTGCTTCTAATGCTTCGGCTGCCGATGCAACTGCGGTTACAGTTGCTCCATACTCTTCTAAGGCAAAGCTAAAAAAGTCACGTACATCTGCTTGGTCGTCCACAAGCAAAATTTCCACTCCCAAAAGTAATGAGTCTTCACTATTGAGTTCTAAGTTAGAAGATTCCGGGCTGGGAACTCGTAACTCGGCACTTTTGAGCAAAGGTAGCTTAACTGTAAAGGTTGCCCCTTGTGCTTCTCCGGGACTATCTGCCTCAACTGTACCACCGTGAAGTTCAACTAAATGACGCACTATTGCTAGCCCTAATCCCAATCCGCCAAATACCCTGGTTGTCTTGGCATCTGCTTGGCGGAAGTAGTCAAAGACGTGAGGCAAAAATTCCGGGATGATCCCTTTACCTGTATCAATCACCTGGATTTGAGCATCCAAGTCAACTTGTTCTAGACGTACTTCTACTCTTCCTCCTGATGGTGTAAATTTAACGGCATTGGAGAGTAAATTCCACATGATTTGTTGCAGGCGATCGCCATCACCTAAAACTTTGCCGACATCATTACTAAGAAGCGTCTGAATTTCAATTGACTTGGCTTCGGCTGCTAAACGTACTGTTTCTTGGGCGGCGGCGATCGCAACTTTCAAATCCACAGCATGGAGATTTAGACTCAGCTTTCCTTGTAAAATCCGCGACACATCCAGCAGGTCTTCAATAAGTTGGGTTTGTAATTTGGCGTTGCGTTCAATTGTTTCCAAAGCACGGACTTTAGTCGCTTCGTCGAACTTGCGGGTTCTGAGTAATTTTGCCCACCCTAAAATCGGGTTGAGGGGAGTTCTCAGTTCGTGAGAAAGGACAGCGAGGAATTCATCTTTAATGCGGTTGGCTGTTTCAGCCTGTGCCCGTGCAGTTTTTTCTGCTTCGTAAAGTTGAGCGCGGGCGATGGCTTGACCACATTGTTGTCCCAATGTCAACATAAATCCCCGGTCTTCTTCGTTAAAACCTTGGACAGTAGCAAAGCTAAATCCCAGTGCGCCAATAGCTTTACCTTCTGCTATCAATGGTATGGAAACCCAGGCGTTATTTCCACTGAGAGCCACAGCATCAACTAAGTTGGGATAATTTGCCATCAAAGCTGCTACATTTTCTAAAAAAATCGGCTTTTTAGTTCTGACTGTTTCTGCGATTTGGTTAGGAGCAGTAATGGGAAAACTTCCCCAGGTATCTGTGAGTGGTTGTGGATAGCCAGTTGCTTGGACAACTTTCAAGGTAGTACTTCCTTGAGTCAGTAAGACAACGGAACCAGCACACGCTCCCAAAGCAGCAATTCCTTGGTTCATCACTACATCAGCTACTTGTTGGGGAGTTAGAGCTTCCGAGAGGGCGGCGGTGATGCTTTGTAAAAGTACGGTACGATTGACGGAACGCTCAGCTGCTTGTTTTGCCTGTTGAGTTTCTTGGTAGAGTCTGGCGTTGTCGATGGCTGTAGCAGCCCGACGAGCAATATCCTCTGCTAATGCCAAGTCTACCTGTTGGTAGTGCCGACCTGACTCGGCTGTAAAAAAAGAAATTGCGCCAAATAATTGCCCACGGGAACGGACTGGAATCACCATTAAAGAATGAATACCCAGGCTTTGTAGCAATTGCAGATGCTCCTCGTCTTGAGCCATCACCAGAAGATGAGAGTGAGATAATTCGGGATAAAAGACGGATATTCCCATCTGTAGTTGCTGTACAAGCTGTTGTGCTGTGCTTTTGGGTGGATAACGCCGTTGGATTTCGTCTAAGATATTTTGTTTTGTGGGGTCGGCAATGGCGATCGCAATTTGTTTACTTGACCAATCTTCCTGAAAAACATCTACAATACACCAATCAGCTAGGGTAGGAACTGCTAAATTAGCCACATTAGCTAGGGTAATTTCATAATCCAACGAGGCAGCTAGTAGGGTGCTGGCTTCGACTAAAAACTGTTGTGTGGCTTCAACTCGTTTGCGTTCGCTAATATCCTCGATAATGCCTAAGGCATACTTGAGTTGTCCTTGATTATTCCAAACTGCTGATGAAGTTAAGTTGACCCAAACAATGGAACCATCTTTGCGGATGTAGCGCTTTTCTAGGGAATAACCATTAATGTCTTCTTGTGCTAAAACTCGCCGAGCATTTTCTCTATCAGCTTCTAAGTCTTCAGGATGGGTAATTTGTTGGAAGTTCATTTGCATTAACTCTTCGTGGCTGTAGCCAGTAATCTCGCACAGTGCCGGATTCACCTGAAGAAATCGTCCATCCAAGGCTACCAAACTAATGCCGACAGCAGCTTGGTTGAACATTGCCCGGAATCTTTCTTCGCTTTCTCGCAAGGCAACTTCTGTTTGTTTTGCTGCTGTCACATCTGCCATAATCATCCCAATTCCTACTGTTTCGCCCATTCGGTTGTTGACTGGGTAATAATTGCCCAGCCAGTATTCGTAATTGTCGGCTTGTCCTGGTGTCTGGGTGCGAATTTCGACATTCAGCAGTGGTTCTCCAGTATTCAACACCTGCTGTAACTGCACTTCCAACTCAGCCGCCATCTCTGGCAGGACTTCTGGAAATTTCCGTCCTAAATGTTCTTCTATGGTTAAACCGTTAATGTCTGCGAACACCTGATTAATCCGGATATATTGCAGTTGGCGGTCTAAAAAGCATACAGCAACGGGAGCGGCTGCTAGCAGCGCATCTAGGAGAGAGAGAGATTCCGCATAATGAATTAAGGCTTGGTGAATGTCTCGATAAAGTTGGGCATTTTCCACCGCCAAGGCAGCACGATAGGCGATATCTCCTGCTAAAGTCAAGTCAGAGCGATCGTAGCGACGGTCTGATTCTGCGGTGACAAAGCTGATGGTGCCGAGTACTCGCCCTCCTGCAATTAACGGCACAATCATTACAGACTTCATCCCCAATTGGCGAACAAGTTCTAAATGTTCTTCATTCTGAGTATTTGCCACTAATAGCGAGTCAGGTACTTCGGGGATTAGTTCGCTTTGCCCAGTTTGCAGTACTTTAGTAATTGCACTTGCACCCTTGTAATCTTGGGCATACTGCTGAAGTTTACCTGCCAATTCGGCTTTGGATGGGTCTGCATGGGCAATTGGTAAGCGGCGAATGGAACCATCTTCATTGACAATATCGACGCTACACCAATCTGCTAGCTGGGGAACTGAAATTTTGGCGATTTGTTCTAAGGTTTCTTCGTAATCCAGGGAAGTAGATAGTACACTACTAACTTGGGCAATATAACGGAGTCTTTGCTCAGCCTGCTTACGCTGTGTAATATCGAGAACAAAGAAAGCTCCTCGATCGCAATTCCCCTCAAATTGGCTAGCACCTATCAAAATTGGCAAGTGTGAGCCGTCTTTACGGATATATTCTTTTTCATAGGGTGTGCAAGAGGGGCTGTTTTGCAGTTGAATCAGTGCTTGCTCATCGAGTGGCAAGTACTCTGCTGGAGTCAGGTTTTGCCAGTTCAGTTTGCCGGAAACTAATTCTGCACGAGAATAACCCAACATATCCAACAAGGCATCGTTAGCGTCTGTGATTTTGCCGTCTTTCTCCCAGAAGCCAATGCCAATCATATTTGACTCAACTACACTGCGAAACTTCGCTTCGCTTTCCCGTAATGTTTGCTCAGATTGCTTTTGCTGAGTGATATCAACGGATGTGATACCTATTCCTAGCAATTGCCCATCCGGTAAACACACCGGATAATAGCTGACAATACAATAACGATACACCCCAGGCGGATAAGTTTCACCGCTGACTTCCTGATTAAGTAAGGGCTGCCTGGTTGCCATCACTTGCTCAAACACAGGCTCAATTTGCTCTGCCCATTGCGGTAGGACTTCCCGAAAGGTGCGACCAATATGTTGACTTTGTGGTAAACCATTGACGGCTGCTAGGGCTTCATTAGCGTAAACGTAGCGAAGTTCGGTATCAAGGAAAGCTAGGGCTACTGGTGAAGTCGTCAACCAAGCATTCAGCAACGCCAAAGATTCATCTTTTTGCTGAAGGGCTTGTTGAAGTTCTCTTTGCAATCTGGTTTTTTCTAGTTCTGCCTGGTGGCGCTGGGTAATATTCACAGCCACACAAGTAATACCATAAATGCTATTGTCTGCATCCTTTAGCGGTTCAATCAGCAAATCATAGTAACGGTTTTCTCCACACGCTGGCAGACAAACCTCTTCACGGGTGGAAATACCAGTTTTTAATACTTTTTGCTTAATTGCCGTCAATTGCTGTGCTACTGAAGCGGGAAATAATTCAGCATCAGACTTACCCAGAATTTCTAGTGCTGTGTCTCCACCTTGAGGATTATGAATCCACTGATATCGCAAATTGCGATCGTGCTGAAATATCATAATATCTGAACTGCTCAAGGCTAAGCGAAATCGCTCTTCAGAGACTTTGAGCTTTTGTAAATTTACATCAGCCCCTCTTTTAGAAGTCTTTAATGCCTCACATAAAATACTAAAGAGCAATCCCTGTAATGCAAATAATCCAATTCGCACCGAATTGGATAGGTCAAAACTCAGTTGATAAACTGGCGGGAGGAAGAAGTAATTGCTCAATAACACAGACAAGAAGGTTGCCAACAGCCCTGATTTCAAACCACCATACCAGGCACTCACCATTACAGCGCTAAAAAACAGCAAAAAAGGAGTTCCACTCATGCCCAGCCAGGGGTCTAGCATCAGCATTAGCACTAGTGCAAGTGCGACGGTTAATACAACAATGCCATAACGCAGTAATTGGGAATAGTGAATATGGAGCATCAAGAATGTTTGGGAGTAACCAATACTTATTGCACAGGCTTTACACACCCTAAGCTAGTTTGTAACTTTTAGTAATTTATCTCTAGATAGATTTTTGTTTAATTTTAAAAACTTCTTTTGCTAGAAGCTAATTATCAAGTTGTGTAGTATGTAAAGCCAGAATTTATGATTATTTCTCTATAGCCATAAGATTGATTTGCTGACGATAAATACTCAATTTCCCAAAAGGTAGTAACCCAAGTTAATCGCAAAATTGATGGGATAAAATCTGCTAATGGGTTGGTTGTTTAGGGACATCCAAGAATTAAATTAATCAATTCCTGCATCCAACACTAGTATGCAATTTCTTCTCCCCCTGCCTCCCCTGCCTCCCCTGCCTCCCCTGCTCCCCCTGCTCACCCAAGGGATTGATTATTTTTTTATTTGGAAGTCCCTTATTTATTTAGGCGCAATAGTTAGAAGATAAATACAAAGTTTTACTTGCCAGAAGTGCTTCTGCTGTTTGGTGGCTCAGTGGCTTAGAGAACAGGTAACCTTGACCGAATTCGCATCCTAGTTGCTGTAACCATTGAAGTTGCTGTGGTGTTTCAATACCTTCTGCAACAGTGCCTAATCCGAGTTGATTGCTCAAAGCAATGATGGTACTAACGACTTGGTAATTACGGTTTCCTTCCTCCATCTGACTGACAAAGGAGCGATCGATTTTCAAATTATCAGTGGGTAAACGATGGAGATAATTAAGCGATGAATAACCAGTACCAAAGTCATCAATACTAATCTGAATTTTTCTGGTTTTTAGTTCGGTTAATAAATCAATTGTCTTACTGATATTCTCAATGAGCATACTCTCGGTGATTTCCAGGGCTATGGAATCGCCTGGTAAATTTGTTTGGGCGAGGATGCGATCGATGTCTTCAATTAAGCTGGTTTGGCGAATATCTTGAGCAGAAAGGTTAATACTCATCTTCAGTGGCAAGTGAGTGGTAAACTTTGTTTTCCAGTTTGCCAGTTGTTGACAAGCGGTGTAAAGCATCCAGCGATCGATTTGCACAATTAGCCCGGTTTCTTCAGCGATCGCCATAAATTCCCTCGGCAAAACAAACCCGCGAGTCGGATGTTGCCAGCGCACCAATGCTTCAAATCCAATCAGCCGACCTGCTTGGGGTTGGC
Organism: Nostoc sp. FACHB-973; assembly: GCF_014698115.1. Lineage (GTDB taxonomy): Bacteria > Cyanobacteriota > Cyanobacteriia > Cyanobacteriales > Nostocaceae > Nostoc > Nostoc muscorum. Next base: position 58,693 of record NZ_JACJSJ010000024.1, read on the forward strand.
TTTGTCTGCCGTAGGCATCACCCAGGATGTCAACAATCGGTTGATAGTATATCACAAACTCTTCCCGTTCCAAAGCTTTGCGAATATCGGTTTCTAAAGTCAGTCGATTTACGGCTTGAGTGTGCATTTTGACATCAAAGATTTTGTAGGAACTTCTCTTTTGAGCTTTGGCTCGATACATGGCAATATCGGCATCTCGCAGTAAATCGGAGGCTTGACAATAATGATTTGTTCCTAAAACAATACCGATGCTTGTACTGATAACTACTTCGGCATCATTGAGTATCAACGGTGTTTGAAAATCTCTCAGGATACGCTCAGTAACTTGAATGGCTTTTTCAATACCAGGAATATCTTCCAGCAAAATTACGAATTCGTCACCACCAATGCGAGCGACTAAATCAGCCTCCCGCAAATGAGTTTTGAGCTTTTGAGCAATATGCTTGAGTAGTTGGTCTCCAGCTAAATGTCCTAGACTGTCATTGATCACTTTGAACCTGTCTAAGTCTAAAAACAAAACAGCGTAACGATAGGTTTCTACTCGCTTAGTTCGGTTAATGGCTAATTCCAACCGCTCCACCAAAAGTGTCCGATTCGGTAAATCGGTTAATGGATCGTGCAAGGCGTTGTGGATAATTAACTCTTGTGCTTGTTTTTTGTCGGTCACATCCAATAAAACACCATACCAAACAATATCCCCATTCTCTCGACTCTCTGGACGAGCATTTGTTTGTACCCACTTGAGTTTGCCAGAGGGTGTAACTAATCGCCACTCGTGAGAGAATGGTTTTAAAGTTTCAGCACTCTGTTTGGCAGCTGTATAAAATCCTGCGCGATCGCCAATATGAATTTGTCCAAAGCAAACAGAGGCATTTTCTAAAACTAGATCTGGTGTTAACTCTAAAAGATCCAGACAACCCAAACTGATGTACTCAAAGGCAGCAGAACCATCACAATGGTGTACAAAGCTGTAAATCATTCCCGGTATATTAGATGCTAATGTTTGTAGCAGCTTTTGGGCTTGTTTGCGCTCTGCCCGCACCTTTGCATCCCGAAGTTCTCGACGCACCGCCTCTGGCAATCGATTTAAGTTATCCTTCATCACATAATCATGAGCGCCTGCTTTCATCATTTCCACAGCCAATACTTCGCCGATTGTGCCGGAAACTAAAATGAAAGGAATATCCTTGTGACTTTGCTTTGCTATTTCCAGAGCCGCAGGAGCATTGAATCCAGGCAATCGGTAATCTGAAATCATCACATCCCAGCTACCGTTATTGAGGGCTTGGCTTAGCTGTTCGGCTGTTTGGACACGCTGCCAGATTGGATTGAAACCACCACGACGCAATTCACTGAGAACTAACATAGCATCAGTCTCGCAATCTTCAACAATCAGGACGTTCAAGGTTTCAGTCATCCCACGATCTCCTTGGTAACCCATTGACTAATCCGCCAATCTTTTGATTCCAATTTTTTTAAAACGCCTCCAGTGTCGATAAATGAGTTAATCGGGAGTTTCGCTATTGTATAATCGGCTTTGTGACTCAACCAATTTTGGATTTTAGATTGACCCCATGCCTCAAGACGGTGGTTCTAAGTACAGGATGTTAAATTTGGGATTTTAAATTTGTTCTCACATTTAAATTCTCTTGCTCTGAAACCAGTTTTAATTTTCGGATTGAGAATTATTCAATCAAAAATTCCAAATTTGTCTCGGAAAGTTTGAGCTTAGGCTTTCTTAGATCAGAACTTTCCGCAAAATCTAAAATTCGGTCAACCCGGCTTTGTCCTTCTGTGTATTAATTGCAGGCAGTTGAACCATGCTGGAAATTCCTGAATATAAAATTCGGGCAAAAATCCATGAAAGTGCTAATTCACGAGTTTATAGAGGAATTCATCAACCGGATGGTTTGCCTGTAATCTTCAAGATTTTGAAGAAAGACTACCCCACCCCTGAAGAAATCACCCGCTATAAGCTCGAATACGAAATTACACGCAGCTTATCATTGAAAGGTGCAATCCAAGCTTATGGTTTCCAACAATATCAAAATACTTTTTTACTCATTTTGGAGGATTTTGGAGGAGAATCTTTAACAAAAATTATAACTACCAGAAGATTTACCTTAACACAGTTTCTGAAATTAGCGATTCAGATTACTCAGAGTTTAAGTGAAATTCATAGTGCAAAGATTATTCATAAAGATATTAATCCATCCAATATTGTTTTTAATCCCGAAACACAACAACTTAAAATTATTGATTTTGGAATTTCAACTGCCTTATCGCGGGAAACATTAATTCTCAAAAATCCAACAGTCTTAGAGGGAACACTAGCTTACATATCTCCAGAGCAAACAGGCAGAATGAACCGCTCTCTGGACTATCGAACTGATTTTTACTCTCTGGGTGCTACCTTCTATCAACTGTTGACCAATCGATTGCCCTTTGAATCCCGTGATGCCCTGGAGTTAATTCATTATCACCTAGCTTTAGAACCTGTTGCACCTCATTGTATCGATCCAGAAATTCCTGTGATGGTTTCAGAAATTGTTCTGAAACTGTTAGCTAAAACAGCAGAGGAACGGTATCAAAGTGCCTGGGGAATTAAAACTGATTTAGAAGAGTGTCTTAACCAGCTACAACACACACGACGAATTGAGTATTTTTTGTTAGGGCAACAGGATATTTCTGACAAGTTTCAGATCCCGGAAAAACTCTATGGCAGAGAAAGAGAGGTAGAGACGTTATTAGCAGTATTTCAAAGAGTAGCAGGGCAACAGGACGTGGGGATGGGGGGACGCTCTGACGCAAAGAGGGAAGAAGATGCAAAGAGAGGGAGACGCAAAAACGCAAATGTTTGTGATAAATTCCCTGCGTCCTCTTATCAAGTTGAACTGATGCTAATTGCAGGATATTCCGGTATTGGCAAGTCAGTTTTGGTGCAGGAAATTTATAAGCCGATCGCAGAACAACGAGGCTACTTGATTGCTGGTAAATTTGACCAGTATCAGCGCAATATCCCTTATTTGGCGATCGCTCAAGCTTTTGAATCACTAATCAAACAATTACTGACTGAAGACGAAGTGCAACTGTGTCAGTGGCGAAAGCATCTGTTGGCTGCCCTTGGCTCCAACGGTAGAGTCATTACCCAGGTAATTCCAGCATTGGAGTTGATTGTGGGTAGTCAAGCAGATGTACCTGTTCTGCCGCCGACGGAAGCCCAAAATCGGTTTCACCAAGTTTTCCAAAATTTCATTGGCGTCTTTGTTCAATCAGAACATCCCCTGGTGATCTTTTTGGACGATCTTCAGTGGGTAGATCATGCCTCCTTGAAGCTGATCCAATTGCTAGCTACCGCAACCATTGGGCAATCTTTGTTGTTAATCGGGGCATACCGGGATAACGAGGTAAATTCAGCCCATCCCCTGATGCAGATGGTGGAAGAAATCCGCCACAGTGGAGGAGTGATAAATCAACTTTCTCTCTCTGCGTTGAGTGTACCTGATATCAATCAGTTAATCGCCGATACGTTGCACTGCCAATTAGCAGATTCTCTGTCATTGGCAAAACTAGTGCAACTAAAAACTGGTGGCAATCCCTTTTTCATGAATGAATTTTTGAAATCTCTCTACACTGAAGGGTTATTAAAATTCGATCGCCAAACCAAAAAATGGCAATGGTCGATAGAGCAAATTCAGGAGCGGGATATCACGGATAATATTGTACATTTGATGGCTCTGAAAATTCAAAAGCTTAAACATCAGACACAGCAAGTCTTACAGCTAGCTGCCTGCATTGGCAACTGTTTTGATCTCCAAACCCTGGCATTTGCCGCCCAATTATCCCAGCGAGAAGCCGCCCAGGCTTTAGGAGTAGCGATCGCCGAAGGGTTGATTTTCCCCCTAAGCAATACCCACAAATCAGTGGTGTTGGATGTGCCACTAACTGCCGATCTCCCTCCAGTAGAATACAAATTTGTCCACGATCGCATCCAGCAAGCAGCCTATTCCCTAATTCCCCCAGCCAAGCATTGCAACACCCATTGGGAAATAGGACAGTGTTTGTTGCAAATAACTCCCGCAGAACAGTTAGAATCCAAGATTTTTGATATCACCAACCAACTAAATCTGGGCAGAAAACTCATCGAAACTCAATCCCAGCAGGATAATTTGTCTCGATTAAACCTGATGGCAGGAGAAAAAGCCAAGGCATCAGCCGCTTATGAAGCTGCTTGGCGATATTTGCAAATTGGTTTGGATCTACTGACAACCGATAGCTGGCAAAGAAATTATGACTTTACCCTGACCCTGTATAATGCAACAACAGAAGCAGCCTATCTGAGCGGTAATTTCGAGCAAGTAGAGCCACTATTCCAACAGGTACTTCACCATGCAACAACCCTACTAGCCAGCTTAAAAGTCTACGATGTCAAAATTCAGACTTGTGTGGCTCAAAATAAATTAATAGAGGCGATTCAAATTGGTTTAGAGTTACTTCAGCAGTTAGGAATTCACCTCCCCATCGGGCCAAGCTTTGAGGATGTTCAGCAAGCACTTGCGGAAACTGCCTGCAAATTGGCAAACAGAGGCATCGAAGATTTAGTTGACTTGCCAATTATGTCTGAGCCAGAGGTACTGGCAGCAATGCAGCTTTTGGCAACCATGTGTGCATCAGCTTATTTGGCAGTACCTCCCTTATTTCTGCTGATTGTACTCAAGATGGTGGATTTGCTGGTTGAGTACGGAAACATGATGTTGGCTCCCTTTGCCTATGCCGCCTATGGAATTATTCTTTGTGGAGTTGTCTTTGAGATTGAAGCAGGGTATAAATTTGGTCAACTGGCCTTAATTCTGCTCGATCGCCTAAATGCCAAACCTATTCAAGCCAGAACCCTATTCGCGGTTAGCAACCAGATTAACGTTTGGAAAACACACCTCAAAAACAGCCTCAAGCCACTCCAGAATTGCTATCAAATTGGTGTTGAGCAAGGCGATTTAGAGTTTGCTGGCTACGCAGCTATGTATTTTTGTGGTTATTCATTTGCGGCCAGTCAACCTCTGACTGAACTCCAATTACATCTAACCAGTTATGCTCAGGCAGTAAAACAAATCAAGCATTCGGCTGGCATTGATTTCGTGGAGATTTGCTGGCAGACTGTTTTGAACTTGGTTGAGGAAGTTCCCAATCCTGGGATGTTATCGGGTCAAGTTTACAATGAAGCAACTCGGCTACCCCAGATGCAACAAACAAATTTTCAAGGGGGTTTGTTTTATTTCTACCTGAATAAATTATTTCTCTGTTATTTGTTTGGCGATGCAAATCAGGCGATGGCCAATGCTGTCCTCGCCCAAGAATATTTAGCAGCCATGACTGGAGCGGCTTTGGTTGCCATCTTTCACTTCTACGATTCTCTATGCCGGTTGGCAGTGTATTGCCACACAGATGTCAGCAAACAATCACAGTTACTGGAGCAGGTAGCAAAAAATCAGGCAAAAATGCAAAATTGGGCGCACCATGCCCCAATGAACTATTTGCACAAGTGGTATTTAGTAGAAGCAGAACGGCATCGGGTGTTGGGTGAGGTATTGGAAGCAATGGACGCCTACGATCGCGCCATTGCCTTAGCCAGGGAGAACCAATACCTGCAAGAAGAAGCTCTGGCAAACGAACTCGCAGGCAAGTTTCATCTGGCAAACAACCGCATCACAATCGCCAAAGCTTATTTCCAAGAAGCGAGGTACGGCTACCTGCGTTGGGGAGCAACTGCTAAAGTCCAAAGTCTGGAAAAACACTATCCCCGACTACTAGAGGTTAGCTCAGAAAAAGGCGAAATACGTAAACTTGACACTACACAGTCGGCTTCCAGCAAGTTAGAAGCATTTGATTTAGAAACGGTGTTGAAAGCCTCCCAGACAATTGCCAGTGAAATTTTGTTAGATAAACTCCTGGCAAAACTGATGACGATCCTAATTGAAAATGCTGGGGCGCAAACAGGTTATCTGATTTTGCCAACACAAGACGAATGGCGGATTGAGGCCATGAAATCCATTGGCGTAGGCGCAACTCGTGGCAGACATCATCAAGTCATTTTACAATCAATTCCCCTGGAATCAAAAGACAACAATCCTGAGTTGCCAACCGCCCTAATCAATTACGTGGCTCGCACCCAGGAAAGTATCGTCCTAAATAATGCTGCTGCTGAAGGCAACTTTCAGTCCGAACCCTGGATTATGCGACATCAATCCAAATCAATTCTTTGTGCGCCGCTGTTGAACCAGGGAAAACTCACGGCAATTGTCCTTTTAGAAAACAATCTCAGCACCAAGGCATTTACCCCGGAGCGAATTGAAGTCCTGCGCCTACTTTCTAGTCAGGCAGCTATTTCTATTGACAATGCCCGTTTGTTGAAACAGCAAGCAGAACTGAATGCATCCTTACGGGCTGAAATTGCCGAACGCCAACGGGCAGAAAAAGACCGCGATCGCTTAATTGCCATGCTGGAAGCCACCACCGACTATATTGGCATGGCAGACTCACTCGGCAATGTCCTGTGGAATAATGTTCAGTTTCACAAACTCCTTGGCCTGTCCCTGGATGCAGACCTCTCCACCTTGAGCATCGCCAACTACCATCCCCAGTGGGCATTAGAAATTATTCAAAACCAGGGCATTCCAGGGGCGATTCGGCATGGCACCTGGGTTGGTGAAACCGCTTTGTTGGACAGCGATGGCAGAGAAATTCCGGTTTCCCAAATGATCGTTGCTCACAAAGCAACAGATGGCAGCGTGGAATATTTTTCTACCATAGTCCGGGATATCACTGAGGCCAAACGTCGAGAAGCGGAACTCAAAAGAGCAGAAACAACGCTGCAAAATTTGGTTACAGGAACGGCTGCGGTTACAGGACAAGATTTTTTTCCAGCTTTGGTTCATCATATTGCCGAAGCCTTGCACGTCCCCTATGCCATTGTTACCGAACTAGTAGATGGCAAACTTCAAGCTCTGGCTTTTTGGGCGCATGGGGCATTGCAACCAGAAATATCTTACTTTCCAGCACGTACACCATGCGAATTTGCCTTGAGAGACGGATTATTTTACTGCGAAAGCTATGTTCAGGAAATTTTCCCTGAAGACTTAGACTTAGTAACAATGCAAGCAGATAGTTATCTCGGTATTTCCTTAAAAAATGCCAACGGCGACCCCATTGGCAATCTTTGTATTCTCGACGTGCAACCACTTTCAGATAGGCGACGAATAGAGGTAATTCTAGATGTATTTGCAGCGCGGGCAGGAGCAGAATTGGAGCGCAAGAGGGCGATTGAAGCCCTGCATCAACTCAACCAGTCTTTAGAAACCAGGGTCAAACAACGAACTACCCAACTAGAAACTGCTAACAAAGCTTTAGAGGCCTTTTCCTACTCAGTTTCCCATGATTTGCGGGCACCGCTGCGGGCGATCAATGGCTTTTCGAGAATGATGCAGGAAGACTACGGCGAACAACTCGATGGGGAAGCCAATCGTTACCTGAAAATTGTCCGCGAAAATGCCAAACGCATGGGTGAGTTGATCGATGATTTGTTGGCCTTATCTCGTTTGGATCGTAAGGAAATGTCCCGTCAGCCTGTCTTTCCCAATGAGATGATTCAAATGGTGCTGAATGATTTAGCCCCGGATTGGTCGGATCGTGAGATTGAATTTGCGATCGCCGATTTACCTGGATGTCAAGCTGATCCTTCCCTACTCAAACAAGTTTGGCTCAACCTGTTATCCAATGCCATCAAGTATACCCGCTACAAATCCCTTGCCTGCATTGAAGTGGGTTATGAGGTGATGAATGGTGAAGGAGTGTACTTCATCAGAGATAATGGGGCAGGATTCGATATGCGGTATGCAGATAATCTGTTTGGCGTTTTCCAACGTCTGCACCGCGAAGAAGAATTTGAAGGTACGGGGATCGGACTGGCGATCGTGCAACGCATTATTCAACGCCACGGGGGGCGCATCTGGGCAGAAGCCGCGTGCGATCGAGGCGCAACTTTTTACTTCACCCTTCCAATCAACTAATACCGTTTGACTTTAAGGTTGAGACAAATACCTTGGTAGGGTAGCACAGCTGTCATAGGTGTCAACTTCAGATCAAAGGGTTGTCCCACATACGCTTTACCCCACCCCCAACCCCTCCCCTTGTTAAGGGGAGGGGCGGTTTTGCGTCAGCAAAGCCGGGGTGGGGTGACTCCGGATTGATTGGTAATTGAGTAAGTTTGCTCTAACCTGATTACAAGGTTTTTACGTTACAGCGTTTTTCATCTATTTGAACCACAATCCCCGTTAGGGTAGCACATCTGTGCTACCCTACAACGTGGTCTATTTACCTGAAAATTGCTGTAAGTTGACACCAATGCACAGCTGTGCGCCCCTACGGAAAATGTATATATAGCAAAAGCCTTGGTGGTTAGGACATTAACAGATGATAAAACCTAGACACAAAAAGACTTTTCACCCAGTCACCAGTTCCCAGTCCCCAGTCCCTTGCTATACATCAAGATTTTGGTGAAATGGTATAACCCATGATTGACCAACCCACTGACCCATCTTCCGAGCAACCAATTTCCATTCTCTTAGTGGAAGATAATCGTGCTGATGCCGAACTAACCATTCGGGCATTGCGTCGCGGCAGAATTGGCAATCAAGTTCAACTGCTTGAGGACGGAGCAGCAGCCCTAGATTTTATTTTTTGTCAGGGAGACTATGCCCACCGCACCATGACGAATCAACCCAAAGTCATTTTACTGGATTTGAAACTGCCAAAGATCAGCGGATTAGAAGTTTTACGGCAACTCAAGTCCGATCCACGTACACAAATGATTCCGGTTGTAGTACTAACCTCTTCCGCCGAAGACCGAGACATGATCGACAGCTACCAGTTTGGGGTGAATAGCTACATCGTCAAACCTGTGGATTTTGAACAATTCAACCAAGCAGTCCAACAACTTGGTTTTTATTGGGTCTTGTTTAATCAATTGCCAGTTTTGTGAAAGGCAGTGGGCAGTGGGGGATGAGGGGGATGAGGGGGATGAGGGAGATGAGGGGGATGGAGGAGAGATAAAATTAGGGGTTTGAAGTTTAAACGTTTAACGTTTCAGTTCAGAGATTCACATTCGAGTTTAGAGGTTCAACGTTGAGGTTCAAAGGTGCAACTTTGAGGTTCAGAGGTTCAACGTTCGAGTTCAAAGCTGCAACTTTGAGGTTCAAAGGCTCAACGTTCGAGTTCAAAGCTGCAACTTTGAGGTTCAAAGGCTCAACGTTCGAGTTCAAAGCTGCAACGTTCTAGTTCAAAGACTCAACGTTCTAGTTCAAAGACTCAACGTTCTAGTTCAAAGCCTCAACGTTCTAGTTCAAAGCCTCAACGTTCTAGTTCAAAGCCTCAACGTTCTAGTTCAAAGCCTCAACTTCTCCCTCATCTCCCTCATCCCCCTCATCCCCACTCCCCACTCCCCTCCTTCACCACTGCTACCAATTTTTCAATATGTCCTGCTTCATGAGTTGCCATCACAGATATTCTGATGCGACTTGTGGGTACTGTGGGGGGACGAATTGCTGGGGCAAAAATGCCAGTCTCTCTGAGGTACTTTCCAGCTTTTAGGGCATCTGTGGCGTTAGGCAATTGAAAACATAATATAGGCGATTCCGAAGGCAGTAATTTGAGATTAGGTAGCTGTTCGAGCAAGGTTTTCAAGTAACGCACATTTTCCCACAATTGGGCACGGCGTTGCGGCTCTTGTTGGACTATCTTGATTGCTGCTAAAGCTGCGGCTGTATCAGCAGGTGAAAGCCCAGTGGTGTAAATCCAACTGGGTGCCCGATTCCGCAAAAAGTCAATTAAGGCACTACTTCCCGCTACATATCCGCCCAAACTACCCAAAGCTTTACTCAAAGTACCAATTTGAATTAACGGCTTTCCCGTACACCCAAAATGCTCAACACATCCAGCACCAGTTTTTCCGAGTACGCCAGTGGCATGAGCTTCATCAACCAGCAGCATACAGCCAAATTCATCAGCGATATCCAACAGTGCCAGCATTGGACATAAATCGCCATCCATGCTGAAGACACTATCAGTCAGAATCAAACAGCGTCGGTAATTTTGCCGCTGCTGACTCAACTGCGTTTTGAGTGCTACAACATCACAGTGCGGATATTCCACCACTGCTGCACCGCTGAGAATCGCCCCATTTTTCAGACTGGAATGATTGTATTGGTCAGATAAAATTAAATCACGCTTGCCCACAAGGGCAGTAATTGCACCCAAATTAGCTAGATACCCGGAACTAAATACCAAAGCATCTTCAGTTTGTTTGGTAGATGCGATCGCCTTTTCTAACTCCCTGTGCAATTCCCTGTGTCCACTGAGTAATCTGGAACCAGTGCTACCAGTACCAAATTCCTCAATGGCAGCGATCGCCGCCGCCATCAAACGTTCATCCCCAGCCAATCCCAAATAATCATTACTGGCAAAATTAATTACCTCTTGCCCAGCTAAAACCACCGTTGCACCAGACCGACCGTCGATAGTTTGTACTGATCGATACCAGTCAGCCCGATGAATAGTTGCCAGAGATTTTTCTATCCAAGCATAAGGGTCAGTGGGCATAGAGGAGAGTGGGAGATGAGGGAGACGCGGGGACACGGGCACGCCTAGAAAAATTAATCACCAATGATTCCTTGATGGTAGAATCCCCCGGATTTATCCGTGGAATCAATCTAAAATCCAAAATCTAAAATCCAAAATTGTCTGACTAATGACCAACTTGTTCGCTACTACTGAGATGAGCGATCGCTTGTTTAATCCAATCTTCTACATAGGCGTCTTTTGGTAATCCGATGTCTTCACTCACCACATGCAAGGCGTGACTGACTTCATGGGCAGTATACCCCAAAGCAAACAGCGTCATTTGCACTTCTTCGAGAATTCCCGGTGCAGGACCGCCTGTGGCGACGAAGAAGCCAGCTGACTTGCGCCACTCAATCAATTTGCTTTTCAGTTCTAAACAGATGCGTTCGGCAATCTTTTTGCCCACACCGGGGGCTTGAATTAAGATTTGGGTATTGCCAGCGATCACTGCTTGGACTAAATCTGGTAGTTCCAAAGTGTCCAGGAGTGCGATCGCTAAGGCTGCACCAACACCGCTAACCGTTAGCAAATGGCGAAATAAATCGCGTTCGGCTGGAGAAGCAAAGCCATAGAGGAACGGCACTTCTTCCCGAATTTGGAAATGGGTAAAAATTTGTGCCACTCCTCCTGAATCTGGTAACTGGTTTGCTAAGCGTTGAGGAACTTGCAAATCATACCCCAAGCCATTGACTTCCAGAGTCAGAACAGCCCGATTACCAATTGTTTGAATACCAGCAACGATTCCTTTGAGATAGCTAATCATTTTAAAATACCAAAATATTTTAATCCTTCCAGAATTCCACCTGCACAAAAATCTTGTGCTAGGTAACGATAGTCAGTCGGATACTCGTTGTGCCACTGGAGTAACTCTTTTCAAGCATTACCGACTATGATTCCCCTTTCGTTGCCTACAGCAAATAAAGCAATATCATTAATTACCACAGACAACTGTTTGTTCCGCTGCAAATTTCCACTTTTGGTGCAGAAATTGCATTGCTTGACCTTTATCGCTGGTAAGGGGTACAATGTCAAGGTCTATTCCGCTACTGTAGATTAACTTTACATTTAATTTATATTTATCCAAATCTGCCCCAAGTTGTGGTATGTCTCTTGGCATATGGGTTTTTTAGTAAGAAAAAACTCACTTGTGCCACAAAATGTGAGGCGACTAACTCAAGATATTTATTTATAACTAATAAGGGACTTCCAGAAAATAAATTATCCCAAATTATTTGTACATTTTTCGGGTAGCACAGCTGTGCGCCCTTACTATGGAATATTTTTTTCCTTGGAAGTCCCTAATACTTGTTCGTGTTTGGATATAGCCTTTCCCCACAACCGTGAGTTAGACCTGTAGGGGCACGGCAGTGCCCATAGGTGTCAACTTAAACTCAAATGCTTGTCCTACATACGCTTTACCCCCCTTAATCCCCCCGATGGATTGGGGGGAAAAAGAAATCCAGTTCCCTCCCCTTTACAAGGGGAGGGTTAGGGTGGGGTAACGCGGTGAGTAAATGAATTCAATATCCTGTCTGGACAAGGGTTTCGAGTTAAGTTGACACCACTGGGCACTGCCGTGCCCCTACACCTTGCGATATGATGTTCTACTGCATCTGAATGGGAACCGCTATACTTTCAGAAAAACAATAAAGATATCAAGTTGTGAAATAACACAAATTCATAAAATCTCGGCAACAACTAAATCGGCTGTAGGGGCGTACAGCTGTACGCCCCTACTTAGTGACTGGTTTATCAATAAATTTAAAATAGTGTAAGCCTTCCATAATACCATTCGCATAGAAAGCCTTAGCTAAATATCGATACTCAGTTTGATTATTTCTATGCCACTCAATTAATTCAGAACGAGCATTTCCTACAATAATACCGCGTTCTTCTCCCACGCTAAATAGAGCAATATCATTACCAGAATCTCCACAAACAACTGTTCTCTCAGGAAAAAATCCCAATTTTTCCTGTATATACTTTACTGCTAAACCTTTATCTGCATAAAGCGGTAAAATGTCTAGGTCTTGGCTGCCACTGTATATTATATTGAACTTGAGATTCTGGCTTTCTAATAATAACTTAAGCTGAGGTAAAACTTCTTTTGCTGCGGCTTCTTCGATGATATAACTAACCTTAAACGGACGCTGTTCAGATTCTTGCTGAAGAGTCAGTTCATTATCAAAATTTGCAGCTATATCTACAATTAATTCACGGTTCCAACCAACCGACAACTTTGTAGACCATTCTAGGTCAGGAGTTTGACTATCCTTGTCTAAATATACTTCAGTGCCTACAGAACTTATCAGCGCATCGGGTTCTAAAAGCGATTTTTCTGAAGTTAATTGCTGATACAGTGTAATCGATCGCCCTGTTGCATAAACTATCTTTGTTCCGTGTTCTTGTCTATGCCTTTCTAGGTCATGATTTAGTTCCTTTAGGGCTTTGTCGTCACCGACTAGCGTGTGATCTAAATCAGTTACAAAAAGAAACGGTTTCATAAAAGAACACAGCACAAACTACAATGAATACTAGTCGGACATGATTAATTACACAGCGCCATTGCGAATACAGCAAACCTAAATATACTAATCAGAAGGGTTTAGATTGCTTCACTTCATTTTATGACGTTCGCAATGACTGTAACTTTGTCCAGCCACTTAACAATTAAACCATAAAAAATCTAAAAAATGTCCTGCCACCTCTATTTTGTGTCAGTGGTTATTTGTCAAGAAGTAATTATGCTTAATTCAATGATTTGAAACAAAACGCACCATAAATTTATAGATTCTATTGCAAATCATACGAATTCTAACTCCTGACTCCTGTTTTATTCATCACTCAAAGTTTCAATCAACAAATCCACCTGCTGCTGTCGCTGCTGCAAAAAACTTTCGCACTGACGCAAATACTCAACAGCCTTGCCAAATTGGTCAAAAACCTCTTCCAATTCCAATTCACCCGCCTCAATGCGAGCGATAATTCCCTCTATTTCAATAACCTTCGCTTCATAATTCCAACCTTCCATAGAATCAGAACTAGAAGCACTCTTGCGTTTAGCCATTCAACTCTTGGTGTCCTTGGCGTCTTGGCGGTTCGTTTATTTCCACAATCTTCACTTTACACCTCAGCCTGCCCCAATTCAATCATGGCCATTATCTTCCCCGTCTTCAAAATCCACTACGATACAATGAATTTAACCACCTCTACCGCTTGCTTTTCGTGGTCAACACCCAATACGGTTCGGTTAAGCTCTAAGCGGTATTAAGAATAGAAAAAGTGAGTGTTTTTAATTTAGCGCATTGCCCTCTATGTATCGGTTTATTGGAAGGGAATTTGGCTCTAGTTTTTTTGACTACTGCGATAGCTGTTTCTAACGCTTTGAAAACCGTACCTGGTTCAATCGCAGGCGAGATCAGTGAGAATTCTTTGAGTTGCATTCAATGTCAGTACAATTGGGTGATAACCGTCAGTTTATAGGGTTTTTGGCTTAACTGAACCGTATTAGATCCACACGTTGGACATTGCATAGCGATCGCTTGAATTCATACTTCAATTATGCAACGCCATTTTTTTTGTAATGGCAAGCCGTTAAGTTCGTTTAGCCAAATCGGCAACTATTGCACGCAGTTGAACCAGATCGCAGGGTTTAGCTATGTGCATTTGAAACCCAGCCTCCATCGCCCGTTGTTGTTCTGCTTTACTGGCATAGCCCGTCAGCGCGATCGCCGGAATTTGTCCTCCGGCTGCCGCACTGAGCGATCGCACCTGTTGAATCAGGAAGTAGCCATCTTCTTCAGGCAAGCCGAGATCAGAAATCAGCACATCATAGCGGTTAGGGCTTTCCCTGAGAGCAGAGAGGGCTGCTCTGGCAGTCGTTACGGCCAGCACCTCTGCCCCATAAGTTTCTAGCATCAACTGCAAGGGTAAAAGCACATCGACCTGATCATCAACCACCAGGATCTGCAAGCCTTCTAGAGAGGGGAGATTTTGGGAAGCGTCCAAAGATGTTTCTACCGTCGGTTCGACAATCGGCGGTGAGGTTGGGGGCGGGACGTATAACGGCAACCGCACAGTCAGTGTGGCACCTTGTCCTTCGCCCGGACTTTCTGCCAGCACAGTGCCACCATGCAGATCGATGAGATGCCGCACGATGGCCAAGCCCAGTCCTAGCCCTTGATTGCTTTTGATTGTACTGGAATCGCCCTGATAGAACCGCTCGAAAATATGTGGCAGTAAATCTGCTGGAATACCAATTCCTGTGTCACTGATTTGAATTTGCGCCTGGTTGTCAACCTGCGACAGCGTGATGTCTACTCGTCCACCCACAGGCGTAAACTTGATCGCATTCGAGAGCAGGTTCCCCAGCACTTGCTGCAATCGTTCGGCATCCCCCAGCACGGCGATCGAACTCAACGATGACACTAACTGAATATTTTTTGCCACCGCCGATAAGTTAACGCTATCGAGAGCAGCTTGAACCAATAAGCTCAAGTCAATCGGGTGGCTATTCAATTGCAACTTGCCACTCGCGATCCGAGAGGTATCCAGAATATCTTCAATTAGGTAATTGAGTAGCCTACCGTTCTGCTCAACGGCTGCTAAGGCGCGATCGACTGTTGCCTCGTCGCAGTTGCGGCTGCGGAGCAGTTGCACCCATCCCAGCAGCGAGGAGAGAGGATTTCGCAGTTCATGGGACAGATTTGAGAGAAATTCATCTTTGGCACGACTGGCCGCTTCAGCCTGCTGGCGTGCCGTGCGCTCGGTAACATCTGAGATCGCTAGCAAAATCATGTCTGTGTTGTCTTCTCGGTGCAGTTTGCACGCATTGAGCAGCATGTTTTTATGCCCAATCTGCTCGAAATCATGATTGACCTCAAAATCCTGCACCGCAAGCTCACCCGCCAGAATACCGTTCAACATCGATCGCAGTTCGGGAATATCCCACTGCCCATTGCCTAATTCAAACAGCAACCTATGGATGGTTTCAGCTTCAGAAACGTGAAATGTCTGGTAAAACGCTCGATTTGCGGCATTCACCCGGAAATCAGCGTCCAGCACAACTAGCGGGATTTGCACCGTCTCAATGATGGTTTCTGCATAGTTGCGAGCGCTCTCTAGGCTGGCGGTGTAGCGTTTGAGGGCATCAATATCCTGTAGCACCATTGTCACACCGTCAATTTGGTTTTCAGTGGTGCGATAGGGGCGAATGCGGATACTATACCAGTATCCGGCTTCTGTTTGGATCTCTTGTTCTTTTGTATTCAGGGTCTCCAACACCTCCAAAATCATCGGTTCTAGCTGGGAAACGTCAAGATTGCCATGCAGGTCAGTCAAGGGTCGTCCGATATCGGTGGGGATGAAATTGAACAGTCGCTGGGCGGTTGGTGTAAAGCGGCGAATCCTTAAGTCATTCGTCAGCATCACAATCGGGATATTAATGCTGGCGATAAAGTTGTTGAGATCGCTATTGTCTCGATTTTGTTGCAGATTCCGACTCCGCAGTTCTTCATTGGTCGTCGAGAGTTCTTCATTGGTGGCTTGAACTTCTTCCTTCGCCGTTTGCAGTTCTTCATTCGTGCTTTGCAGTTCCTCATTGCTCGATAGGATCTCTTCATTCGCTATGCGTAAGTTTTGGTTGAGTTGGTTTTGCTCCTGAATCACCGCTTGTAGATGCGCTTGGGCCGAGAGTTCGCGTTGGGTGGCAGCAGACAGCGCCTGGCGAAGCGTTACAAGTTCACGCGCTAAGTCCGCTGGCTCCAAGCTTTCTACCGTTGCGGGAGTGGTGAATGTGTTAGAGGCAGGGGCAGAGGGCGAGATGGGATTGAAAAGCACCAAAAAATAGAGTGTGTTCGTCTGGGCTGGGCGAAATGGCAGCACCTCCAGATTCAGCCGCGCTCGCTCGCCCTGTTCCATTTGAATGTCTTCCCGCCGCACCAGCACGTTCTCTGTCTGAGCCTGATACAGGGCGGTGCGAAGGGGTGTTACCAGCCCTTCACGTGCCATAGACAGCAGGTTTAGCTCTGTGGTGCTAGGGGTCAACTTCAGGTAAAGATCGAGGTCTCCGCGCATCTGTAATATCTGCATCTGTTCATCGACCACGACCGATAGCGGCATATAGCGATTGGCGATCAGTTGGTCAACTTCTCTGGCTAAATCAAAGGGAATGGAACGGTTTTCTGGGATGGGCTGCGGATTATGGAGACTGGGGACGCGCCCAGAAGTGGCTGTAAACGCAAATAAGCGATTAGAGAAGCTCAATTTTCGGGCATAGATTTTGCAGGCTTCATCCACGGGCGCAAATAAATTTGAGGCAGCTTTGACGCTTTCTGCCGTACCCAACACCAGGCAGCCCGTTAAGTTGAGACTGTAATGAAACAACGCCATGATGCGCTCTTGCAGGCGATCGGATAAATAAATCAGCAGGTTGCGACAGCTAATCAGATCGAGATTCGAGAATGGGGGGTCATCGCATAAGTTATGATGGGCAAACACACAAAATTCGCGAATGGTACTGCTGATTTGATAGCCACCCTCTGCCTGGGGGACAAAGAACCGACTTTTACGTTCCGGTGAAACGCCTTCCATCTGGCTTTCTAGGTATAAGCCTGTTCGGGCTTTGCTAATGGCTGTTTCGCTAATGTCGGTGGCAAAAATCTGAATCGGCGGCACGGTGGCGCGATCGCTGAAAAACTCTAACAAGCAGATGGCGAGTGAGTAAACTTCTTCCCCAGTTGAACAGCCAGCCACCCAAATCCGCAGCGGCACATCGCTGGCTTTATTTTGGCTGATCGTGGGGAAAATCTGGGTCTTCAATTTCTCAAAGACGTGGGGATCGCGAAAGAAACTGGTCACATGGATGAGAATTTCTTCGTACAAAGCTTGAATTTCGTCCCCGTGCGTTTGCAAATATTGCGCGTATGCTGCCAGACTGTCCAGCTTATGTAGCAGTATCCGCCTCTGGATGCGGCGCTCCAGCGATGCCGGTTTGTATTGGGTAAAGTCAACGCCAGTTGTCGTGCGGAGGAGGGAAAAAATTCGGCTCAGGGGATCACCCGGTTCCGGGGGTAACTTCTGGATGATCGGCAATGGCTCTGATTGCCCCAAAAAGGGGTTGCGACTGAGATTGCTCAGTTCTCTAGCGATGGCTGGCGGCGGCAACACAAAATCTACATTGCCAGTTGCAACCGCTGTATTGGGCATACTGTTAAATCGCGCCGTGGCATCACATTCGGCAAAGGTGACACCCCCAGCAATCTTGACGGCTTTCACCCCTTCAGCACCGTCTCCATCCATCCCCGACAGCACAACTGCGATCGCTTTGTTGCCGCGATCGGTCGCTAACGACTTAAAAAAGATGTCGGCGGGCAAATATTTGCCCTTACTTTTCTGCCGGGGCGCGAGCCGCAGAATGCCATCGACCAGGGTCATTTGGGCATTGGGCGGAATCACATAGACCGCGTTTGGCTCAACCCGCATCTGGTCTTGCACCTGAAGCACAGGCATGGTAGTCACTCTGCCCAAAATTTCCGACAGCAGGCTTTCATGCTCAGGAGACAAATGCTGAATTAGCACAAACGCCATGCCCGTATCCGTTGGCAAATGGCGGATCAGTTCCGTAAATGCCTCTAGACCACCAGCAGAAGCGGCAATTCCCACCACTGGAAAAGTAGCATCGGTTGGGGATGGCTGATTTGGCTCCGAGTCTGGGTTGACGGGGAGTGAGTCGGATGGATCGTTGGGGACGGGTGACTCAGCAGACATAAATTGTATGGGGGTTCAATGCTCCTTTGAGCAACACTGAACTAAGCAGTAGTTGAGCGATCGTTTGAGCAGTATCAACAGCAGACTGTCTCAGTTCAACCAAGAAACTGATACTGTTGCCAGATTCCAGGAGGAAAAGCACCACATCACTTCAATGATATGACGTAAGTACATTTAGGTGACAACCCTCAGTCTACCTGTTTTTGAGCTTAACCGAACCGTATTGGGTCAACACCTCTCCACAACATTGGACTCCCTCATACATTCCGCCTTTAAGTTTGGCTGATGCTGACTTCTAAACTTTATAATGCCAAGTTCAAGATTATTCGTTTTTTGCGTAAAGCCTGAAACTTGAGGTGAATAGTATTGTATAACAATATTTACTATGGATAAACAGGGGACAACACTAAAAGTCTCCTATACAATTTACTTCTATCAAAAACTGCTCTGGGCAAAAGCCAGGGCAGTTTTATATTGGAGAGTAGAAGCGAGATTCTGAATTCTGCGGTAATCATTTCAATTTTATAACTTTTACTGTAACCTCTCCCTGTCCCAACTGAATCGATAAATCTTGTCCCACTTCTAACTGGGCCGCAGCACGAGCGATCGCCCCATTTTCCTGTCTCACCACCGCATAACCACGCTGCAACACAGCTTTTGGGTCAAGAGTTGCCAACTTTTGCCGCAACAATTCCAAATGCTGCTTTGCTTGTTGCGATCGCCCCATCGTCACCTGTACCAATTGCCGACGCTTCCAAACTAGCTTGTCCGCTTCCTGCTGGACTTGCTGATCTAACCGCAAACGTCGCAAACGATTTCGCAATGCTTGCAGTTTATTCTCAGCATTTTCCCCAAAGTCATGCACCGCCTCATGCAAAGCTAAAACTCGCTGCTGATGCTCAGCATACAACTCTGAAATTGCCGGTACAACTCTTTCTGCCGCCGCCGTTGGTGTATGCACACATATATCTGCAACTAAATCTGCCAAAGATTCATCTCGTTGATGACCAATACCAGTAATTACAGGAATGGAACAACTAGCAACAGCTCGCACCACTCGTTCATCATTAAAGCAGGCCAATTCCTCAACCGCACCCCCACCACGCGATAAAATTAGCACTTCGGCGCGTCCATCGCGGTCAACTCGCTCAATTGCTTTGACGATAGATTCTGGTGCTTGCTCACCTTGTACTGTGGCTGGAGAAAATAAAACGTGTAAACCTGGATACCTTTGCTTGAGAGTTTTTTGAATATCACCCCAAGCCGCCGCAGTTGGTGAAGTGACGACAGCGATGGTTTGGGGATGGATGGGGAGCGATCGCTTTCTTTGTGGATCGAATAACCCCTCAGCCAGCAAGCGATTTTTTAGTTGTTGATAGCGTAGCGCCTGTAAACCAACACCAGCAGGTAGAGTCTGCCAAACTGACAGCTGATACTCTCCCCGTTGCGGATACACGCGAATACTGCCCAAAATAATTATCTGCTCACCAGGAACGGGAATCTGGGCGAGTTTTGGCAATTGGCTATTCCACACCACACACTTAATTCCTGCGGTGCCATCTGTATCTTGCAATGTGAAAAATAACCCACTGCGATGGTGGTTAGCGCTGGAAACTTCTCCAGTTACCCAAACTTGCCGCAATTGTTCATCTTGCTCTAACAGCAAGCGGATATAGTCAGTTAAACCAGATACCGAAAGCGCTGTATCGAGAATGAGAGAGTCGGGGAGGTCGAAAGTCATCAAAGATGCCTGGGAGAATAAATTAATTACGAATTACGAATTACGAATTATTCGGTCAAATTTGATCTGGATTAATCCCTTGCGCCTTGAGTAATTCTGCTAATCTTGCCGCCCGTTGTTCGGCTTGGTTGGCGCGTTGTTCAGCTTGGTTGGCGCGTTGTTCGGCTTGGCTGGCGCGTTGTTCCAACTCCAGAGAAGTCAGGAGTCGTTCACCTGTCTGAGCATCTTCCATGATGACTCGCCCATCCTGAAGTCCAATCAACAGTCCAACTGTTTCACACAAAATGCGTCCTTCCTCATCTGGAGTTAGTGGTAAGTATTGTCCATCAACTAAACGATAACCAAGAACTTCCTCAATCACCTGCTCGCGTTGTCTGCGTCGATCTATAATTAAGTACTCCTGCACACCAGCTTCGGCATAGTGCTTGACTTTTGTTTGTCGGTCTTCCTTGCGATAACGGGGAGAAACTACTTCAATAATCAACGAAGGACGCACACCTTCTTCAGACACAACAAACTCAGTACGGTTCTGTTGTTTATTTTGGATTCCAAAAACGACAAAAGTATCTGGACAATGATTTTTCAGATTGAGAATCCCCCATTTGATAATCAAATCGCGGAAGACTCCTGTGGTTGAATCATTGGCATAACGACGAGTCAGCATATCTTTGACATCACCTGCTGCATCGTCATGAAAGGTACTGTTAGGCAAGTGATATCCTTCTTGTGGATGGAGAAACTCTTCTGAAGTTAGGGGGATTTGGACGTAATCAATACTACCATCCGGTTGGGTGACAATTTCAGTTCGCCAGCCCCGTTCAGCTAATTCATTTGATAAATTCTGGGATGTCGTGGCTGTCATTGCTAAGACTAACCTTTGCTTTTTACATACTGTCAGCCTAACATACTCAATTTGACAATCTATGTAACCAATTGCTAAAAGAGATTAAAATAATTCGTAATTGATAATACTCGTATGGGTGTGAGAAGCAAGTTACGTAATTTGTATTTTACCTGTTGGGGATTTAGAGGATGTTTGAAAAGTGTTCTTGTCGGTATCAAAAGTTTTAGATCCCTCTAAATCTCCCGATAAATTGGGAGACTTTGATTCTGATTCACCCCTTTATAAGGGGGGTTAGGGGGGATCTAAAAGTGCCTAAAGTCACAGCGAAATACTTTTCAAACAACCTCTTAGACCCCAACTAATTCAAGACCACCAAATAGGACATTTTGCTGTGGTACTCAAACCCAATAATTACGAATTACGAATTAGTAATTAGTTGAATGCGATCGCTATTAGATTTTGTAAATAACATTAAAGCAGTAGATAATTACATTGCTTGCTTTAATCTTTTAAAGACTGGAGTAATAAGCTAGGACGTGCAGCTTTTACAGAAAGATAAACATCGGGATAACGAAGAAATATATAGTGTTCATACTCGTACCAATGCATCTCACTCTTTTCTTGGTTGCAAACCTGGCAAATAACCCATAAATTCTTGAATTCTATTGATAACCAGGGATATTGCGATCGGGGTAGTTTGTGATCTATCGTCTTACCACCTTTATCAGAGTAGTGATACCCACAAATTGGACAGTACCAGCTTGAATTTGCTTTGACCCAATCTTTACTTTCTTGGGTTGTTCCACATTCATAATCACCATTAACATAGCGCCAGTAATCGAATTTCCTGTAGTTTTCAAAATCTTGATGAGTTAGTTTGTGATATCGCTTATTACCAATTTTATTTGCAAGCTCAAATAATTCTCTAAGTTCTTTATCTTTGAAATTTACCATAATTTTGCAAAAATTTAATTTTTTATACTTTATTCCAATATCTATTGCTAGTCTTTTTCCTAAAATCAATAAACTCTATTTCTGTATCTGGAAACTGCTTATCGATTTCTTCTGCAATATCATTTACTTCTCTAGATAAATTTTGATTAAAACTTTGTATTTCTTCACTGGTGAGATATTTATTTCCAATTCGGTCGGCTTCTAAAAATAATTCTTCAACTGTTAAGTCATCCAGAGAATATTTATTTAAAAAATCTTCGATTTTGTGATAAAGATTAATAACATTAGTCCAGCCAATATTTTTGTAACAATTTTCTTTTAGCCAAGCTTGATCATCTTGATGAAGCTGAGTTCGATTCTTAGAGTTAGCACGTTGAACATCACGATAACTCATCCTTTGAAAAATTCTTTTTTTGTAAGTCATAAATCCAGTTACTTAGCCTAGTGTCGATTTGAACATAATAATTAAAGCTTGACGAATTTCACTATCTTCATACTGAAGAAGCTTTTTGGTATTCATAGCTAATTTGAGCCTGATTTCATCTATTAAATTTTTTAATGCTTTATTATCTTTTTTGAGTTGCTCATTTGCTTGCATTAGCTCGTTATTTTGAATAGTTATATTTTTAATTTTCGTTTCTAACACTTTGTTTGTGTCAGATAATTTTTCAATTTCACCTTCATATTTTTGATTTTCTTGTTTTTGATATTTATTCAGTTGTTCAATTTTGACAGCATATTCCTGATTATTTTTCTCGATCTCATTGCTTTTCTTTGTTACCAAACCTTTCTGAGCAGCTTGGAGACGTTGACGCTTAATTAGCTCAGAACCAGCAAAAGCCGAAATAGCTCTGCGAATGGTAATCTCATCAGGATTGGTACTAAAGTCAATTACTTCCAATGCACGCATAGCATCTGCTTTTGTCCAACCCTCACTTTCAAGTAGCTTAATACTTTGTGACTTATTCACGTTTACTTGATATGATTTTTGTAAATTATATTACCAGCATATCAATGGATTATCTTGATGCCAACAGCCTCGATTTAACGATAATGGTAACTTTACTAAACTTATCAATTCAATGTCGGAGACTATCGCGGCTTTTGTTGTGGGCAACGAACGGGATTCGACGAACAATTGCGCCATGATAGTAACTAGCCTTTTGTCTCTAGGACAAAGCATTCTAAGCTATGTACAGTCAATAAAGTCAGCTGTTTAAATAATTTTTGTTTGAAATCCCACATTCTGCACCCCAAGGAAGCCATCTCTGAATGCAAGTTGGTATCATTGTGCAGGATTTCCCTAATCAGGTGGCGATCGAGTTACGATCTTGTCACGGTTCATTTTTAATTTGAGAAGTCCGATTCCAGGATTTTCTGGTTAAAATAGTATATCTGTTCTACTCATACTCCAAACCCACATTCCTGAAAATCCATATACTTAGAGGCTCTAATGGCTATCAATACCGATACTTCTGGCAAGCAAAAAGCGTTAAATATAGTACTCAACCAAATTGAGCGCAGCTTCGGTAAAGGAGCAATCATGCGCCTGGGGGATGCTACCCGGATGCGGGTGGAGACAATTTCCAGTGGTGCGCTGACCTTGGATTTGGCATTGGGAGGCGGTTTACCCAAGGGACGGGTAATTGAGATTTATGGGCCGGAAAGTTCCGGTAAAACTACGGTAGCATTACATGCGATCGCAGAAGTGCAAAAAGAAGGTGGCATCGCTGCCTTTGTTGATGCTGAACATGCCCTTGACCCCACCTACGCTGCGGCATTGGGTGTAGATATTAACAATTTGCTGGTTTCCCAACCTGATACAGGAGAAGCCGCTTTGGAAATTGTCGATCAGCTGGTTCGTTCTGCTGCGGTTGATATTGTAGTTATTGACTCGGTGGCCGCATTAGTTCCCCGCGCTGAAATTGAAGGCGATATGGGTGATGCTCACGTTGGTCTCCAGGCAAGGTTGATGAGCCAAGCTTTACGTAAAATTACTGGTAACATTGGTAAATCTGGCTGCACGGTTATTTTCATTAACCAGTTGCGGCAAAAAATCGGTGTTACCTACGGAAGTCCAGAAACCACAACCGGTGGTAATGCATTGAAGTTTTATGCTTCCGTGCGCTTGGATATTCGCCGGATTCAAACCTTGAAAAAAGGTACAGATGAATTTGGTAACCGCGTCAAAGTCAAAGTTGCCAAAAATAAAGTAGCGCCGCCTTTTAGAATAGCGGAATTTGACATTATTTTTGGTAAAGGTGTTTCTACTTTGGGTTGCATTGTGGATTTGGCAGAAGAAACTGGCATCATTATCCGCAAAGGAGCTTGGTACAGCTACAACGGTGATAATATCTCCCAAGGACGAGACAATGCCATTAAGTATCTAGAAGAAAAGCCAGAATTTGCCGAACAAGTTAAGCAACTGGTGCGGGAAAAGCTAGATAAAGGCGCTGTTGTTTCTGCTAACTCTGTATCAAAGTCCAATGAAGAAGAAGAAGAAGAAGAAATCGAATTAGAAGAAGAATAAAGAATCGGGATTGGGGATTGGGGATTGGGGATTGGGTGTTGGGGCTTAATCATCCCTTTGCCCTCTAAATGTTTCTCTACTAGTCCCCAGTCCCTATTCCCCAGTCATTTTTACTTTTTAGCTGGGATTCTACGGTTTTTGTCTGCTAAAAAAACGGTCTAAAATTTCTGATTTCTGTTCGGAACTGAAGTTGTCATACCAATTGTCAAATTTTTCAACTAGTCCCGAATTTCTCAAAATCTCTAAATTATCATTTGCTTGGTCAATTAGAGGTTTTTGTCTGTCACCAGGATAAGTAGATATTTCTGCTTTGGTATCACTCTTGCGATTCATCAGCTGCATCAGTAACTCTATTGCTACAGTTGGCAAAACGCGGCACTTATGCTCGACAAAAAAGTTAAAAGTCAGACTACCTAAACGAATGCGATCGCCATCTTTGAGTTTGATCGGCTGAAGTGCCCGTTGTTCATTGACAAAGGAACCATTCGTACTGTTAAAATCAATCAAATAAAAGCCTTGGTCGTCAATATGTTGAATCGCAGCATGGCGACGAGACATATAACTATCAGCAATGCAAATCCCACTGCTGCGATTACGACCTATTGTCCAGATCCGCTGTGGTTGTCGTAAACTTTGGGTCTGATTGTCGCACAAATTAGTCATCAAATAAACGGCAGCAGTATCCACTACCCCATGTACATAAGATGTCTTCGCCCTCTTCAACGATGGTTGATATAGGTTTTCTAGCTGAAGAATCTCATCTAGCAGGCCGCTGTGGTGTTCATACAACTTGAGGAATACCTGATATAAAGTTAATCTCCGTTCTATTTCCGTTTGTGCAAAGTCAGCCATCATACTATAAACCTTCTACTACCTGATTTCGGTTGTGAATATTCTGCTTCAGCCTACAATCAGGGATAATTGCTTTTTAAGTTTCCGCTGCCATCTGAGAAGTTGACTGGCTTAGGAGGGTTAAATTTGACAACTTTTAGTTACTAAATTCCCTGTTGTTTATAACCATACAAATTATGGTAATCTTTATAAGAAATTATGTGATACTTTATTTCTTATTGTAAATAATCCTTTGTTATTTGTAACAGATATAAATCATGAAGATTTGATGAAGATTGCTCAAATGTCTCCGTATTTTTGCTGTGTAATACTATTAAAAGAATTCCTGTTATAAATACGTTAAAAAATATCGTTTACAGCTAGAACCGAGAAATTTTTTGACGCAGTTCTGGTACTAATAAAGGAATAGCGTTGAGTTAAAGATTGTTTGTAAAAATTTGATGTGTCCACAAGGACAAGGGGGTGGAAAGACAAGGTATCCCCTTGTCTATTTCTTCAATTGGAAGTCCTTAACTTCTGTATGAACCCGAATTATCAAATCACAATAAGCCTCGTTTACCATTGGGGCGCACAGTCATCCAATTTGTTTTTGCTAGTGCTAACTGTTCATCAGAAATTTTAGCATTTGTGAGATTAGCACCACACAAATTAGCTCCTCGGAGGTTAGCATTGCTGAGATAAGCATGGGTGAGATCTGCGCCTCGGAGGTCTGCCCCTTCTAAATCAGAATGATTAAAGTATGCTTTGCTCAAATTAGCGTCTTTGAGATTTGCTCGAGTGAGACTGGCTCTGCCAAAGTCACTATTATGGAGATTAGCTCCTTGAAGATTGGTTTTTTGTAATTGAGCGGAATGGAAATTTGTTCCCGATAAGTCAGCACCTTGGAGGTTCAGTAAACTTAAATTGTGTAGGGCAAAATCCCGTCTCCCTTTCATATAGGCTGTTAGTAAACTTTGGGTATCTAACTTGCGCTCAATTTTAGAATTTGGAATTTGGGAACCATTACCGTTGCTGTTAACCAAAGTCGTTGATTTACCCATTCCAGAAGCTTCGCCAGCTTTGGCTCGTCTCGCGCGAATTGCTGCTGCTACCTGTGCTACTCCTGCACTAGTAACAGCAACAGAAGGATTGCTACATAAAACAGCAGAATCTTCTATGTGGTTGTGTGTTCGCGCTTTAACTCCAGCATCAGGAGATTTAACCAATAAACCCTGTGCTAAGCTGTCTAAGTATGGTTCTATTTGTAAGGCTCTGAGAACGTCTGCCGCTGACTGATAGCGATTACGTACTGATACCTCTAACATTTTCCGCAATACATTGCTCAAGTGGTCACTCACTTGCACAAGCTGCTCCCACATCATCTCACCAGTTGTGGGATTGTAATCTAAATCTTTAGGAGTTTTACTAGTTAGCAAATAAATACATGTCACCCCTAGTGCGTAGATATCACTAGCGTAGACTGGACGCATAGCCATTTGTTCTGGAGGTGCAAAACCAGGAGTACCGATGGCATATGCAGTTAATGCCGTCTGTCCCGATGGACTCGCTGCACCTTGGGTGACTTGATTTTTGACGGCACCAAAGTCAATGAGTACCATTCTGGCATCTTGAGTACGGCGAATTAAATTAGCTGGTTTGATATCTCGGTGAATTACCTTTTGTTCGTGGATGTATTGCAGCAATGGCAAAATCTCACTCAAGAATTGCTTGACTCCAGTTTCGCTTAACACACCGTTGAGTTTGACTTCCTCCTGCAAAGTATCACCGCTGATGTATTCTTGAACTAAGTAGAATTGTTCATGTTCTTCAAAATAATCGAGTAATCGTGGTACTTGGGGATGATTGCCAATCTTACCTAGAGTTTTGGCTTCTCGCTCAAAGAGTTCTCTGGCCATCTGTAAAACATGTGGTGCGTTTCCAGAAGGACGTAGTTGCTTGATTACGCAACTTGGTTCTCCTGGTAACGCTTGATCGTTGGCTAAGAAGGTTGCTCCAAAGCCACCTTGGCCTAATGGCTTGACTACCTGATAGCGATCGCGCAACAGTAGTCGTGAGCCACAAGACTGACACCTTTGGCTATTTACCAAATTTTCTGGACTGCGACAGGTAGGATTTAAGCAGTAGCTCATGCGCTGTCAACTCGCTGCGCGAATAATCATAGTGAATTTTATACTCTCTCTCAATTATTTAGATTTCAATCAACTCTTGCCAGGTAATTTTTGCTGGAAATCCTTTGAAGAGTTTCTAAAGTTTAAATGAGATTACTTACAGCGATCGCTAAAACAAAATGATTTATTATACTTACATTATTTAAGAATACTTGAATAACTTTATACTAATTTATAATTCAATACCCTTGGGTTAGAGCTAAAAACCTTAAATCGCGTAGGTTGGGGAACCACTGCGCCCTTGCGGTTTCCCGACTTGTACTCCTTCTCTACGAGACGCTACGCGAACCCAGAACCCGCAGGGTAGCAAGTGGCGTTTGAGGAACGCTGTATTGGAGCCAATTTAGAATCGACTCCATTAGTCCTGAAGAGACTACTAGCTGGCTTTCATGTTCACACCAATCAGCTGTTCGAGAAGTGCTAAAACATCACTGCGGCTGAGTTTTTCTTTACCATTGGCAAGGGCATCAAGGGTGCCGTGCGCCAAGGTCAAGGGAATTTGGCAAAAGTCTAAGGCGGGACTGTTCGGAAGGTTTTTGGTGTAAGCTTCTGCCAAGGCTAGATTTCGCCGCGCATACTCTTGCATATTTGCTGCATTCCAACCTTCTGGGAAGAAGTCTACTCCACGTCCGAGATCTTCAGTGTGGTTACGCAGGATATTAACTGCTTGTAAACCCCGACCAAATCCAATGGCCTGGGTACGATTGGTTTGTGTTCCATCGTACCAAGTCCATAAGTCTGAAAGTAACAATCCCACGGCACCTGCAACCCCAAAGGTATAACGATCCAAATCAGATTCTGTGTCAATTTTCCAATTTATTTCTGCCCAGTAAGCCATTCGGTCTGCCATTGCAGCAGTGGCATCCCAAATTCGAGGTGCAATGCTCTCAGGTGCTAGCAGTGACCATTCTCGAATTCTGAGAGTAACTTCTTCTAGGGAATTCTCATACCCACAAAATCCTGCAAAGAAAGCGTCTACGGCGAAGCCATCAACTCCTGCTTGTAATGTCAGACTGATTGTGCGTAGAAGTTTTGCCTTAGTCAGGTTATCTAGTTCTTGATGATCTTCAATTTCATCAATAGCACGCATACACAAATATGCTGATGCTACTGCTTCTTGCAATCCTGCCGGTAAAAGACTAATTGGAATATAAAAAGTTCGGCTAGTTTCTTTGAGGATTTGCAAAGCATCTCTACGTAAATTCATGTTTTCACTCCCCGCTTGATTTTTACACCACATGAAGTTTGCAGTTTTTTGATGATACTGGATATAGTTTTGACTAAACTTTAAAAACTATAGACTATAAGATACGCTAGTATTTCATCTAAAAATTAATAGTTTTTGGTGTTGCAATTAACAAAACTCTCAAATTTATCAAAGTCTAGTCTAGTATATAGGTTTTTGGTTGCAAAAAAGGTGTCAGGTGTACTTGTATATAGCTATCATGAAGTTTTTGGCGTAAATATAAACAATCATGCTAAGGGCTAAAAGATAAGTGAGAATCGTGACTAAAGTATCTTGTCTTTGTAGAGCTTTGATACCTCAACTTAATCGTTTATTTTTCTCAATTACATATACAGTAGGTCAGCATAAAAAAAAACGAGTAGCATGTTATGGCATAAGGCATAGCATTATCTTTGTCATTGATTAATTAATTTTACTTATATTTATTTACAAGCAAGTTATAAAAAAAACTGTATTAAACAATACAGTTAAGTTAGCAAAAATAACTAATGGAGGCTTCCGCCTAAGAGCGCCAAGGGTATTTAATTGAAAAAGTCATTAGACTCAAAAGTGTTGCGATCGCACTCTATTTTTTTGAATAACTGTATTCTTTAATCATAAATGATGCAGGTAAAAAAAGCTGGTAGCTGGAAATGAATTATAAAATCACCTTATAAAATAAGTAGCATAACATTAACCAAAATCAGCTACAAAGACTTTAGTCTACTCAATGTTTGATTGTTTAGCGATCGCTGACGTAAAAGCTTTTTTAATACTAATAATTACCGTATATTTACTAGACTAAACTAAAAAAGTGGGCAATTACCCCACTCAATAAAACATTTGTGAATATCTAATGTAACTTTTTACTTATCTTCCACTGGTGTCAACCCATTAATCGCTGGGCCATTGATTACCCTTCCTTTCGTATCGAACCGCGAACCGTGACAGGGACAATCCCAGGTCTTTTCTGAGGAATTCCAGGCAACGATACAATTGAGGTGAGTACAGATCGCCGAATATTCCTGTAGTGTGCCGTTTTCGTCTCGGTAAGCTGCGATTTTTGTCAAACCACGGCGCACCACTGCACCTTTGCCCGGAGCGAGTTTTTCCACAGAATCAACATCTCCTGGTGTCACCCAATTTAAGTACTGGGTAGCAACATTGAGATTCTCTGAGATAAATTCACCTACTCCACCAATTTTAACACGCGACGGGTCATAAAGCTCTGCCCAGCTACTTTTTCGCCCCAAAATCAAATCAGTTATGAGTATACCTGCGATCGTGCCGTGGGTCATGCCTATGCCTGTATCACCGGTGACGATGTAGACGTTTTCCTCATCAAAGGGGTTTTTGCCAATGTAGGCAATACCATCATCAGAATTCATTACCTGACCTGACCACTGAAATAAAACCTCTTGTGCCATCGGGAAACGTTCTCGCGTCCATGTCTGGAGTCTGGCATACCGAGTGCTGGCATCGTCAGCTTGTCCGGTTTTGTGGTCTTCACCGCCAACAATTAATACATCATACTGGTCATCAAGCTTCTGTAATCTTACGTAATGGTAAGGATCTAGGGTGTCCCAATAAAGCGCTTTGTAAACAGAACCCCCAGGCACTTTAAGACCAATGACAAAAGTCATGTATGGGGCTTGCTTAAAGTGCATCGTAGCCAAATTACTGATGGGTGAGTTGGTTGCTACTACTACAGCATCGGCTGTGACAAGTTTACCGCCGCTCGTTTCAACGTAGGCGGGTAAACCACCTTTGATTTTTTCTACGTGCGTCCCCGTAAAAATTTTACCACCACGGCGTTGAATGGCTTCTGCAAGTCCAGCGAGATACTTCAACGGGTCGAATTGCCCTTGTTGGGGAAAACGTAGACACACTCCTGTATCAAAATCAGTCAATGGCGCTTTCTTCACCATTTCTACGTTAGTGAGTCCGACGCGGTGTGCAGCTTCTAACTCGTGTTGGATTTCATCCAGTGATTTCGCGTCTGGGGGAAACAGATAGCCATCAAGTCGCTCAAAATCGCAGTTAATATTTTCTTGGGTAGCGATCGCCTCTATAGTATTAATTGCTGTTGTATGACTTTGGGCAATAAGTTTTGCGCCTTCTTTACCGTGTATTTGCTCAAGTTCGTAGTAACGTTCAGTTAGCACATTTGACAGGTGTGCTGTTGTCCGTGCGGTTTGACCGCCACCAATCAGTCCATCATCCAGCACAACTACAGACTTACCTTGGCGGGTTAAAATATAGGCAGTTGACATCCCCGCTATCCCAGCACCCACAACGCACACATCTGCATTAATATTTTCGGTAAGTGCCAGTTGTTCTGGAACTCTTGCCGTTGTCATCCAAATAGAAGTAGTTTTACCAGAGTTGTTTTGCATATTTTTGTAGAGTCTTAAGCCTAACTTAATCTGCTGGAAATAGCTTTATTAAGCTCAGGGTAATGAAAAATCAAAAGTCACAAAAAAGAAAAAATATCTTGATATTTTTTCCGTGATTTTTGTAACTATATATCTTTAACCCTTGTAAAACATCACTTAAGGTTTCGATTCCAGCGTCTTATTGTGTAAGCTTAGACTATTATTTGTAAATGTTGTATCTCCACGATGATAGACATTAAAATATACTTTATTGAAGATGAAATCGAGAGAAATATATATTTGATAAAAAATTAAATTATGCTGTAATTATAGCGTTTTACCACAAGCGTGAGGTACACCTGTAAGGGCACGGCAGTGCCGTGCCCCTACACCTTGCGATATGATGTTGTACTGCATCTGAATGGGAACCGCTATAGGACTCAAGAGTGATGGTGAAGATCGTTCAGATCAAAGTAGGAGAACAAACCAACGAATCAGATTTGAAAAATCGCGCTCACTGACTATTTTTATTAGTATTGGCGGTTTTTTTGATGGTGCTATGCTCTAGTTAGTGCCTTGAAAATTTGGTTACTCTAAGAGAATGTTTGAAATGTATTGGGCTACACAAGCAAAGTCCATCTTCCTGGACTAAGTAAAAAGCAAGGTTTTTAACCCACGTTCGCGTAGCGTTCCCCTCAAAAGAAGGGTCGGTGGGTTAAAACTGTGGGATGTAGACAAGCTAAACATTAGTGTAAATTCCAGCTAGAGAGCGGCTATGGACACTTACACCGTCTGGAGTGATTGTAGAATTTGTGGTGTTGGGGACTTCCAAGGAAAAAAATATTCCATCCCTGCGGGACGCACTCGCGTTCGTAGGGTAGCACAGCTGTGCTACCCGAAAAATGTACAAACAATTTGGGATAATTTATTTTCTGGAAGTCCCTTGATGAAAAACAGCGCTGCCAAGATGATGCCAAGTGAAATGCCCTGGAATTAGAAAATCTTCACAAAGGTCAATTTTTGAACCACCATTATTGCTTACTCTAAATTGTCCAATAAAAAATATGCATAGGGGTAGATGAAAAACAACTAAAGGGGTAGCATAAAATACAATGGACATAAATGATTAACCCGTAGGAAATACGGTAATTTATTACGCTAGATAGATGCGGTTAGAGAACACTCAATGTTAAAGGTTAACCGCTTGCGACTGCAAGATATACTTAAAATTCCTGCAAATTCATTTGTGGCAAAAATCGCAAGTGCGATCCCCCTTTTGGTTGGTAATTTAGTACTAATTGGCTGGTGGCTTGAAATTGATCTTCTTAAGCGCGGTTTTCCTGGTAGTCCCGCCACAATGAAATTCAACACAGCGCTGTGCTTTGTGCTGTCTGGGATGTCGCTGTGGCTGTTTTTAAGAGGAGGGGAAAACAGGGGCAGAGGGGCAGGGGGGCAGAGGGGCAGGGGGGAAAGAACAATTCAAAATTACCGCTACTCCTGGACTCTTCTATTTTCCAGGGTTTGTGCGATCGCGGTGACCACAATTGCTGGACTCACAATCTGTGAATATCTGTTCGGCTGGAATTTTGGTATTGATGAGTTGGTAATTCGTGACTCACCAAGCAGTTTGGCAACATCCCATCCGGGGCGAATGGGGGTGAACACAGCACTCAATTTTATGTTGGTGAGTGTAGCCTTACAGTTTCTGATTCATCAAAGAAATCACCGCAGTTATTGGTATGCCCAAATTCTGGCTTTGATAGCTACTTTGATTTCCTTTCAAGCGCTTATGGGCTATGCCTACAAAGTCAAAGTTCTTTATGGACTTGCTCCTTATACAACATCAATGGCGTTACACACAGCGGTGTTGTTCAACTTACTAGGTATAGGCATTTTGTGGGCGCGGGCAGAACAGGGGTTAATGAGAGTAGTTACAAGTGATAACTATGGCGGCTTACTTGCACGTCGTTTATTGGTTGCCGCGATCGCAGTACCTTTTATATTAGGGTGGGTAATTGTTGAAGGTCAACGGGCAGGACAATACGACCCAGCTTTTGCAGTATCGGTGTTTGCCATCATCTTGATTGTAATTTTTACGGTTTTGATTTGGCAAAGTGCGAGGGTTATTGAACACCTCAGCCATCAGCGCGATATCTCCGATGACCTGCGCCGATGTGCCCAAGAAGCACTCAGAGCCTACGAAGATAAACTGGCAAGCTTCGTAGATGCTAACGTTATAGGCATTGTTTTTGCTGACGTGTACGGTGGTATCCACAAGGTAAATGACGAATATCTCAGGATAATTGGTTACACGCAGGAAGAAGTGTTAGCAGGGGGGTTAAACTGGAGAGAAATCACAGTTCCAGAGCATCGTTATTTAGACCAACAAGGTATCGCCGAAGCCAAGCGAAATTCCAAAGGTGCTTGTACACCTTACCAGAAAGAATACATTCGCAAAGATGGTAGCCGAATTCCGATTTTAATTGGTTACGTGCTGTTGGGAGAAAAACGCGAAGAGTCAGTAGCGTTTATCCTCGATTTAAGCGAACGCAAGCAAGCAGAAGCAGAGCAACAAAAATTAGTATCGCTGGTAGAAAATAGCTCTGACTTTATCGGCATCGCTACCCTTGAGGGACAATTACTTTATATAAATGATGCAGGTCAAAAGTTAGTAGGGCTTGCAAGCCTTGAAGAGGTGAAGCAAAAGGCAGTATTAGATTATGTCATGCCCGAAGACAAAGATTATTTTCAACAGCATATACTGCCGACTGTGCGATCGCAAGGGCGGTGGCAGGGAGAATTCCGCTTTCGACATCTGCAAACAGGTGAATTGATACCAGTTGATTACAACATCTTCACCGTTACAGAGAACAACACAGGACAACCAATTGCTCTGGCCACTGTGACTCGCAACATCAGCGAGCAAAAACAGGCCAAGGAACAAATCTTACAACTAAACAAGGATCTACAGCGCCGCATCACTGAATTACAAACTTTGCTGGAGGTAATTCCCATTGGCATTGGCATTGCCGAAGATCCAGAATGCAAAAATATTAAGGTCAACCCTGCTTTTGCTAAGCAGTTAGGAATATCTTTAGAGACAAATGCTTCCCTGAGCGCTCCCTTGGATGAAAAAGTGACAAGCTTTAAAATTTGCCGCCAGGGAAGGGAACTCTCACCAGAAGAACTTCCCATGCAGTACTCTGCTGCTCATGGTGTCGAAGTGTTGGATGTAGACCTAGAAATATTACATGAAAGCGGGAAAATAGTCAACCTTTTGGAGTACGTTGCACCTTTGTTTGACGAGGAGGGGAAGACCAGAGGGTGCGTTGGTGCATTTTTGGATATTACAGAACGCAAGCAGGCAGAAGAAGTACTCCGCAATCAGCAAAAATGGCTGGAAGATGTGTTAAATCTCATGCCAAGACCGCTGTTGTTTATCGAACCAGGAACGGCACGGGTAACTTTTGCCAATCGCTCTGCTGACGAATTAGCTGGGGGCGAATTTCCTAAAGGTGTACCAGCAGCAGAATATCACACAGTTTACCACTATACGGATGCGGCAGGAAATCGCCTTCCCAATGAGCAAATGCCAGGAGTACGGGTGGCTCTTGGCGAACGTCTGAATGGGTTGGAAGTAGACTGGCATACTAGTTCTGGTGTGCGCTCTCTACTGATATTTGCTGATACCTTGCCAGCAATGCACGGCCATCCAGCTATCTGTATTTTGGTGTTCCAAGATATTAGCAATCTCAAGCAGGTAGAAAAAGCGCTTTCCGTTGGTTACCAAAGGCTAAAGCTACTTTTTGAGACAGCTAACGATCTGCTATCGAGCCAGCAACCAGTGGTATTAATCGATAGTGTCTTCCGAAAACTCTCGGAGCAAATTGGTTTAGATGTTTACTTTAACTATATGGTTGAGGATAACTCTCAGGTAATGCGGTTGCAGTCTTACGGTGGCATTTCCCCAGAACTGGCGAAGGAAATTGAGTGCTTGGCATTTGGTCAAGCGGTTTGCGGTACTGTCGCCCAGGAGGGTCATCCAAGATCTGTAGAGAATGTGCAGCAATCAACTGACCCGAAAACACAATTGATTCGTTCTTTAGGCATTAGTGCTTATTATTGTTACCCGTTAATGGCACAGGGACGGCTGTTGGGTACTCTTTCCTTTGGCAGCAAGACTCGGCTAAGCTTCACCGAGAATCAAAAGGGGATGATGCAAGCTGTGTGCGACCAAATTGCGATCGCAATGGAACGAGCTAGTTTAATTGCATCTTTACAGCAGCAAACTGAGGAACTGCAACAAGCTAACCGCATGAAAGACGAGTTTCTCGGCATATTATCCCACGAACTGCGATCGCCCCTCAATGCTATCCTTGGCTGGGCACAACTATTGCAACGCAGCAAGCTCAACGAAACCCAAATCGCTAAAGGGATGGAGACAATTGAGCGCAACGCTAAGGCGCAAACTCAGCTAGTTGAAGACCTACTGGATATATCGCGGATGATTCGAGGCAAATTACGCCTGAATGTCCATACTTGTAATTTAGTGCCGATGATTGAGTCGAGTCTAGAGACTGTTAGGCTAGCTGCCCAATGTAAAGAAATCGATTTGAGATTTTCCCTCGTTCCGTCGCCAGAAACCGAAAATTTAGAATATCGAGAAATAGAATTCCCAACCAATCAACATTCAAAACACAGCCTCCTTGGCAAAGATTCAATCTTCCTAGTTTCCGGTGATTTCGAGCGGTTGCAGCAGATCATCTGGAATCTACTATCCAATGCCATCAAGTTTACACCGACTGGAGGACGGGTAGAGGTGCAATTGTCAGTAATTGATGGTCAAGAAAAACAACAAACGACCGACAAATATGCCCAAATTCAAGTAATTGACACAGGTATTGGCATGAGTGCTGATTTTCTGCCTTATGCATTTGAGCGTTTTCGTCAAGCTGATAGTTCTAGTACCAGAACCTATGGGGGATTAGGACTAGGATTAGCGATCGTCCGTCATTTAGTAGAATTACATGGCGGTGTCGTCTATGCAGATAGTCCGGGTGAAGGACAAGGCGCAACATTTACAGTCAAGCTACCACTTCTGAAGAGTCCGCTCCTGTGCCCCTCTCCCCCTGTGCCCATCTGCCCCTGTGCCCATCTGCCCCCCTCCCTTGTTGGTGTGCGGGTACTGGTTGTCGATGACCAAATTGATAGCCGTGAATTTATCACCACAGTACTCCAACAGTACCAAGCCGAAGTTCAAGCAGTAGAATCAGTTCAAGAAGCATTGCAAGTAATTTCACAATGGAAACCTGATGTATTAGTTAGCGACATTGGTATGCCCCAAGAGGATGGTTACTCTTTGATTCGGAAAGTGCGATCGCAATCTCCAGAATTAGGAGGAAATATTCCCGCAGCAGCACTGACAGCTTATGCTAGGGCGGAGGATCGGATGCGGGCGATACAAGAAGGTTATCAGATGCATTTGCCGAAACCTGTTGAGCCGGCTGAATTAGCGACAGTAGTGGCCAGTCTGGTTGGGCGGACTTGAAAAATCAGAATTCAGAATTCAGAATTCAGGAGTTAGGAGTCATACAGTTTCACTTTAAGGTTGATACAAATACCTTGGTAGGGGCGCACAGCTGTGCATAGGTGTCAACTTAACGTTAAAAGGGCGGTTAGAAACCGCGTCTACACAGACGAAACCCGCCTGCGCGGGTTAAAAACATTAATTTTCTCTTAGTCCGCGCAGGCGGACTTTGTT
>NZ_JACJSJ010000240.1 GCF_014698115.1 Nostoc sp. FACHB-973
CTTTGGGTTTTTCTCAACTTCGATCCATTGTTTATAGGCTAACTTCTCCAATTTTTATCTTCCTGGATCACCCCGAATTCTATTTTTCTTCCGCCTAAAGTGACACAAGAGGGTTAAAGTTGACCGTTGGTAGAGCCAACGCACCAGTTTCCAATGTTCTGGTTGGGAGTGAAATTCTTGGTAGCCATAGCGTTGTTTGATTAACGCTGTATGCTCCCATTTGGTTTCGGAATTTCGGTATTGTTCTAAGCAACCTGCATCCAACTGACCCAATTGAGATGTCAGATAATTAACCGCCAAGTCAGGAACGTCCGTTGGGTCAGTTAAAAAAGTTCCTAAAAAGCGGACAGTACATAACTGTAATGCCAAACCCAAGCGATTATGATTTCCCCGCCGTTTTTTAATCAGTTGTAGATCAAGATCATCCAAATAAAAATACTTTGCCAGTTGTTGGGGCGATGGTTCACCGTTGTAACACCCATATCTTTTCTCCTGTTCATCACTTAAAAATTCAACTGGCATCTAGGGAAGGATTTTTTCACAAATTTATTCAGTTTGCTTATAGGATTTGCCACAATGTGGACAAAATTTAAACTTGAGCGACACAATTGGTTCGTGACAACTCAAACATCTAGAACGCAATTGCGTACCGCAGGCAAAGCAATATTTTGACCGTAAAGAAGTCCACATTGGGTCAGGAGTTGTCCCTGGTGTCCAACATTTGGGACAAAATTTGAGCGAATTGATAACTTCAAGTGCTACTTTTTTGACAACAACATCTAAATATTCTTGAGGGATACCTAACGCCGCAGCTAAACCAGATTTTGCTTTTTGATTGAGTCGTGATGTTCCTCCTGCTTCAATTTTGCGGATAGTCTGAACATGGATTCCCGCTTTTGTACTTAACTCCAACTGAGTTAAAGATAGAGAGTTACGGATTCGTTGAATGTAACCACCCAACGTCTCTGTTGGTTGAGGAGCAGCATCCGTCGCCGATACATTCATAAAAATATATCTAGTTCGCTACCTATTAATATTAAGTTAATATTTGTCCATGAGTTCAATAATTTAAGTTGCTCAGGTAAAAATGAGTGTTAATTTAGCATCATTAGTCACTCAGTTTTTACAGCGTCATGGACTGGCTGACTCTACGATTTGCTCTTATGAATCAACTTTAATGCGTTTGCTCCATCTGTACGGTAGTTGGTCGCTAGAAATTATTGACCGAGAAATTTTGGTTGAATACCTCAATGATTTAAATAACGTATCATATATCACTCATCATCGCCATCAAGCTGTAATTACAGCCTTATTTAACTTTGCTGTTGAGTGCCGTTATATCAAATCAAACCCGATTTCTCATCTCAAACGACGTAAACCAAATCCACATATAGGAGAGCATAATTCCGATAATGTTGTGCGATATCTGACACAAAATCAATTAAGTATTCTTGACCAAGCTATTAAAAAAGATCCTAGACTTTCTGCTCTGGTGCATTTGCTATATAGCAGTGGAGCCAGAATAGCAGAGATACTGGCTTTGGATTTATCAGATATTGATTTTACTGCTCGTAAGTTTCAAGTTATCGGTAAGGGTAATAAGCAAAGATGGTGTTTCTACAATGAAGACACTGACTTGTGTTTGAATAATTACATCAAATACTACCGACATCCCCAGATAAGTGCTTTATTTACGGCTCAAAAACCAAATCAAGAGTACGTATCTCGTCTTTCTTATGCAACAGCTTACTCTACACTAAAGAACGCAGTTAAAAATATTCTGGAGTTAGAGGATGTTGGTTTTCACCATCTGAGACACACCTTTGCATCCCAAAGGGTAGGAATTATGGGAATTGAGGAACTTCGTGCTTTGATGGGACATGAAAAAATTCAAACTACTCTTCGCTACTCTAAAATTACTTCACAACGGGCGCAAGAAGTAGCACTTTATGCTTTTGAAAAAATTCCGTCTTTAGGGCAATAACTTATCAATATAAATTTAATTTGTATATGACTACATGATTAAAATTATCACCATTAAAAACTTATCAAGAGAATAGACAATACTCTTGATTGTCAAAATCTGGGTTAATTCTATGTTTTGTCTAAAAAGATACTAATTAGACAAAATAAACTAGGGTTAATACTTAATACAACTCGCCACTACGAGCGAAAATTTCTATGACTTCACTTCTGGTTACTTGATTTTTCTCGGCTATTTCTAGGAGTTTCTCCCAGGCTTCATCGGTTAGGCGAATCGACCTTAACCGCTTGGGTGAATCTCCATAATCTGTTTCAAATTTACCATCTGGTGTACGAGGTCGTCTTTGAGATTTTTGTCTAGTGCCTGAATACTGATCCATTGTCCTAAGTTATACAGGATGTCTTAGTTTATCATGTATATACATGGCTAAAAGATTCATTTTTCAAGACTTTTTTTTCTTATCCCGGTTTTCTGTTCCGTTGCTACTCACGCCCCCTCAAGTAGAGCAGCCACCACCTTATGATTAGTTTCTACATCTACATCAACCACCTTTTGAAGTTTCTTAGCAGCTTTGATAACTTCTAATAACGCATCTAACTGTTGGTCAGAAGCAAAGCGTGTTTGTGCAGATGCAGCCAAGCTCCTGCTCTGAGCTTCCTGGTTTTGTTTCCATTGAATAAAATAAAATACAGAAAGAATAAAAAATGCACTAGCAATGAATCCCATTCTAATGCGACTATTTTTTTCTCTAAGGTTAATGCTACGTCGTACAAACTCAGTTTCTAGTTGGTTAAGCGAATTGTCAGTAGAATCAAGTGTTTTTGTTAAAACATTAAGATAAGGATCGGCATTCCATAAAAATCGTGGCTTTCGGTGATTATTGTGCCATTCTTCGGCAGCAGGTGTGAGCCGTCGTTGCAAAATTATATTCTCTTCCTCTTGTTTTTTCCATTCCAATAACTGATGCCACCCTTGTACCAAAGCATCATGGGCTGGTTCCACATAAGGTTTACCTTGGGAATTAGACCCTTCAACAACTAAACGAGCATCAGAAAAACATTTAATAACTCTCTGCACCCGCTTATTTTCTTCTTCGTCTGCATACATCAGTTCCGATTTAGGAACCTGTCTGCGTGCTAACTCTCTACCTTGCAATGAAATCATCCGTAACATGACACGACGCACTGTATCTTTGCAAGCAGGGTCTTCCTTAACTAATTGCTCATATTCCTGGTTAGCACGCTTGGTTAAAGAACCAACAACTCGTCCCAACTCTTCATAATCATTCTTCGTTAAAGCCCGGTTATCCCTTCGTTGTTCTAAATATTTCAGGTACAATTCACTAAGGGTAAAGGAAAGTAAAGGTAAAGCACCTGGCATTTGCACAACTTCGTTGATTAGTTCGTCCACCAAGCCCGGAGGATCAAAGTAAACTACTTTTTCCAATGCTGGTTTTTCAATTACTTCTCTAAATTCATCTTGAGTCATCAGTGGCACGACAAATCGAGTATCATCATTCCAGAAGTCTTTAAGTACAGAAGTCCGAAACTGTGCTTCAAAGTCCAGTCGCAAGGTGATGACTACATGGATTTTGTTAGGGTATTTAGCAAGTGAATTGTTAATAAATATCTGAAATTTCTCTGCTTCTTCACTCTTAGATAGAGTTATCAATTCTTCAAACTGATCGATAACCACCAGTAGCTTTGCTTGAGGATTATTCTTGAACCAATGTCCCAAGCTTTCTTCAGCTGGGGTGAATAAACGCGAAGATGGTGCTGCTTGGATTAAAGGCTGCTTGACCGATTCTAGGACGTTATTCAATGACTTTAAAGGAGACTCCCCTGGCCTAAAAGTAGGCAGGATACTCCAGGTTTTGTCATCCTTCCTGAGTTTAGGAATAAGTCCAGCTTTCACCAAACTAGATTTACCCGTTCCCGAAGCACCCAAGACTAAGGTTAATTGTTGCTTGTTATCAACTACTTTCTGGTAAAGCTTTTGAATTTGCTCTTCTCTACCAAAGAACAAATTACTGTCTTTCTCATCATAGGAAGATAATCCTCGATACGGATTATTTTCTACGTTTAGTGGTGGTGCATCTTCCAATCTATTGCGGTCAAAGTCAGGCAACAAAAATATAAATTCTCCTTTACAGCATTTACGGCTGCTATGAGGTACAGTAGCAACAACTAGCAAACCAGTTTCTTAAATGTTGAGGATTTATTAAGTCGAGTGCAACTGAGATTAGTTT
>NZ_JACJSJ010000241.1 GCF_014698115.1 Nostoc sp. FACHB-973
GCACGAAAGGAATCTACGTCAGCTTCCTCCTCCATCGCCTTAGAGACAAACTTACTCACCACGTCCTTGGGGGCATTGCGAATCGTTGATAACAACTGGTCGGCTTTGTCGGTTGTGTAAGCATCAATCCCGACGTTGAGAACATCCTCCAAGGATTGAATTTCTTGGTTAGAAACCTGAGATGCGTGAGCGATCGCTCCTTGCAATGGAGGAGTGGATTTACGGCGGGGTGAGTTTTTACCTAACTTACCGTTGCCATTTTTGGACTTGCTATTGGTAGCCAGTTTCCCGGACGCAACCCTTTGCTCAAGAATGTGTTGTGCGATTGTCTGTGCGTCAGAATCACTCAATTGCTCGATGTCTACACCAACTTCAACACAGAGTTTAGCAATTTCCTCAAGGCTTACTTCAATGTTATGAGGCTGTAAGAGTTGTTGGATTTTGTCCATGCGACCTCTCTGATAGTTATATCCTCAAATATATCTCAATTTAATCACTATTGCCATGCAATTACGATGATATTGACATATAATTAGACAAACTTCTTTCACAAATGCAATGAATTTGGGATGATAATGTGATGAATCCACTTGCAGAACTTGCTACAGACATGACTGACCGTTACCAAATCACCATTACTCTTTGTAAAAAAGCTTATGACCAGTACAAAGAAGTTTCTGATTGGAAAGAAATTCCCATGGCCACCTTATTGCGCCAAATACTAGAACGTGAGCAAGAATCCCCGGCTTTCGCTTCTTTATACAGGAGGGCTGCCGCCAAGGAATAAGAACAAAGAACAAACTATGGAAAAAAAATATCCCTTGGACTGGTTAAAGCTGTCTTGTGAAAAAGTTTATTGCTGTTCAATTACAGCGAGGACTTGGCGCAAATGGCTTCGACTGTGCCAAGTTCCCCAATATTCCCGTGATGTTGAAGCCGAAAAAGCACTTTACCTTTTGACTTTGGCTTACATGAAAAAACTAAAGCCTTGTCAAAAATTTACTTTACTTCAGATTAAGTTCAAACTTAAAGAAAACCCATTAGCAGAATTACATCTTGCTGAAGCCATTTATGACGCTCGTTTCACTAACGCCAAAGGAGCAGACTTACCAGAAATCATTTTGAGAGTTACTGGAAGACAAGTCGGCTTACGAACTCTCTACCGTTGGGCACAAAAACAGCAAGTCGCTTTTGGCGTGGGTAAACAGTTAACTCGCCCAGAAGTTGAGCAATGGATACGATGGGCTACAGCTTAATAAGAAGCCAACCTTTACATTGCCGACTTTAAACTGAGCAAAGGGGTGCATGGTAATGAGGAAAAGGGAATTTTAACCTTTACTCATTAATATGTATCCCTTTTTTCATTAATTAGAGAAGCGGTCGCAATACTTGTCGGGTTTTGGGGAAAAGAAAAAGGGAAAGAAAAGACCTTTAACCTTTACCCCAAACCAAATTCTGAGTTTAAAATACGTAACTGGGTAGTATTGTAAGTGGTCGCTCCTATAAAACTTCTACTTTATTGGTATTATTTGTCATAGATAACAGTTGAATCAATAGGAGGGATTTGCTCGGCAGTTAAGGTCACAACTTGGCCGTCTTGCCAAATGCTAATAGATTCCCCTAAGCGGCGGTGTCTTTCAATAGCTTTTTTCATAGCGAGTTTAACACCTGCATCGATTTGGCTAGATAATTTCTCAGGAATTGGCTTATTCATAGGTATTAGTTAGGTATTATTAGTAATTTGGCTCCATAGCTGGGGTTGATAAATTATCGGCTCTTGATTCAAAGGGCGTTCAGCTATGATCTGCAAAATTGCATTAGAGTTATCATAAACAATCCAGCGATCGCACAATGGTAAATATAATTCAATCAAGTTTTTTCTTCCACGTTCATAGCGACGGTAAATAGTGTCTTCAGGGATGCTGTGACCACCACTTTCTACCCGTCTGCTTACCCGTGCAATAGCTAATTCCGGGCTTTGTAACCAAAAGTAAATTAAATTTATCGCATAACCTTGTTTTTTACATTCTCTCAAAAATCGGGCGAAATTACGAGCTGCTAAAGTTGTTTCAAATGCAAAATCGATTTTAGCATTCAACAGAGTTTTTAATCTTTCTACCATCAATCGTCCGGCTTGGATGGCTACGGATTCCGGGTTAAAAGGAGAAAGCCCGGCCGCTATTTCATCGGCGTTGACATATTCAAATACCTGTAGGAAATAAGGAAGAATTTGCAGCGCGGCGGTAGTTTTACCAGAACCATTTGCACCGCCAATTATGTATACATTGGGCATGTTGTGACTTCAATTGGGTATTAGCAATATTACACTTGCAAGGTCAATATCTGTAAGTAACTGGTTTAAAAGACTACTAGTTCGTCCTTGAGTGAACTTATATACCGTAAGAGGCAATCGCCTCTCTTTTTTTGTCCTCTAGTACTTGCCAAGTGAACTTGGCTCTTTTAAGGGTATTAAATCACTTACATTTCCCCAGTCCTCACGAGCGTATTTTTGGGTTGGTGAACTACTAGGAAAGGATGTCACAAACCAACCCTTCCGTGTCACAGTTAAAATGCTTCAAACCCTGATTGTTGCGTTGTGACACCCTTCCGCTTTTCGTGCAACCCAGTTGTTTCTAGTGTCACAGCCTCTAAAAAAATAAAGCTTATTTAGTAAGGGTTTCAGCCATTTAAAAGTGCTACCCTTCCGCTTTCCCTTCCGCAAATCATTTTGAAGGCTAAAAAAGATGAGTCAAAAAGCTCTGTAATCTATTCATGGTAAGCTATTGAGGTGTCACAACTCAAAGCGGAAGGGTTGACGACGAATTAGAAAAACCCCTATTTTTTGCCTTATTTATATTTCGGCCAATTCTTGCATCAACACTGTTATCTTTCGTTGATAAGCTTCGATTTCTCCTGTGAGCAGCCTGTGTAATTCTGGTGTAGGAAGTGGTTGTACTTCATGTTCTTGCAAATCCTCTACTTCTTTATCTTTACTATTGCTGCTAACTTTTACTGTGTACTGCCATGACCCATCGTTGGATTCAGCAAGTAAATTATTAGGCAATCGATACTGAATGCCAACGATAATTCCTTGTTTGATACGTTGTCCTAACGAATATTTAGGTGATGTCCAGTAATTAGGAATAGTGACAACCTTTGAAGTTTCCATACGATTGCTGATTGCTCCTATCTTTGTTTTGATTGTGGTTGTACTACTCGCTGCTGCCTTTTCTCCACCAAAACCTGACCGATAGCTCCTCCAGTAGCCAGCCCTAACATAGCTGTAGCAATCGTGTACATTGTATATCTGCCAAAAATTTGTACTCCTAAATACCCAATAGATATGGCCGCTAATGTACCAGTGAGACTTACAACGACTGTTTGTGCTTGATTCCGTTTCATAATTAAAATTTCCTTGCTTAATAGAGGTTATGAATTCTTTCTCTGTTTGACTAGCACCGAACGCAAGTACTGCCGACAAGCTGCTTCTCCCCGATAAATCAGAATTCGCAGCGCCTGTACTTCCTGCATCGGAGAAATACAGATTTCAGCGATGGCTGGAATCAAATTCTGTTGCGATTCCACATAGTCTTTATGGCGTTGCTCTAACACAGCAATTTTGGAGTTTAGCTGTTGTATCTGCCGCAATGCTTGTGTCAGGGACGATTCTTTGTTTGGAGAGCGATTATCTAGAGTTAACGTCATTTTCTTACTCC
The DNA here is from genome assembly GCF_014698115.1 of Nostoc sp. FACHB-973. Classification (GTDB taxonomy): domain Bacteria; phylum Cyanobacteriota; class Cyanobacteriia; order Cyanobacteriales; family Nostocaceae; genus Nostoc; species Nostoc muscorum. The sequence goes on from NZ_JACJSJ010000241.1 coordinate 3,717, forward strand.
TGTAAATTGAGATTCTTCCTGTTTACTGTTGAGTGGCTTGTTCAACCTGCTCAATTGCGTCTACTACTTCTCCCAAAATATTAAACGCATCATTTAAAACCACATCGTTTGATGTAGAAAAATACTCGGATGATTGAAGCCTGCGATAATCCTTACTACTCCCAACAAGCCGCAACGTATATTGACATCCTTGTAAAATAGTCCGAATCTCTGCTGTGGTTAATTTGATTTCCATTGCTGTTCTCCTAAAATTTGTCCTGTTTAATACTGAAACTAGCTCCGATCAAAGAACTGCCTAAGAAGACGGAGAAACTAACCAACATTGCACCCAGGCAAATATTTTTCTGTTGCTCCCAACCAGAGATGATGATGTTGGGATTAGCATTTGTCTCAATAATCTCCATTCCCCAACATCCCATT
>NZ_JACJSJ010000242.1 GCF_014698115.1 Nostoc sp. FACHB-973
CATGTATTCTGGTAACTTGGACTTGAGGAAGCTACGCAGTTCAGTAACTTTTGGTGTCTGCTGTGGCTGTGGAACAATATAAGCAACTAGCCGTTTATCCCCGGTTGTATCAATGCGTGCAATGACACAACATGCTTGCACATCCCGATGTTGGCTAACTACACCTTCAATTTCGCCCAACTCAATGCGGAAGCCCCGGATTTTCACTTGGTTGTCAATGCGTCCCAGGTATTCGATGTTCCCATCTGGCAAATAGCGTGCCAAATCCCCTGTTTTGTAGAGGCGTTCTCCCCCCGTGCCTCTGTGTTCCCTTTGTCCCCTGAAGGGGTTGGAGATAAACCGTTGGGCTGTCAGTTCGTCCCGATTGAGATAGCCACGGGTTACCCCACCGCCACCAACATACATCTCGCCAGGAATTCCAATCCCCACTGGCTGTAAATGTTGATCTAGTATATATACCTGTAAATCAGGAATCGGGCGACCAATTATACTTGCTGTGCCATCCAAATCCCGTTTGGTTAATGGATAATAAGTTACGTGTACGGTGGTTTCTGTAATCCCGTACATATTTACTAACTGAGGTGATTGGTCGCCGTGGCGTTCAAACCAAGGCTGCAAACTCTTAATTTCAAGGCTCTCTCCACCGAAAATAACTAGGCGCAACTTCAAATCGCCAACAGTTGCCATTGACTGTTCTGCCGTAATTAACTGGTGGAAGGCTGAAGGTGTCTGATTGAGAATTGTGACTTTGTGTTGACACAATAACTCATAAAAGGATTCTGGCGATCGCGTCACCAAATAAGGTACTACTACTAGTTTTCCGCCATACAACAATGCACCCCAAATTTCCCACACGGAAAAGTCAAAGGCATAAGAGTGGAATAGTGTCCACACATCTTGAGAATTGAAGTCATACCAAGGTTCTGTCGCTGCAAATAGACGAGTTACATGATTGTGGTTGACTAAAACGCCTTTGGGCTTGCCTGTGGAACCAGAAGTGTAGATAACGTATGCGAGGTTACTGGGGATTGCTTCATTTTCGGGGTTTGATTCGGACTGTTGAGCAATTTTTTGCCAGTCGGAGTCTAAGCAAACAAGTTGTGCCTGATGCTTTTGTAATTTGTCAACAAGATGGTTTTGGGTTAGCAGTACAGACACAGCAGCATCTTCTAACATGAAACTCAAACGCTCTTGAGGATACTCCGGGTCAAGGGGCACATAAGCACCACCCGCCTTGAGAATGCCAAGTAATCCCACCACCATATCTATTGAACGTTCCACGCAAATACCCACCAACACATCTGCCCCTACTCCCAAGGACTGCAAGTAATGTGCCAACTGGTTAGCCCGACTATTCAATTCCCCGTAGGTAAGTTGCTGATTCTCAAACACCACTGCCACCGCATCCGGTGTCCTCAGACACTGCTCCTCAAACAACTGATGGATACATTTATCTATTGGGTAATCTACCTGTGTATCATTCCACTCAACTAATAACTGGTGTTGCTCAACTTCTGTGAGCATTGGCAATTGAGAAATTCGCTCTTTGGGATTTGCCACAATTGCTGATAGCATCGTCACAAAATGCCCCAGCATCCGACTAATCGCCCCAGACTCAAATCGACTGGTATCATAGCTGACCTTCAGCAACAATTGCTGCTCACAGGCAGCTAAAATCGTCAGAGGATAATTTGTTTGTTCAATAGACCCAAAACTTGAAACAGAAAAACTGCCATCACCTTGTAAAGCAGCACTATCCACCGGATAATTCTCAAAGACGACAATGCTCTCAAATAAAGACGTACCTCTGTTGACATCACTCAGAGCCTGAATCTCTACCAATGAACTATAGGAAAATTGCTCAGACTCCACCTGTTGGGCTTGTAAATCCTTCAACAAACTCAGTAGTTGAGTATTATCAGAGATTTGCACCCGCACAGGCAGAGTATTAATAAATAACCCCACCATCGACTCCACACCCACAAGGGATGGCGGACGACCAGACACAGTAGCACCAAAAACCACATCAGTTTCTTGACTGTAGCGACACAACAACAATCCCCAAGTCGCCTGCACCAAATTGTTTATAGTCAATTGATGCTGTCGCACAAAAGACTTGACTGCGGCAGTTGCTGATACCGTTAACTGAATTTGTTGTTCACCATAACCAAAATGCTGATGACGGTTTGACAATGGTTTATCTACCGTCAAAGGAGTGGGCGCAGTAAAACCAGCGAGTTTTTGTCGCCAAAAATCTTGAGCTAAATCTCGATTTTGTTGCTGTAGCCAAGCAATGTAATTGCGGTAGCCCAGAGTTGGTTGCAACGGTAAAGCTTCACCATGAGAAATTGCTTGATAAGACTCCAACAAATCTTGGAAAACCAAAGATAACGACCAGCCATCAAGTAATAAATGATGATGACACCAAACAAACTCATAAGTATGTTCATCCAATTGCAGCAGATGCAGGCGCATCAATGGCGCTTGTGTGAGTTGAAAACCCATGAGTCGTTGGTCATCAAGAAAAGTTTTTAATTGCTGTTGCTGCTGTTGTGGAGATAACTCTCGCAAATCTACAGTCTCCAAAGCAACCTCAACCTGTCGATAGACAATTTGAATTGGCTGGCTCAAAGACTCCCAAACAAAACCAGTGCGGAAGATGGAATGCTTTTCTACTACTTGCTGCCAAGCTTTTTCAAAAGCTTCCACATCCAGCCTCCCGTTGAAAGTGCAAATCACCTGTTCAAAATATACGCCTGAGTCTGGAGCGTACAAACTTTCAAACAGCATCCCCTCTTGCATGGGAGATAAGGGATAAATATCCTCAATATTTTGCCAATTAGTTTTACCCAGTTGTGGTTGCAATGGTAGTCTTGCCAAGACTCCATCGAGTTCTTGTTGATTAAGTTTGATTAATGGGAAATCTGTTGGCGTATAACCTGCATTTTCCGGCGATAAACAATGAGCAATGATTTCTTGCAGAGTTTCAACAAAATAAGCGGCAATATTCTCAATAGTTGTCTGCTGATGGATATGAGTACTGTAAGTCCAATGGATTTGTAGCCGTTCGTTTGCAATGATGGCATTAACATCTAGCAGACTTGAACGCTGACCTTGTAAACTCTGGCTTTCTCCACTAGATTCATCAGCCAACTGCACTAAAGAAGATGTATTCACAACTTGAGTAAATTGACCCAAATAATTGAAGCTAATCTCGGAAGTGGGAATTGTCTGTAGTTGAGCTAGGATTTCTGGTTGAGCATTGAGATAACGCAATAAGCCGTAACCAATGCCTTTATTCGGAATTGCACGCAATTGCTCCTTGACAGATTTCAAAACATTGCCAAGGTCATCTGTGACTGACAGTTGAACAAACACCGGGAAAATTGTTGTAAACCAACCAATAGTCCGTGATAAGTCTACACCATCAATAATATCTTCCCGCCCATGACCTTCTAAGTTGAACAACACCGATTCACTATTAGTCCATCTGCTCAAAACTAACCCTAAAGCAGTCAACAAGACATCGTTAATCTGTGTTTTATAAGCTTTGGGTACATCTTGCAACAGTGCTTGGGTTTGTACCTCATCTAATGACACTGATACTGTACTAACTGATGCCGCAGTGTTTATTCCATCTGCATAGTCTAAGGGTAGAGAAGCAACTGCACACTCAGACGCACTCAACCAATAACTCAGTTCTGATTTCAAGATATCTGATTGGGCATATTCTGTCAGTCGTTGCGCCCAATCTTTGAAGGATGTGGTTTTGGCTGGTAGTTGAATGGCTTGCCCAAGACTTAGTTGCTCGTATGCTGTTTGCAAATCTTCTAACAATATCCGCCAGGAAACACCGTCTACTACTA
>NZ_JACJSJ010000243.1 GCF_014698115.1 Nostoc sp. FACHB-973
TCCCCATTCCCCAATCCCCATTCCCCATTCCCCTAAATTAGGTGGTCTGAACTGAAAAAAGCGATCGCTAGTTTCGATATTCCTGCTGATTGGATTGGTATCAGAGCCGTCAAGGAAACTTCCACCAATCGTCTAGTCCGTGACGGCTTACCCCAAGTCAACGGCAAATCCTTCACCGTAGGAGCAATGCTGGAAGTTTTGGTCAATGGCTGTTTGGGTTATGCAGCCACTAACTCCCTAGAACTGCCCTCCCTACAAGCCGCTGCCCAAACAGCCTATAAACAGGCACTAGCAGCCAGTGAATGGTGGATACATCCCTTCCGTGAAAGTGAGCGCCCCAAAGTCGTTGGTGAATATAAATCTCCATTTATTGAACCATTGGACGCTTTAAGTCCCGGAGAAATCAACGATTTACTGGTTCGTATCTGCCAAACCCTGAAAGTTGACGACAAAATTGTGCAAACCATCGCCACCGCCAACACAACCGAGAAGGAGTCTTGGTTTATCAGCAGCAATGGCTCAGAAGTGTATCAAAAGTTTATATCCATAGGCACTCATTACGGAGCCACAGCCCAAGATGGGTCAATTGTACAGCAACGCAGCCATAACGGCTCCCAAGCAAACTGTTATCAAGGCGGACTAGAACTTTTAAAACAAGAAAATTTATGGCATTGGGTACGGCAAATTGGCGAACAAGCAATAGAACTCTTAACAGCAGAAGAATGCCCAACCACCCGTACCAATTTAGTCTTAGCCCCAGATCAAATGATGTTGCAAATCCATGAAAGTGTCGGGCATCCCCTAGAAATTGACCGAATTTTGGGAGATGAACGGAACTATGCTGGGGGCAGCTTTGTTAACACAAGTGATTTTGGCAAACTAGTATATGGTTCGCCATTGATGAATATTACCTTTGATCCCACGGTATCTGGTGAATTTGCCAGCTATGGCTTTGATGATACGGGAGCTGTAGCAACACGGGAGTATCTAATCAAAGAAGGCGTACTCCAACGCGGTTTGGGCAGCCTGGAGAGTCAAGCTAGAGCAGGTGTACCTGGGGTAGCCTGTGCCCGTGCTTCCTCGTGGAATCGACCAGCGATCGATCGCATGGCTAACTTGAATTTAGAGCCTCTAAACGCTAGTTTTGAAGACATGATTGCTGGCATAGAACATGGCGTTTACATGGAATCTAATCGTTCTTGGTCAATCGATGATCGCCGCTATAAATTCCAATTTGGTTGCGAATACGCCAAATTAATTGAAAACGGTAAATTTACCAAAACCCTCCGCAATCCCAACTATCGCGCCACAACACCAGAATTTTGGCATAGCTTAATTAAAGTAGGAAATGCCGACAACTGGCAAATGTACGGTACTCCGTATTGTGGCAAAGGAGAACCAAATCAAGCTATTTGGGTGGGACATGGTTCACCTGTTTGTGTATTTGCTAATGTTGAAGTTTTTGGTGGAGGAACTTGAAAAAGTGCTGAGTTAAGAGTTAAGAGTGATTCTCCCCATCTCCCCATCTCCCTATTCTCTATTAATAGTTAATATCCATGAAAATTGAGGAATTATCTGCATTAGAAGTCAGCTTTAATCAACTGATTGAAACTCTGCTGATCAAAAAAGCAGAAAACGAAGAGTTTACTGTGAAACTCAGCAGTGAACGCAGTCAATTTACTCGTTTCAATCGTGCCAAAGTCCGACAAACGGGTTGCGTTGCTGATGGTTGGATTGAACTAACTTTGATGAAAGATCAGCGAAGTAGTTTTCGGCTATTTCCCTTTACTGGAAATTGGGATAGGGACTGGGAGTTAGCCTATATTGCTTTGCAGGAACTACGAGATGAACTAGTTTTATTACCCATCGACGCCTATCTAGTTTTGCCATCAGGAAATAATACCAGCCGAGAAATACATTCTGGAAATTTATTGCCAGAAGAGGCGGTAGTACCAAATCTACTAGAACTAGTTGCCGAATTAGATTTTACTGGTATATATGCTGGGGGAGTTGTAGTTAAAGCTTATGGTGATTCCAGCGGTCAAAAACACTGGTTTGCTACTGATACTTTTACCTTAGATTATTCTCTATTTATTACATCTGGACAAGCAGTTAAAGGTACATTTGCAGGTAGTGATTGGGATAAAACTGCATATATAGCCAAAATCAACGAAGCTAAAAAGCAACTAGAACTACTTTCTCGTCCAGCCAAAGAATTACCAAGAGGACAGTACAAAACTTATTTTGCACCGGCTGCTGTTGCAGATTTATTAATGATGCTTTCTTGGGGATCTGTAAGCGAAGCTGATATCCAACAAGGAAATAGTGCTTTAGCTGCTTTATGGCGTCAAGAAAAACAACTGTCTCCAAAATTTAGTTTTAAAGAAAACTTTCAACGGGGATTAGTACCTCGATTTAATGAACTAGGAGAAATAGCAGCACTGGAGTTACCTGTAATCGAAAAAGGATACTTGGTAAATACTCTGGTGAATTCTCGTACTGCTAAAGAATATGGAAAAATTGCCAATGGTGCCAACGGTTCAGAGACATTACGTGCGCCGGAAGTCAGTCCCGGTAGTATAGTATTTGATCGGATTCTTCCAAGTTTAGATACAGGATTATATGTATCAAACTTGCATTACTTGAATTGGAGCGATCGCCAAACTGGTAGAATCACAGGTATGACGCGTTACGCTTGTTTTTGGGTAGAAAACGGAGAAATTATCGCCCCCATCGAAAACTTGCGTTTTGACGAAAGTCTCTATCGCTTTTGGGGAGAGAATCTCATAGATTTGACCACTTTTCAAGAATTTATTCCCGAAGTCGGAACATATGAAAGTCGTCAACTAGGAGGTAGTTTGGTTCCCGGTATGTTGGTCGAAGATTTTACCTACACCCTGTAAAAGGGACTGGGGATTGGGGGCTGGGGACTGGGGGAGATGAAGGAGATGAGGGAGATGAGGAAGATAAGGGAGATGAGGGAGATTATAAAAAACCTTCCCAATCCCCAATCCCCAATCCCCAATCCCCAATCCCTAAAGTTGCCATAGGCATTTGCTCTATATCTGCTAATAATAGAGAAGTAGGTTTTTTCAGGAATTGCGATGATTAGTCCGCAGCAGGTTGAGGCAATAATCAAGGCGGAACTGCCAGACGCCCAGGTTCAGGTGCAAGACTTGACTGGTGGCAATGACCACTATCAGGTGACAGTAGTTTCATCGCACTTTGCAGGTAAAGGACTAGTGCAACAGCACCAACTCATTTATGGTGCGTTGCAAGAAGCTATATCAAGTCAAGCGATTCACGCTTTGTCTCTAAAAACATATACTCCCGAAGCTTGGCAAGCAACATCAGCTTCGTAAATATAAAGTTAGGAGTAGAGACGCGATTAATCGCGTTTGTACAAGGCGATTAATCGCATCTGTACAGGAGTTAGGAGTGATAAATTTTTTACTGTTTACTCCCAATCCCTGATTGTTCAATACAACATAGGAAACGTAAATACCATGACACCAGAACTCAAAGAGAAAATTGATAAATTGGTAGAAGAGAACAAGATTTTGGTTTTCATTAAGGGAACCAAATTAATGCCCCAATGCGGTTTCTCCAACAATGTTGTGCAAATTCTGAATAGTTTGGGAGTTCCTTTCAAGGATATTAACGTTTTAGCAGACGATGAAATCCGTCAGGCAATTAAAGAGTACTCCAACTGGCAGACATTTCCCCAAGTGTATATCGATGGTGAATTCGTCGGCGGTTCAGACATTATGATTGAACTCTACCAACAAGGTGAATTGCAGCAAAAGGTAGAAGTAGCACTAGCTTCCTAAGGGCAGGGGGCAGGGGGCAGG
>NZ_JACJSJ010000244.1 GCF_014698115.1 Nostoc sp. FACHB-973
ACTTAAAGCTTGAATTTACTACTTATTCCTTTCTTTCTTCTGCCTTCTGCCCTCTGCCTTCTGCCTTCCCCCACCCAAGATCACCAAAAGTTGCCAAGAACCATCTTTTCCTTTAAGTCACACAAATTGCTTACCCTCTGATTCAACAAGAGCATATTAAACGTCTAGGCACAAACAAATTAGCCCTGCTCCGTACTTACCGTCAACAAAAGCCTTTTGTAAGAAATCCGAGTTTGAGTGTTTGGATTCTAAACACAATCGCGGTTGCCTCTATTGCCAGTAGTTGCTTTTTTGGAATAGGTACACTTTCCTGTTGGGGCTTAGAGATTATTGAGGCGAACACAAAATCAATTTCCCAGAGCAAGCAATATGAATGGCAGATACGAAAACATATCTGCTTGGGCTGGATGCTTGTCGGGTTTTCCAGCTTTGTTGCTAGTGCCTCATCTGGTGAAAAGCCTCAGCGACAAACCAATAAATAGTACAGTATCAATTGCCATAGAACAGCAATCTTTCCTTCCTTTGTTCATTAACCAAGCAACACAGTTTAGATATGAAAGTACCTCAAATGATCGTCACAACAGTTCTAGCAATCACCTTTGGATACATTGGCTCTCAATACTTCACTAAAAATATTATGTATATCATAGGCGGTGGAATGATTGGAGTTGGTGCAGTAGGGTATGTTATTGTGCCCAGAACCAAGGAAAAACTAACTCATACACAACCAAAGAAGCCTGCGGAAACTAGCCATCACTAAGGGCAATAGTTCTCAGATGAGAGCAAATGCTCCAAAATTAATGAATTGTCAAGTGCAAACTCAAACTCACACTGAAGTTTTTTCAACAACAGCTTGATGTATGATTTCTTTTTTTAACGAATCTGCTGCAACTACTGCAATAGTTTCCCAATCTTCTTGTTTTAATAACAATCCAAGAAGTTCGCGCAGTATTTCTCGATTAGAAATGAATTCTTCACCATAAAGCTGATCATTTTCCAGAGTAGCAAGTATGTATTCTCTTACCTCTGGTGTCGGCAGTCTAAACTTTTCAAGTATTCTTTCTCTTGCAGTTTTTACAGCAATTTTTGTAGCTGTACCTAAATTCCAATTATTTAGCAGCAATCGCACTTCTCTATTTAGAGAAATACGCAACGTTGTGAAACGTCCCAAAAGTTCGAGATTGCCCATTAAGGAGCCAAATGCTGACCCCCAATCTAATCCAGCCCCAACATTACCACCAACTTTATCCTCAGCTTCAACAGCTTTTCTTAAGTATTCTTCTTCAAATAATAAACCCATTGGATTTACTGCATTTTCTTGGCTATAGGTGCTTTGATTATCACTGTGTTCCTGCTGACTCATTTATTTACCTTTGCTACCTTATCCAGGAGAACGGAAAACTCCATACTCAAAATAAACTAAATCATCGTAATCTTCATCCTCTCCCACATCAATCATGCCTTGGTTGTCATAAAATTCTTCTACTCCAGGTAGTGAATGTAACCCTACTCTCCCCTCATAACCTAGCTCTAAACTGCGAGTTCTGGCAAACGCCAAGAATGCAGTCCCAACACCTTTCAATTTTGGCAGACGTTGGATATATGCCCGATTCCAGGGTGCGGTAGCGATACCGTCAATGTATACCAAGCGTTTACCCTCTATCAGGCGAGAACCGTGCATTTGAGTTTCAATCAGCATTAATCCTTGAGTTTCACCTTCGTACTCAATCGCATAGCCTTCGCGGTTTGCTTGTCTATTAATGATAAACTCCAGTTTAAATTCCCAGTCCCAAAATTTGTCTGATTGGTCGTGCAGGTTCAATTGTTCTTTCCACTTGTTGGCATAATCATCGACGTGCTTTTGCAATAGCTCCACAAAATCTGCTTCCACAATCGTGTTATCTTGACCGCGAATTAGTTCTACTTTTGTTCGCATAGCACCAAAATTGCCCATAAACCAATTTTATCAGTACCAGCAATCAACAGCATAACCGTCTATCTAGCCCAAAAAAAACGATGGCTCTCGATCCTACTTCATAAAAAAGCCCCAAAAACGGGACTTTTTTTCATCCCTATTTTTTTTCGTCAAGTGGGCCGCTTTTCGCGTGACACCCATTCTGTATGCCTTTGAGTCCTGTTCCTGCACGCTGATGTCACAGTTCAACTGTGCCGCTTTTTGTGACATTAACGGAAAAACAAGGGTTCTGGGCGTTTTTAACATCATGCCGCTTTTTGTGACATCTATACACAGCAAGGTTTTTGGATGTCACGGCACACCTGCCGAAATTCTGTGCCGCTTTACGACAGAGCAGTGCAAAAAAAAAGAGCGGCTAGAAATTAGAATTCAGGAGTCAGGAGTCAGGAGTCAGGAGTCAGGAGTCAGGAGTCAGGAGTCAGGAAACAAGAATCGGTATACTGCTGTACACCACATATCCTTAACCATTTTCGCCAAGCTCTAATACTAATGTTTTTACCTAAAACGTGTTCGCAAGCTGTTTTTACCCAAGCAAGATTATACATATCTTGATACATATTGCCTCCATTAAAGAAGAATTCAGCTATTCTGAAGTCAGAAGTCAGCAATCTTGACGCTGCGCTATCCGCCAGCGATACACTAAGTTTCGGCTACGCTCAACCACTGCTATTCGTTGTGTCGCACAAAATACCCTACTGAATTCTGGCGACTGACGCATGTATTCTATTTTGATATTCTAATGCCCAGGTTTTCCCTGGGCGCTCCGTCTTTATTAGTCTTCTACAGCCTCAGAGTCATTCACCACCTTAGAACGAAGACGTTTGTTAATCATTCTCTTGTTACTGCGCTCGACATAAATGCCAAAACCGTTTTCCCAAAATACACGATGTAGTTCTGATAATTTCCACCCCTCAAAGTCGGCCAGTTCCTCCGCTTCTTCAAATAGTGCTGTTGGCACGTAAAGTTCAATCCTGGTCATTCCCTGTGCTTTTGTTCTAGGCATTGTTGCATCCATATTTAATCACCCAGATTATCAAATGAGATTGGTTATGGGACAAGAACCCTACAAATAAATATTTTTGGGTTCTTATGTGATATGTAGCCAATATAGACTATATTAGTGGTGTAGTACCATATAAGAAACAAAATAATATGGAAAAAATCAAACAAATACTTACTTTGCAAGGGATTGAGTTCAATGAGGGCGATATTTTGTCCGCCGCATCAGCTATTGGCATGGATGTTGATAATTTGAATGATGCCGAAGCCCAGGAAGTGGCAATTCAAGTTGCACAAGCCAAGAAATCAACTGCTCTGACCACTACCAATAACAAGTCCAAAAATGGCAATGGTAAATTAGGTAAAAACTCACCCCGTCGTAAATCCATTCCTCCATTGCAAGGAGCGATCGCTCATGCATCCCAGGTTTCAAACCAAGAAATTCAATCCTTGGAGGATGTTCTCAACGTCGGGATTGATGCTTACACAACTGATAAAGCTGACCAGTTGTTATCAACGATTCGCAATGCTCCTAAAGACGTGGTGAGTAAGTTTGTCTCTAAAGCGATGGAGGAGGAAGCTGACGTGGAATCCTTTCGTGCAATCGGTGACGAACTCGTTGCGGGTATTTTCGGCATTAGCCCAACAAATGCGACCGAATAAATTCATCGGATTAGCAGCAGTACTAAATCTGCTGCTATTAACCCTCGTTTTGGGCGTGGCAATATATGGAGCAACAAGACCAAACCCATCGCAAAGCATTAAATATTCACCTGAAGAAGG
>NZ_JACJSJ010000245.1 GCF_014698115.1 Nostoc sp. FACHB-973
GTGCCCCTACAGCGCAGGTCTATTTACCATCAAAAAATGATTAGTAAAAACCTGAAACTACGTATTTATGTTGATTCACAAGATGATTCTTTTGTACAGTGCGTAAGTCCTAAATCATTAGGCATTGGGCATTTGGACTTCGGAGTTATTATTCTCCCTGAGTCCCCACTCCCTCATCTCCCTCATCTCCCTCATCTCCCTCATCTCCCTCATCTCCCTCATTTTCCCCACGCCCCATTAGAGAGTGTGCATTAAATCAGCAAAGCCATAAAGGCTAATAATCAGTAATAGTAATGCTGTGACTTGGGTAATTCGTGTTTGGGGTGAGGGAGCGATCGCTTCCCGCACTAAAATCGAAATAGATGCCCCAACTACTAAGCTCAAACCTAAAATTAAATATGGTCTCTCGGGTAAAATAGTCGCTATTGCCAACATAGCGATCGCTAAAAACAGCATCAATAATTCTACAAACCGGGGCGGGTTGTATTGGCTAGATAAAATAAAGCTGTTGAACCAAAAATACCAAAATCTCATAGTCAGTATTGAGTGCTGAGTGCCCAGTGCTGAGTTAGGAGTAGACGCGATGAATCGCGTCTGTACAAGAGTTAAGAGTTAAAAGTTATTCTCCCCATCTCCCTACTCCTAACTCCTAACTTCTAGCTCCTAACTTTTGACCCGTACCATTTTTTTGTGCAGTATCATCTTCCTGGAGTTCGACACCAAAGACGCGGCTAAAAGCTTTGGCGACTTTGTAGCCAGAGTCAATTGATTCTAACGGGTCTTTCCGCAGTCTGTGACGCAAACATAGTGTAATCACGCGGCGGATATCATCAACTGTAACTTCAGTGCGTGCTTCAAATGCCGTTAAGGCTTTGGCGGCGCGGTTACTTACAATGTCACCCCGTAAACCATCTACATCCAGTTCAGAGCAGACTTCAGAAATTTTCACCCGCAAATCATACTCGATTTTTACTTCTGGTAATAGTTGCTGGGCATTGACAATTTTCTCTTGTAATGCTTCTTGCTCAGGTTTGTACTTTTCGAGAAATCCGGGCGGATTTTGGTCAAATTCCGCCCGTTGTTCGACGATTTGTACTCGTAAGGCGGGTTCTTTCACTGTATGAATTTCTGCGTGCATTCCAAAGCGATCGAGTAGTTGGGGACGCAGTTCGCCTTCTTCTGGGTTTCCAGAACCCACAAGAACAAAACGTGCTGGGTGACGAATTGAAATGCCTTCCCGTTCTACAGTGTTCCAACCACTAGCGGCGGAATCTAGTAGTACGTCTACAAGGTGGTCATCTAGTAAGTTGACTTCATCCACATAAAGAATGCCCCGGTTAGCCTTTGCCAGCAATCCTGGTTCAAAAGCTTTGACACCCTCAGATAAAGCTTTTTCGATGTCGATGGTGCCGCAAACCCGGTCTTCTGTGGCTCCTAAGGGCAGGTCTACCATTTGGACTTTTTTGTGAGCTACGGGAATTTCTGCCCCTTGTTCTAACAGTTGGCGGACTTCATCGCTCATCAAGTCAGGGTCGCTAGGATCGCTACTAAACGGGTCATTGGCAACCACAGAGATTTCTGGCAGCAGATCCGCCAGCGCCCGGATAGTTGTGGATTTACCGGTACCGCGATCGCCCATAATCATGACACCACCAATTTTGGGGTCAATCACGTTCAACAGCAGCGCCAGTTTCATCTCTTCCTGGCCGACAATTGCCGTAAAAGGAAACACCACGCGACGCGCACTTGCCGTAGATTGAGCAGTTGGACTCACTAAATTACCTAAAAATATTTTTCTGATTACAGTTCTTTATTGTGACACAGGTGGGGACTGGGGAATAGAGAGTGGGGAGATGAGGGAGATGAGGGAGTGGGGCAATACATTTCAGAGAAATCCAAAACCCTCATGTAGAGACGCGATTTATCGCGTCTTCTTCTCCCAATGCCCCATGCCCAACACCCAAGATACATTGGGCACTAATGCCTACTTGCTACGTCAAGTTTCTTAACGTGCATAAGTTTGATTTAGTTTTTCTGGTGCAAAAGTTCCATACACAAGGAACCAACAACTACCAATCTGTCAATTTTTTAGTAAGTATAAATGCTTGTAATATATGACTAGTAGATTCAATCACAAAAGCAAGCAATGGCGTGTGTGGGTAGCTAATGCATCATTCAAACCTATGAAATCAACTTTTTTTGTTCAAGGTTGGCGACGAAAACTTAAATATATTTTCCCGCTCCTGATTTTAATATCGTTTGTTACGGTATTGTTGGTGGATAGCTTCACCCCTGCCGTTGCCCAGCTACCCCGTCAGGAAATTCGCGGGGTTTGGATGACCAACAATGATTTTGACACTCTGAAGAATCGTGCCAAAGTGCAAGATGCCATGAATCATCTGCGGCGGCTGAATTTCAACACAATCTATCCTGTAGTTTGGAATTCTGGCTATGTGATGTATCCTAGCGCCACGGCACAACGGGCAGGTATTCAACCTTTTGTCTATAGAGGTTCAGATGGACATGATATTCTCGCCGATCTCATTAACCAAGCCCATCGCAAGGGACTGCTAGCAATTCCCTGGTTTGAGTTTGGATTTATGGCTCCCCCAACATCGGAATTAGCACTGAATTATCCAGATTGGTTCACACAAAAGCGTGATGGTAGCCAAACTTCCATCAGCGCGGCTGGTGAGGTGATGTGGCTCAATCCCTTCCATCCACAAGTGCAACAATTCATCACCAATCTCGTGCTGGAAATTGTAACTCAATATGATGCCGATGGCATTCAGTTTGACGATCACATGAGTTTGCCCCGCGAATTTGGCTACGATAAATACACAGTTGCCTTGTACACCCAAGAAACCAAGAGCAATCCCCCAGCCAATGCAGAAGATCCGGCATGGTTACAGTGGCGGGCAGATAAAATTACCGCCTTCATGGTAAAACTTAACCAAGCTGTGAAGCAGAGAAAACCCCAGGCGATTTTCTCCGTTGCCCCTAATTACTATGACTTTGCTTACAAGTTCCACCTGCAAGACTGGCTGAATTGGATGCGGCAAGATATTGTGGACGAATTGATTGTGCAAATTTATCGTCCGAATCTGCAAAGTTTTATCGCAAATATTTCCCGCCCAGAAATTCAAGAAGCACAACAAAAAATTCCTACTGGAGTTGGGATTATGACAGGGTTACGAAATAACCCAGTTCCGATGCAACAAATTAAGTCTCAGGTGCGAGCTGCCCAAGAACGGGGTTTGGGTGTAACCTTCTTTTATTATGAAAGTCTTTGGAATTCTGCTCCAGAAACTTTAAACGAGCGTCAAGCAGCATTTGAAAATCTCTTTCCATCTCCCGCACTCCGCGCCAGAGTTGAATAACTTTTTTAATGGGATGCTTAGTAGATTTCATCATTAATATCGTTTGGAAATAGTAACTGTAGTTGAGTTCGATAGATTTTGAAGAACCCCGCTTCCATTCCTCTCCCCATTGGCGTTAGCCTGCCGTTAGGCAAGCGGGGAGAGGCTGAAAAACACTATTATTTCCTACTAAAGCCGTTTTCAATTGAATGGAATACACTCTTTAAAAATTAAATCATTGTAGGGTAGCACAGCTGTGCTACCAGGGCAAACGCATCTAAATATAGTACATGTATACTAAAAAATCAGAAAGGTAGCGATCGCTGATGGGATGGAGGTTGAGCAATGAGGCTTTGATGGTAAAGTCATTCTAGAA
>NZ_JACJSJ010000246.1 GCF_014698115.1 Nostoc sp. FACHB-973
AGTCCCCAGTCCCCAGTCCCCAGTCCCCAGTCCCCAAATCCGCCAACACCTGCATTTGCCCCCAACTCATCTCAGTTTCCGGGTCAAAAGGTTCGTAGGGAGAAGCCTCGGAGGTGGGGTAAAAATGTACTGTTTGCCATCCCATGGCCTCAAGTTGTGCGTAAACGCGTCCAGCTTCTTCCAGAGTGGCGCATACCACGAACAAATTCCTGCCCTGAGTTTGCGCCAACGCCGAAGCCACCAAACCCTTTGGCAGCCGGGGAATGCCATTTAACCGCAATTCTGGTTGGCGATTTAACTTAGAAATAAATTCAGTAGTGAGCGGCGATCGCCCTAAGGCACGCACAATAGAAGAAAATGACATAAGTTCTACTAGCAATGGAAGTCTTGGCGCTTGTTGAAAATCTTCAGGCAGTTTATGTCCACCATTTTAAAAGTGTTAACAGCCGTCTTATTCATTTTTTGGAAGAATAATGCACAACAAATAATAAACTCAAGAATCTATAACTATTACTTTGTGTACAGTCAAACCATTTATCGAAGCACCTTTAATACTAGATACTAAGGATTGAGCTACGTTCGCTCTGATAAGCGGCAACTTTAAACATGTCCTCCATCACTTTTGAAATTTTAATCATCTTGGTGCTAATTATTGCCAATGGCATATTTTCGATGTCTGAGATGGCAATTGTCTCAGCACGGAAAGTTAGACTACAGCAGCTTGCCAATCAAGGGGATGCTAAGGCAAGGGTAGCACTGAAACTAGCTGAGTCTCCAAATCATTTCTTGTCAACCATTCAAGTAGGTATTTCTCTAATCGGTATCCTGACTGGTGCTTTTGGAGGAGCAACAATTGCTAACCGACTCGCAGTCTATGTGCGACTTGTCCCCTTATTAGCACCTTATAGTGAACCGATATCTTTTGGAATCGTGGTTTTGATTATTACCTATTTGTCCCTCATTGTTGGCGAATTGGTACCAAAGCGTTTGGCATTAAACAATCCAGAAAAAATTGCATCGACTGTAGCTATTCCCATGCGTGCCTTATCGGCGATCGCTTCCCCAATGGTATATCTTTTAAGTGCTTCTACAGACTTGATCCTGCGAGTGTTAGGGGTTACACAGTCAACTGAACCGCAAGTCACCGAAGAAGAAATTAAAATCTTAATCGAGCAAGGTACTGAAGCGGGAACCTTTGAGGAAGCCGAACAGGATATGGTAGAGCGAGTTTTTCGTTTAGGCGATCGGCCTGTAAGCTATTTAATGACACCCCGTCCCGATATCGTCTGGCTAGACTTAGATGACACAGCTGAAGAAAATCGCCAAAAAATGGTTGATAGCGCTTACTCCCGGTATCCAGTTTGTCAAGGGGGACTGGATAATGTCCTGGGTGTAATCCCAGTCACCGACTTATTAGCTAGGAGTTTTCGAGGTGAACCGCTAGATTTAACAGTAGGATTGCGGCAACCAGTTTTTGTACCAGAAAGCACCCGTGGCTTGAAAGT
The DNA here is from genome assembly GCF_014698115.1 of Nostoc sp. FACHB-973. Taxonomy (GTDB): domain Bacteria; phylum Cyanobacteriota; class Cyanobacteriia; order Cyanobacteriales; family Nostocaceae; genus Nostoc; species Nostoc muscorum. Next base: position 1,506 of record NZ_JACJSJ010000246.1, read on the forward strand.
TTTAGAATTATTTAAGCAAACCATTACTCACATGGCGCTAGTAGTCGATGAATACGGCGTGATTCAAGGATTAGTCACTCTCAACGACATCATGAGCGAAATCGTGGGTGATGTTCCTTCTATGGATGGGCAAGATGAACCACAAGCCGTGCAACGAGAAGATGGTTCCTGGCTTTTGGATGGAATGTTACCTGTGGAAGAGTTTTTGGAACTTTTTGAAATGGAAGAATGGGAATCTGAAGAACGTGGCAGTTATCAAACCTTAGGCGGTTTTGTCATCACTCATTTAGGTCGTATTCCCGCTGCCGCAGATCATTTTGAATGGGAGGGTATGCGAATTGAAGTCATGGATATGGATGGTAACCGCGTTGATAAGGTGCTAGTCGTGCCAAAGGGAAATAAATCAGCGCCTACAACATCTGATTAATAGACCTCTTGCAAAAGTCCCATAACACCCCACCCCCAGCCCCTCCCCGCAAGCGGGGAGGGGAGACTTTGACGTAAGTCAAAGGCGGGGTGGGGTTCTTTGGAATCTGTCGAACTCACGTTAATCAACATCAAACAATTGAATTATGGATGACTATCTTAAAGAAAGAATCAAGGAAACTCTTAAAATTTCAATTAGAAAATTTTTTAAGAATAAAAAAGTCAAAACTTATTAAGTATTAGATGATACAGCAGATTTCAGGTAAATGAAGTACATATATAAAACCCAAAACCTTGTAGAGACGTAGCACTGCTACGTCTCTACGTGTATTCGATTAGAGCGCAATCTGCTGTATTTTTCCTAATGAAAAACGAATACGTTCTCTAATAGGTGGATTAGAAACGATTTTAGGAACAACTTTTTGGGAACCTATAGCTAAAACATTAGCTGAAATAAATGGATTTGAAATTATCAAAGATAAGATATTAGTCCCAACTGAGTTTCCTCAAGTTTTGCAGAATGAATTGGATAAATTAGTTTATGAACGTTTGCTGCCGAATTTAGTGATATTTTTTACCAAAATTAGTTTAAATATCAAGAATACTCAGCAACTCTTTAGCTACATACTCAACAACAGGTACAGGAACAGCATTACCAAACTGTTTTCTGGCAATATCATCTTTTTCGTGATATTCAAAGTTTTTAGGAAAACCTTGTAAATTACAAGCGTGTTTTGCCATTATTGGAATAAATTTTTTCTGGATATAAATTTTTTCTAAAAACCTTTTTTTATATTCTATTTCGATTTTTAGGACTAGGTAATCCACTGACATTTTCAAATATAAACGCTTTAGGTTTACTTTTATTGGCTAGTCGAATTACATCAAACCATAACTTTCCTCTCGGATCTTCAAATCCCTTTAAACGGCCTGCAACTGACCAAGGTTGACACGGAACACCACCAACCACTATGTCAACATGAGGAGGAATTTCACTAATTTTTGTGATATCTCCTAATGTAAACAACTAAAAAAGTTGTACAATTTGCGCGGCTACAACCACTATTATATCGTTAGCTACTGAGAAGTTTTGAAAAAATAAAGTTGTACAATTTCATCATTTTACCATCCAAAAACAAATAAAAAAGTTGTACAATTTTGCAAACAACTTCCCTGTAAGGATTTGGGAATACTTGCTCCAAGATTTAGTGGCGATCGCATCCCAAGTGCAAAACTGAATTAATAGGTTGAGTTTGCGATGGATGCGATCGCACTCTATTTCACTTTAGCTAGAGCTGGTAGCATGGAGCGATCGCACTGCCAAATTCCTTCTCCTGTGAATTTGCCCAATCTTTACACAGTAAGTACAAGATTAACTTGAAAGGTTTTACTGCGGAAAAATGTCAGGCGATCGCATTTTGTTTTCATTCTCTCAAATCTACCTAAAAAAAGTTATTAATTATACAAATCATACTATCCAGAACCTAAAAATCAAAGAATGGGATCGCATTTGCCAAAAATCAAAAGAGTGATCACAGTCTGACTAATTCCTTGTAGACATGACCGTAGCTGACTGCGTTAAATGTACCACTCTCTCAACCGACACACTGTAGCAATGCTTTGCTGCTGATGTTACCAACTAAATAAACTATCAAGGTGCTTAGAGAATTACCATAGCCTTGCAGGGCAAACGCATCTTATTTACTAATAAAAACTAAGGGAGATTCCAAAATGACATCGATGATTGTAAAAATTGATGGAATGATAAATAAAACAAATCAAATATTTTTCCAAA
>NZ_JACJSJ010000247.1 GCF_014698115.1 Nostoc sp. FACHB-973
CTTTGGGTTTTTCTCAACTTCGATCCATTGTTTATAGGCTAACTTCTCCAATTTTTATCTTCCTGGATCACCCCGAATTCTATTTTTCTTCCGCCTAAAGTGACACAAGAGGGATATTACCCGCTGGCAGGTGATGACTATCTGTTCCCCGGTCGTAGTGATGGACACATCAGCGAAGACTCAGCCGCTAGGATTTTGAGAGGGGCTTGTAAACAGGCTGGGGTAATTGGCGTGTCTACCCACAGCTTTAGAAGGACTGCATTAACCCAGATGAGCAATGCTGGCATACCCTTGAGAGTGATTCAGGAGATATCAGGGCATCGAAATTTGGAACAGTTGCAGAGATACCTTGAGGTTAGTGATGAGCAGGTGTTGGGGGCGGCTGCAAGTTTGGCGATGTTATCGCCTGTGAGTAGTAATGCTGTGGAGCTAGACACTAACCAAAAGTTTGAAATTACTGGTAATAGTCCCCGTTAGGGGAAGAGGTTATGTAAAGGACAGTACTCGACACAAGATTGATTGGAATGAACAGTTTCCATCCCCGTTAGGGGAAGAGGTAGTGGAAAGTGATAGTTACATGCGAAGAAAAAGGAGAATATGCGTGCGTGTTTCCATCCCCGTTAGGGGAAGAGGTAGTAGAAAGCAGAAGTCAATGTTCGCCAGTTATCGATCTGTGTATTCGTTTCCATCCCCTTTCGGGGTGATGTGATCGGAAAGTCTTCCAAATGACGTAGATATAAGGCTAGCCAAGCAATTGTTTCCATCCCCTTTCGGGGCGATGTGATCGGAAAGAGTTCACTTCTAGAAGCCTTGCTGGGACTGAGTTTCAGATACCCCAATCGACGCATCTCTAGATTTCGAGAAAAAATCGGAAGAATTTCGTCAATTTTGTCGCCTGAAAGCCTTACTGTACATGGCATCGACGCATCTAAACGAAGTTATGCGGTTTTCAAGGTTCGGGCGAGATGCGTCGATGAGTTTCAACACACTAGGTTGAGAGTATAGTGTGTTACTGAAAACTGTCAAGTATTGGACAAATAAGTTAATAGTTATGGGAGATGTCGGGAAATATGGCTTAAACGACATCGAAGTGAAACAGCCTCACAGTAAGGATTAGGAGCATACTACACAGGCTTGCTACGGTTTCCTAAACTCCATTCCACAGTAATCAGCCACCATGTGATATCAAAATAATCCGAACTATCTATGTTGAGGACATGGAAGCAGTAGAAACAATGATTCACAAACATTTCAAACACTGTAATGTGAAACTCAAGAAATCTAGGGAGTGTGGAAATTTTTGCTAAACCAGCATAGTTAGTTATCTATCTTTTTTGGGGGAGTTTCCTCATGCTGATTCTGATTTTGAGAATCAGCACTACTTGATGAGGACATTAGCCCTACCCAAGAATTCATCCTCTTTTGATGTACTGCATCTATACAAAACATAAAATCATTGTTCTTTTTCTTGTCTTGTGCAGCTTTATTATTCGGATCTTCGTCGTAGTAGTATCTTCCAGTTCCAAGGTTTAAATTTGTAAGCTCAACCTCTATATTTTCTAAAGCACTTTTATGAAGTTCATATTTATCACGAAACTTAAAAGCACTAGCTAAAGCTACTGTAATTGATGCAAGAGCAGAAGAAAGCGCAGGATATACAGGATTACTACTCATAATCAGTATTAAAGGCGTAATCCCTGTTAATACAATAATTGCCCCTTGAGATGTGTAGTAAAAACGCTTATTAATTTTTTTTTGTTCTTTGTACTCTTTTATTCTGTTTATGGCAACATCTTTGACTGTTGAAATGCTCGTAATCAAATCACCGGTATTCTCGACTTTTGATGTTATTGACATAGCAATCTCCTATTATTTGATTTCTTGACTAAAATGAGTTTAAATTTTTATCATAGGGCTAAACTTTTTTATCCTTTATAAGGAATACTATTTGGGAAATTTAACTATATAAGTTAGCTGACAATAGCTTATGATGGAATGTTAGCTACAGAATATGAAATCTATAATAATTATCTTTTATTGACAAAAATACACTCGCCAAATATCACCAGTTCCATGATAAGATTTTGGCGATATTTGGCGAGGGTTTAATTTCTCCCTGCCTTGAAACCTTCACCGCTTAGAAATTCTTCATTTACCAGCGACAGAATTTTATTCGTGTCCTTGCCCTTGTTGGCGTAGCTGGCAGGGTTACTGGGGTCTTTTTTGTTCTCCATGCCGAATTTTGCGTTATGGCTAATCACTTCATCTTTATGGGACTCAATCCAATCGCGTACCAGTAAACCGTTACAGCCAGATAAATCTCTCAAAGCTTGGTTAGTGATAGCAAGGCGATCGCCGTCACCGGTTGCGACAGTATCGTTGTAAAGACAGATTGCCTGGAATGACCTACGGATTTTTTCTACAGCTGCCCCCGGTGCTTTACTTGCCCAAACTTCACTATCACTCTTGGCTTGCCAGTCGATCTCTTCTTTGACTGGGGTCACCTTGGCGGCGGTAACCTTGGCAGTGGGGGCGATAGCTCCCCCAAGAGTAACTTTATTCACCACTTCAATAATTTTCGCTTCTAGCCAAGAATCTAACTCAGTTACGTTGAGAGTAACTGTTTGTGGTTGCTGTGGTGTGCTGACTTCCATTGCTGCTTTCTCCTGTTGTAGCTGTTGGTTAGTTGTTTCTAATTGGTTATTGGCTTGCTCTAACTGGTTATTCGTTTCTTGTAACTGCTTAACTTGTGCTTCTAACTGGGCAACTAATCGCTGTGATTCCTGTAACTGCTTGGCAACGTCAACGCGGTTTTTGTGGTGTTCAATCAATCGGCTGACTACCGATTGCTGGTTGGGTAATTCCCACTCGGCTTGTAATTCCTTGAGATATTCAAAATCACCGGGGGTAGCGCGAATTTGAAATAGTTTCTCTTTCTCTGGTGCATCTGGGTATTCTACGGGCTTGGTAACGTAATAATCGGCATATCCCAAGCTGGTTACAAGGTGGCTAAGTTCCCGGTCTGACGGTTTCTCACCTGGGGTAATGTGTCCGAGAAATGTACCGTAGAAAAACATTTTTGAGCCAACAGAACCGGGGCGATCGCGTTCTGTTACTAAGCAAGCACAAGCCGCCCGTAACGCTTTGCAGTCATTCTGCTCTTGACCGTGACGGAAGTTTAAAAGCGGTTTCTCGCTATCCTTGCCACCAAAATACTCTTGAACTACCCTACGTAATGAGTTACCGCGTTTATCTTCAATTGCTTTGTTTTGTGCAGCTGTAAGTAAGTCGTGGAGAAAATTTATAACTATGTAACAAACAATTAAGGAGAAGAGTTAGAGTTAAATCTTATACGTTGTGTACTGTAATTTCCCTTCTCTGCTCTAGCTTGAA
>NZ_JACJSJ010000248.1 GCF_014698115.1 Nostoc sp. FACHB-973
TGAGTGGGGAGTGGGGAGTGGGGAGTGGGGAGTGGGGAGTGAGAGAGATGACGGGGATGAGGGAGATGGGGGAGCAGGGGAGGCAGGAGGAGAAAGAATAATCAATGCCCAATGCCCAATGCCCCATGCCGTATGCCCCTTCAAACTTTAATTACGTGGTAATATCAGTTGCACGAAACCGCAAAAAGCCGTGGCTACTGTATTAAAATCTCATCAAGTATCAAGAAGGCGTAGACATTCAACGCATCCTCTCCAGCGCTTGTTTGACTATGGACATCAGTATCGTAAACAAATTTGGCTAGCGACTACCTATTCTATCCTCAATAAATTTTTCGATTTGGCGCCACCTGGCTTAATTGGTGTCGCAGTGGATGTGGTAGTCAAACAACAGGATTCCATAATTGCACAGTTAGGGGTACGCGATGTCTTTGGACAATTTTTGATTATTTCTTTCCTGACTGTCATCATTTGGATACTAGAATCAGTTTTTGAGTATGCCTACGCTCGACTTTGGCGTAATTTAGCACAAAATATTCAGCATGATTTACGTTTGGATGCATATAAACATTTACAAGAGTTAGAATTAGCTTATTTTGAAGAACGCAGCACTGGCGGTTTAATGTCCATCCTCAGTGATGATATTAACCAATTAGAGCGATTTTTGGATGTGGGGGCAAATGATATCATCCAAGTTTCCACAACTGTTGTAATTATTGGCAGTGCTTTCTTTATATTGGCTCCTAGTGTAGCGTGGATGGCTCTGTCGCCGATGCCATTTATTCTCTGGGGTTCCTTTGCTTATCAACGTCTACTTGCACCCCGTTATTCTGATGTCCGGGAAAAGGTGGGTTTCCTCAACTCGCGTTTGGCAAATAATATCAGCGGCATTACTACTATTAAAAGTTTTACTGCTGAAGTTTATGAAGCCTATCGTTTGTCAGTAGATAGTGAAGCTTATCGTCGCAGTAATGCCAAGGCAATTGCCCTTTCTGCGGCTTTTGTCCCGTTAATTCGGATGCTGATTTTGGTAGGTTTCACGGCATTACTTTTATATGGCGGGATGGCAGCAGTTGCTGGAGAAATGTCTGTCGGCGCTTACAGTGTATTGGTGTTTTTAATCCAGCGGTTGCTGTGGCCTTTAACCAGATTAGGCGAAACTTTTGACCAATATCAACGGGCAATGGCTTCTACTAATCGAGTCATGAATTTGTTAGATACTCCCATTGCTATTCACACAGGAAATGTAGCGTTACCTGTGGAGGAAGTGCGGGGTGAAGTGCAATTTAAAAATGTTTATTTTGCTTATAAAGATAGATTTCCAGTAATTAAAAATCTGTCTTTGGATATTCCAGCGGGGAAAACTATTGCAATTGTAGGTTCCACGGGTTCTGGAAAAAGCACTTTAGTCAAACTTTTGTTGCGGTTGTACGAAGTGCAAGCAGGAAGCATTACCGTTGATGGTATTGATTTACAAAGTTTGAATTTGCAAGATTTACGCCGCTGTATTGGTTTGGTGAGTCAAGATGTGTTTCTGTTTCATGGCACTGTAGCGGAGAATATTGCTTATGGCAGCTTTGAAGCTAAAGAGCAAGACATTATCACGGCGGCGAAGATAGCTGAGGCGCACGAATTTATTATTAACTTGCCCGAAGGTTATGAGACAATTGTGGGGGAAAGAGGACAAAAGTTATCTGGTGGACAACGACAACGGATTGCGATCGCCCGTGCAGTCTTGAAAAATCCCCCCATTTTGATTTTAGATGAGGCCACCTCAGCGGTGGATAATGAAACCGAAGCGGCTATTCAGCGATCGCTAGAACGGATTACAGTAGATAGAACTACAATTGCGATCGCTCATCGTCTTTCCACCATCCGCAATGCCGATTGCATTTATGTCATGGAACATGGGAAATTAGTAGAGTCGGGAACCCATGAGGAATTGTTGGAGAAAGATAGAATTTATTCTAGTCTCTGGCGCGTACAAAGTGGGTTGAAATAGTCCTTTCAAAGTGACTCGCAAAATCTCTTTTTCTGGGTTTCCTCTGTGCCTCTGGGTTGTAAAAGTAATTTATCGAACCACAGAGCCGCAGAGAACACAGAGGCAAGAAGTTATAGAAAAATTGACTTTCGATAACTTTTACCCATCTTGAAAGATCTATTTCTAAATATGTTAATTACGAATTACGAATTACGAATTACGAATTATTTATGATGTTTGGTAGCAGTCAGCCGGAAACAGGAGATAACAAGTGGCGTCGCCAGTTGGATAAGTTTGTGAAAGCAAATCAGCAAGAATTGGCGGCGCTATTTTGGGGATTATGGTTAGCAAATGGGGACAGTCAGGGGACTGTTGGTATTGATTTGCAACCAAAGCCGCATTTTGTTTATTGTCCGAAAGAACAGATAGAAAAATTAAATATTAAAGTTGATAATCGGCTGCAAGAAATTTTGGGAATTATCGAGAATCATAAACCAGAAATAGAAGTTGTGATGATTGGGATTGGGAAGGGTGAAATTAAGTTAATTCAGTTTGCACCGGAACCTGCGCCACCGATTTGTTTTGAGCAAGCTGGTAAAGATGTGGATGGGTTATTGGAAGTGCTGGAACAGCGGATGAGTGAGCAAATAAAAGATTAATGTAAGACCTTTAAAAAACTGATCATCAACCCTAAAGCGCCTTTTGAATAAAAACTTTGGCTGATATTTTTGCTCATACTCATAAACCAAAGTACCTAAAACATTGAGATAGTCTTGTTCATCTAGTGTTAATTTACCTTTATCAATCAAGGAATCGATCACTTTTTGTGTAGCGAGGAATTCTTCCTCACAAGTGATAGCACGAGGAGGAAAAGATTTGAGTAATTCGATATACATTTTATTACAGCACTTGCGTCTGTTATGAGGTACAATAAATTAAAATATAAATACCTTTAAATGAAATCCTACTCTGTCGATCTTCGAGAAAAAATAGTTGCAGCACATCTTCAAAAAA
>NZ_JACJSJ010000249.1 GCF_014698115.1 Nostoc sp. FACHB-973
CCCTCATCCCCCTCATCCCCACTCCCTCACCCCCCCATATGTTTTTCTAAAATCTTTTCAACTCTAGGTTTATAAATAAGATGAAATAAGGTTTGCATGTAACGATCTCTGGCTTCGTTATTTTCTGGGACAACAAAGTTCCAAAAACTAAATATTTTCGCCAGTAGTAATAATTGATTAGTATGTGAATGCCAATTGTATCTATTATGAATTCGCTGAGTCATCCATTCGGAAACTTCCTCCCAGTGTTGAACTTTAGTATCACATTTTTCAATGAAGTCTAAAATTTTATTTGCTGTTCCTTCTAAATCTGTAGGATTAATATTAAATCCATCTTCTTGGTTTTCAATAATTTCCAAAGAACCGCCAAATTGAGTTGCAAAAGTTGGTAAGCCAGAAATCATGGCTTCCAAAATACACCTCCCGAAGGATTCAAAGCGGGCAAACTGGACGTAAATTCCCTGAGAATCTGCGATTACTCGATAGGCTTCACCAAGGTCGCGGCTAGAAAGACGCATCCCTAACCAGCGAATCTTGCTGTCCAGATGATATTGATTAATAATGTCGTGGATTTTTTGGATTTCTTCTGCTTCTTCTGGGTTTGTAGCTTCATGTGGATGCAGTTTACTAGTTAAGAGAATTAAGTTGCAATGTTCTTGCAACGCCTGACTTTTTCCGAAGCATTCAACCAAACCAGTGAGATTTTTAATTGGGGTGAAAGTAGCAATGGCAAAGATTGGTCGCTTGTGAGGATTATCTAAGTGACCAAATATTTGGAGGTCTTCTTTGCTAAAGAGTAGTTCGTGGAGTTGTGTACAAAGTTGAGCATCTCTGTCTGATTTTTTGCTGTAGGAGAAGAAGATATTTTCATTTACTCCCGGCGGTACAAAGTTGAACTTAGGACTAAACAAATCAATCCCGTCAACCACATGATAGAGTTGTGGCATAGTAAACCACTTGTATGACTCATACTGACCTATGGTGTCGGGTGTGCCGACAATCTCTTGATAAGAAGATGTGATGATGAAGTCAGCTGCATTCATACTAATTAAATCGGCGGTAAATTGTGCCGAAAAGTGGTATTGGTCTTCTAAGTCTTGCCAATATAAATTACTAAATAAATACTTAGGTTTTTCCAAGGAATGAGCAATATTACACTGGGTAACCTTTAGACGATAGGATAACAGAGAAGCCACTAAATTACCGTCGCTGTAGTTCCCAATAATCAGATTAGGTTTACCTTTGAATTGTTCTAACAATTCTCTTTCAGCATCTAAAGCAAATGTTTCTAAATACGGCCAAATCTCAAACTTAGAAATCCAATTGTTGGTAACTTCTGGATTGAATTCCGCAAAAGGAACCCGCAATATCCAAGCGTTTTCAGTATCTTCAACTTTTTCCAAGCGCAAGTTACAAAATGTGCCTTCACAGTTAGGAATTAGCCGAGTGAGAATAATTACATGGGGTTTAATCCCCAACAAATCGAGGCCAGCGAGTTTGATTTCTTCACGGAGTTTGTTTTCTAAACTGCGGGCTTGTTCGAGGACATAAATAACTTGACCGAGTGTTTCATCTCTTCCCAAGACATCTTCTTGTCCTACCCAGCCGTGTATGGAAATCAGAACTACGCGAAATATGGCGGGGACACGGGCGACAAATGTTTCTAAAATGCCTGGTTCTGGAGAGTAAATCAGGCGATCGAAAAGTTCTAAAGTTTCGCGGACTCGCCCCGCAGTATTACCCCAACCTGGTTCAAAGCCAAGTTCTTGGAGGTGAGAGCGAAATTTTTCGTATGGTTCCTCAGGGGGTTGCTGACTCAGGAATTTGAGGGCTAGCTTAATTTGTTTGGCTAGTTGTATACCTGAGGTAATGCGATCGCCAATTAGTAGCCGAATTCCTTCGTAATCAATTTTGCTTAAAGCCAGATACAACAGTTCTAGCCAGTGTTGGGGGTCACTCAACAATTGATTCGACAGGTAACGGTTGAGAAAAGCTAAACCTTGACCGATATTTCTGGGGTCATCAATTCTGGGGGAACCTTCGTAAAAGGGATGGAGGTCGATTTCCAGGATGTGATCTTGGTAGCGGTTCACTAGGCGATCGCTCACATCTAGCAACGCTTGGGGCGTCATCGGCTCAAAGCTACTAAAGTCCGCTGTCAATTGCCAAACTTCCTGGCTAGCAATCCTGGGTCGAACAACAAACCAACTATACTCCTCCTCCAGAATTATTTCATGGGTATAGTGGATGAGTTTCCCAATAGAAGAAGAGTGATAAAAGTAAGCTGGCTTTTGGGATTGCTGACAGTAATCTGCAAAATTTTGCAAAATCTCATTCCTCAGGAAGTAACGCTTACCTGAGGCATTCAACACATCTGTCAACTGACGTAGAACGGTTTTTTCATCACTGTTCAATACAGCTTGAAATAATTCGTGCATGACAAATTCCAGAGATTTGACTAATTCAGAACCTCATTCTTTTCTCCTCAACAACTGTAATTTTCAATGACGAGTGTTCTGTGAGGCACATTCCTACTTCGAGTGTAAATAAATGCGAAAATCCTTGCTTCTAGCTGTGGTATGAAATTTTCAAGGGAGACTCAAATTTATTAGGACTTACGCAATAATTAGACTTCTTGCATAAATCAAAAAAAAGAACCCCACCCCGCCTTTGACTTACGTCAAAGTCTCCCCTAAGAGCTTGCGGGGAGGGGCTGGGGGTGGGGTGTTAGGGGACTT
>NZ_JACJSJ010000025.1 GCF_014698115.1 Nostoc sp. FACHB-973
ACATCTTTCGTAGGGGCACAGCACTGCTGTGCCCTTTATTGAGGACTTCGCTAGCGCTGCACTCGTAATGACAATTTATTGGGTCTAGAAGGCTTGAAACCTTTGCAGATAGCACTTGTGTATCCGTAACCTTTACAAGGGGAGGGTTAGGGTGAGGTAACGCGGTGAGTAACCGTAAGTGAATGAAAGGTTTCACGTTAAGTTGACACCAATGCACAGCTGTGCGCCCCTACAAATGTACAAATAATTTGGGATAATTTATTTTCTGGAAGTCCCTTATTTCTTGGAAATCCCTGAATGCAACTACAATTTAATGGTAACTGTCTTAACTTCGGTGTATTGCTGCAAGCCATATTCACCTAGTTCTCGACCAATACCCGATTGCTTGAATCCACCGAAGGGTGCAGCAGCATCGAATACATCGTAGCAGTTTACCCAGACTGTACCAGCGCGAACGTTGTTAGCGATCGCATGTGCTTTGGTGATATCCTGAGTCCACACAGCGGCGGCGAGTCCGTATATACTGCTATTCGCCCTTTGAATTACTTCGTCGATATCTTTGAATTTGATGATGCTCATCACTGGGCCAAAGATTTCTTCTTGGGCAATCTTCATCTCATCGCGGACATCTGCAAAAACTGTGGGGGCGATAAAGAAACCCCTTTCTCCTACTTGATTACCACCACATAGCATCTGGGCGCCTTCGCGCATCCCAGATTCGATATAACTCATTACTCTGTCGAATTGTTCTTTGTCTACTTGGGGTCCTTGTTCTGTGTTGGCATCGAAAGGATTACCAACAATGCGCCGTCTTGCTCTTTCTACACTTTTAGCAACAAATTCGTCGTAGCATTTTTCTTCTACGAACACCCGCGAACCAGCACAGCAGCACTGCCCTTGGTTAAAGAATAGGGCATCGTGGGAACCTGCGATCGCAGCATCCATGTCAGCATCAGCAAAAATGATGTTGGGACTTTTGCCACCCAGTTCCAAGGTGACGCGTTTGAGGTTGCTCTTAGCAGCCGCTTCCATAATTAAATGCCCGACTTCAGTGGAACCAGTAAATGCCACTTTGTCAACATCCATATGACGAGCGATCGCTGCCCCGGCGGTTGGCCCGTATCCTGATAAAATGTTCACCACACCAGGCGGAAAACCAGCCTCAACAATCAACTCACCTACCCGCAGGGCTGATAAAGGTGTTTGTTCTGCCGTTTTCATAACTACAGTGTTACCAGTTGCCAAAGCTGGTGCTAATTTCCAAGCCTGCATCAACAGGGGGAAATTCCACGGAATAATTTGACCAACTACACCCACAGGTTCATGGCGAGTGTAGCAGAAGTACGGCCCGTTGATGGGGATAGTTTTACCTTGTACTTTGTCAGCCCAGCCTGCATAATAGCGGTAACAGGCCATAACTAACCCCAAGTCACCCAAAGAATCTTGTAGGGGCTTGCCGTTGTCGAGGGTTTCTAGCCGCGCCAATTCATTGATATTTTGTTCAATCAAGTCAGCTAGCTTGTAAAGCAACTCACCGCGACGGGTGGCGGATATCTTTGGCCATTCTCCGCTAGTAAAGGCGGTACGGGCTGCTTGTACTGCTTTATCTACATCCGGGGCGTCTGCTTCTGAGACTTCGCAGATGATCTCACCTGTAGCTGGATTGATTGTTGGAAATCGGCGATCGCTAATACTGTTTACCCACTCATTGTTAATCAGCAGTTGGGTTGGCCCAACTTTGACCTGTTGTCCTGGTACTGTTGCTGTAACCATCAGGCCTCCTTAAGCTTTAGAAAAATTTGCTTAAATCTATCTCTTATGTTTATTGGTATACAGCAATTTGCTAAGTTTCTTTATAAAGTTTTTGGTTTTGCTTTACAATGTGATGTGATTTACATTTAAATGTTACATACCTATCGGAAAACTCAATTTTCTCATAGGAAATTAAAGAAAAAAAATCTTCATTTAAAAGATTTTTTATCTAAATTAGTGTGTCCTGTAAATGGCTAGTTTCAGTTGTTTATGATTTTTCAGCAATGACAAACTTAACTTAATTGAAAATTTATTGGGGGAATACGCTAGATGTCCGACCCTACCTTATTGGATGCCAACTTCTTGAACCTGTTGCCTAGTGAATCTGCTGTCAATTTTCATACTGTTATTTCTAGCGGAACAACAGATGTAGGATTGTTATCTATTTCGACAACAACCAAACCCGAACTTTCTCTAAATTATGGGTTTGATGTCTTTCACCAAGCAGTAACTTTAAATTCTCAGGATACCGCTGCTGAAACAGACCAAATAATAGCGGGAATTGATTATTTAACCGGACTTACAGAAGACTATGTTACTCCTTCGAGTATTAGTAGTTTGAGTACAGAATCTGTTTCTTCCTCAACGACTTCCGAAAGTTATGTTACTGGTGCCAGCAGCTTTACAAATGGGCGATGGGCAACTGGACAAGGTGGATTTTGGAATGACCAAAAATGGCTAGCGGGTGACTTCAATGGCGATGGAAAAGATGATTTCGCCAACGTTTTCAATGATAGTAATCAAGCCAGTATTGATGTTTATTTTGCCAATAACTCGCCAAATTATAACTCCATCAATGGCTATGGTTTAGTCAATGCTGCTGCTGCTGTGGCTAGAGCTATTGGTCAACCTACCTTTTCAAATATTCCCAATTTAGGTGGCAACAACTGGGGAGCAGATTTAATCAAAGCTCCGGAAGTTTGGACGCAAGGTTATACGGGTGAAGGAGTGGTCGTTGCTGTATTGGATAGTGGCGTTGACTATAACCACTCAGATTTAAGTACAAATATCTGGACAAATAGCCGAGAAATTCCTGACAACGGTATCGATGATGATGCCAATGGATACATTGATGATTTCTATGGCTGGAACTTTATTCATAACAATAACAATACTTTAGATGTTTATGGTCACGGTACTCATGTAGCTGGTACGATCGCAGCAGTTAAAAATGATTTTGGAGCTACAGGCATTGCTTATAATGCCAAAATCATGCCTGTGAAAGTATTGGGTGATGATAATCAAGGTACTTATTCTAGTATCATCAAAGGAATTTATTACGCCGTCAACAACGGGGCGAAAATAATTAACATGAGCTTAGCTGGAACCGCTTCTGACAGTCGCTTAGAAGCAGCCGTTCAATACGCCACCAGCCAAGGTGCCATTGTAGTCATGGCAGCAGGTAACTCAGGAGGTTCAACCCCCCTATACCCCGCTTACTACGCGACAAATTGGGGTTTAGCTGTTGGAGCCGTTGACAAGAATAACAATCTAGCTGGTTTGTCTAACCAAGCCGGAACTAATTCCAGCATGGCTTATGTGACTGCGCCAGGGGTTAGCGTTTATTCTACCCTGCCGAATCAAACCTACGGCTTTTATAATGGCACTTCTATGGCTGCCCCCCATGTAGCAGGAGTAGCAGCCTTAATGCTTAGTGCCAATAGGAATTTAACTGGTAGCCAAGTGCGGGAAATTATCACTCAAACTGCGGTTAACGTTTAGGGAATGGGGAATGGAGAATGGGGAGTAGGGAGTGGGGAGTGTGGGAAGGGTGGGAAGCTTTTTTATAATCTCCACACACTCCCTCATCTTCCCCTGCCTCCCCTGCCTCCCCTGCCTCCCCTGCCCCCCACTCCCCACTCCCCACTCCCCACTCCCCACTCCCCACTCCCCAACCAAGGTAGGATGAGAAAGTTGAAGGTTCTTTTGTAATATGACTATTTTCCAAGTTGGTTCTCCCCTGATAACGATCGCAGCACAAACTCGCCAAGCTGCAAGTAAGCTGGCCATTCTCTCGACTGAGGCCAAAAATCAAGCGATCGCTGCGATCGCCGTTGCTTTAGAATTAGCTAAAGATGAAATTCTCGAAGCGAATATTGCTGATTGTGAAGCTGCTACCGCCCAAGGAATTGCTAAACCGCTTTATAAGCGCTTGCAGTTAGATGAACATAAATTAAGAGATGCGATCGCTGGGGTACGAGATGTTGGTAAACTAGCCGATCCTGTCGGTAAAGTGCAGATTCACCGCGAACTTGATACTGGTTTAATTCTCAAGCGAATTACTTGTCCTTTGGGTGTTTTAGGAATTATTTTTGAAGCCCGTCCAGAAGCGGCGATTCAAATTGTTTCTTTGGCTATTAAATCTGGAAACGGCGTTATCCTTAAAGGTGGCAAGGAAGCTGTACGTTCTTGTGAAGCGATAGTCAAGGCAATTAAACAAGGATTATCTCATACTGCTGTTAACCCTGATGCAGTACAGTTGCTCACAACTAGAGAGGAAACTCTAGAACTTTTAAAGTTAGATAAATATGTAGATTTAATTATTCCTAGAGGTTCTAATTCTTTTGTCAGATTTGTCCAGGAAAATACACGCATTCCCGTATTAGGTCATGCCGATGGAATATGTCATTTATATATAGATAAAGCTGCTGATATTTCTGTTGCAGTGCCAATTACAGTAGATGCCAAAGCCCAATATCCTGCTGTTTGTAATGCCATTGAAACTTTGCTAGTTCATTCGTCAATTGCTCAAGAATTTTTACCGAAAGTTGCTGAGGCTTTAGCAGAACGCCATGTAGAATTAAGAGGCGATGAAAGTACCTTAGAAATTTTACCGGATATCAAAGCTGCAACAAAAATTGACTGGGAAACAGAATACAGCGATTTCATTTTGTCCATTAAGATTGTAGACTCTATTGAAGATGCGATCGCTCATATTAACGAATATGGTTCTCGTCATACCGATGCCATTATCTCTGAAGATTCTGCGGCTGTGGAAACTTTCTTTGGTCTGGTAAATTCAGCCAATATATTCCACAATTGTTCCACCAGATTTGCTGATGGTTTCCGCTATGGTTTCGGTGCAGAAGTCGGAATTAGTACTCAACAAATGCCTCCCCGTGGCCCTGTTGGCTTAGAAGGATTGGTGACATACAAATATCAAATGACTGGCGATGGTCATATTGTCGCTACCTACACCGGGGCAAATGCAAAACCCTTTACTCATCGTGATTTAGTATAGATTTGAACAATATTTAACTTAACTAATTGGGAAGCATTGGAATCTTTCAACGCTGAACAATTTGCCTGCAATTATTTTTGATGCATTTTTTTTGCATTGCCAAGATAAATTGATATAAATCTTTGTACTGTACAAACAAATGGCTACTACGTGAAATCGATAGTAAATTTTTTTTAAGTTAACTTCCTAAAATGTAATTAATCGTGGTCGTATTTTTACAGGTAAGATATTAAGTTGCCATTTCAACAGCATAATATTTGCCTTGTGGTAGTGTTCCTACAGCCTGAGAAGCCAGTTGTAGCCTAGACTGCAACTTCAGTATTAGAGTCCGGAGTATAACCCCACGAATAAAAGGTAAAAATTCAGCACCCAAGAGTCAAAAGTCAGAATTTATCAGGAGTCTAGTATGATTAGTATATTCATTGATTAAATGTTCTCCTGAATGCGAAAATTCTGACATTAAAAATCTTTTGTGTAAGTGATATTGTGAGCATTTAATTAATCACGAGTGATGACTACCAAGCAGATTTTATATCCCAACACTAAGTTATGGATGGCAGCGATTAAACCGCCGATGTACAGCGTTGCCATCATGCCCATTTGGGTAGGAACAACAGTAGCATTTGCCGAAACTAAAATATTCAATGGGGCAATATTTTCTACTTTTGTAGCTGCGGCAATTTTAATTCTAGCCTGGGAAAATATCACTAATGATGTTTTTGATTCCGAAACAGGTATCGATCAAAATAAGCACCATTCTCTGGTGAATTTAACCGGGAATAAGCGATTAATATTTTGGTTAGGAAATTTGTGTTTAGGTTTAGGGTTGCTGGGCATAACGGCGATCGCTTTTTGGCAACAAGACCTAACCGTTATCGGTATAATTCTGCTGTGCTGCGGTTTGGGCTATATGTACCAAGGGCCCCCCTTCCGCTTAGGATATCAGGGTTTAGGCGAAATTCTTTGCTTTTTTGCCTTTGGCCCCTTAGCCGTGGAGGCAGCATATTACAGCCAAACTCAAACTTGGTCAATGACGAGTTTAGCAGCTTCCGCGATCGTCGGCATTGCCACAACTTTGATTTTATTTTGCTCACACTTTCACCAAGTTAAGGATGACATAGCCGCAGGCAAGCGATCGCCCATTGTTCGTCTCGGAACCGAAAAAGCTGCCCAACTCCTAGTTTGGTTCACAGGCAGCATTTATCCTCTCACCTTGTTGTTTGTGCTGTCGGGAATTTTTCCAGCTTGGACACTGCTAAGTTGGTTGAGTTTACCCTTTGCCGTCAAATTATGCCGCCACGTCCAAGAAAATCATCATCTACCAGACAAAGTTAGTAACTGCAAATTCATCGCCGTCGCCGTGCATTTTTGGAGTTGCTTGCTGTTGGGATTGGGATTTATGCTTTAGCAATGCATTGAAGGTGTAGGATATTTTCTGGCAGTCATTTGTCCTTGGTCATTAGTGAATAACAAAGGACAAATGACTAATGACAAAGGATAAATTGCAAAGCTTTATTTTGGCGTAGTGACATACAGATTTGAATTTCGTCCTTATGAGCGAAGATTTGTGCGATCGTTGACTACCAATCACGGAAATTGGGATATTCGTGAAGGTATTATCCTGCGTCTCATCGATGAATCAGGTAAAGTCAGCTGGGGAGAAATCGCCCCCATCAGCTGGTTTGGTTCCGAAACCATAGAACAAGCTTTAGATTTTTGTCGCCAACTCCCAGCAGAAATCACAGACGAAACCATTTTCTCCATCCCAGATGAGTTACCAGCTTGTCAATTTGGCTTTGAGTCGGCGTGGGAGGGAATGGGGAGTGGGGATGAGGGAGATGGGGAGATGGGGAGATGGGGAGATGGAGAGATAAACAAAATAACCAATGCCCAATGCCCCATGCCCCATGCCCAATCTTTTAGTGCCTTACTACCAGCTGGGAAAGCGGCTTTAAGTCAATGGGAAAGTTTATGGCAGCAAGGATATCGCACGTTTAAATGGAAAATTGGTGTGGGTGCGATTGCTGATGAACTCAAAATTTTTGAGTCATTGACAGACACCTTACCACCTTCTGGCAAACTGCGATTAGATGCTAACGGTGGACTCAGCTATGAAGAAGCTAACTTATGGCTGTGGACTTGTGACAATCTCAAAGCGAATAAAAAACTACCTCTAGAAATTGAATTTCTTGAACAACCGCTAGGTATTGAACAATTTCAGGAGATGTTGGAATTAAGTAGGAGTTATGGAACTGCGATTGCTTTAGATGAATCTGTGGCCACGCTAAGGCAACTCATTGCTTGTTATGAGCAAGGTTGGCGAGGAATTTTTGTAATTAAACCTGGGATAATTGGATCGCCATCTCGTCTGAGAAACTTTTGCCAACAACATGAAATTGATGCTGTTTTTTCATCAGTCTTTGAAACTGCGATCGCCAGACTTGCAGCACTCCAACTAGCAGCAGAGTTATCCCGAAATAACAGGGCAGTTGGTTTTGGCATCGACCACTTTTTTGCACAAGAAGATACATGGCTTCAAAGTCTATGGAAAAACCTTTAGACTGTCTTAATAACCTAGCTGAAAATGATTGGTTAATTGGTTACGACAGCCGTCAATTTAATCAATTAGCTCAACAATTATATTTAGAAATAACACAGTTTTCAGCCTGTGAAACGCCACCAAAAATCATCTTAGCTGAACGCGAACCAGTAAAGTTTTTAGCAAGTTTTATTGCCGCTTGTACAGCTAATTGCCCAATTTTCCTTTGTAACCCCGATTGGGGAACCCAAGAATGGCAACAAGTCTTTAATTTAGTGCAGCCAGATATTATTTTGGGAATGGGGAATAGGGAATGGGGAATAGGGAGTAGGAATTGGAAAGAAAATACCACCCTTTCTCCCTCATCCCCCTCATCCCCCCACTCCCCACTCCCCACTCCCCACTCCCCACTAATCATGATTCCCACAGGTGGTTCATCAGGACAAATTAAATTTGCCATCCATACTTGGGAAACTCTCATCGCATCAGTAGAAGGATTTACAAAATACTTTCAACTGAATCAAGTCAATTCTTTTTGTGTATTGCCGCTATATCACGTCAGCGGTTTAATGCAATTTATGCGCTCTTTCACTACCGCTGGTAAACTCGTTATTCAACCATTCAAAACCCTAGAATCTGGTCAAATATTGAATATTAAACAATCAGAATTTTTCATATCTTTAGTACCAACTCAATTACAAAGACTTCTAGAAAATCCCGAATTAACTGAATGGCTAACCCAATTTCACACCGTCCTTTTAGGAGGTGCGCCAGCATGGAGTGAACTATTAGAAAAAGCAAGATTTCATCGCATTCGATTAGCACCAACCTATGGCATGACAGAAACCGCTTCTCAAATTGCTACCCTTAAACCAGATGATTTTCTAAATGGTAAAATAAGCAGTGGTCAGATTCTCCCCCATGCCCAGGTAACTATTTGCAACCAACAAGGCGAAATTTTAAATTCCAATCAAATAGGAAATATCACCATTCACGCTGAATCTCTAGCCCTTGGTTACTATCCTATAATCCAACAAAATCAGGGTAATTTCCGAGTAGATGATTTAGGTTTTTTAGACGACCAAGGTCACTTAAATATTGTCGGACGTAACAGCGAAAAAATCATTACAGGCGGCGAAAATATTTACCCAGCAGAAATCGAATCAGCCATAAGAGCAACTCAACTCGTTACCGATATTTGTGTCATTGGCATCCCAGATAAACACTGGGGACAAGCCTTAACAGCGATTTACATTCCCCACAAATCAAATATCTCTGCCTTAAAAATCCAAACCCTACTCAAAGACAAACTCAGCAAATTTAAAATCCCCAAATATTGGATTCCCCAGCAAAACTTACCCCGTAACTCCCAAGGAAAAATTAACCGCCAACAGCTAGAAAAAATAGCGATGGAATACCTACAAAACTCCCTCAAATAACCTCTCTCGACCTTCTTCTCTCCGCGCCCTCAGCGTCTCTGCGGTTCGTTTCCAACCACTGAATTATTTCATCAGATAATTCCTGCTTAATTCTACTACTAACATCAATACAAACATGCCGAGTAATAGCCTTAGCAACTAGCACCTCACCCACATTAATTTCATAAGTAATTTCAAACTTATCAACACCTAATTTTTGGGGAATTAAGCTAATCAATAACTTGTCCCCGACAAACATAGGACGCAAAAAATCCACACTAGCGTGAACAATGGGCAAAGCCACAGATGGATTAATAAAAAAATCTTTGAGATTAATACTCGATGCTTCTAGAGATTCCTCATAAGCTTCATGACAAATACTCAAGACATTAGCAAAATAAACTACCCCAGCAGCATCAGTATCTTGAAAGCGAACCGTGCGGTGATAAGTAAAAGACATTTTTGATAATTTGATATTCAAAAATACTAACCAATAAACTTGCTTTGCAAATTAATTTGGCGATCGCTTCTATATTAACGGCAACTGGGGAACCTGAAAATCATTAAACGAGCAAATATTTTGACGCTCCCACCCCTTCAAGGGGTGGGATTCTTCTTTCAACCAGCCAACTTACTTAAAGGAGTTTCCCCACTTAAGCAGAGGTCGTTCTGTCCAGAAGCTTTAGATTCTGTGCGCCCCACAGTACTTTTTAGTCCTTTCTTCAAAATCATAATCGCTGCGTTGTGGTCACGATGCATGGTTGTTCCGCAAGAATGACATTTGTGAGTACGAGTGGACAAAGATTTCTTAACTCGTGTTCCGCAAACAGAACAATCTTGCGATGTGTAGTGTGGTGCAACTGCTATCGCCCAAGTATCAAAAACTTTAGCATAGTAGTCTACCCAATCAGTGAACAATGACCACGATGCATCACTGATAGATTTAGCTAAATGGTGGTTTTTGACCATATTCTTTACCTGCAAGTCCTCATAGACTACCAAATCGTTAGATTGGACAAGCGCTCTTGCAGTCTTAACTGCAAAATCTTTACGCTGTCTACTTACCTTGAGGTGTTTTTTAGCTAATTTCTTAACAGCTTGACGACGATTAGATGAACGTTTTTTACACTTAGAAACCTTTCTTTGCTGACGTTTTAAAGACTTTTCAGCTTTTCGCAATAGTCTAGGATTTTCAACTGTCTTACCGTTAGAATCAGTGTAAAAAAACTCAAGACCTACATCAATTCCTATTTGCAAACCATCATGTTGATGAAGTTCAGTGCGTTCAACATCAACACAGAATTGACAATAATAACCATCAGCACGTTTAACTAATCTGACACGCTTAATCTGTTTAATATAGTAGAAATTTAAGTCACGAGTACCAATTAATTTTAGTCTGCCAATATTAAAACCATCACTAAACGTGATGTATTTTTTATCAGTAGAAAGCACCCACCCTGACGTTTTGTACTCTACGGAATGTCCGCGTTTTTTAAACTGCGGGAATCGCTTCTTGCCTGGTTTCTTGGCTTTACAATTATCGTAAAAACGCTTGATTGCAAACCAAGCTCTATCAGCAGAAGCTTGACGCGCCATAGAGTTAAGCTTATTGGCAAAATCAAATTCCTTAGCTAAAACAGCACAAAGTTTTTGTAGGTCATTCTTGCCAATATCTTTGTTATCCATCCAATGTCTTAGAGCTTTGTTGCGGATAAACAAAGTCGTTCTAATAGCTTCGTCTATTGAATTGTATTGGCTTTGTTTACCTTTTAACTTAGCTTCTAAGACTAACATCGTTTCGACCTATTGACGACAAATCTAATCTAGTACAATATGGTTGATAGGTGCAAGCCATTGACATAATCTTTATATATGCCAGGAAACTATAGGCACAAGACAACATCGGTCACTCTGATTAATTACCACTTTGTCTGGATACCAAAAAGACGCAAAAAAGTATTAGTTGCAAATGTTGCTATCAAACTTGAGGAGTTGCTTTATGAAAAGACGAAAGAGCTAGAGTGCGAGATTCTAGCTCTTGAAATCATGGAAGACCATGTGCATCTTTTTGTTAGCTGTCCTCCTACATTAGCTCCAGACCAAATTATGTTTAGGTTGAAGGGATATACATCTAGAGTACTAAGGCAAGAATTCCCCCATTTATTAAGACTACCTTCGATGTGGACAAGAAGTTATTTTTGTGGAACGGCGGGGGATGCTTCAAGTGAGACAATCAAAAAGTATATTGCCAATCAAAAAACACGATAAGACCGGGACTGCACCTAAAGGTGCAACGCATTCATGAGCCAGCGCTGTAGACGGGTTTCCCGTCGCAGGCCACTGGCGTCCCCACCCCTGAAGGACGTAATAGCCTGAAAATTTTTTGGATTTTCAGGCTGTTACTGGTGGGCTTTCTGCTTCAATATTTGTAAGGCGAAGTACTTAAAGCTTTCACCAGCTTACCGTCGAGAGTTAGCAAAGTAGCACCTACCTGCTGTGAAAGCGCAACATAAGAACCATCGTAGGCGGAAGTTCCATAAGCCAAGGCGATACTGACTGCATTCACCATTAAATCAGCCGTGGAGACGACGCGCAAAGGGAAACTTTTGAGAGTTGCCAAATCTGTCTGTATTTCAGCAGCAGTGTACATCCTTGCACGCACGTACTTCCATAAAACGTTAGCACACTCAATGTAAAAAAGGTCTGGTACAAAAATTTCAGTCTGTGGATTGGCAAGATGACCCAATAGTTGATTAACTTTAGCAGTTAGTGGGTCAGCGATAAAATACTTAATGCACACACTAGTATCAATAACGCATCGGAGATGGGTTGTCATCTATTACGGTCTTCTCGAATCAGTTCAGTACTATCAGGTAATCCAAAGTCTGCTGGATTCAAGCGACGGCGATGGCGACTAATTTCCTCCAGAAGTTTTGGGACATTTTTTCGCCTTTCGTCTTCTGTAGGCTGCGTTTTTGCCTGCAAAGCACTCTGCAAGATTGTAATAACTTGAGCATCAATTGAATTATTTTCCGCTTGAGCTAACTCTTGCAGCTGTGCGTATAACTCATCAGGTATGTTTAGCGTATGAAGGGTAGCCATTGATTGACCTCCCAAAAGAGTTTATTGCTAATGGTAGCATGATAGTGCGAGGAGACTCTGAACCAGTGAATACGCCACTGCAAATTATCGGAGAAAATTTGAATGGCGATCGCCTTGACGTTAAACAAAATGACGAGGAATTGGCGGTGAGTGCTTGGTGCATCAATACGGACAACACCGAATTACAAGAAGCACGAGTCGCACAACTCGAAGCCCAAAATCGTCTGTTAGAAAACCGCGATCGCATTTTAGAAGCCACCACAACAGCGGTCAATGCTTTACTGACCATAGAAAACTTTGATCGAGCGGTGAATACTGCCTTAAAAGTCATTGGGGAAAGTTTGGATTGCGATCGCGTTTCAGTCATCGAGAATTTTGCTCATCCATCTCAACCTTTACACTGCTGGAAGATGTTATACGAATGGAATTCACCTTATACAGTGTCCCAAATCTCTCACCCTGATGAAGCCCAAGGAAGCTATGAAGAGGGAGGGATTGCCGAATGGTATGAGCGCATTAAGCAAGGACAAAACCTTAGCTATCTTCTAGAGGAAATGCCTGAGCCGTTTCGCAGCGGGCAAGCTGCACTCGGTGTCAAGGTATTGCATGTTGTCCCGATTTTTGTCGAAGGTCAGTGCTGGGGAGTATTTGGTTTTGATGACTGTCGTGAGGCCAAGCGCCGGGGATCGGCGGAACTAGCCTTACTCAAAACTGTAGCCGCTTGTATTGGCAGTGCAATTGCGCGTCAACGCATCCAGCAAGCCGAACAAAAACGCACCGTAGAACTGGCAAAAGTTAATCAAGAATTGCAACAACGCGATCGCTTACTTTCTGTAGTTGCCCAAATTACTAAAAACCTACTGGAAACTGAGGATATTGATGTAGCAATTCCAACTGCTCTGCAAGCGATCGGACAAGTCGCAAATATCAGTCGCGTCCAACTCATCCTCGAACGTCAAAACCCAGCCACACAAAAATTACAACATTGGGTTACCTATGAATGGGTAGCTGAGGGAATTACTCCCCAGATCAATCATCCCACTATGGCAGCGATCGATAATGATGATGCCGAGGTGATGGTAATAGAACTACATGCAGGTCGTTCTATTTGGCGTATAGTTGACCATTTACCTGATACCATCAGAGTGCAGTTTGAATCTATTGGTGTAAAATCCTCTGGGGGAGTTCCATTATTCATTGAAGGGCGTTACATCGGCTGTGTTGCCTTCGATGATTGTCTTACCCGTCGTCACTGGAGTCAGCAAGAAATTGATGTACTCACCGCTGCTGCTGAGGGCATTGGAGCAGCTTTACACCGCAAACAGTTAGTTGAGCGCTTGATTACAGAACGCGCCAGATTTGCTGAAGAACGAGTTGCAGAACTGTCTAAAGCCAACACAGCACTTAAAAATAGTCTCGATCGCCTCGCCGCCGACTCCGAACTCGATACCTTTCTCGGTCATGTGATCTTAGAAATTAAACATCAACTAAGTGCCCAACGCGCACATCTATTCCTCTACGATCCTCCCTCCCATACACTGCGCTTGCATTTGGGTTCTGAGACAGATGAAGTACTCCCCAAAAATCAACTACAAGACATCGAACCTTTCCTAAATCCCATTCCCGCAGATATTACCGGCGCTTGGAAAATCATGGTGCAAACAAAACAACCGCTGGAATTTGCAATTTGGGAAAACGCTCATCCAGAACACTGGCCTGTAGCCTTGGAGTGGCATCGTACACGAGGACATCAGACAGCTATGTGTATTCCCCTGATTTTGGGTGACATAGCCTTGGGTTTCTTGGGGTTGGCATTCCAGCAAAAAGCTACCTTGAAACCAGAAGATTTTGAATTAGCCCAAGCCCTGGCACATCAGGGAACACTGGCGATTCAACTGACTAGATTGGCAGAAGAGGCAAAACAAGCCGCTATCCTCAAAGAACAAAAAAAAGCCGCAAAAGAGCAGATTGCCGAACTAGTAAGAGCCAACGAATCACTCCGAGGCTGTGTAAATCGCCTGGCAGATGAACCAGACTTAGAAACATTTTGGGAACATATTCTGCTAGAAGCCTCCGCCCAAGCCAAATCCTATGCAGCCGCACTGTTCCTCTACAACGAAACCTCCGATACAAAAATCATGAAACGATATGTCCGAGAGGGACGAGTGCTTCCCATTAAGACATCCGCTGAACTAGAACAATTTAGAGTGCCTGTTACAGGTAATCTTCTTTCTTTTTGGAAAGAAGCGCTTTTGAGAGGCGAGGCGATTTTCTTTAATTTGGATGACTGGAATCAACAGGTTGACTCTGGAATTAAGTGGCATCGTAGTCAAGGGCATCGTTCTATCGTCCGCGTACCGTTGATTCTGGGTTCTCGCCCCCTGGGTTTTATTGGTTTGTGTTTTCGGGAACCAAGGACTAGCTTACCCGAAAATATTGAACTGATTATGGCATTGGCACAACAAGCAACATTAGCGATTCATTTGACCCATTTAGGTGAACAGAGCCGCCAAGCTGCGATTTTGGAAGAACGCAACCGCATGGCACGAGAAATCCATGATACCCTGGCTCAAGCCTTCACAGGCGTAATTGTACAGTTGGGTGCTGCCTCCAGGATAGTTCCTAGCGAATTGGCAGAGGTGCTTGCACACATCACTCAAGCGCGGGATCTGGCTCGTGAAGGACTTGCCGAAGCACGGCATTCGGTGAATGCTCTGCGTCCCCAAATTTTAGAAACTAGCAATTTACCTAAAGCTTTTAACCGTTTCGCTGCCCAGATGTCTGCTTCTATTGATACCCAGATAATTTGTAATATTATCGGCGAAATCTATCCCCTATCGGTAGATATCGAGAATAACTTACTACGCATTGGGCAAGAAGCATTGACAAACGCTATTAAATATGCATCTGCAAGTGAAATCAAGATTGAACTCGTTTACGAACCGACGCAATTTATCTTGCGGGTCAAAGATAATGGAAAGGGATTTGACACAGATAGTTTGTCTACTGTTAAGGGTTTTGGATTGATGGGTATCAAAGAACGTAGCGATCGCACCGGCGCACACTTGACAATCCAAAGTATTCCAGGACAGGGAACCGAAATTACAATAATAATCAACCGACAGTAGGCAATAATACCACGCGTTCGAGAACAGTGGGATGAATTTAGGCAGGAGACGCGGGGGGATGAGGGGGATGAGGGGGCAGGGGAGGCAGGGGAGGCAGGGGGAGAAATAACCAATGCCCAATGACAAATGAAAAATGACAAATGAAAAATGACAAATGACAAATGACAAATGACAAATGACAAATGACCAAATCACCACGTTGTATTGTCTGCAAGACAACTTTTTTACAGGGTCATAGCTTTTACACTGGACTGTGCGTTGAGTGTGGAAATCTGAACTTCAGCAAGCGTCAGCAAACTGCTGATTTACGGGGTATGATTGCCGTTATCACAGGAGCCAGAGTCAAGATTGGTTATGGGGTGGCGTTGAGACTGTTACGAGATGGTGCAACTGTGATTGCAACCAGCCGTTTTCCCCATGACGCGGCAAAAAGGTACGCAGCAGAGCCAGATTTTGAAGAATGGCAGCATCGTTTGCAAATTTACGGACTCGATTTGCGCCATCTCCACAGTGTTGAGCAATTTACCCAACACATTTGCAAGTTTTACCCGCGACTCGACATTATTATCAATAATGCCGCGCAAACAGTACGTCGCCCGCCTGGGTTTTATCGTCATTTAATTGAGTTTGAAGCACTGTCCTTCGGAGAACTACCGCCAGAAATACAGATGTTAGTAGGTCATAATTACGCGGTAAACACAGAGAATCCTGCACTATTACCTAGCATAGAAGAAAAAAAAGCCACATTTACCGAAAATTCTGCTTTCCTCTCCCAAATTCCTTTGATTCCCGAAGACGGCGTAGATAATTCGGCTTTTTTCCCTCTGGGAGGGTATACCGATGATGGGCAACAACTTGACTTGCGTCCTTTTAATAGCTGGCTGATGAGGGATGATGAAGTCAGTATTTTAGAATTATTGGAAGTGCATATAATTAATGCGATCGCTCCATTTGTCATTAACAGTAGACTCAAGCAATTAATGAGCAACTACAAAGAAACTAATAAATACATCATTAATGTTTCTTCAATGGAAGGGCGATTTAACGATGTTGACAAACCTTGGCGACATCCGCACACCAATATGGCAAAGGCTGCTCTCAATCAAATGACCCGTACCTGTGCCAAAGAATACGCCAAACATCGTATTTTTATGAATGGAGTAGACCCTGGATGGATTAGCTTCCAACACCCCTATGATCAAGCAAAATCCATGCAAGAACGTGGCGTTTATCCTCCCTTTGATATCAATGATGCAGCTGCACGCATTTGTGACCCAATTTATCTAGGAATTAACCAAGGTAAAACACCTTTTGCTAAATTATTTAAAGACTATACAGAAACAGATTGGTAATTTCTGGCAGTGTAGCTTAATGGTAGAGCACCCGCCTTTCACGCGGAAGACAACCGTTCGATTCGGTTCGCTGCCCCAGCAACGTAGTTCAAACAGTAGAATTCCTTGGAGTATACCAGGAGATACGGGTGCAATTCCCGTCGTTGCCCTTTTTGCGAGAGTCTTTTAATCCAAAATCCAAAATCTAAAATTAATATGACCAAGATTTAGTCACAACGTATCGTTGGCAAATTGCTAAATTAATTAAAGACCATACAGAAACAGATTGGTAATTTCTGGCAGTGTAGTTTAATGGTAAAACGTCCGCTTTCCAGGCAGAAGACAGCCGTTCGATCCGGTTCGCTGCCCCAGCAACGTAGTTCAAACAGTAGAATTCCTTGGAGTACACCAGGAGATACGGGTGCAATTCCCGTCGTTGCCCTTTTTGCGAGAGTCTTTTAATCCAAAATCCAAAATCTAAAATCCAAAATTGCTATGGCCTCGCAAAACCCAATCCGCATCTTGATTGTTGACGATCATCCCGTTGTTCGTCAGGGTTTAGCGGCAATGATCGATCGCGAACCAGATATGACAGTTATCGGACAGGTTTGTAATGGGCGTGAGGCAGTTGCAGCATTTCGTCAACATCAACCTGATGTCACACTCATGGATTTGCGGATGCCAGAAATGGATGGAGTCGCAGCTATTACCGCCATCTGCAACGAGTTTGAAAATTCCCGAATTATTGTGCTGACTACCTACGACGGTGACGAAGACATCTATCGCGGACTCAAGGCTGGGGCAAAAGGTTATTTGCTCAAAGATGCGGAACCTGATGAACTACTCGCAGCCATTCGCGTTGTTAACACTGGACAAAAGTACATTCCCGCTTCGGTAGGAGCCAAACTAGCAGAAAGGGTAGGTATACTGCAACTAAGCAAACGAGAACTAGAAGTCATCCGCCTCATGGCTACTGGTAAGACTAACCAAGAAATTGGTGCTGTTTTGCAGATATCAGAGGGTACTGTTAAGTACCATGTCAATAATATTTTGAGTAAATTGGGAGTTAGCGATCGCATCCAAGCAGTGATTACAGCCCTCAAGCGGGGAATCGTCAGCCTTGATTGACACTCCCCGGCGTGAACGCACGGGGATTCTTGAATGGTAGGTTTATTCACGCCGCGCTGTACTAGCCATAAGTTATGGAAATTCCCTCATTTTTAGACCAAGCAAATCCTGACCTTTGTAGATGCTAAAAACTTTAACTTTAGTATAGGGACAAAGTTTGGCTGATTCTATAAAGTAAACCCATCTAGCAAATGCAAGATACAGCGGATTTAGAAAAAAGTGAACTACACAACCGAAGTCTCAGTAAAGCGTTTTACTTCTGAATTCTGACTTCTGAATTCTGAATTCTGAATTCTGTTGTCAAAGCTTTAGCGCAGACATATTAATCAGGAGGATTTTTCACAAGACTTTCACAGCATTCTGATTTTCCTCCACAGGGGTTTTCCATGAGTCAGATAAACGATAACAACAGATTGATCGTACCGATTTCACAACGCGATCATACTCAAGGAGCGATGGATGCCCCTATAGTGCTGGTTGAGTATGGCAATTATCAATGCCCTCATAGTAATGAAGCTCACACAATTATCCAACAAATTCAACAAAGAATTGGCCACAAACTATACTTTGCATTTCGCCATTTTCCCCAACCCCAAATCTATCCCCAATCCCAAAAAGCAGCTGAAGTAGCCGAAATAGCTGCCGAGCAGGGTAAGTTTTGGCAAATGCACGACACTCTATTCAAGTGTCAAAATTTACTAAATAATGGTTATCTAGTAGAGTACGCCCATCAATTGGGACTCAACGTCCCTCAATTCCTGCGCGATATGGCAAATCACATCTATGCTGACCGTGTAGCTGAAGATTTTCAGAGTGGTATACGTAGCGGTGTTAATAGTACACCTGCATTTTTCATCAACAATGTACGCTATCAGAATGAATGGAATATTGAGAGCCTCTTAGAAGCACTTCTCAAAGCAGAAAAGCGCTGCGATCGCACACTGTAATTTATCAAGAAAAAATCATAAGTCTTAAAACATCGTTAGCGGTACAAACTTCTCCTTTGAATACATCATCTATCCAGTTTTAAAGGATGCTGTGATTGGTCATTTCGCAGTAGAAATCTGACGTTTTGTTAATAATTCATCCTACAATCACCAAACAAACATATGGACTTAAAAAATAAAGTTGCTATCATCACAGGTGCTAGCAGTGGTATTGGCGAAGCAACCGCTTACGAATTAGATGCCGCAGGTATGAGCCTTGTTCTCACAGCTAGAAATAAAGATAAACTTCACCAACTCGCTAGCAAACTCACCAATGCTACCTTTGTTGCCAGCGAAGTCACAGATTCCGACTTACCCAAAAGCTTATTAGAGACGGCACTTAATTCCTTTGGTCGAGTAGATGCACTTGTAAATAATGCCGGCGTCATGGTTGTGGGTACCGTTGAAACCATTGATATTGAAGAAATTTGTCAAATGGTTCGTATTAATGTAGAAGCTGCATTTCGGTTGGCATATTTCTTTGCAAAGCATTTCAAACAACAGAGTAATGGGTTTATTATCAATCTTTCTAGTATTTCAGGAACAACCAACTATCCCACTATGGCGGCTTACTGCGGTACGAAACACGCCATTGAATCTTTCACCGATTGCCTACGCTTAGAATTAGCAGGCAGTGGAGTTGGTGTCAGCTGTATTGAACCAGGAAAAGTAGCAACAAACCTCTATCAGAGCTGGAGTGACGATCAAAAGCAAATGGTAGCGATCGCACAGCCGCTTGTTGCTGAAGATATTGCTAGAGCCATTCGTTTTATACTCGAACAACCAAGTAACGTAAATATCGGTCGTCTGTTAATTACACCGGCTCATCAGTCGGCATAAATTCAACACTCATAATGGTGAATACCATGTCAAAAGGAAAACTGAGTCGGATTTTACTGTCTGTGGTAATTGTGAATACAGCTGTGGTTTCTGTGGCTGTAGATTGGAACGCCAGCCATATCTTTAACCCAACTTGGGTACCTCATGCTCGGTTTCATGATGTGGTGATGTTGTGGTTACTGGCTAGTTTATCCGTAATTGCCCTCTGGTTGCTTTGGCGGCGATCGGCAGAGTCACAAGTCAGCACTACAATTGCAACTTTGGTTCCTGTGCTTTTCTGGGCACCATTTTTCTTCACAACTTTACTGGTTCCTGGCACCAGCTTAAGTGCAATGCCTGATGAACCCTTACCCATAATTGCTGGGATCACAATTTATCCCAACGTTGTGATTGCTACCATTAACGAAATTTTGGCGGCAATTGGTTATTGGCTCTACCGCAGTCATCAAGAGACTTATAAAAGAGAGATATAACTAATTCTTATGCTCCCATTACACCGCCAATGGATGTCTTACCTTTGGGCAATAGTATCAGGAATATTTGTCCTATTCACAGCAAAACCTGCGCTCGCTCATATTGGACATGGTGAATTTTTTACCAAAACGCTGATTCATCAACAGCTAACTCCAACTTTGGTGATTACCGGATTTGGTATCGCCTTTCTATTTGGAGCCGGACATGCCCTTTCACCCGGACACGGCAAAACAATGGTGGCTGCCTATCTTGTAGGATCGCAGGGAACCCCACAACAGGCAGTGTTATTGGGTCTAGTTACAACTATCACTCATACACTGGGAGTTTTTATCCTGGCAATTGTGGCATTGGTGGCTTCACAATACATCGTCCCAGAAACCCTTTATCCAATTCTCAGTTTACTCAGTGGTCTAACTGTATGTGGAGTAGGCTTTTGGTTGCTCGATCAACGTCTTGATGCTCATGAACACACTCATAAACATGATGACCATCACAGCCATCACCACCATCACCCACCGAGCAAATCTGTCACAACCCGATCGCTAATTGCATTGGGTATCGCTGGGGGAATTGTACCTTGTCCATCAGCACTGGTTTTGTTGTTGAGTGCGATCGCTTTACATCAAGCTGCTTATGGAGTGGTGTTGATTAGTGCATTTAGTCTGGGATTAGCATCAGTGTTGGTGGCTATTGGGTTAGTTGTCGTTTATGCTCATCAATGGATAGATGGCTTACCCAATAGTGCCAGATGGCTGCAAAAGTTATCGATGGTCGGTGCAGTTGCTGTGATTGTAACAGGTGCGGCTATAACAGCGATCGCTGTGATTTAGAGCGATCCATTCAGCATTCCAATCTATTTATCTACAACCTCATAAATCCCACCGCATCAATCTCTCATGTGGAAAAAAACTCTTTGCTACTTTTTCGGCACAATCTCCAGTATTGCCATTACTACCCCCACATTAGGAGCAGACCGCATTGAATTTAATTATCCGCCTTTTGGTGACTTTGATATTGCCACACAAGACTTAGAAGTGTTTGCCAACGAAGGAAAAATTACCAAAGACTTTGCTTTTTATGCCAATCGTGCTAACCCAGAGCAATTAGCTCAGATGCGAGAGTTTCTGAGAACAAAATTTCAAATTTCTCCCACTGTTATATCGCAATTCACCTATTCTCCTATCGGTGAAAAAATGCTGCAACGCTTTGGAGAATTGCTGCAAACGCAAAATAGAATAAATGGTTTTTATGCTCTGCGTTCTGCTTTAATATTATCTGCTGCCAGTCCTGAAGGATTGACTGTGATGAATATCGTTAAAAAATATTCCACTCCTAGTATTCGTCTCAATTTTTCAGAAACTATGCAGATAATGGGGCAGTTATCACAACTGCTACAAAAAAGAGATATAGTTGTTTCGGAAATTCAAAAAATATCACTTCAAGAAACTACCAATCTTCCACCCATAGATTTTGCTCAAAAACCAGATATTCGTCAACGTGGTGAATTTAATTCTACAAAAATTACCTTAACCTTACACGATCGCTCTCGTGATGGGCACTCAAAAACTGTTGTAGAACGGAAATATGATGTCGATGTTTACTTACCCCAACCGAAATCAGCAATCACACCAAAACCTTACCCGGTAATCGTGATTTCTCACGGTTTAGCAGAAGACCGCAATAGTTTTGTTTATATAGCTGAACACTTAGCATCATATGGTTTTGCCGTCGCTGCTCTTGACCATCCTGTTGCTAACTCTAAACAATTTCAACAATTTTTAGCCGGAATTGCTAGTCCTCCCAAACCCACAGAATTAATTGACCGTCCTTTGGATGTCAAATATCTTTTAGATGAACTCCAACGTCTGAACGAAACTGACTCCAAATTTCAAAATAAATTAAACCTGCAACGAGTCGGTTTAATAGGACATTCACTTGGCGGTTATACAGCTTTAGCATTGGCTGGAGGAAGTTTTGATTTTGCAAAAATTCGCCAAGAATGTAATCCCAATCGTTCTTTAAATATTTCTAGTTTTTTACAATGTCGTGCCAACGACCTCAAACCTGATAACTATTCCATAAAAGACGATCGCATTAAAGCGATTATGGTGATGAATCCTTTGAATAGTGTTTTGTTTGGAAAACAAGGCATCAGTAAAATAGCAATTCCTGTAATGATGGTGGCTGCTAGTCAAGATATATTCACCCCCGCAGTTCCCGAACAAATTCAACCTTTTTCTCAGTTACCTAGCAAAGATAAATACTTGGCACTGATTGAAAATGCCACTCACTTCTCTGTACAATCAGATTTACCAAGCAGCGAAACAGTTATCCCTGTACCGGAAGGATTGCTAGGGCCTGATAGAAAAAGTGTTTATTCTTATATGAATGGTTTGGGAGTGGCTTTTTTCCAAACTCATCTTAGCGAACGCCAAGAATACAAATCTTATCTAACCGCTTCCTATGGTCAATTTATCAGTCAAGCACCCACAAACTTGAGTTTAGTGAATTCCGATGGTGGAGAAGCGATATCCCAAGTGTTAAATCGGGTTTATCAAACAGAATTCAGGAGTCAGAATTCAGAATGAATTTTGTAGGACTGGCGGATGAATAACCGGGTTTAATACCCCCACCAAATTTTCAATTTGGTGGTCTTCAATCAGTCGCGGGTGCTACTCCGGACTGATTTATTCTGACTCCTGAATTCTGACTTCTGAATTCTTCTTCATCAAACTCCATCGAATTAACAGTTAAACAGAGAATAGTCTGCAATAATTTCCAATTTTATGATTACTTTTGTGAACATTTTTACCGTTAATCATGGCAAACAGGAAGATGCATTTCAACGCATTCATCAGATTTATACCGAAGTGGTGCAATCTCAGCCTGGTTTTTTGGATGCTCAATTACTCAAAAGTGACGATGGTTCCAAGATTGCGGCAATTGCTCACTGGGAATCAGCAGCCCAAATTGATGCCTTGAGACAGCATCCCCGATTTCAACAGCTTCACGATGAGGTATTCTATGAAGCGATCGCCAAGGTTGAACCTCACGTTTACAGTAGCGCTTTTGAAGTCGTCGCTGTTTGAATCTTTTTTGCTGAAAATTGGGGGGGTAAATGCAGTTACATAAAAGTGATTCCTAGACAAGTCATGAGTCACAATTATCATTTCCTGTAATCTGCAACATCGTGCAATTCTTCTAGTTCGACGGTTAATTTCTTTGAATTCTGCAATGCTCAAATTCATGACGCTGCTACTCTTCAGCAGTATGTCCATTATTGCTAGTCCGATGATTTCACCTGCCCTACCTTTAATTGAAACGCCCTCCAATAATTCAGAAATAGAGGTGGCTCAAGTCACTTCTGTTAGCCAGTTTTTGGATGTGCAACCAACCGACTGGGCATTTCAAGCACTGCGATCGCTTGTTGAGCGATACGGTGTCATTTCGGGTTATCCTGACGGTACATATCGGGGTAATCAAGCAATCAGCCGATATGAATTTGCGGCAGGATTAAATACAGTTCTGGAGCAAATTAATAGACTTGTTGCTGAGGGAAAAGCAAATATCATTTCCCCAGAAGACTTAGTGGTATTGCAGCGACTTCAAGCCGAATTTACAGCAGAGTTAACTACCTTACGAAAGCAAGTCAATCAGTTAGAAACTCGCTCTAGTTCACTAGAAGCAAATCAGTTTTCTAGCACGACCAAACTAGGAGGTCAAGTCATCTTAGCGATGAATGCAGGCGGATTTGATAGCGATCGCATTATTGCTCCCAGAGGCGCTGAGATTACCGAAAATGACCCCAATGCGACTTTGATCTACAGAGTTACCCTCAACCTGAACACTAGTTTTACAGGTAAGGATTTACTGCAAGTTAGATTGGTGACTGGCAGTGACAGTGCTGATGATAACGCAGCTGGCTTCCTTGAACCCAACTTAGGCAGTACTCTAGAATTCTCAATTCCCGGTCGAAATGGAGAATTGAGCGTTGCTCGTCTGTATTACACTTTTCCTTTATTTGACGATGTGAGTGTGACTCTGGGCCCATCAATTACAGCCCCTGATTTTGTAGACAAAAATCGTTATGCTAACGTCAGTTTTCTAGATTTTTCCACTCAAGCTTTAGTCAATAACTTCATCCTATTTCCTAGAGCCAGAGGTGCTGGTGCTGCCATTGATTGGAATCCAGGTAACGGCGCTTTACATTTACGAGCAGTATACATTGCTGGAGATTCAGAAAATGCCCTCCCAGAAAATGCCCAAGTTTTTGGAGGTGGTAGACCTGAAGATATTCGACTATTTCCTGTCGGGGGTGGAGGAGCCGATGGAGGCTTATTTGGCGATCCTTATCAAGGAATTATTGAATTAGAATATGCGCCGAGTAAAGCCTTTACCCTGCGTCTGCAATATAGCGGTGGTAGGGTATTTGGTAGCGATTTTGATGCTTTAGGGGTAAATTTTGAACTAGCATTGAGCGATCGCTTAGGTGTGTTTGGGCGATATGGCTATGGTTCTTACCCCAACACAACCGTAGGGGATATTAACCCTAATTATTGGATGGTAGGGTTGGCATTTCCAAATTTATTTGTTGAGCGAGCGATTGCAGGAATTGCCATCGGTCAGCCATTCATTGAAAACGCTGTGGGTAATGCTACTCAGACTAATTTTGAAGGCTTCTATAATTTTCCACTAAATGACCAAATCCGAATTACACCGTTGATACAAGTCATTAATAACCCTAGTAATCAAGAATCAAACGGCACAATTCTCACTGGCACAGTGCGGACTGTTTTTTCATTTTAAGAAGATGTTTAAGAAGTAAAAAAGCTCTCTTCAATAACTTTTTTACTGGATACCAAGAATTACGAATTCCGATGGAAAAGCCAATGGATCAAATTAAACGACCTATCAATTTAGCCCCTGGAGTCATTGCGATCGCTCATCGAGTTAAACCTGGATTAGAAGCTGCATTTGAAGAAGCTACACGAGGAGTGACTCTAGCAGCTAGCACATTCCCCGGCTACTTGGGAAGTGACGTGCTATATCCCGCCACTAAACGAGGTCAGTGGCAGCTAATTCTGCGGTTTGACACCCCTGAACACTTGCAAGAGTGGGAAGAATCCGTCATCTGTCAAGGTTGGATTGCGCGAGCGCAGGCCTTGACTGTAGATCAGCCCAAAGTTATGCGTGTCAACTGTCTGGAAGCTTGGTTTGCCTTACCAGAAATACCTCATGCACCGCCGCCACCCAAATGGAAAACTGCGATCGTCAGTGCAGTCGGCCTTTATCCAGTCATTTCTTTCTTGCCTGGACTCCTTAGACCGTTTACCAGTACGCTACCTTTTTGGCTAGCTAACTTGGTGAGTATTAGTATCATGATGCCGTTGATGACTTGGGTGATCATGCCCCAAGTAACACGCCTGTTTAAAGGATGGCTTTATCCATCTAATTAGAAAAGCAAAATTTTGCGATCGTTACCATAAGGAACTTAGGCTTTTAAATTGCACAGCCACTTATGCTCTTGACGGTTGACGGTTAACTATCAACCGCCAACAGCCAACAGTTAACATTTATGCTATTTATTCAGTGTTTCAATTGCTTCTTGAATCAATTGCTTAGTATTGTGAAGATTTAGCAGTCTAGTTTGGTTGTAGCGTTCAGGCAGTGGAAGTAACCTACCCTCCAGCGTTGCGCGAATCAGCGCGGCTTGTTCATCAGTAGGTTCTCCAATTTCACAAAGCATCATGCCAAGCGCTTCAGTACTTCTCCAACCAGGATTCCTTAAACCTGTTTTTTGGTCTTGGAACTGCCCAATAGCTTGCATTGGAAAAGCCAATAAAGGAGTAATCTAGCTTGTTTTATACCCTGGATTCCCTACTGGCTTGACTCCGTACCGTGCAGCTAAATCTTTCAATTCTTTAAGGGTTTTGCTTTCAAGTTCAGAACGTGTAAACATAGAAATGCCTAATTTTGTAATTGGGTGTGGCAGCTATCCCAACTCGTGAGGCTCGGCTAGCTGCCAATTAAATTATCGCATGAAGTCTTGCGATATAATTAATATAAAAAATATTTTTATGCCTAATTACGAAGAAAAACCTTATTTGAAAAAGCATCAATTTACCACTAATAGGGAAGAACCATTAACCGCAAAAATAACTCTCAGACTTGCCCCATCGATGCTGGAAAAATTAAAAGGTCTAGATAACTACCCAGAATTTATCAGGCAAGCAATTTCGGATGCGCTAGATAAGTTAGAAAATTCAGAGGACAATATAGAAGAGTAACTTCTTAATGCAGTACTACTGACTTGCCAGTAAGATTTATCGGCAATGCTAACAGGAGCTAAAAGAGCAGGAGAAAGCGATCGCATCTCGCTATTGAATGAGTCTAGCCGAGTTGCAATTATGATTGGAATAGCCAATAAGTTCAGTCAATACTTGACTAGACCATCAAAAACGCTATGAATTCTAAATTTAACAAAACTTGATAGTTAGATTTAGACTGAATACTAATTATTAATTACTATGGAAAATTAATCCCTATGATCGGCAATAATTCAAGTCCATTAAAGCTCACGATTTGGCAACCTTGTCGTTGGGAAAAAAAATACTTAGATACCAACACAAATACTTTAGTTGACCCGACATTTTATCAACAACAAATTTATTCCTGGGAACCGTCTGAACATCCTTTTGATTCCGTGACCAGCAGTGAGCAAACTCAGCGACTAAGGGAAGAATTAATTGAAAAATTTACACTAGGAATAAAACCCGAGAAACGTGGAATTGAACAGTTTAAGCAAGTTATCCAAGTAATAGACGAGATATTGTCTAATGACGAATCATCTTGGAGTGACTCAGAAGAAACTAGACCCTTATCTAATAGTGATACTGTCAATCTTCGTCAACATCAACTTCTAGCCTTACGCCAGCATATTCAGTGGGTGTGTGATACGTTTGCTAATGTTCCAGATGTCAACGTGTCCCTTCATTAAAATAATAAGCATATGGAATTAAAATTGCTCAGTAAAGAAGATGCACTAAAATTTCTTGCCCAAATAGGTAAGAATGGAGAGCCATTTGAAATATCTATTGGTGAAGATATTTGTTTTGGGCGTGACAAATGGGTGAATGTTGGGACTATTACATTACAACCGGGAGGGATATCTCCTCAAAATGATGTCAGATATGATGAGTATTGTGCTGCTAAATTTGGTGGTTTTGAGTGGCAACTACCATCATCAGAAAACCTCAATAAAAATATTACTAATGCTCTTGATAATCTACAGAATAAAGATAGTGTTCAAAAAGCTTTTAGGGAAGGATTACAGGATGTACTGCGGAGGACTCTCCTCCTTTTACCGATTTTTGATGTTGGAACTATTTCCAAAATACCTTTACAGAAACCGATCACAGTTGTTACAGATACATCAGCCGTTCACCAAGGAGGACTTGATTTCTTATGTCGCTTTCTTACGCCTTGGGTAAGGATTAAAGTACCAGCAATAGTTCATATGGAAATAGTTACACAAGTAGATAATTATCTTTCTAAAATTCGCTGGAGTAATGAAAATAAGAACAAAACTAAGAATAACCCTGCAACACTTCGTCAACATCTTCTTAGTCAAGGAGGGCAAAGAACTTTACTTCGTCTGGAATTACATTCGGATGCAGAAATAGAACGTGGTGATTTAGGTGCTGATCCCCTACGGGGTATTGTGACACCTAGTAGCGATTCTGAAGATAAAGCTCTAGGTTTACAAAATGTAACTAGAAGTTTTGCCGATCGTCTAATTTTAGAAACTGCACGACGCTTTCAAACTCAAGTTCGACCGGATCATGCGCTAGCTCTTCTAACTAGTGATCAAGGTCTAGCTAGAATGACGCTGGCTGAAGGAATGGATGTATTCTTTTTTGAATCTCGTTCTGTTCCTAAATTTGATGGTAAAAAACTCACAGGCTCTCTTTTTCATCCTTTCAGTCAAAAAATATATACAGTACCACTGACAGATGTCCTTTGGGAATTAGCTGTATCTTTTGGTTGCCTGCGCTTGCAAAATTACAACACTAACCAGTCATTAGAACTAT
Source organism: Nostoc sp. FACHB-973 (assembly GCF_014698115.1). GTDB lineage: Bacteria > Cyanobacteriota > Cyanobacteriia > Cyanobacteriales > Nostocaceae > Nostoc > Nostoc muscorum. The sequence goes on from NZ_JACJSJ010000025.1 coordinate 28,093, forward strand.
GGGGCATACCTAGTGGGGAATATACTTGGCAACCACTTCACGTCAAAGATGATCTTCTTTGGGGAAATTTTAACTCTGGAACATCCTCTATGACAACAGATAATACCTCTACTTCACTATCAACAGATATAGAAAATCTAGGTCAGACTGATGCAGTCTCTAGCCAAAATATAGAAACAATAACTAAGGCATATGCATTTAGTCCAGATCAGATGTTCTTACTCATGAAAACGTTAGTAGACAAGGGAGAGTTAACTAATCAGGAGGCTCAAGATAAATTGGGGTTGACGCATCAATCTCGCTATAATTTGTATAAGAATTTTCTGCATAGTGGAAAATTGATTGAGGCTGATTATAACAAAATTGTATGCACAGAATTACTTAAATTTCTATGGCAAAGTATCCTGAATGAAGATTATATAAAAATTTTATCTTCTTTGAACAAAATACCATCATTTGAAGCGGTATGTCACTATGTAAATCAAGGTAGAAGTGTTGAATATAGCACATTACCAATTTCAAATAAAGCAAAATCAACTTACATCAAGCTTGGTGAGGCAGCCTGTGCTTGGTTGAATATACAAAACCAAAAAATTGTTGCCACTGATAACATACCTGAATTACCAGATTTTGCTAATTTAGCAGTAGAGATTTATAAATCAATTCGTTCACAGGGAGACACAGAATGGATACTTACTGGTCGTTGGTTAGAAGAATTAGCTACTGAGTATGCTGTTCATCCCATATTCGCTAGAAAACTAGTCAAAGAAGCACAAGAACAAAACTTAGTGAATGTCTATGCTGAAGGATCTACTCCAGATACTCGTTTTGAGCAGCACGATTTGTGGATAATTAAGACAAGTGACAGACTTCCCCAGTTAGAAAAAATTTATCTGTATCATGGAGATTTTCTTATACCTGGTACATCTGCTGTACGTATCAAGCTAGAAGGAGTTAAAAATGCCTCTTGAAAATCTATTTACAGATGAGGCGACTGCTAACGCACTAGAAGAGCAACCCAAATTACTCTATAAAAAGTTTGGTGTGTTGAGTAACCCTTTTCCCAGTGCTGGACAAACCAGTGGCCATCCGCATATGTCAACAGAAGCAGATAAGCAAGTTGATGCTGCGGTAAAGACATTTTATTCAGATCGTAAGTCTCATGTAATTTCAATAACTGCTAGCCAAGGAATTGGTAAGACCAACCTTCTGAATGCGTATGAAAATGCTTTGCGTGAAACACTTTCTCCACATGGTTTTTTCATTATTAGATATGTTCCAGATCCAGAACCATTTTTTGATCCACTCATTAGGTCTATATTTGAAAATCTAGGAGAAGAATACTTACGTCGTTCAATTTATGCACTTGCAAAGAAAAAAGAAGAGATAGATGATATTGATAAATTGTTAAAATTTGTGCGGATGATTGAAATTAAAACAATGCTTAAGGCTCTTTTAAATGTTATTAATTCGGAAGAAAAATTAAATGAACGTATATCTCTAGCATATCAATGGCTTTTAGGATTACCTGTAAGAAAAACTCATCAAACTGAGCTAGGAGTAAATTTTAGTCTAGATACTGTAGAAGCAAAAACACGAGCATTAAGAGATATTGTATATTTAGGTTCAGAAATGAAAACTCTAGAAGGTATTTTTATTCTTCTAGATGAATTAGAAAAGCAAGACTTCAGCTTATCAAAAACTATAGTTTTAAGATATTTATCGGCTCTTCGAGCTTTAATTGATGCACTACCTAAATATCTTTTCTTAATGGTTGCTCTAACTACAGATGCTCTTAATCGTTACCGTGAGATGCTTCCGGCTATTAAAGGTCGTCTTGCTAATGAAGTTCAACTTTCACCTATAAGAAATGAAGACGAAGCCGTGAAATTATTCCACTTCTACCTAGAACAGGCTAAGATGGAAGCCAAAAATTTTGCACAAAGCAAACAATTACAAGCAGGAAGTGATGTACTTTTACATGATGATTCTGCTCGGCTCCTATTTCAGAGATTATTGAAAGGTAGTAATATTAAAGGCGTGCGGCAGCGTGATTACCTTAATGCTCTGTATGAAAAAGCAGATGAATCCATCAATGAGTCTATGCAGGCATCCCTTTAACTAAGTTTTTTTTGAAACTCTTCCTAATTTTAAAAATTCAATAGGTACTAATCAAAGAACAAATCAGAATTAAGCCGTTGCTCAGAGAAAATCTAAGTCAATGGCTTACATCTTTAATAACATTTGTAAAATCTAATTTTTATCCAACGGAGAAGGGGAGATTCGAACTCCCGGAACCTTTCGGTTCATCTGATTTCAAGTCAGACGCAATCGACCACTCTGCCACCTCTCCAATAAACTGTCGAGCTAGGGGCAACTCACATTTGTAGGTTTGCACCAAAGCTGACAGATAATACTATATCCTATCACTACGCAGGTTGCACTACTGAATGCGATCGCTCATAGAAAATTTCTTCTGACACCACCTGAAAGTCATTCCCCACCCACACCAAGGAGGCTTGGGTAATCACACCCGCTTCTAAAGAAACCAAGGAAAAATTACGCAGCTTCTCGCCGTCATTTTCCACTATCCTGGGCACAGTAGCCGCATTCAAGTAAATTGTTCCCTCTGGACTTCTAAAAACGGGCTTTCGCAGTTCTTTCTTGGTGTGCCGTAAAGTTCGGTGCATGTGACCAAATGTCACCAGGGGAATAGTCTTACCAGCAGTCAGAGCCTGAGAAATCGCCTCGGCAAAATCTGGATCGCCAAAGTCGCCGCCAATTGGGTGCCAGTCTTTGCCGCAGGGGTCTTCTGGTCGATCGCCTAACCCACTAGGCCCGTTATGACCGAGAAAAATAATCGTCTGGTAAGCAGCGCTTTTCACCGCTTTGACGATGCGATCGCCAGATTCTTCCAAATCTGTGATCCCGTAACGTTCGCGGCAGATTTCCGCAAATTTCCATTCCGGCCCACCCCAAGTAAAGGGACGACCCCCCACTACAGTTAATTCCCAAGCCGGGAAATCTAATTTACCGTAACCGACATGGGCAGAACCTAATAAATCGAGTTGTTCCTGTACCCAGTCTTCCTTAGAGCGGTCGTAGGGGCACTTTTTGCGTCCCCATTCCGTAGCTGTGAACCAGGCATCGTGGTTGCCCATGACTGCTGCTTTGGGAATATCGAGGGAAGCGATCGCTTTGACTACTTCCACCGACTCGTTACCAAAATCCCCAACAAACAGCACTAAATCAACACCCAGATGCTTGAGTGCAATGCCATCTTCTACTTCCCATTGGTCGTGAACATCTCCAACTACAGCAATTTTGAGGGTTATCGAATGAGTTTTCTGACTGGTCATGCCACTTTCCTTGCCGTCTTTCTCCAGCATAGGAAACTCAGCCGGATTTGGACATAATCTCTAAGAAATCAACCACCCACTATTTTTGGTAAAAACTACTATAATTAATCAACAAGACAAAAAATTGCAACTGAGAGCAACCCCTAACTGTGTTTACCACTGCACTAGCTCAACGAGAAAAAACCCAACCGGGCGAACTACCATTAGATTTGTTTACCGCCATTGAGAGTCTGAAAAAAGAACTTAACGCGGTGATTCTGGCGCATTATTATCAAGAGCCGGATATTCAGGATATTGCAGATTTTATTGGGGATTCATTACAACTGGCCAAAGCAGCAGAAAAGACCAGTGCAGATGTGATCGTCTTTGCCGGTGTTCACTTCATGGCAGAAACAGCAAAGATACTGAATCCCGATAAATTAGTGCTTTTACCAGATTTGAACGCTGGTTGCTCTTTGGCAGATAGTTGTCCACCAGAGGCATTTGCAGCTTTTAAAGCAGCGCATCCAGATCATCTGGTGGTGTCTTACATCAACTGCTCTGCTGACATTAAGGCAATGAGCGATATTATTTGTACTAGTTCCAATGCCGTCAAGATTGTACAGCAAATACCGAAAGAGCAGCCGATTATTTTTGCCCCAGACAGAAATTTGGGGCGCTACGTCATGGAACAGACTGGACGAAACTTGGTGCTGTGGCAAGGTAGCTGTGTTGTCCATGAAACCTTTTCAGAAAAGAAAATTGTCGAGTTAAAAATTGCCCATCCAGAAGCAGAGGCGATCGCCCACCCAGAATGTGAAACTAGTGTGTTGCGCCACGCCAGCTTTATCGGTTCCACAGCAGCTTTACTTAAACATTGTCAAAACAGCCCCGCCCAGGAATTTATCGTGGCAACGGAGCCTGGAATCATTCACCAAATGCAAAAACTAGCTCCCCAAAAGCGCTTCATTCCCGCCCCGCCCATGAATAACTGCGCTTGTAACGAATGTCCATTCATGCGGTTAAACACCCTAGAAAAGCTCTACTGGGCAATGAAAAATCGCACTCCCGAAATCACCATGTCAGAAGATATCCGCCTTGCTGCACTGCGACCAATGCAACGAATGCTGGAGATGAGCGTGTAGTTAGGATAAGTTTCTACAAATTGTAGAGACGTGGTTTTATTGCGTCTCTACCAAAAATTTATTTTTTCTACCCACTTGCAATTTCTAAAAGCTAGTGCTATGATGTTAAATCGTGAGACAAATCGGGTCGGTGTCCGAGTGGTTAATGGAGACGGACTGTAAATCCGTTGGCTAGCGCCTACGCTGGTTCAAATCCAGCCCGGCCCACCTCTTACGAATGAATAATAAGTTATAATGGCTGGGTAACATTCAAACTGCCCAGCATTATACCTTAAGAACAAAAACTATTTTCGCCCGTGTGGCTCAGTGGTAGAGCACACCCTTGGTAAGGGTGAGGTCACGAGTTCAATCCTCGTCACGGGCTTTGTCCAGAGGTATTTACCAGTTGTAAAACATCCTAGATTGTCCTAAACGTGTCTTAAGTACAGGAAAAACTAAGGATGCTTTGCTAGGAATTGACTTTTGACTTTTGACTTTTAACTTCCCCGAACGCGAGTGCGTCTCGCTCCAGAAGGGGCTGACCCTCACTGCCAAACTGCCAACCGTGATATAAACACTCAATTTTGCCGTCAATAATTTGTCGTTCAGAAAATTTGGCTGTACGGTGAGGACAACGATCTGTTAAACACATAAATTGTCCATCTTTGTTTTTGAACGTACAAGGAAAAGCTATGAGGGCGGTTGGTGGACAAGTCTTGCACAAACGTAACGGTATACCAACATTGCCTCCAGTTAAATTCTTGCTTCTCCTCAAGTGTCTCAAAGGTAGAAATTGGTGGTGTCGCCTGTAGTGTCTCTGTTTATAATGTCATCGTTTTCTCCAGGTTTCTATGATTTTATACCCAACACACAAGGGACTAACACTTTTTTTAGTGCGATCAGCTTGCCTTGCTGGAGAGCGATCGCGTAGCACCAATAACGCTATATATTTAAGTTATGCTGCAAATATCAAATATTATCATTATCCCCGATAGTGAACTCGAAATTAGCGCGATTCGTTCTCAAGGAGCAGGGGGTCAAAATGTCAACAAGGTTTCTACTGCCATCCACTTACGCTTTGACATTGAGGGTTCATCACTACCCGCTTTTTATAAAGAACAGCTTTTGAAGCTCAACGACCGACGCATTACCCAAGAGGGAGTCATTGTGATCAAAGCCCAAGAATACCGCAGCCAAGAGCAGAATCGGGAAGAGGCTTTGAAAAGACTTCAAGAACTTATTAAAAGCGTAGTCGTGCTGAAGAAAAAACGCAAACCTACCAAACCAACTCGCAGTTCTCAAAAAAAACGTCTTGATAGTAAAACTAAGCGAGGACAGATTAAGTCCATCAGAAGGCAGGCTATTGATTAAAAGGCGAATGCTTTGATAAGTGTTTGGTCTGCGCTAATGGTTTTTAACAATCAATTTTAATCAACACAGACGGCCTAAAACCATACGGTGCGTACATATAATTGGATATTTTTAGTACAAAATATTAATAATTTTTCAGAGGACAACCTCACAAATCTGTCGTCCTGATTTGGGATGAATTGGGGATTCAATGATTCTTAACCTTTGATTGAATCAAAGATAGATCCAGAGATTCGTCTAATTCGATACAATTTATAGGCAACAGAGAGCCAAGGAGAACAAGGTGGTCTTATTAAAAGGCTTTGAGATTGAGATGTATACTGGCACGCCTCAAGGTGAAATCGTTGGTCTCTCCGACAAAATTGTTGCAGCTTTGGATGGATTTGTTCGGGAGCCAGATAGCCGCAACGTGGAATACATAACCCAGCCATCGGCTAATTACGAGAATTTATTGTGTGCCCTATTGCGTCCCAGGCGGACGCTGCGAAACTACCTCGATCGCTTGGGCAATTACACCCTGATACCAGGGAGTACCTTGTCCTTGGCTGGGAGCGATCGCTTTGTGCGTTCCGATCCAGCTAACCCCTATCATGACTACATTGAGCAAACCTACGGTACAAAAGTAGTCACTGCCAGCGTACACATAAATATAGGCATTAGCGACCCAGAAATATTAATGCGGGCGTGTCGGGTAATTCGTCTAGAAGCACCTTTATTTTTAGCCTTGAGTGCCTCATCTCCCTTCTTGGACGGCAAAGCTACTGGCTATCACTCTACCCGTTGGGGTTTGTTCCCGCAGACGCCTAGCCACGTGCCGTTATTTGCCAGCCATGCTCATCATATCCAGTGGGTGGAAAATCAACTAGCTGCTGGAACAATGCAAAATGTGCGGCATTTATGGGCATCAGTGCGACCAAATGGCGATCGCCGTCCCTACGATTTAAATCGGTTAGAACTGCGAATTTGTGATTTAGTTACAGATCCCATTTCCTTACTAGCGATTACTGCCGCCTTAGAAGCGCGTCTGTTACAAATAATCGAAAATCCTAGCATCGACCCATTAACCCAAAGCACCTTTTCTGCCGAAGAACTCGTTACTCTAACTGCTGACAACGAAGCAGCAGCTGCTGCTGCTAGTCTTGATGCTCAGCTAACCCATTGGCAAGATGGCAGAAGCATCACAGCGAGAAATTGGATTGGCGAAATTTACGAAGATGTTTGGGCGATCGCTAAACAACAAGGCTTCAGCTGTTTCCTTTCACCTTTGCACAAAATTCTCCGCGAAGGCAATGAAGCTCAACAGTGGTTACAGTTACACGCAGTCGGTTTTGACAGCCAGTGCGTCATCACCCAGGCTATTATTGCCACCCAAGAACGGGAAATCGAACTCGAAGATAAATTGTGTTCCTCCCTGCTGGCGTAGTCCAAGGTTTTAGCGATTGGGGACTGGGGACTGGGGACTGGGAGATGAGGCAATACTGCGTAGGTTTTGGAATTTCTTGGTTGAGGCAAGCTGTTCAATAGCCGGGGGAGAAATGGAGGCAGGGGAGGAGTTTTACCTCCCCTGCAACGCCAGCCTCCCCTGCCTCCCCTGCTTATCCGAGCAGTATTGGGAGATGAGGGAGTGTGAGGAGATTAGAAAAAAGCTTCCAGCTTCCTAACCTTCCTACACCTCCCACACTCGCAATGCCCCAATCCCCAATCCCCATGCCCAATGCCCAATTGTCTTCCAACAAATGGTAGATTTTTGGTAAACAATACTCAGTGGAAAAGACACAAGCAACTACTCAATCTACATAAAACTTAATATTTGCTGAAATCAGCCAAATATGCTCTCAGGCAGTGTTCTGAGAGGGTTTGCGCTTCGTTTTAAAAATCTAATCGATGGTGAATGCTTGATTATTATTAACAAAACCTATCAATAGCCTCTACCTTTTGGTAGATTTTACATTGACAAGAAATTATTTTATACAATACGTAAATTATACGGACAATGCCCCAGGTAGTTTTAGTTAACCCACAAATTCCTCCTAATACAGGTAACATTGCTCGTACCTGTGCAGCTACGGATACGGAGTTACATTTAGTGGGACCTTTAGGATTTGAAATTAGCGATCGCTACCTCAAAAGAGCTGGCTTAGATTACTGGCCTTATGTCAAGCTGCACTACCATGAATCGTTAGAAGCCTTTAAAACAGTACGTCGTGAGCGTGGAGGCAGATGGCTGGGTTATAGTGTCGCCGGAAATATTAATTACGTCAGCTTTCAATTTCAAGCCGATGATTGGTTGCTATTTGGTAGTGAAACCACTGGCTTAGCACAAGAAGTTCTGTCAGATTGCGATGCTACTCTGTATATTCCGATGAGTCAACCTGGCGTTCGTAGCTTGAATCTCTCAGTCAGTGTGGCAATCGGTTTGTTTGAAACTCGTCGTCAGTTAGGCTATTTACAATAGTTGCTTACCTAAACTACTATAAGTATATATACTGAATGATTTTCTAGAAACCAATCAGATGACTGATTTGTGCCAGCAAAAACTTTCCTGGTTATCGTAAAAACAATGTAAAAAAAGAACCCAAAAATGTGTTTTTGAACAAATTGTAGTGGAAGATACTTACAAGAAGGGTAAGCTTATTATAAGAAATTTGTATATAAAACTTGGGATAATGCCAAATTTGAATGATAGATTTTGATGAATTTGCAGCATTCCATATTGGGGAACAAAAGGGGTAAAATTCATTCATGTAGCCCATTTGAGCTATTTTTGCTCAGATGACCCTAAGATTGCTCCCCAAAAGTAGCCGATAGTTAATACGGTTGTTTTTTAGGGAATAATCAACGTAAAGTCTCGTGTTGGGAAGACGGATTGTGTAGAAATTTCTTGAAGATATCTACAGCAGGGGGCATCGCTTTTCCAGAAGTCGCAGCAATTTAATTCTCGGCAGCGACTATGGACTTGACAGACTATTTGCCAAGTCCCCGCGATTGACGCAAGACAAGCGCGGATAAAGGAAAAAAGAGAAACGTCCTAAATGGTGTGAGGAGTGGTTCGGACAAGTAAACACAGCAATTTTTAAGTTTTGCTAACACATGTGAACTTGTCTAAATCAGAGAAGCAGGTTAATCTTGCGTAAGCATCTCTGGTGAATGTGATCTTGATCTATCGTTCGTTGTGATCTAAGTCATTGACTAGTATCCAACTGAAAAATCGAGGTCAGTTAAGCGCTAGTGATCATAGGAGGTCGTCTTTGAAACGAGCATTGAAAAAGAGAGTGAAAGCTGTGTTGAAAAATAACCCCAGCAGCGATGATGCCCCGGTAGAACAGCTAAATTTAATTAATCCAAAAGTTAATCGCCGGGTGCGGACAAAAGCCGCCATGATTGGCTTGGCAATCTCTATGGGAGCAACCAGTCTTTTGGTGACTCGACAAAGCGATCAAGCCCAAGCAGCGGTGCCTGTAGGCAGCCAAAAGGCAACCTCAACCATTCCTGCTGTTCGTGACACTGAGGTGAAATTCGCCTCCACTAAGCTGGAATCCCAAGCAACCTCGTTATCGAGCGTGCCGGAAAATCCTGTTGTCGTGGAACCAACAGCAGTCTCACAGTTGCCTGGGCTTGAAGCTAAATGGCAAGTTGCGGCCAGTGGAACGTCTTTGCAAGTTCCTGCATCAGAAACCTTTTCCCAAGCAGCACCAGCTGATAAAAATCCCACTGACTCGAAGTCCCAAGCGGCACAGGGGTCGAACAATACCTTAGCTGAGACTAGTTTTCCAACAGTCAACAAGCTATCTAACTCTAGTGCTGATGGATTGGTTGACAGTACAAATGTATTGCCGAATGTCCTACCACAAACAGTAGCAACATCTGGCACACCCAGCAGTGAAATAAATGCACAACTTAAGGCGCAGCAAGAGTTTGCGCTGAATCGCTTACAAGAAAAATCGAACCGTTTAAGAAAGAGTCTGGCACAATTGCGGTCTGGGGAGACCGAAAATTTATCACAAACTGGTATTGGGAATACTGTAGTTGAGAAGACTGTATTAGCCCAGTCAGAGACTTCTGGCGATGCGAAGAAAGCCAAGTTGATATCGAGCTTAAAACAGAAGACACAAGACAGACCAGCATCAACTACACCAACAACATTGATTGCGTCCTCGACTAGAACAGCCTACGAAGTCAAGCCTGGAGATACCCTAGCAGCGATCGCCAGCAGACACAATACATCTGTATCAGAACTAGTTAAGGCAAATAACCTCAATAATCCGAATCAACTGCAAATCAGTCAAAAGCTGATTATTCCAGTTGCTCAAGTTGAGGCATCAGTACCGATTAAACCCAGTTTTGTCGAGTCCACTAATACTCCCAAAGCCACTTCCCCTGTGACCATTGGTAGTGCTAACTCATATCTACCTAGTTCACAATCGTCAATTATTGCTGATAACAGTAGCGTTACTGTCCCTACACCGGTAACTGCGAACAATCAGATTCAGGCAAATAGTGCAACCGACTTGCAAACAGCCCCCATCGCTCCTAGAGCTTATGGCGTGGGTGGTGAAACCCCAGTACCAAGAGTATTTACCGAAATCCAGCAGCCTGAAAAACCAACAAATAGGGTAGCAAGGGGTAACAATAACAATAATGACCGTTTGCGGGGCTTACAAGCAGAAATCCAGAGGTTGCAGCAGAAATATCGCGCTCAACAGTCTGGGAATTTAGAAGTGCCAGTTGCAGTTACTGAAAGCAACAGTGCTACGACATTCACTCCTGTTTCTACCCGCAATAATTTCAATATACCTAATTCCGTTAATTCCGTGTCCCGACCGAATAACGTAGCGATACCAATTCCGGTTCCGACACCCAGAGCTAACTATAATGCTCAACCAATTAAGCCCCAATTCCGTGCTACCATACCCGCTAACGAGCCAATAAATCCAGAGTTCTTACCCAATCTAGGATCTGCTGGTCAGTGGACTCCCCCTCGCAATCCATCTGGCACCAGAGTTGCAACGCCTCCTAGACGGGTAAACGCCTCGGATTCTTTAGGAAAGTTGCGGGGAACCACAGTTTCTCCCCAGACAATCCCACCTTTGGCAGCAGTGGATCAATATCTGCCCAGACCGATTGACGAAACAACACCCCCTCCATCTAGTTCATCCGTAGCTTACCAATGGCCGGCAAAGGGCACTCTTACCTCTGGCTATGGCTGGCGCTGGGGAAGAATGCACAAGGGAATTGATATTGCTAATTCCACTGGCACACCCGTTTTCTCTTCCGCTGAGGGAATTGTGGAAAAGGCTGGCTGGAACAACGGCGGTTATGGTAACCTGGTTGAAATCCGCCATCCTGATGGCAGCAGCACTCGCTATGCTCATAACAGCAAGATTCTCGTGCAAGCTGGTCAGCAGGTGAGTCAGGGAGAAACAATTGCTTTAATGGGTAGCACTGGTCACAGCACCGGGCCACACACCCACTTTGAAATTCATCCATCAGGCAAGGGTGCTGTTAACCCAATAGCTATGTTACCAGCAGCACGCCTGTAATTCTTGGTTATCTGTAACTAAATCATTGCCTTGTTAATTGAGGGAGTTTATCTCCCTCTTTTGCTTTTTATTTAACTAATTCGGCGGAATTCCCCATCCGTCTATACGGTGGGGATGGATAGCCAGGTGACGACGAAAGCACCTCCGACTAATATTAACCGCAGGTTAATTAAGGAGTGGGGTGTTTGAGAAGTCACCAATTATTTTATTTTGGCACTTTATCACAATCTATATTTATGGTAGAGTAATTATCTCAAGGAGGTGAAAGTGAAGTGTTACACAAGGTTGTACAAGTCCGTTTATATCCGTCAGTTGAGCAAGAAATACAACTAGCGCAAACTTTTGGGTGTGCTAGATGGTGGTGGAATTATGCTCTGAATAAATCTATTGAGACTTATAAAGAAACGGATAAAGGGCTTGGACGTGCTGCACTTAACGCATTTCTTCCTGCACTCAAAAAAGCTGAAGAGACGATGTGGTTATCTGATTGTTACAGCCAAGTTTTACAGGCTATAACACTTAACCTAACTACGGCGTACAAAAACTTTTTTGAGAAACGTGCTGGATTTCCTAAATTCAAATCTAGACACGGAAAACAGTCTATCCAGTATCCTCAAAACGTCAAAATTGTAGATGGCAATGTTAAACTTCCTGGCAATATTGGGATAGTCAAAGCCAAAATACACAGGACTATTGAGGGGAAAATTAAAACTGTTACTGTAAGTAAAACGCCTTCTGGTAAATATCTTGCATCTATCCTGACTGAGTTAGAGGGTGAAAACCCAGTTGTTACATTCGGTAAGATATATGGTATTGATCTAGGGTTGAAACATTTTGCTATTGTTACTGACGGTGAGAAAATCTCTAAATATGATAATCCTAAACACCTTGCCAAACATGAGAAAAATCTCAAACGCAAACAAAAGAAATTAGCGCGTAAAGTAAAAGGGAGTAATTCGAGAAATAGATACAGAAAAGTTGTTGCCAAGGTGTACGAGCGAGTTAGTAATTCGCGGCAAGATTTTCTACATAAACTTAGTTATAAGTTGGTCAGCGATAGCCAAGCTGTCATAGTAGAAAATCTTCATGTATTAGGCATGGTTCGTAATCACAAATTGGCGAAATCAATATCTGATGTTGGATGGGGGACATTCACTAACTTTTTAGCTTACAAACTGGAACGCAAAGGTGCAAAGTTTGTTAAAATTGATAGGTGGTTCCCCAGTTCCAAACTCTGTTCTAATTGTTTCTACCAGATAGGTGAGATGCCATTAGATGTCCGTGAATGGATTTGTCCTAATTGCAATACTCACCATGATCGGGATGGGAACGCCGCGCAGAATATTAGAGCAGAGGGTATCAGAATGATAAAGGCGGAAGGTTCAGCCGTCTCTGCTGTAGGAGGAGAGGTAAGTCCTACTCTTGGGCGAAAGTCTAAGTTTAGGCACTCCCCAATGATTACAGAAGCCCCAACTTCAACCGTACTCAGTAAGTTGGGGTAGTTCACCTCGCTACAGTTGGCTTGTAACTATACACCCATTTGTGAAAATCATCATTCAGCGTCATTTGCCGCTGCTGTGTCTTGCTGGGAGATGCAAAGGTGTCGTCATAGTAGCGCATTTCACCCAAAGCACTACGAGCTTGAATGATTTTTGTGCGCTCGATGCGGGGCTGTTCGTAGCTAGTGAGGGCTGCTTCGAGAGTAGCTGAGTGAGAAAAACACTCTGCTAGTTCGTAAGCATCCTCAAAAGTGCTATTAGCTCCTTGGCTCATAGCTGGTGCCATTGGATGGGCAGCATCACCTAAGAGAGTGACCCTACCTTGACTCCAGTGGGTTAATGGTGGGCGATCGCAAATCGGCCCTTCCAAGATTTGCTCGCCTGGTGTCGCTTCCACCACCGCCCGAAAGGATTCGTCCCAATCGGCTAATTCCTGGAGAATGCGAGATTTAACCTCATCGGCATTTTGAGAAAGAGAGTAATCAGGCAAAAACTTGCGACTAATCCAACTGGTATAGCCGCCTCCCACATCCTGAATGTACATGAACTGTTTATTGCCTTTGACAAAAACAAGTTCATAGTCATTAAATAACTCGTGGCGATACTTGATGACCGCACGCCAACACATACTACCAATGTAATTAGGCTTACCCTCGCCAAATAAAGTTTCTCTAATTACAGAGTTGACGCCATCAGCGCCAATTAGCAAATCTGCATATACTGGTTTTTGACCATCAAAATGAATTTTCACACCGATTTCATCTTGGTCAAAACCAATGCAACGATGATTGAGGTGAATAATATCAGATGGCAATCTCGATGCCAATACTTGCTGCAAACGATACCACCAAATAGTCAATAATGGTTGTCCGTATCGCTCTAAATATTGAGTTTTATTAGCCCGGATTGTTTCTCCCTGAATATTCTTTAAAACCGTGTGGTTAACTTGGCATCCTGAGCTTTTTAGGGTTTCGACTATTCCCGGTGCGATCGCATCTAAGGCATTCAAGCCATTAGGAGCCAGTCCTAGTCCGGTTCCAGCCGGACGAAATTCTTGTGCTTTTTCGTACACTTCAACGTTAATACCTTGGCTTTTAAGTGCTATGGCAGTAGCCAAACCGCCTGGGCCAGCGCCAACGATCGCAACTTTCTTTACTATCGGTTTGGATAATTTCTGAGTTAGATTTATGTCCATATTAAAAGTCAGAAAGAATATCCCCACAAATACATCTGCTTTCTCTATGCCTCAAGTCAGTTGCTCTGCAACCTCACGTTTGAGCCAGACACCACAGTCGTTATTGTGACTCCTGAGTACTTTTTAGTCAATCTTCCTGAAGAATCAACCCTGAATTGGTGTTCTGATGGGTTGTCATCAGCCCTGTGGTTACTGGTGGTAACAAAAAATTCACACCTATAGAATTTTTGTCAATCTCACAAACTGGAAATTAGATATCATTACGTCCATTTTGGCAATAAATTACCCAAACTCAACTTTTATCTCTAAAAAAATCTACCGTAGGGAGCAATGTTTGCTGTATCATTTTTGTATTCAAAAATGATTGTGAACAGAGTTTGTATGAAATTTAAATCAGCTTCCATATATATCGGTTTAGGCCTTCTGAGTTTTTCAGTCGGTTCATTACCCCGTGTTGTAAATCCACCACAAGTCCTTGCCCAAGAAGTTAGTCCTTCATGCCCTCTGCCCGCTGATATTGCCATTACCTTCCTAAATTCAGAATGTAAGGAAGTAAAATTAGAGCAACCCCAAACTTTTTATCGCTACTATAGTAGCAGTAACAACAAATATGGCAGGTATTTAACAACTGACAAATATAAAACGAATGTAGAAGTAATCAAGAATCTAGCTTTAAATCAAGAATGGGGTAATCAAGCCACTCAGATACTAACAGTAACTTTGCCAGCAGGAACCTTAACTTATCAAGGCATTGTTGGTCCTCAGACTCCCAAAGAATGCTATCCAGGTGGTGGACAACAGACATTCATTAAAGACTCAAAAGATCCAAATATCAAGTGGTCTGAGGAAGGAAATATTGTTGCAGAAAAGTTTAGTTGCCCGTAAAATTTATGGAAACCAACACAGAACAATTTCTCAAGCTGATAGATCGAGCTTCTGAGATTACCGAACAGATGCTCAAAGACAAACAACCTGAATCTTCACCACGTTTAAATAACGTCATCAATGCCCTACAATCTATAAAAAGTAAGGCAATAAATGGTAAACTCGAACCATCAGGAGGAGTCTCAACTCTTGGTTTGGCTCGTGAAGTAGCGGATTGGATTGAACCGTTAGATTCGCCATTATTAAAAGCTGTAGGCGGCATAGAGGAGTATTACCAAAAACACCTCTAAATTGGCTATCTAGCTTATTTACTGGAACATGACCGCCAAAGAATTTTAGATTTTAGATTTTGGATCGATCTCATACCCATACTTCGAGCATTTCTGCTCTTTATATATGGGTTTAAGTAGAAAATTGTAGATTTGGGATGAAAGGATTTGTTCCACAAATAAAGCAAGCTTGCTCTAAAACCTGATTTGAAGTTTTGGATCGATAATCCAAAATTTAAAATCTAAAATCTAAAATTAGGCAATAATTGAATTATTCACATCTGCATGAAACATGGAAGAAAATTCCTTGGTTGCAATCAATTCAAAGTCTCTTACTCAGGAATTAAAAATATTGAGTTCCGAGGAAGCAGAATTATCGCTGAATGTCAATAATGTGTCGTACTCACTCAAACTAGAACCTCGCGTTACTTTACTCGATGCACTACGTGAAAAACTGGGTTTGATGGGTACAAAAAAAGCTTGCGATCGCGGTGAATGTGGCGCATGTACTGTATTAGTTAATAATCGGCGAATTAACTCTTGTATGACATTAGCAGTAATGCACATCGGCGCTGCAATTACTACTATTGAGGGATTAGCACAAGATGGTAAACTTCATCCTCTACAAACAGCCTTTATCACCCATGATGCTTTTCAATGCGGCTACTGTACATCGGGACAAATTGTATCTGCCGTAGGGATGATATTAGAAGAAATGCCCAAATCTGAAACAGAAATTCGAGAGAAGATGAGTGGAAACCTTTGCCGTTGTGGAGCATATCCGAATATGATTGCAGCGATTCAGGATGTCCTAGAGGAAATGGAAAATGCAGCCATTTAGTTATGCTAAAGTTTTTTCACAAGAAACAGCGATCGCCACAATTGACCAAGACAAAACTGCGGCCTTTATTGCTGGTGGAACTGATTTATTGGGATTGATGAAAGATGGGGTACAAGTAGCGAATACATTAATTGATATTAACAGTTTACCACTAGCAGATATTGAATTTAAAACTCATGGAATTCGCATTGGTGCAATCTGTAGATTGAGTGATGTAGCCTTTAATTCTCAAGTTCAAAAATGTTATCCAGTAATTAGTCAGGCTTTGCTACAAAGCGCTTCGCCACAACTGCGAAACATGGCAACTGTGGGCGGGAATTTATTGCAACGAGTTCGTTGTGGGTACTTTCGTGACCCAGTTTTTCCCTGTAATAAACGCACTCCAGGTAGAGGTTGTGCGGCAATTACAGGCTACAATCGGATGCACGCTATTTTTGGGGCTAGCGAACACTGTATTGCTGTTCATCCGTCAGATTTAGCTGTAGTTTTGACGGCATTAGATGCAATCATTTGCGTTCAAGGCGTAGAAAAAACACGGCGAATTTCAATTCATGATTTTTATCTTTTGCCAGGTGAAACACCACAAATAGAAACTTTATTACAACCTGGAGAATTAATTGTTGCTATTGAAATTCCAGATTTTGCATATCAATCTCATTATTTAAAAGTTAGAGATCGCGCTAGTTATGAATTTGCTCTCGTTTCCGTAGCTATTGCCTTAGAAACAGAACAAAATATTATCAAATCAGTACGCATCGCTTTTGGAGGTGTAGCGCCTAAACCTTGGCGTGCATGGGAAGTTGAGGAATTTATTCAAGGAAAAGCAATCAATACAGCTACATTCACAGCCGCAGCCGAACTTGCAATTAAACAAGCGAAGCCGCAAACACACAATGAATTCAAAATTGAATTAGTCAAACGCGCTTTAATTCGTGGGCTTTCAACTTCTTGTGGCGTTTGAGCAACGGCTACTCCTTGAGTTTTCCAAGCCTAGAGTTCAGTTATATGGTTTTGTTGACCAGTTAGGGATTTCCAACAAATAATAGGACTTACGCACTGTACAAATGCATCGTGGTGTGAATTAAGGATGCATAGGTTGTTTCAGGCTTTTCTTAATGATCGTGCGATGCCTACGGCGGTAAACTACGTAAATAGACCACGTTGTAGGGGCACAGCAATGCTGTGCCCTTACAAAAGATGCGGTTTTTAAACTTATTTATATTTGGTATTTATTGTCAATGCGTAAGTCCTAAATTTATCCAACTGCCTTTCCTCCGGAATGCTACGGCAACGGGTAGCGTCTCGTACAGAAAAATTCCTAGAGTGTGCGTAAGTCCTACCTAATTTAAAGGCTAACGCAACGAAACCAAGTTTCAGGTAGAGTTTCTAAATTTGTGTGTACACTCTAGCCCTTTGTCAAGGGAAGGGTTAGGGTGGGCTAAAAACTAGAATTGTAATAGTGATATTCGTCACACTTTTACTGTGACGAATATCACTAATTGCAAATTATTTAGGTTGTAATATTTCTTTCATTGCTTGTAAAGCAAAAAGCTAGCTCATAAACTGGTACTAGCCTTAATAATTTGTTATCTCTCAATTAGCCGATCAAGAAATTAAGACTATGTTGGAGCAGTTATGAGTATTGTCTGTTGAGTCCTGAATTATCTCTGTAAGTAAATTTGAGGACTTGACTATGAAATAAATTTTTCTGAGTAGTGAAGTTTCTAGGTACTAGCAAATCGCCGCGCCAAAAGACATAATCCAGCTTTTCAAAACAGCAAAAAGTTTGAGTGAAGTTACTTTTTCATTAAGCGACTGTGCATTAAATACAAGTATTATTTAAGTAACTATTAAATTCATGAAAGTAAAAATTTAGTATTAGCCTGAAAAAATTGACAACTATTGGCTAGATATTAGCTGTTGAGAAAACTTGTTTATGATGCTAAAAAAAATCAAAAAAAAATTTCCATTGCAATATAATATTTGTTATGAAAATTATATAGGTTTAACTAAAAACCCTCGTTGGTTGTTGATGCGTAAAGTTGCTAGGTTCGGTATAGGAAGATCATTCAGAGATTTGTTGCATAAGAAAAACAAAGATTTTTATCAAAAATTCCTAAATGAAAGCTCTAGTTTATTTCCAGATATTGATGTTGACTTGGTAGTCAAGAATCTGAAGCAAAATGGATTTTATTTGGGTATTAATCTTCCAGAAGAAATAGTAAAAGAAATAGTTAATTTTGCTGATTATCATGCTTGCTATGGTGATTATAAACCTCATTTAGGCTTCTTTTATCCTCAGAAGGAATTAGCGGAAAAGCATTATAGTCAAACATTTAAATTAGCTGGATATTTTAATACAGCTTTGCATTGTCCTGTTATTAAAAAGCTGCAAAACGATCCTAAACTATTGGCAATAGCTGCTCAGTATTTAGAGTGTAAGCCGGTACATTTATCCAATCAATTATGGTGGAGTTTTGCTGGAGAAACAACAAAATTTGAAAAAATGAAAACATTTCAAATGTTTCATTACGATCTAGATGATTATCGCTTTTTAAAATTTTTCTTTTATTTAACTGATGTTGATGTATCAGGAGGACCTCATGTTTGTGTGAAAGGCAGCCACAAGCATAAAAAGTTTTCCTATTTATTATTACCTAAATGTGAAAGTGACGAAGAAATTATTAACTATTATCAACCAAACTCATTAGTAACTATTTATGGCAAAGCAGGGTTTGGCTTTGCTGAAGATACCTTTTGTTTCCATAAAGGAAGTACTCCAATTAACAAAGACCGCCTGATGTTACAAGTGGAGTTTGGCACAATTGATTACAATATGCAGCATGATACAAGAGACCCATTAATTTTGCGAACTATGATTAATTCTCAAGCATAATTTATCATACCAACTCTATATAGTAGTCCGATTTGATTTATGAAGTGTAGAGAATTTTTTTCAAAAATCAAATAGGATTCCTATATGAGGCTGCATAAAACCTAGAATAGGGAAAGCAATGGTTATGAGTAAAATTATTGGTAAACCAGTAGATCGCGTTGATGGTAGACTGAAAGTAACAGGACAAGCACCATATACAGCCGATGTGCCCATAGAGAATCTGACTTATGGCGTAATTTTTGAAAGTGCGATCGCCAGTGGCAAAATTATTGAAATAGACACATCCACAGCCTTAACTCTCCCTGGTGTAATAGATATCATCACTTACGATCAAACACCATCGTTAATTAAAATACCCTTCTTTTCTCCTCCAAAAACTCAGCCAACCGAGAAAGATGACAACATCTACTACAATGGTCAACACCTGGGAATTGTAGTTGCCCAAACCTTAGAACAAGCTGAAACCGCCGCTGCTTTAGTCAAAGTTATCTACGAAGAAGCATCGCCAACAATGACATTAGCAGAGGCAGAGATATTTGAACCAGAAACAATATTTTTTGGGATGATGCCAGGTAAAATTACTAGAGGGGATATAGAATCTGGCAAAGGACAAGCAGATATTCTTGTGCAGCAAGTATACACCACACCAATGGAACATCATAATCCCCTAGAACCTTCTGCAACCATAGCGATGTGGGAGGGGGATAATTTGATATTATATGAAACCAGTCAAGGCATTTCTGCAACCCAAAGAGCGATCGCATCTGTTTTGAATATTCCCCAGGAAAATGTCCGCGTCATCTCCAAATATTTAGGCGGGGGATTTGGTTGTAAAGCACTTTTAAGGTCTCATACTATTCTCTGTGCGATCGCCGCCAAACGAGTCCAGCGAGCGGTGAAAGTTGCGTTAGAGCGATCGCAAATGTACACTAATTGCGGCTACCGTTCCCAAACTCAACAACACCTAACGCTAGGTGCAACCAAGGAAGGTAAACTAACGGTCATTACTCACATTGGCACATCCTTAACATCCCAATTTGATGATTTTGTGGAACCCGTTGGTGCGCCAACAACAATGATGTACGCCTGTGACAATTTGGAAGTGAAATATCGTTTGGGACGCATCAACGCAGGCACACCAACCTTTATGCGTGGGCCAGGAGAAGCACCAGGGATGTTTGCCCTAGAATCAGCAATGGATGAACTGGCATCTGCCTTAAATATTGACCCCATTGAACTGCGACTGAGAAATCATGCAGATATCGATATGCACACAGGATTACCTTGGTCAAGTAAATCCCTGAAACAATGTTACCAAAAAGGTGCAGAGATTTTTGGTTGGTCACAACGCAACCCAGTTCCCCGTTCCACGCGAGAAGGTAATTTTTTGATTGGTTCGGGAATGGCAAGTGCGACATTTCCCAGCAACTCTGGTTCAGCATCAGTGAAAGTAGAAATTTTTGCCACTGGAGAGGTGAAAGTACAAACTGGTACTCAAGACATCGGTACAGGTACATATACAGTCATGAGTCAAGTAGCCGCTGAGGCATTAGGTTTACCAGTGCAGTTTGAACTAGGTGATAGCAACTTTCCTAAAGCCCCCATCACAGGCAATTCAATTACAGTCGGCAGTGTTTCTCCGGCGGTGCATAAAGCAGCGATCGCCGCACGAGATAAAATAATTGAAATGGCGATCGTAGATCCAAATTCCCCTCTGTATGGATTTCAAGTACAAGATATAACAGTTGAGTCAGGGCAAATATTTTTAAAACAAAACCCATCCCAACGAGACAGCTACACAGATATTCTGCGGCGTCAGGGATTAGAAAGTTTAGAAGTCACAGAACAAACCTCACCCAACCCAGAGAGTAAAAACTATGCCAAACACTCTTTTGGTGCCATCTTTGTAGAAGTCGCCGTTGATGAACTTTTGGGAGAAATTAAAGTCAGACGTTGCGTAGGCGTTTATGATGCAGGGCGAATTCTCAACTTCAAGACAGCACGCAGTCAAGTTGTCGGTGGCATTACTTGGGGAATTGGCATGGCATTGATGGAAAAAACCGTAATGGATGTTAATCACGGCAGAATAGTTGGCGCTAATCTTTCAGATTACTTGATTCCCGTTCATGCAGATATTCCAAATATGGAAGTGCAATTTGTTGAACAACAAGATGCTTATGTGAATGCACTAGGAACCAAAAGCTTGGGAGAACTTCCCATTGTTGGCGTAGCCGCAGCCATATCCAATGCAGTTTATCATGCCACAGGTCAACGTATTCGTGACCTGCCAATTACACCAGATAAGTTGTTGTGAGTGAAAATGAAATATAGAGAAGGATTGAGCCGATAACCTTTACCGCTTAATAGTTTCACTGACTTCTTTCGCAAATTTTTCCACAGCGTCTTGTAATTTTGCTTCACCTTCTGAATCTAAATTATCTAAATTATCTAAATTACCTTCGACAAGAACTACTGTTAACACAGATCCTTTATTAGATGTGTTAACACAGTTAACACATCTAACATCCTTTTGAGATCGAGATACCTTAATTCCTTTCTTGTTCACTACACGCTTTTTTTTTGTATCAGACATATCCATATCTCTCACAAACTTAAATGCAGTTCCTAAAGCAGACAAGCCCATTATGCTAGCAATGATCGCTATAATCTCCATAATTTCCTCCGAATTAAGACATCGCTAAATACTTGCAAAAAAGACTGGTAGCAAAAGAAAATAAAAATATAGCCACCGTAGCATAAAATATGCGTTTATTACCGATTTTAGGGTCTGCTGTTTGACTATTTACTGGTCGAAGATTTCTGATGAAAGGATAGATCAGCCCAGCAGTTAATGTAGTCAAAAAGCAACTACCGACGATTAGAATTTCATACCATTGATTTAACTGCGATCTAATCAGGATATTACCTATTGATTCCGCTCCAAATGATACGGCAATTATTAGTAACTGCCCATCTCTGTAATGTTCATAGTCAAACCATGCTTGTTGGTTAAATAGCCTAACCAGACAATCAATTCCTAATGGAAGCACTGAGACTACAAATGTAAATAGTAGCCAAACAAGTACTTCTTTTGGTATTGGCGGCAACATAATTATGTTAGATCAATATAATAACTTATTCTCCAGCAAAAAATAAAATGAAATAGCTAAAAATATACAAAAATCTGGCTCCAAATTGTTTGCAGTATAACTTTTTTAGGAAAAATTGTTTGCAGTATAACTTTTTTAGGAAACAATTATATTTATATTTTCCGCTTACATAATTCCTACAAGCGGTTGAACTTTGGAATCAACAAGGCAACTGCACCCAGAAGTATTTCAGTGCTATTGGAACTGGTAATACTAATTCTCTGTGAAGCTGCACATTATTTTTACTCCTCCTAACCTCCCCTTACCAAAGGGAGATGCCGCAGGCGGTGGGGGTTATTTTTGTGCATTTTCATATAGAAATGGTATAAGTCGTAACTGTCTTAAGCTAAAGCTATAACGCTACGGTAATTATGAACCCTCCGGCAGGCTGCAACAAGTCTATATTCCTTCTCTACTAGATTGTTTTGATAAAAACTTGGGTATCTTTACTGCGAATTTAGAGTCAATAAAATACAGCGTAAATCAGTGTTAATAAATAATGTGGTTTTAACTACGTTCTTGAGTTGAATTAGTAAGATAAAATTGCCTAATGAATGTCATCAAAGTGCTGGTTTGTATTCAGTCACAAAAAAGGATAACCAATGAACAAAGAAGTAGCCAAAGTAATCTTATGGGAAGAAAACCAAAAAGATTTTCTGAAAAAGTTCTATGATTTACAATTTGTTCCCCGAATAGGAGAGGAAGTTTACCTCAAAAAAGAGAAATGGAAAGTAACCAGAGTTGAACATGATTTAGAAGTAAATGAGGTTAATATCTACATAGAATTAATCAAAAAACCGAAGCAGGATAAATCATCTCATTCATAAATAAAATTGACAACAGGTGCGATAAATAGCTGTCCATACGAAAGATCGATTATTGTAGAGACGGCGATTTATCGCGTCTTTGCGATATGGAATTTTCACCAAAAAACCTTAACCGAACCGTATTTACATAGCTGTGCTACCCTATAGTAAATCTATATTTACACCAGATTTAAAGTAAAGTCAGGTATATAACTATTCGTCTATTACCTAGTTATAAAGAGCGTATTTTACTCCTGAATTCTGAATTCTGAATTCTGAATTCTGCTGTATTTTTCAAACTCCCAACTTCACACCCCGAATCGAATAATCCAACAACTCCATCGGGTGAATAACTGAAATGGTCTTACCTTGCAACTGCAAATGCTTAGTAATTTGCAAAGTACACCCTGGATTAGCAGAAGCAATTAACTCAGCACCAGTATTCAATAAATTCTGTACTTTTTGCTGACCCAATTCTTCAGAAACTTCTGGTTGCAACATATTATAAACCCCAGCACTGCCACAACACAAAGCCGCATCTATGGGTTCTTTCAACTTCACCCCTGGAATTTGCCGCAACAACTGACGCGGTTGCACACTAATCTTTTGTCCGTGCAATAAATGACAAGCATCTTGATAAACTAAATTCAGAGGTTTATCAGTCAACGGTGAAAGTTTCGTTGTTAATCCAACAGTTGCCAAAAACTCTTGAGCATCTTTCACCTTAGCTGCAAAATCCTTCGCTTTTTCCCGATATTCTGGGTCATCTTCTAATATATGTCCATACTCTTTTAAAGTATGACCACAACCAGCAGCATTGATAATTACAAAATCTACATCAGTCTGAGCAAAACTATCAATCATTTGCCTTGCTAAAGCCTTCGCTTGTTCAGTTTGTCCTTGGTGTTCGGGAAGCGCCGCACAACAACCTTGAGATTTAGGAATCACAACTTCACAACCATTCGCCGTTAAAACCCGCACCGTCGCTTCATTCACTGGAGAGAAAAACAACCGTTGCACACATCCCAAAATCACCCCAACGCGGTAGCGCTTTTCACCTTTAGCAGGAATCACACTAGGCAAATTATCTTGAAAAGATTTGAGAGTAATTTCTGGCAGAATAGATTCCATTGCTGCCAAACGAGGAGAGATTTTATTGAGTAAACCCGTAGCCCGAACTAACTTAGCAAAACCCAACTTTTGATAAACCAACAACGGAACTAACAAAACTCTTAAAAGATGAGGATAAGGAAACAGAGAAAATATTAATTTACGAATTAATTTATCTGGCAAACTGCGGGGATAATTGCGTTCAACTTGGTGACGAGTAGCAGAAATTAACTTGTCATACTGCACAC
This sequence comes from Nostoc sp. FACHB-973, assembly GCF_014698115.1. Taxonomy (GTDB): domain Bacteria; phylum Cyanobacteriota; class Cyanobacteriia; order Cyanobacteriales; family Nostocaceae; genus Nostoc; species Nostoc muscorum. Next base: position 52,364 of record NZ_JACJSJ010000025.1, read on the forward strand.
CAGAAGGACAAGTACTCACACAAGCAAGACATCCCAAACAAGAATCAAAATGTTCTACAGTTGCCGTATTGAGAGCAATCTCACCCTCATTAATTGCATCCATCATATAGATGCGTCCTCTAGGTGAATCCATCTCCTTACCCAACACCCGATAACTTGGACAAGTCGAGAGACAAAATCCACAATGCACACAACTATCAATCAACTTCGGCTCAGGTGGATGATTCTCATCAAACCCTTTCAAATTCTTCAAACTAGCCGTATTATTAACAGAATTTTCTGAAACTTGCATAATTAATTCTTCTCCCCTCTTCCTTTGCGTCCTTTGCGTCCTTGGTGAAGCAGTCCGGTCTTGGGGGTTTCCCCCATGAGGAACTGCTGAACCCGAAGGGCGGTTCGTTAAACCTAAATCCCCCCCACAAACCGACCAGGACTTAAAATATTCTTACTATCAAACTGTTCCTTAATCCCGCGCATCAACCCCAAACTATTCCCCGTATAACCCCAAACATCTACTTGTTCTTTAACCCCCACTGGTGCTTCCAGAATTGTTAAAAAACCACTATAAGCTTGAGTGCGTAGGCGCATTAGCAAAACCTGATTTTTATCCTCTAATTGTAACAAACCTAAACCACTACTGATATGAATTAAACCAAACTCCACCTCAGACAAAATCTCCACCGCAGCAGTAGGTAACACTCCTATTTTGCAGGTAATTACTGATTCTTGAACAGGAGAATGTATTCGTTCTTGCAATCTTTCCCATAGACTAGCTTCATGGCCATCTACATAAATTGCCCCATCTAAACCCAACTTTTCCCCTACTTCCACAACTCGGTTTGACTGTTCTTTAACACTCTCACTAATACTTTGAAAGCGAGCAATTAATCCCAATCCCTTACCCAAACCTAAGCTAGACACCAATTTAGTTGATAGTAAATCAGCCTGGATTGGTGTTAACGCCGAACCCCGCAGAGTATCAGCCGCTTGAGATACAGCCTCAGCTTTACCAGTTAGCACCACCGTTGCCGATGCTTCTTGTAACGGGTACAGTCGAAAAGTTACTTGACTAATAACTCCTAATGTGCCGTAAGACCCAGTAAACAACTTCATCAAATCATATCCGGCAACATTTTTGACTACTCTTCCCCCAGCTTTGGCGATTTCTCCATCAGCACGCACAAAAGTAATACCTAGTAATTGGTCGCGCACGCTACCATAGCGTTGTCGTAGAGAACCTGTATCACCTGTGGCGACAATACCGCCAATAGTTGCCGAGTCTGGTGCTGTGGGATCGAGGGCGAGAAATTGCCGCGAGTTTGCCAAAAGCGCTTGGAGATTGGAAAATTTCATCCCTGCTTCTACTGTAACAGTCAAATCACCCACAGCGTGTTCAATCAGTTGGTTGATGCGTTCTGTACTGACTACAACATCAATGCCTTTGGCTAAACCACCCCAAGAGAGTTTACTACCACTACCAAAAGGGAGGATGCGCCAGTTGTTTTTATGAGCTGTAGCGAGGACTGCGGCTAGCTGTTCTTGGGTGCGGGGATAGACAATACAACTCGGAAGGTTTCCAGAAGCTATAGCCCGTTGAATACGTTTTTGCTGATTTAGTTCGACATTTTCCCAAAGGCAAACAGCATTTTCTTCGCCGACGATAGATGTAAGTTCAGAAGCGCAGACGCCTTGCGGCTTGTCGTTAGACATCGCTTTCATTGAGTTTATTTTTTTTACGCCCTACATCTAATTTACTGGTTAACCTGACCAAAAAAGCACATTGCCATTAATACGGCAGAATTCAGAATTCAGGAGTCAGAATTCAGGAGTCAGAATTCAGAATTCAGAATTATAATTGCCTCTGTGCTTAGCTACCAGACATAGGTAGTGTACTTCAAGCTTGTTGAAATCTCCTGTATGCGGTGGTTTACGGTTGAGAAGTAGAATCAGGGGAAGAGTGCATGATTTTTAGTTTCTGTCCCAATATAGTGAATGAATCATACTTGCTCAGCATTCACGGTTAACAAGAAAGAAGTCAGGAGTCAGAATTCAGAATGGGCTAAACGCCCTGCTACCGCTAACAGAATTGAATTTTGTGTGACTGGCGAATAGCGCAGCGTAAAGCCTTTGACATAGCTTTGCTTAAAGTGAGTCTGGGAACGTCTCCCACTTTTCGTTAAATCCCCCATTAATTAATTCTGACTCCTGAATTCTGAATTCTGAATTCTGAATTCTGAATTCTTGTTCAATTTAACAGCCTTCATTTCCAGGCTGAAAAAGATTTACTGCTTTGCTGGTGTAAAAAGGAGATAACGACGATGATATTTAAAGATTTTTTTACATTGCCTTTATTTAAAGAAGATAGAAGAGGAGAGAGATATATTTTTTGGCAAGTAGACCAAAAATCACAAAATTATATAGTTCGTCTAGTTTCTGAACAACCAGATTTAAGTAAACCGCAATTAGCGAAAATTCTTTTACATAATCTAGAAAATTATCCTGACGATCAATTAAATAGAAGGGTATGGATAGCTTTTTTAGCAAAATTCAGTTATAAAGCTGCTTTTAAAATTAGAACAAACATCCTCAAAGTATCCAGCAGAACTTATTTAGATTATGATTCCTTGTTTAATGAATTGTTTCAGATTGCTTTGAGCATTTCTTTATCACCAGAAAAATGCCTATACATTTTTTTTCAAAAAGATGATGAATATGACAATTTAGCATTAAATATTTGGTATTACAAATTTGAAAAATATCTCAGCAAAAGAATGGAGGGATTACTCTGCGATCGCTGGAGAGAAATTGAAGGATTTAGAACATTCCAACGGAGTGACTTGGGGTTAGCTGCTAGGGCAACTAAAACACGAGTTATAACAGTCTTAAAACGTCTTGGTTTTAATGAAGTTACTATTTCGCAGTATATTTTAGCATGGCAATGTTTTAGAGAAGCTAATGATGCAAAAATTATCAATATTAGCTCACCGCAGCCTCAAGCATTTGAGGAAATTTGCCGTCGTTATCACCAGTTTTCTCATAAATTACCAAATTTATCTCCCAACCAAATAGTAGATGGCACAGTTATTCAGCAATGGTTACAAGAAATTGGTAGAGCCATTCGTAATTATGTTGATTTTGCTCAAATTTCCTTGGATGAACCAATTTCTCAAGATTCGGAAACATTAACATGGGTTGATTTAATACCAGATGAAAACTCGATTATCCAGAGGGATGCCATATCTCGCAATGAAATTGAAGATTATGTCAAGCAATTAAGAGAATTTATCTATACAAAAATCGAACTTCTCAAACCTAAAGAACAAATAATTCCGCTTTTTATACATGGATTAGCTTTATCACAAGAAAAAATAGGTATTGAAATTAGTGCTAATCAGTCTACTGTTGGTCGTCGATACAAAAAAATATTGATGGATTTGTTAACTCAATTAGGGATATGGGCACACGAGCATCTACAGGTAGATATAAATTCGGAAAAACTCAGTGAACTAAAAGCTGAACTGCAAGAATACTTAGATGTGTTTTATCAAAATTTAATCTATAGTTTTTTGGGTGATGCTATCCAATTGCTGGAATCTCATACAAGAGACATTATGCGACTATTTTGGTTGGAAAAAATAAAGATGAATAAAATTGCAGAGCTATTAAATTTTCCAGTATTAGAAATTGAGCGTCAACTTTTATCATCTCATCAATCACTACAATTAAATGTAGTCGAACGGATTGAAGCTAGAATCGATATGTTTTTAAACCCTCAAGGAGTAGTCTGGAATCAAGTCGATGATTTAATAGATGAGTGGCTGAAAATCGCTGATTTCACTTAGAAGAATTAAAAAACAGGAACAGTATAATGAATAGCAATTTGCAAGAACTAAAAACTCTTATTTCCGAGGAACTGTGGTTAGAGTGTCTAGAAACAGAACATAGAGAAGCAGAAGCATTCAGACAATTACAAAGCAATGAAACTGCTCGTAATAATGCTTATATAAATAATCTTTGTCTAAATGCTTTTTTACGGTGGTTAAAAGAAAATTGGGAGTTAGAATCTACTTGTCTAGTTTCCAGCACAACGGATTTAACAAGTATCTGGGAAGTAGTAAATGGAACAGCAATATCTATTGGTCAAACTCGACTAGTGCTAATTCCTAATGATGCAGTTGATACAGAAGAATTTTCTGTGCCGCAAGAATGGGTTGATATTCCTAATTGGGCAGCTAATTATTATTTGGCAGTGCAGGTAGACTTAGAACAAAATTGGTTGCGATTTTGGGGTTATACGAGTCATAAAACACTTAAAGAAAAAGGTGTATATGACCCTATTTATCGTACATATTCTGTTAATGGAGATGAGTTAATTTCCGATTTAGATATTATTTTCGTAGCTAGAGAAATATGCAATGAAGAACAAGCAGCTATCGACCCTTTGCCCTCATTATCTGAGCAAATAGCAGAATCTCTGATAGCTAAGTTAAGTCAGCCATCTCTTTATTCTCCACGTTTAGATATCAAATTTGAACAGTGGGGGGCATTATTAGCAAATGATGAGTGGCGAAAAAACCTATATATTATGCGACAAGAACAAAAAGTAATGGCCACAGCACAAACAAAGATTTTGGTAAATCTCAATCAATGGTTAAAGAATAACTTTACTGAATCGATGCAGGCTGGATGGCATTCTGTGACAGAATTTTTAGCACCAGAACGACAGTTAGCTGTTGTTAGAAATAATGCACAATCTCATAGCGTTGAACAAGCCAAGTTGTTAAATTTGCAGATACAGCTAAAAGAGCAAGCTGTTATTCTTTTGGTGGCGCTAACTCCAGAAGCTGATGGTAGAGTTGGGGTTTTGGTACAGGTTCATCCCTACGGAAGTGAAAAACAATTACCTGCTTTTTTGACTTTGGCTTTACTCTCAGACTCATCACAACAGCTTCAGTCAGTAATATCTAGAGAACGAGACAACTATGTTCAATTACCATATTTTCGCTGTCAGAAAGGTACTAATTTTTTCATTAAAATTGCCATTGGTGATGTCGGTGTGATGGAAGAGTTTGCTATCAATAATGATGTTGATTAATTGGGAGTGGGGAGTGGGGAGTGGGGAGTGGGGGAGATGAGGGGGATGAGGGGGATGAGGAAGCAGGGGACAAGTTGCAGCAAGTCTTCGCCTCTGCCTCTTCCCTACTCCCTATTTTCAAGGCAAAAGTCTAGGGCGTGTCCTCAAAGTCTTAGATCCCCCCAACCCCCCTTAAAAAGGGGGGCAGAGAGTCTCTTAAAGTCCCCCTTTTTAAGGGGGATTTAGGGGGATCTAAAAAGTTAGGAGGCTAAACGAGCAGTTTGAAAACACGCCCTAGTGGTTATGAAGTAATTTACATAAAACTTTAGGTAATTTCTCTTGATTCTTCATAAAAATGTTGTCCAAAAAGCCGTATAAATACTTTTATACTTCAAAAGTATCTCACAGAAGAATAAAGGTTATAAACTAAGTGGAAAAACTTATACTTGTTTTCCTATTATAAATATTTAATCTATGTGTGAGTAGATATTAGCTGCATAGTTAAGTAGCAATGAGTAAGCGCGTTGTCTTAAATTTTGGTAGAGGTAGTTTTGAGACGGGATTTCCTTCAGTGACAGCTGAATTGTGGGAAACTAATGGAGTGCGATCGCAACAATTAATTGGCAGCTTACCTTCAGCACCAGAAATCATTACCTGCTACCGAGAATGGAAACACTTATACAACGCTCTGGCACAACGTTTAAGGCTGAGTTTGTCAATTGAAATTGAAAGTGCCAGTTTGACAAACGTTTCCCAAGATGATTTACACGGTTTATGTCAACGCTTACAAGTAGAAATTAACTATTGGCTAAATGCAGAAACTTTCCGCAAAATCGATCAAAAACTGCGGACATGGTTGAGTCATACAGAAGAAGTATGGGTTGTTATTGAAACAAGTGATGACTTCTTATGGCGCTTACCTTGGCATTTGTGGGAGTTTGTGAAGGATTATCCGCAATCGGAAGTAGTTTTGAGTTTGTTGGAGTCGAAGCAGGTAGCTTCTACAGCTCAAACTGCTGCTAATCAAGTGCGTGTTCTGGCTATTTTGGGAGATAGTCGGGGAATTGATATTAGTACAGACAAAAATTTATTAAAAAGTCTACCAGGTATAGTACCCACGTTCTTGTTGGAACCCGATCGCCAAGCGATTAATGATGCATTATGGCAGCAAACTTGGGATATCCTCTTTTTTGCTGGACATAGTTCCAGTCAAGCAAAAGATGGCAAAGCGAAGATTTCCATTAATCAAAACCAAGAAAATCATAGTTTGACTATTAATCAGTTAGAGTATGCCCTATCAAAAGCAATTGAGCAGGGTTTACAATTAGCGATTTTCAACTCTTGTGATGGGTTGGGATTAGCAAAGCAACTAGTTAAGTTAAACATTCCTCAAATTATTGTGATGCGCGAGGATGTGCCAAATGCAGTGGCACAAGAATTCCTCAAATATTTTTTGGAAGAATTGGCGCGGGGTGAATCTTTAGCGATGGCGGTAAGACGCGCTAGAGAAAGACTACAAGGATTGGAAAATGAGCATCCCTGCGCTAGTTGGTTACCAGTGATTTGTCAGAATTCTCCAAGTGAATTATCTATTTGGCAAAAGCGCCCAGATGCAAAGCAGCCAGTCCAGAAACATCACCCTGCAAAACCAACTCAAAACCGCAAGCATATTTTAATAGTCATGATGCTGGTAAGTTTCATTGTCAGCAGCTTGGTTATGGGAGTGCGCTATTTGGGATGGTTGCAATCTTCAGAGTTATATGCATTCGATCGCTTCATGCAAACGCGATCGCAATTATTCCCAGAACAACCAGATAACCGTCTTTTAATTATCACCATCGATGAGCCGGATATCCAGTATCAAGAAAACGAAAAAATGCATCTGCGTTGGTCGCTATCCGACGAAGCACTGGCTGAACTTTTGCAAAAATTAGATGCCTATCAACCAAGAGCGATCGGCTTAGATCTTTATCGTGATGTACCTCTTAATTCCCAATATCCCGATTTAGCAACTCGTTTTCAGAAAGACGATCGCCTAATTACTCTCTGCAAAAGTGGAACTACAGGTGATGACGGTGATACTTATGGAAGTGTACCACCACCCAAAGTACCAAACGAACGAATTAGTTTTAGTGATGTTGTTGCAGATGAAGATGATGTGATTCGTCGCCACCTTTTAAGTATGACCCCACTAACAACATCTTTGTGTGTAGCTGAAGATGCCTTTAGCTTCAAATTGGCACTTCATTATCTGGATAAAAAAGAGCCACAATATCAAATTACCGCAGATGGAGATTTACAAATTCGGGATGTGATATTTCCCCAATTAAAAGAACATAGCAGTGGTTATCAAAATGTGGATACTGGTGGTTATCAACTGTTGCTAAATTATCGTTCGCTGGCATCTGTTGATAATATTGCCCAGCAAATTTCCCTCACAGATATTTTGAGCGATCGCATCCGCCCTGAGCAGATTAATTCACTCAAAGATAGGCTGATTTTGATTGGCCTTTCAGCACAAAATAAGAATAATGATTTATGGAAAACTCCATTTAGTGATTCTGCACGACCCTTAACCAAAAAAATACCAGGTGTTTTTATCCAAGCACAGATGGTCAGTCAAGTTATTAGTGCAGTTTTAGACGAAAGACCTTTATTGTGGTGGTGGTCTAGTTGGATAGAATTACTCTGGCTATGGCTCTGGTCATTTTTAGGAGCAATTTTTGCCATTTACAAATTTAAACTCATCCAGAGAATTCTCGCAACTTCTATCGAATTATTCAGTTTATGGAGCATCTGCTTAGCCGTCTTTATTCAGGGAGGATGGATACCATTTATTCCTGCTATTTTGGCATTTTTGACTACTCAGTTAATTTTTGTTTATCGATTAAAAAAATAATTATAACCTATGAAAAAGAGTAATTTTTTGAGAAAAATCAACATAATATTTTGCTTAAATTTGTTATTTATTTCTTTAATAATCTCGCCCAAAGTAGCACAATCAGAGAATGTGACACTTTTTAAAAAAGTCATTAATAACAAACCCTTCCAGACTTTTCAGAAGCGGAAATTAGGCAGCGGCGCACCCACTGGACGGCGACGGGGAGGTGCAGGACGCGCTCCTAAATGTCCCAGAGAACTAAATAATATTACAGCGTTAGTACCTGCATTATCAGAAGTAGCAATTAAGGATTCTAAATCTACCTTAGAAGCAACAGTGTCAGAATATCCAACCTTTTGGGTTTATGTACCTGAACTACCTAGCAATGCCCGTTTTGCAGAATTTGTGTTACAGGATATAGATAATAAAAAGAATATCTACAGCAAAAATTTTCTCCTTTCCGATCAAGCTGGAATTATCAGTATAAATTTACCTAATGCACCTGAATATTCATTAAAAATAGGTACAAAATACCGTTGGTTTTTTACAGTTTATTGTAATGAGGAACATACTAGATCCGAGGAATATTTTTTTGTAGATTCATACATAGAGCGTGTGGCAATAAATTATAATTTTCAACCAAATAATTACCTTGCTTATGCTGAACATAATATCTGGTATGACACTCTAACTCAGCTAGCTCAACTCTACCGCGATCGCCCCAAAGATCCAACTATCAATCGTGACTGGCAGGACTTATTAAAATCTATTAATTTGCCAGATATTTATAATATAGATTTTATTGAAAATTGAAAATTTAAGTCAACTATAACGTGAATATCTCAATTTTTCAACACCCAAGTGTATTGATTTAAAACCCTTATTTTTGGGATAAAAAAATGATTTTTTTCTTAATTAAAACTTCTGTAAAATTTAGTATTTTAATATTAACTTTGATAGCTCTAAAAAATAGCGATCGCGCTATTGCCCAAGTCATTCCAGACAACACCCTTGGGACTAACGTCGAATCTGTAAATCCCCAAATCGATCGAGTTACAGGTGGTTCCCAACGTGGTACAAACCTGTTTCATAGCTTCTCAGAATTTAACGTTGGTGAGGGTAGAGGTGTTTATTTCCAGAATCCCAATGGTATAAATAACATTCTGACTCGCGTCACAGGTAGCAACACCTCGCAAATTTTTGGTACTCTTGGTGTACTTGGCAAAGCCAACTTATTTTTGCTGAATCCTAACGGTATTATCTTTGGTGAAAATGCTCGTTTAGATATTAGTGGTTCTTTTTTCGCCAGCACAGCTAAAAGTTTAGTATTTGAGAATGGCTTAGAGTTCAATACCACTAAAAAAGAAGCACCACCTTTACTGACTATAAACATTCGTCCTGGTTTGCAGACTGCTACAAATGGCAACATTACTAATGCAGGAAACTTAACCGTAAACACAGGAGAAAACCTCACATTATTTGGTAACACAGTCACCAGCACTGGAACAATAACTGCACCGGGTGGGAGAGTAGAAATATTTGGCGATCGCATTGGTTTATTAGACAATGCCAAAATAGACGTTTCTGCTGTCGGTGGCGGGGGTACAGTGTTGATTGGAGGAGATTTTCAAGGACAAGGTGCAGTTACCAACGCCACTCAGACTTTTATTGGTAAAAATGTCAGCATTAATGCCGATGCGATCGATCGCGGGAATGGCGGTAGAGTTATTGTTTGGAGCGATGGTAGTACCAAATTTTATGGTACGGTTAGCGATCGTGGTGGTGTAAATTCTGGGAATGGCGGCTTTGTCGAAATTTCTGGCAAGCAATCTTTAGAATACAACGGTTTAGTAGACACCAGTGCTACCAACGGAAATATAGGAACTTTATTACTAGATCCGACAAATATCGAAATTGTGGATGCTGGTGGAGAAACTTTCGATTTAAGTGATGCTGATGCCTTTAGTGATGCCGATATTGGCGGTGATGGTAACACTAAAGTATTGGCGAATGCTTTTAATTTTGCCTTAGCTAATATCACCCTCCAAGCCACAGAAAATATCACATTTTCCGCACCAGTGATTACTTTAGTTCCTGGTGTAGGACTAACAGCCGAAGCTGGTAAGAATATTTTTGTGAATAATCTAATTATCAGCAATGGTGGTCAAATTCAGTTAAACGCTGAGAAAGGTGATATAGAAATTAACTCTAATGTCGTTTCTTCGTCAGGTAATATAGCAATTTATACTAAAAATTTCACCATAAATCAAGGAACTCTTGCCACTCAAAATATTAATTCTCCTACCGTTGGCAATATCAAAATTAATGCTTCAGAGAATATTAATATTATTGGTGTAAAAAGTAATTTAATTAGCATCAGTTCTGGTTCTGCTACAGGAAGTAATGTAGAAATTGAAACAGGAACAATCAATATTCTAAATGGAGGATTTATTGGGCTTCAAACTATAAATCAAGAAACAGCAGGTAATCTTATAATTAATGCCAGAAATTCTATTAATGTTATTGGTAAAGATGGTACTCGTGCTTCTACCATAAGTACCCAAAATACAGGAACAAAAAATGGAGGTAACCTTTCCATATTTACAGAAAAATTATTAGTACAAGATGCTGGTATCATTCTTACATTAGGCAATCAGGCTAAAGCTGGTAATTTGTCTATTCAAGCTAGGGAATCTATAGATGTAATCAATAAAGCAGGTATCTCTTCACTTGCAATTCAGCTTAATGGAGCAGCAGGAGACGTTTCAATTGATACAAAAACACTGAATTTGCAGAATCAATCTTTAGTGACTTCTAGCTCTGTTGGTTCTCAAAATCCTAGTGGTAAAGTCACAGTCCGCGCTCAAGAATCTGTGATTATAGACAATTTTAGTCAATTAGCAAGCACCTCTATTGGTTCGGGAAACGCAGGTGAATTAAATCTATTTACGGGAACATTAACAATTAGCAATAAAGGTGGTGTCGCTTCCCAAACTGTAGGCACAGCCAGTGCAGAAAATCTGAATATATATGCTGATAATTCTGTCAATTTAATTAATGGTGGAATTATATCTACATCTAGTTTTGGTACTGGTAGTGCTGGTAACCTTTACATTGAAACTAAAAATGTGAATATTTTAGATGGAAATAGCTCAATATCTACTACTAGTAGTGATGCTGCAACCATATATCAAAGTTTACAAAACGATCCAGAATCCGAGGTTGCAAAACTAATATCATTATTACCTTTAGATGGTCTTCAGTTTTTCTTTGACAGTCTCAACGCAGTTAATCAACAAAATGAGACTCAAGGTAACGCTGGTAATTTGACCATACGCGCCACAGAATCAGTCAATATAGCGAATACAGGCGGAATATCTACAGCTGGTGCAGGGAAAGCTTCTGGAGGTACACTTTTTATAGACACTCGCCAGCTAAATCTCGAAAATCAAGGCAACATATTTACTAATATCCTGGGTTCTGGAAATGCAGGATTTTTACATATCCGCGCTACAGATGCATTAGCAGCCAGTGGTAACAGTAAGATTTATACCGTAGCCGAACGAGATAGTACAGGTAACGCCGGCGGAATACTGCTACAAACGAATCGCCTATCAATTACAGATAGGGCAGATGTATCATCTGCAACTCTTGGACAAGGGCGAGGCGGCGATATTCAAGTACAGGCGAATTCCCTGCTGCTTACCAACACCGGACGGGTGAATAGTATTAGTGAAGGAACAGGTAACGCAGGCAATATCTTTATCGATATTACTGATAAATTGCAAGCAAACCAAGGACAAATCAAAGCAACCTCCATCCTATCTGGGGGTGGAGATATCAACATCAATGCAAGAGACATCCGCCTCCGCAACAGTAGCGAAATTACAACTAGTGTTTTTAACGGTACAGGCGGGGGCGGTAATATTGATATTCAATCCGAGATATTTGTTGCTTTAGAGGACAGTGACATCCTCGCAAATGCTGATGCTGGGACTGGAGGTAATATCACAATTAACTCCCCTGTATTTGTGGCACAATTTTTCTCATCAGGTCGTAATCCTGGTGACTTTGCCCAATTTCGCGGTAATGGTCAAGTCGATATCTCCGCAGATTCACGACTAGGAGAAAGTGGAGAAGTTGTCATTAAGAGTATTGACCCCATTCGCAATTTAACGAGCTTACCACAAATACCTGTAGATTCTGAAATCGCGGAAGGTTGTTATAGTCCAACTCAAACTCAAAGCAAGTTTGTCGTCACTGGACGCGGTGGTTTACCGACCAATCCCAAGGATGTTTTAACTAGCGATGCTGTGCAAGTGGATTGGGTGAGTCTTAAACCGAATCCAGAAAATCGACCCACAGCATCTATTAATAATCAAACTACACCAGAATCGATTGTAGAAGCCGCTGGGTGGATAATAAATGCAAAAGGGGAGGTAATTCTTACAGCAAATGTTCCCACAATTAAACCTGATAGTTCTTCCCAGCAACCAGAGATTTGTAGTAAATAAACTACATCTTTTTTCTCACGCAGAGGCGCAGAGGCACAGAGAGGAGGAGGATTTTTATATAGTAAACCTCTTGCATAAATCAAAAATAAAGAACCCCACTCCGCATTTGAGTAAAGCAAACGCTCCCCTCCCCTTACCAAGGGGAGGGGTTGGGGGTGGGGTGTTAGGTAGTTTTGCAAGAGGTCTAGTCAATTCAATCTCTCAAACTCTTATTCTCTGCGTCTCTGTGTGATACAAATTTATAGCTAAAAACATGAAATTATTAAAACATTTTTTAATCGCACTATTGACAGCATCAATCTGTATATTTCTCTCTCCCGTTTTTGCCATCAATGTTCCCGAAAATCCCCAAGCACAAAATCTTTATCAAGCAGGAAAATATGCTGAGGCCGTCAATATTTTAAAACAATCAATAGCCAGGTTTCAAAGCAATAGCGATAAACTCAATGAAGCTATGGCATTGAGTAACCTATCCTTAGCCTATCAACAATTAGGACAATGGTCAGAAGCAGAAACAACTATTACCCAAAGTCTCAATTTATTATCAAAAATTAACACTTCTGAAAGTTCACAAATCTATGCTCAAGCTCTAGATGTCCAAGGGCGGCTACAGTTATCCCAAGGAAATATAGAAGCAGCCCTTAACAGTTGGCAAGCAGCAGCTAAGATTTATCAACAATTAAAGGATGATGAATCTTTAACTCGCAATCAAATTAATCAAGCCCAAGCTATGCAAACTTTGGGGTTGTATCTCCAAGCTGATAAAACATTAATTTCCGTTGCCGAAAGCTTGAGCAAATTACCAGATTCCACCGTGAAAGCTACAGGATTCCTCAGTCTGGGAAATATCCGCCGCTTAGTCGGTGACTTTGAGAAATCTCAGAAATTTTTAAAGGAAGGTTTAGAAGTTGCTGAACGAGTACAATCCGAACAAATTAAAAGTGATATTTTACTAAGTTTAGGTAATACATTCCGTAGCCAGAGAAATATTCAAATTAATTTAGACAATAAAGAGAATCAAGAGGATACAAAAAAACATACAGAAGACGCAATTAAATATTATCAACAAGCGACAAATCAATCAGCAACCCCAACTACCAGAATTAATGCCCAATTAAATTTACTCAGTCTCTTCATAGAAGAAAAGAATTGGGACAAAGTATCAACCTTATTACCCCAAATTAAATCTCAGCTTGCAGATTTACCTGTAAGTCGAACATCTGTATACGCCAAGATTAACTTTGCTCAAAGTCTGATTAAGTATGCAGATAATAAATCTTCAACCCTTCAACCTGCTGCCGAGATACTGACACAAGCAGTTCAACAAGCACAAAGCCTCAAAGATCAGCGAGCTGAATCCTATGCACTGGGCACTATGGGGGAACTATACCAGAAAACGGGAGATTTTGTACAAGCTGAGAAATTAATTCAGCAAGCTTTGTCAATCGCCCAAAGTATTAATGCTCGAGATATTGCCTATCAATGGTTATGGCATCTTGGAGGTATTCTAGAAAAACAGGGAGATGGGAAAAGTGCGATCGCAGCTTATGAGCAAGCATGGAAAATCCTGACAGATCTCCGTACCGACTTAGTAGCAATGAATCAAAATACCCAGTTTTCCTTCCGCGAGAATGTAGAACCTGTGTATCGAGACTTCGTTGATTTATTATTGAGAGATACTAATTCTCAAAAAAATCTTACACGTGCTCGTGAAGTTATAGAATCTCTGCAAATAGCTGAAATTGATAACTTTTTACGTTCAGCTTGCTCACGCTCCACAACAGCCATTGACAAATTAGTTGAAACCGATAATTCCACCGCAGTCATCTATCCAATTATTTTAGATCAGCGCTTAGAAGTTATTGTTAAATTACCTGGCACAGAAATTCGACACTACACAACTGCTATCCCCCAGAAGGAAGTTGAAGACACTGTAAATAAATTAAAAGATAGTCTAATTTTTATTTCTCAAAATATTCAAATTACTGATTTTTCTGGGAAAATTTATGACTGGTTAATTCGACCTATTGCCACCGAATTAGATAAAAATCAGATAAAAACCCTAGTTTTTGTCTTAGATGGACCTTTGCGAAATATCCCCATGTCAGTCCTTTATGACAAAGAACAGCACAAATATTTGATTCAAAAGTATGCTTTAGCTTTAGCTACTGGGTTAGAATTAGTCGAACCAAAACCCTTAAAAAATGTAAAACTAAATGCCTTACTTGGGGGAGTCGGAGCAGAAAATCCAGTCGCTGGTACAATTTTTACCCCACTAGAAAATGTGAAAGGCGAATTAGAAGAAATTCGCACCCAAATACCGCAGAGTCAAGAACTTTTTAATGAAAAATTAACTAAAACCAACTTAGAGCAGCAAGTAAAATCTCATCCTTTTTCAGTAGTTCATCTAGCAACTCATGGACAGTTTAGTTCTAATCCCGAACAAACTTATATTGTCATCTGGAACGATCTACTCAAAATTAACGAGCTAGATAATTTATTAAGAACTAGAGATAATACTAAGCCAGAGAGTATAGAATTACTTGTACTTAGCGCCTGTAAAACTGCTAAAGGTGATAAACAAGCTGCTTTAGGATTAGCTGGAATTGCAGTTAAATCTGGGGCACGTAGTACTCTAGCATCACTTTGGGTAGCAGATGATTCATCGGCTCGACAATTAATCAGTGAATTTTACAAACAGTTAAATAAAGGAGTAACTAAAGCCGAAGCATTACAACGCGCCCAACTCAGCCTTTTTGCTCAAGAAAAAGATAATCCATATATCTGGGCACCATATGTTCTCATAGGTAATTGGTTATAAAATTTACTCGGAAATATTTTCTTGAAGTGTGTGTGCATGGAAATCTGTATTCATCCCGATACATATACAGAACCAAAAAGCACTTCTTCAGGAAACTATGATTGATAAAACCACATTTAAAACAGCACTACCTCAACCCAAATACTGGATACTTGGCCTTGTATCTACCGCTATAGTTCTCACGCCTACCGTTGCATTTGCTAATCGTTGGGTAGATAGCTTGCGCGCGCAACTCATACGAACAGCTGTTGCTCTAGACTTGGGTGGTAACTACGAACTAACACACGACCCTTTCGTTGATCAACTCAGTAGAAATCAAAGCAATTATATAACAATAAATCTGCGTAGAGGTATAGATTACGGAATTCTAGAAGTATGTGACCAAGATTGCCGAGATATCGACTTAAAACTTTATGACGAAGACGGAAATCTCATAGACTCTGATATTAATTCTGATGACAAACCTGCCGTCAGAGTCAGACCACGTTGGAGCGCTCAATTTAAGTTAAGATTAAAGTAACTATGGCCAGATGTAGAGCAAATTATTGCTACTACGGTATTGGAGCCTTCGGCAGATAGTAAACTGTATTTTTATTGAACAGAATTCAGAACTCAGGAGTCAGAATTCAGTATGAATTGGAGTCCGACTGGGTAATGAATATTGGTTTAAAACCTCGCCCCTTGTGGGCGAAACTAGGATTAAATTTTTTTCAAAAGTTAAAACTCTATCCCTTCCCTACGGGACGCTGCGCGTAGCTTGCTTCCCTGTAAGGGTACATGGGTAGAGTATTCTGAATTCTGAATTCTGAATTCTGACTCCTATTTATAGCACTTCTTATTTAGATGCAACATACCACAATACAAGGTAGGGGCACAGCATTGCTGTGCCCTTTTTGCCATTCAGCTACTTACCAAAATAATTTACCAACAAAATTATTCAAATTTTCGTGCATGGTTTTTTCAACCTAACCCGATAAAGAACTAGTAGCGTAATCAGGTAATTCTGAAATGGAACTTTACAACCAGCAAACTGTAGTTTGTCCCTTACAGACATTCAAAAACCTACTGATTAATATAACCTTGAAATCAAGAGCAAAAGTATTTGGTATCACTGTATTTACTACTTTTGCGACGATTATCTGTGGTAATCAACCAAGTCTAGCCCAAGATAGCACCTTTTTCTGTGGCAACAATACACAAGGAATACCAACTACTTATGCTCGTACTCAACGTGGTAATGTCCCAGTAATTCGTTGGGTTTCCTGGGACTTTGCGGCTTCTGGTTATAATCCACAGCAACGTTGTCAGGAAGTAACTGGACGTTTTCAAACCTATAAAAATAATGGCACTCTGAATTACATCACCACAGGTATCATGAATCGCCAATCTGTAGTTTGTGTCAGCGATACAAAAGGTGGCGGTTGTCAAGGTTTGTTATTTACTCTCAAACCAGGTGCAAATGCTAGTCGTGTTCTACAACAATTATTTAACATTGGTGATGGCACAGCTACTGGTCCTGTATACGAAAGTTCTAGAGTGCCAAGCTATTCTCAAACTGAAACTACTTCTATTGATGTCAATCAGTTTTTGAGTAATAGCCCTGTAGAATCGACATCTGATGCTACCCCTATTACTCAACCTGAAATCACATCTCCGGCAAAAATTTGGTAGTCATGCAGATATCAGCCCTTGATTACACATGAACAGGAGTTCGTTAATACTGACAGTCTGTCTTGGCATTTATTTAGTTTATTTGCCTTTGCAGATATTAGCTGAAAATACTTCTTTGACGGTAGTTAACTCCTGTGTTGCATCTAAACTCTCAACAGTGCAATTGCATTCCTATGCCAAATCAATTACCGTCAAAGTTTTCTCAGGAGACACTTGGGGTTCTGGGATTTTAATCCACAAACAAGGACAAGATTATGGAGTTTTAACTAACGACCATGTATTAATCCCAGGACAAGGAAAATTATATCGTATCCAAACACCCGATGGTCGTATTTACACTGCTGTTGTTGTGGAAGCGGCTAAATTTGAGGGACAAGATTTAGCTTTGCTAAAGTTTTTCAGCCCAAATAAAAAATATCAAGTGGCATCGTTGCAGAAAGCTGCAAAATTATCAGAAAACACTGAAGTTTTTGCAGCTGGCTTTCCTTTAGATTCAACAAATTTTTTGTTTACCCAAGGACAAATAAAACTGTTATTAAATCAACCACTAAAGGGAGGCTTCCAAATTGGATATAGCAATGAGATTCAAAAAGGCATGAGTGGTGGACCAGTTCTCAATCGTCAGGGACAAGTCATAGCTATTAATGGTAGACATTCTTATCCTTTGTGGGGTAATCCTTACGTCTTTGAAAATGGTGAGATACCAAGTGCAGCTATACAAAAACAAATGATGAAACTAAGTTGGGCTGTGCCAATACAAACTTTTATCAAAATGGCGCCAAAGTCAATTTTAGTCCCAGGTTGTTAATCAAAGATACACGTAGTCACCCATTTCTAGTTTTGCTGGTCAGTGCCCATCCTACAGTACTTGGGTTTAACTGTTTTTTCAATCAATCGATTGCTGATTTTTTAGTATTTTTTGGAGTGGAAATTATGAGATACCAAGATAATCTTGCAGCTATTTTGGCTGGTACAGCACTTGTTAGCGCTCTTGTTGTTATGCAACCAGTAGCTGCTTTTGCCATGACTGGAGAAGAAATTAACAATGTAGCGCGTGAAGTTACAGTTTTAGTTAAAGGCAATCAAGGACATGGTTCTGGAGTAATTATTGCTAACAACAATAATACTTATTATGTTCTTACTGCTTACCATGTTGTTGCACCACAAGATAATTACAATATTGTCACTTTTGACAAGAAACCCTATCAACTGACTAAAACCACTCGTTTACCAGGTGTTGATATGGCTGTTGTAGAGTTTAGTAGTAATGAGAATTACAAAGTAGCTCAAATTGCCAATTCTAAACAAGCTGTTGTTGGAAAATCGGTTTTTATTTCTGGATGGCCTGCACCTGGAAGTACTAAACAACTTGTTCGCCAATTTACATCAGGGCAAATATCAGGTTTATTAGAGCAACCAATAGAAGGCTACCAAATGATTTACACTAATGTCACTCGTAAGGGAATGAGTGGAGGCCCCGTATTTGATGCTGGTGGTCGTTTAGTTGGTGTTCATGGATTAGGAGATACAGAAGACCCAGATTTTTTAACAAGACAAGGACTAAATCAAGATACTGCTCAAAGCATTGCTAGCTTAATTAAGCCTGGTTTTAATTATGCAATTCCGATCAATACTTTTTTGAGCTTAGCACCTCAACAAGGATTAATTTTGTCATTGAAAATAGATTCTCAATCTGCACCAGATAGCGCAGTAGCGTATACTCCTCCCGCACAAACCGATAAGCGTGATGTGATTGATGATGTTAATAGCGTTATAGGTCAAGTAAGGGACATGGGAAACACAATCAACGATGGAAAAAGAGCGATAACCGACTTTTTCAGAATTTTTCGCTGATATAGGAATCCGGTTTGATTTCTGAAAAGATACGTAGTGGCGTGGCAAGGCTAAAATATTGCATTAGCTTTTCTCTTGTGGGATGGGCGTCTCGCCCGTCCAGTGCGGGCAAGATGCCCACACCACAAGAAAATTTTTTGCAATATTTTAGTCTTGACACTCCACTACAAAAGTTTCTTTTGCGTGAGGGTGCATGATTTTTCATACCTTACCCGATAGAGAAGTAGAAGGGTAAAAATCACGTATTCAATTAGCGTTTGATACTGCAAAAGAGAATCCAGTGGTAAATACCCTTTGTTCATCATCTATCTAGGATTGGTATATGCCGGATTTAACAACAAAGAAAATCGTCACTTTTGGTAATAGCATTTATTTATTATCTGCTCCAGGTACATGGAATGCTGCTCAAGTAGAAGCCCAAAGTTTTGGTGGCAATCTCGTTACTATTAACGATGTCAAAGAACAAACTTTCTTGGCAGGATTATTTGCCAATCAAAATCCCTGGATTGGTCTTTCTGATGCTGGTAAAGAAGGAACATTTACCTGGATTGGTGAACAAGGTGCTTATCAAAATTGGACACCAGGACTGCCAACTACTGACCAAGTTCGGGACTTCGTTTATTTGGGCAGTTCTGGATGGAATCATGATGTTCAATATGCCAATCGCACAGGAATTATTGAAATCAAAAACCCCAATACGCCAATTTTGGTCATTGAAGATTTGGGAATTATTGAACCTGCAAGCGGTATTAAACAAGTTCAATTCCAAGTCAAATTATTTGGAACTAGCAGCCAACAAATTAAAGTCAACTATGCCACTGTCCCAAATACTGCTTTAGCTGGAATCAATTACTTGAACACCAGTGGTACCCTCACCTTTAACCCTGGAGAAACAAAAAAACTCATCACTGTCAATATCCGTAATGATGGCGAAGCCATCACTGGCAAAGAATTTTTTGTCAATCTCAGTTCGCCAACTAATGCAATATTAGGAGACAATCAAGCATTAGCCACAATTTATGAAGCCAGCGATGCAATTACCTTTGGTGGTAGTACCTATTTGTTATCAAAAGCAGGCAGTTGGGGTCAAGCACAAGTAGAAGCCCAAAGTTTTGGTGGTAATCTCGTCACCATTAATAATGCCGCAGAACAAACTTTTTTAGCTGGAAAGTATGCTAGTCAAAATCCCTGGATTGGTCTTTCTGATGCTGGTCAAGAACGAACATTTACCTGGATTGGTGAGCAAAGTGCTTATCAAAATTGGACACCAGGACTGCCAACTACTGACCAAGTTCGGGACTTCGTTTATTTAGGTAGTTCTGGATGGAATCATGATGTTCAATATGCCAATCACAGGGGCATTATTGAAATTCCCACTGCTTTATCTGTTCCGATTCCCGATATGACTGCCAGAAGAATTTACACTTTTGGAGATAGTATTTATCTAACTTCTGTCGCAGGTAGTTGGGGAACTGCTCAAGTGGAAGCCCAAAGTTTTCGCGGCAATCTTGTCACTATTAATGATGTCAAAGAACAAACTTTCTTGGCAGGATTATTTGCGAATCAAAATCCCTGGATTGGTCTTTCTGATGCTGGCAAAGAAGGAACATTTACCTGGATTGGTGAACAAGGTGCTTATCAAAATTGGACACCAGGGCTACCAACTACTGACCAAGTTCGGGACTTCGTTTATTTGGGCAGTTCTGGATGGAATCATGATGTTCAATACGCCAATCGCACTGGCATTATTGAAATCAAAAACCCCAGCACGCCAATTTTGATAATTGAAGATTTGGGAATTATTGAATCTGTCAATGGAACGAAAGAAGCTGTTTTTATCGTCCGCCGCTATGGTAGCAACAGTGGTAGTGCAACTGTGAATTACAGCACATCTAATAATACAGCAGTTGCTGAGAGTGATTATAAAGCTACTAGTGGTACGCTGACTTTTGCTCCTGGACAGAGTGTACAAACGATCGCCGTAACAATTCTTAAGGATACTGACACCATTACCAAAGAAAGCTTTTTTGTCAATCTCAGTTCCCCAACTAATGCCATCTTAGGAGACAACCAAGCGTTGGCCACCATTTATGAAACCAGCGACGCAGTTACCTTTGGTGGTAGCACCTATTTGTTATCAAAAGCAGGCAGTTGGGGTCAAGCCCAAGCAGAAGCCCAAAGTTTTGGCGGTAATCTCGTCACCATTAATAATGCAGCAGAACAAACTTTTTTAACCGGAAAGTATGCTGGTCAAAATCCCTGGATTGGTCTTTCTGATGCTGGTCAAGAACGAACATTTACCTGGATTGGTGAGCAAAGTGCTTATCAAAATTGGACACCAGGACTGCCAACTACTGACCAAGTTCGGGACTTCGTTTATTTGGGTAGTTCTGGATGGAATCATGATGTTCAAAATGCTAATCGCACTGGCATTATTGAGATTGCCAACACTGTTAATTTAGTTGGCAGCACTGGTGATGATTTCCTCTATGGCAACGAGGGAAATGATACTCTTGATGGCGGTTCTGGTAATGACAACCTGATTGGTAAGGCTGGAAACGATAACTTGATTGGTGGCGCCGGGAATGACAACCTGATTGGTAACGGTGGCAACGATATTCTGTTAGGAGGGCTAGGCAACGATATTCTGACTGGTGGTAGTGGCGCAGATCGGTTTACTTTTAATTCTCGGAATGAAGGTATCGACACGATCGCTGATTTTAGCGTGGTTGATGATGCGATCGCACTTTCTGCATCCGGTTTTGGAGGCAATCTAGTTCAAGGCACCCTGCCATCAGGGCAGTTTGTTATGGGAACAGCAGCCACAACCGCTACCCATCGATTTATCTATAACAATACCAACGGCGCACTATTCTTTGACCAAGATGGCATCGGTGGAACAGCACAACTACAAATAGCAACTCTCAGTACTAAACCAGCTATGACTAATGCTGATATTTTAGTCAGCTAATTTTAGATTTTAAATTTTGGATTTTGGATTCAAAATTCCAATTTTTTTGATAAGTGATTGGTTGGAGTTGATATCAGTCCTGGTGCTAATTGAGATGCTTTTACTATGAGAAAGGTAGCAGATGGGTATAAATTACCCACTGCTACAAACAAACGGAGGTATAAACTTGATTATTTAATTGGCATGAACCAATTCTTGAGGCGCTGCCGCATCGTATTCTACGGCTTTCACAAATTCCTTAAGAACGTCTTTGAGTCTTTGATCAATTTCTTCATCTAAGACGACGCTATTATCAGCTTGTCGTTGAACTTGTTTATCTACCGCATAAACAGTAGCTAGAATATGCCGCGCTCCTAATTCAGATAACACAGGTTTCAGTGCATATTCTATTGCTAATAAATGAGCGATCGTCCCACCAAGAGCAATTGGTAATACGGGTTTACCTGTTAATGATTTTTGTGGCAGCAAATCTAGAAATGTTTTGAGGACTCCTGTGTAAGCAGCTTTGTAAATTGGGGTGGCAATAATCACACCATTTGCGTTTGCGAGTAAAGCTTTTGGTTCTTCTAAAGCGGGGCTGTCATATCGTCCAAAAACTAAATCTTCAGCAGGCAAATCCCGAACTGAAATAATGTCTACATGCAAGCTTTCTTGTTGTAAAAGCTTGGCAGTGTATTCGACAAGACCGTAAGTTCTAGATGGGTGGGTTGGACTACCAGCGATCGCGAGAATATTAGTCATTTAATGAAACTCCTAATGTGTTAATGGGGACTGGGGAATGGGGAATGGGGAATGGGGATTAGGGGGATGAGGGAGCAGGGGAGCAGGGGAGCAGTAAGTTTTTCCCCTCTGCCCCTCTGCCCCTCCGCACCTCTGCCTCTTGTGCCCAATGCCCAATGCCCCATGCCCCATGCCCAATACCCTAAACTTTACTAGGATATCGATGTAGCTTTCTGTTTATGCTGCCCAGGAAAATCTTCATTTGCCACAATCTCGCCAAATGGACTCAAAACATGTTGCGTCTCTACTGCGGGTAGGTTGGCTAAGGGCAAATGGGGAAATAGAAGTTCTGCAACTCGATAAGCTTCCTCTAGGTGAGGATAGCCAGAAAGAATAAAGGACTCAATACCCAAATCAGCGTATTCCAATATCCTGGCAGCTACGGTTTGCGGATCGCCGACTAAGGCTGTTCCCGCACCACCCCTTACCAAACCAACTCCCGCCCACAGGTTGGGACTAATTTCTAATGCCTCCCGACTACCGTGGTGTAGTTGAGTCATTCGCCGTTGTCCTTCTGAATCCATCCGCGCATAGGCTTTTTGGGCTTTAGCGATCGCTTCGTCATCTACATATTTAATCAATTGATTCGCCGCATCCCAAGCTTCACTCTCGGTTTCCCGCACAATCACATGTAGGCGAATACCAAACCGCAAAGTTCTTCCTTCTGCTTCTGCGAGTCTCTTAACTGATGCAATTTTCTCGGCTACTTGCGTCGGTGGTTCGCCCCAAGTCAGATAAACATCTACGTGCTTGGCAGCAATTTTTTGAGCAATGGGAGAGGAACCACCAAACCATAAGGGCGGATATGGCTTTTGCACTGGTGGAAACAGCAGTTTGCCATCTTGAATGTTGAGATAATCGCCCTGAAGATTGACTTGTTCACCGCTAGCTATCGCCCGCCACACTGTCAAAAATTCATCTGTTAATTCATAACGCTGATCGTGATCCAAATGCAAGCCATCTCCCGCTAACTCTACGGGATCGCCCCCTGTGACTACATTAATCAGCAAGCGTCCACTAGAAAGGCGATCGAACGTCGCCGCCATCCGCACCGCTACTCCAGGTGACACCAACCCAGGACGAATCGCCACCAAAAAACGCATCTGTCGTGTCAGCGATAACAGTGTTGACGCTACAATCCAAGCATCTTCGCAAGAGCGACCCGTCGGCAGCAAAGCCCCTGTGTAGCCAAGGTCATCCACCGCTTGGGCAATCTGCCGCAGATAGGTAAAGCTTACTGCCCTTCCGCCCGTAGCAGTTGCAAGATAGCGTCCGTCTCCGTGGGTTGGGATGAACCATAGTAGCTGCATGAATTCTATCCTTTTAAACTACGGTAATTTGATGTAAATACCGTATTTTATTTACAGCCTTAGAGTATCACATATTCAAATTCACTAAGCAAGAAGTTTTTTAAGAAACACAGGGGAGTAGGGAGGTGTGGGAGGTGTGGGAGGTGTGGGAGGTTAGGAAGCTTTTTTTTACTAATCTCCCCACACTTCCCCATCCCCCCACACTCCCCACTCCCCACTCCCCACTCCCCACTCCCCACTCCCCTCTACCTCTAGAAGGAATCGATCAATGACAGTTTTGTGTATATTAATTTACTTATTGATAACCTTCTGTTAAATTAATCTTAATGTACGCCAAATCTACTGATTTACTGTAGTTAAGTTTTCATCTCTAAACGTAGGTAACCATCCAGTCAACTAGCAATAGCTGTCCAATTCCGTTCTGTCTCTAGGAGAAATAAGACAATGGGGCCGATGTTTATTACTGCCAACGATTGGCCACATATAGCGTTGAGACTGTCTTTGGCGCTGCTGGTTGGTTGCATGATTGGATTTAACCGTCAGCAAGGAGGTAGACCAGCAGGGATGAGGACTTTTATGCTGGTGAGTATGGGAGCAGCACTATTCGTGATGATTCCTTTGCAAGCTGAAGGCGATAGTCCCTATGCTGCTATCAATGCACTAAGTCGGACAATACAAGGTGTAGCTACGGGAATAGGATTTCTGGGAGCGGGATTGATTTTACAAGAGTCTCCGAGAAAATCTGCGGCGCCAAAAGTACGCGGCTTAACCACAGCAGCTTGTGTCTGGACAGCGGCCGGACTTGGGGCTGCCATCGGCTGCGGTCTGTGGCAAATGGGATTATTAGGAGGGTTACTCACCCTGATTACCTTGAGTGGGGTGAAGCGGCTCAATCGCTCATTTGTGTTTCTGACGGGTCAAGATAAACACGGCAGTACTCAGGATCTAACAACTTCTGATGATGATAATGATGATTAATAATTATGTTTTATATCAAACCGCGACTTGACATCGAGGACTTGACTATAAAACAAATTAATGTTTACTGTGCAAATAAACTCAAGTAGATCGGATTCCCGTCCAGCATTGTGTTGAAAAATAATTTGTTGTTTCTTAGCTAATTTTAATCAGACTATCAGGGCTAATTCAGGGCGATCGCTAATCCTAATAATTAAAGCAGGGAATACCGTACTTGAGTTGATTGGCCAGTTAACCAGAAAATAGAAAATAATAGATATATGGATAAACGGTATTTTTTACAGGCTAGTGCAGTAATAGTCGGCACAGCGTTGTTATCAAGGTATATCAATTGGGGGTCAAAAGAAATGACAACTTCTAACAGTGGATTTGAAATTACCAAACCGGAAGAAGAGTGGAAGACGATTTTAACGCCAGAACAGTTTCGTGTATTGCGTAAACATGGGACTGAACGCGCCCACACCAGCCCACTCGATAAGCAATACGACGAAGGCACTTATTATTGTGCTGCATGTGAACAACCACTGTTTACATCTGATACCAAATTTAACAGCGGTACTGGCTGGCCTAGCTTTTTTAAACCTATTGAAGGTGCGATCGCCACTACTGTAGATAGGTCGTTGTTTATGACCAGAACTGAAGTGCATTGTAGTCGCTGTGGTGGTCATCTGGGTCATGTTTTTGATGATGGCCCCGCACCCACTGGCAAGCGCTACTGCATGAACGGTGTTTCGCTGAAGTTTACTCCTGCTTGATCGGCGGCGTAGGTGTAGTGGTTGTAGACATCGCACGCATAACCGAAGTCATCAGATTTTGAGGCTTGACCAAGGGTGAGTCAATTTAAGAAAATGCAACTCTTGGTCTTTGCTAGAACTATTTCCCTAAATCGTCCTATTTGTTTGGGTCTTTTTTCTCTTTTTTGTCTTTGGCATCTTTTTTAGGTTTTTTAACTTCTTTATTACTTTTTCTTTCCTTCGACATCAGAGTTCTCCAACTAGGTTAATCAGTGAAAGCTTTCACATTCTGCCGTCAGGGAATCAGGAGGTGGCTTACCTGATATTTTTTTAAGGCAAAAAAGAAAGTATTAGACATAAATGCTACTAACTACCATGATACGGTGTTGTTTGATTTTCTTCTTAAAACTTTTGCATATATTTCAACAATAATCTTCAGTGGGGTAGGACAGATAGCTCTGCTACCCCACTGATTTACTAAGGGACTTCCAAAAAATAAATTATCCCAATCTATTTGTACATTAGACTTCTTGCATAAATCAAAAAAAAGAACCCCACCCCGCCTTTGACTTACGTCAAAGTCTCCCCTAAGAGCTTGCGGGGAGGGGCTGGGGGTGGGGTGTTAGGGGACTTTTGCAAGAGGTCTATTTTTCGGGTAGCACAAGCTCTGCTACCCTACGTTCGCGGAGCGTCCCGCAGGGATGGAATGTTTTTTTATTGGAAGTCCCTAATATTTCTTGATCTGAAAGTAGTATAAAATAAGTTGAAATTTTATTGCTACTGAACTTTTTTTAATGTCCAAACGTGTCTAGGTTTTATATAGCAGCTAACGTTTTTTCACAGACAGAATTAAGCGAACCGAGCGATCGCGTGATAAATAAGTATGAAGCCAAGTCAGTAACACAAAAAAACGACTGCGGTAGCCAGGAAGATATACTAAATGAACTCCTAGCCACATCAGCCAAGCCAAGAAACCTGTAAAGGCAAATGCGCCAATTTTTCCCACACCTGAATAGCAGCCTATAATCGCTAATCTTCCTTTGTTGAAATAGGTAAAAGGCTCTGGTGATTGACCTCGAAATTGCCGCTGAATATTTCGGGCTACAGTAACACCCTGCTGAAGTGCCTCTGGTGCAACCCCACTTAATGGTTTACCGTTCTGTTCCACATAAGCTAGATCCCCAATGGCATAAACATTGGGTTGCTCTAGTAATTGTAGGGTGGGATGAACAATTAACTTTCCCTTATTGGCTAAAGATACCTCCTGTGATGTTGGGGGAAAATTTGCCTCTAACCCCGCAGTCCAAATGACGGTTGCAGTTGGAATTACCTCATCGTTTTGTAGATGTACAGATTCCAAAGTCACTTTAGTAACTTTGGAAAGCAGATAAACCTCCACTCCTAGCTGATGTAATCGTTTATGAGTGTAGGCTCCCAACTTTTTTGGCAGTTCAGCCAATAAGCGATCGCCAGATTGCACCAGAATCAACCTCACATCCTGTAAAATTGTCGGATAGTCTCGACGCAAGTGACCTCGAAGCATTTCCCCAAAAGCACCCGCCACCTCCACACCGGTTGCCCCACCACCGACAATGGTAAACGTCAGCAGTTGTTGGCGTCGTGACGAATCTGATTCGTGGATAGCTCGCTCAAAACAAGAGAAAATCTGATTGCGGATTGCTATTGCTTGTTCTAACGTTCTCATTGAGAAAGCATATTCTGAAGCTCCAGGAACTCCCAAAAACTGAGTTCGACTTCCAGTTGCTAGCACCAGAAAGTCATAGCTGATTAAACAACTATCTGTCTCAACAGTTTGCCCTGAAAAATCAATTTGCTCAACCTCAGCCATCAAAAACTGAACCTTAGGCTTATTCCCCAGGAAAGAGAATCGCCGTAAGATTGTCCGAATGGGGTAAGCAATATACTCAGGTTCCAATTGACCTGTGGCAACCTGATACAATAACGGTATAAAAGTGTGATAGTTGTGGCGATCGATTAATAACACATCTGCACCAGAATCAGCTAAAGATTGGGCAGCTTGCAACCCACCGAATCCAGCGCCAACAATGACAACGCGGCGACTGTTCATCCTTCCCCTCTTGAATTTACTTAGCTAGTCGGTCAAGTTATTGACTATCAATATATTGATAATAATGGCACTGAAATTAACCTTGAGGGGAAGGCAAAACACGATACACAGAAAGTAACTATTCTCAATCAAGGTAGGGCAGGCGTAGCGATGCTAACTTTTCACGGCATCTGGAAAACCTCACTTCCATTCCTCTTCCCTAAGAGGCGAGAGGCTTTGAATTTTCCCCCTTCCCTAGTAGGGAAGGGGGCTAGGGGATTAGGTTTCGCGTTGGTTTTTCCACATGACGTGAAAAGTCAGCGTAGCGGTCAAGAGATTTTCATGCTGTTTCGTGTAATTCTAAAGCGTATCTAGCTTCAAGTTAATATAAGTTAATAAATATTTTTTGAGGCATTTGTTAAAAAAAATGACATTATTTTCTCTCAAAATTTAACTCTAACTTTTGATCCCCAAGGTAAAGTTGATTTCCTCAATAAAACCCCGCTTCCAAATGGGAGTATCTAAGCCTTAACATGTAGGAATCTTGGGAAAAACAACACTAAATATTTGGAGAATTAATTTAAATTCCCGGTAATTATATCGGGATAGTAGGCTTATAAATTCTGGATAAAAACCCCATTGACTCCTTAAAAAGATAGGACTACTGTTATAAGTAGTCCTGACAAGGACAATGTTAATGCATCAAGAAATCAGGAGGTATTTCCTATGATGATGATGATGACTGAAACCATGACTTCAGAAATGCAAGCTTGTATTGAAGCTTGTATGGATTGTCACAAAATGTGCATGGAAACCATGACTTACTGCATGAGCAAAGGTGGTAAGCAGATGGATAAGAGCATGATGACCATGATGACCATGATGCGTGATTGTGCTGAAATGTGCATGATGTGTATGAACATGATGATGGGCGGTTCTGAATTCATGGGACGCACTTGTATGCTGTGTGCAGAAATGTGCGATCGCTGTGCCATGGCCTGTGAAATGATGAGCGATGATTCCAAAATGATGGAATGTGCCGCTGCTTGCCGCAAATGTGCAGAATCTTGCAGATCTATGCACATGATGCCTGCATAATTCTCCTACTTCGCAGAAGTTTGTCTGCAACCTAATATTCAAGCGCTCAGACTCAAAGAGTCTGGGCGCTTGAAGTAATTTAAGAAGTCAAGAATAAAGGCGTCATATCATATCCGGCTAATCACTTATTATTCAAATCTCTCTGCGTCCCCGCGACCATTTATAAAGTAAATCTTAAGTAGGGTGCGTTACGGCTTTAGCCTAACGCACCATTTTGTATAGCCATGCGTTAGGCGCTCATCTCATGTCATGAACACAATAAAAAACTATCAGATTATTCAACAAATTTATGAAAGTGATAACTCGTTAGTCTATCGAGCTATCCTCAAGCCTGATAATCAACCCATTATCTTGAAGATTCTCAAAGAAAACTATCCTAATCCCTCAGAACTCAACCGTTATAAGCAGGAATATGAAATTACGTGTTCAATGAATGCTGATGGAATTATTAAAGCATATAGCTTAGAGCGATATCAGAATAGTTTAGTAATGTTTTTGGAGGACTTTGGCGGTAGCTCTTTAAAAATTTTAATATCAGAGCGGCAGTTTGTCTTAGAAGAATTTCTGACTATTGCCCTGAAAATAACTGAAAGTTTGGCTACTATTCACAATGCGAATATTATTCACAAAGATATTAATCCCTCAAATATTGTCTACAATCCAGAAACTGGGCAGGTTAAGATTATTGACTTTGGCATTTCCACTCGTTTACCTCAAGAAAATCAGACGATTCGCAATCCAAATCAATTAGAAGGAACTTTGGCTTATATCGCCCCAGAGCAAACTGGTCGAATGAATCGGGGAATAGATTATCGCAGTGATTTTTATTCTTTAGGCGTCACTTTCTATCAACTGTTGACCAATCAGTTGCCTTTTGAAACAACTGAACCAATGGAATTAGTCCATTGCCACATTGCACAACAACCTGATGCACCTCACCAGCGAATTCTCTCAATTCCTTTGATGGTTTCTAACATTGTGATGAAATTATTAGCCAAAATTCAAGAGGAACGATATCAAAGTGCTAGGGGATTAAAAGCTGATTTGGAAAACTGTCTTTATCAGTTACAAACTTTAGGAAAAATTAAGCACTTTTCTTTAGGGCGTCAGGATATTTCTGAAAAATTTCAGATTTCCCAAAAACTCTACGGTCGAGAACAAGAAATCTCTCAACTCTTAACCACCTTTGAGCGAGTCAGCCAAGGTAGTACTGAGATAGTACTAGTTTCTGGTTATTCAGGCATTGGCAAATCTGCCTTAGTCAATGAAATTCACAAACCCATTACACACCGACGAGGATATTTTATTCATGGCAAATTTGACCAGTTGCAGCGAGATATTCCCTACGCAGCAATCACACAAGCTTTTAGTGACTTAATTCGTCAACTACTGAGTGAATCTGAAATAACCCTACAAACTTGGAAAGATAAAATTTTAGAAGCTTTAGGAAATAATGGACAAATTATTATTGATGTAATTCATGACTTGGAAAAGATTATCGGTAAACAGCCATCCATTGAGCAACTAGGAGCAAGTGAAGCACAAAATCGGTTCAACTTTTTCTTTGAAATATTTATTAGAATTTTTTGTCAAAAAGAACATCCCTTAGTTATCTTTCTTGATGATTTACAGTGGGCAGATTTAGCATCTTTGAATTTAATTGAGCTATTAATCGCCAATGCTGACACTCAATATTTATTGATAATAGGGACATACCGAGATAATGAAGTTAGTCCTACCCATCCCTTAATATATACCTTAGAGCAAATTAAAAAGACAGAAGCTAAAGTAAATCCAATAATGCTTCAATCTTTGAGAAGCAACCATGTTAACCAATTGGTTGCTGATACCCTAAATTGCTCAATAAAAAATGCAAAACCTCTAGCAAAGTTATTGATTCAAAAAAGTGGTGGTAATTGTTTTTTTCTAACCCAATTACTCAAAACATTATATAAAGAAAAACTATTATTTTTTAATACTCCTCAATTTCCCCTTACTAAGAGAGAAACTAAAGCGATGTTTTGGCAATGGGATATTCAGGAAATCCAAAGAGTAGGAATAACTGATAATGTAGTTGAGTTAATGATCAGGAAAATTGAGAAGCTTGATGAAGCCACCCAGAATGTTTTAAAACTAGCTGCCTGTATAGGAAACAAATTTAATTTAGAAATTTTGTCACTTGTCAATAGAAAATCTCAAACAGTTACCTCCCAAGAATTAGAGCCAGCACTCAACGAAGGTTTGATTATTCCCTTGAGTAATGACTATCAACTTCCCTTGCTATGGAGTCAGGAGGAAATGTCAAGTGATAGTTCGGAAATTTCCTCTGCTTTCATCCCCAAATATCCCAAATCTATTCCCTACAAATTTTTACATGACCGAGTTCAGCAAGCCGCTTATATTCTAATTCAAGAAGAAGATAAAAAAGCAGTTCATCTGCAAATAGGTCGTCTCCTGTTGAAGAATTCTCAAGAAGATGAGTTAGAAGAAAATATTTTTAATATTGTCAATCAACTCAACGAAGGTGCAGAATTAATTACTGAACAATTAGAGAGAGATGAGTTAGCTAAATTGAATCTTCAAGCAGCTAAAAAGTCCAAAGCATCGACAGCTTATGAACCTGCTCTTAAATATTTAGAAACGGGATTAAGATTCTTACCATCCAATAGCTGGCATTATGAGTATAAATTGACATGGGAATTACATATAGAAACTTTAGAAATGCTTTACTTAAACACTAAATTTGATCGATTTGAAAAACTATCTGAAAATGTTCTAGAACAAGCCAAAGGCATTCTTGATAAAGCTAAGGTCAATCAGATAAAAATATTATACTATTCGACCATATTTCAAACCGATAAAGCAATAGATATTGCCTTGAAAGCTTTACTAGAACTTGGAATAAATATTGCTCCAAATTCTGGCAGCATAGAAAATAAAGTTGAACAGCAACAAGAGGTGATAAAAATATTTTTGCAGAAAAAAAATATTGAAGATTTAGCTAAATTACCTGTGATGATAGAAGAATCGAAAATAGCGGCTACACTAATATTACAGCAAATTATTTCAGCTACACATACTACAAATTTTCCATTATTTATTGAAGTAATATTAACCCAGCTTAATTTCTGTATTAAATATGGAAATCCACCTCACGCAGCTTACATATACAGCACTTATGGAATGCTTTTATGCAGTCTAAAAAAAGATATTAATAATGGATATAAATTTGGCAAACTTGCTCTAAATATACTAAAAAAATTTAACACTCCAAAATTAGAAGCTTTTGTTATACAGATGCATTATGGACAAATATGGCACTGGAAACAGCCTCTCACGAGTATAATCGCACACAAAAAATTAATACATGGGTTTAAAACAGGTATAGATACAGGAGAAAATGAGTTTGCTTCATATGCAGCTATAAATTATTGCTTGATAAAGTTTTTATGTGGACATAGTTTAGAAGATGTTCATCGAGATTATCAAAAATATTCTAAATCGATCAAAACTTTAAAGCAACAATTTGGTATTTATTCCATAGAAATATTTCATAGATTAGCAATTAAATTATTAAATATAAATAATGTAAATAATTTATTTATTGGCAATTCTCAAAAAGAAGAGGAAGAACATATAAAAACTTGGATACAAAACAATAGCGAATGGTTAATATTTTTTGTATATTTTGCAAAAACAGTTTATTCTTATTTTTTTAAAGATTACAATGATGCCTTCGTTAACGGAATTAATGCGGAAAAATTTGTCAAAGCTTCTAGCTCATATTTAACAGCTCCCCAACATAATTTCTATTCGTCTCTTTCTTATCTTGCTCATTATCATAATTGTGATGTAAAGCAGCAAAAAGAATTAATTTATCAAGTAGATAAAAATCAAGAAAATCTGAAAATATGGGCTAACTATTGCCCAGCTAATTTTCAACATAAATATGCTTTAATAGAAGCTGAAAAAACACGATCGCTAAAACAAAATTGGCAAGCTGAGGAACTTTATGAACAAGCTATTCAAGGCGCTAAAAAATACCAATTCATTCACGAAGAAGCCATAGCTTACGAACGCGCAGCCGAATTTTATCTTTCAATTGGTAGAGAAGAAATTAGTCAGTTTTACTTAAAAAATGCTCATCATTGTTATGCCCAATGGGGAGCAACAGCCAAAGTTAAAAATCTCGAAGCCGAATATCCCCAATTATTGGTAAATGTAAACAGCCAAACAGGGAATAAGAAAAATAGTATAACTATTTCTACAACTAACAATGATAGCGAAAAACTTGATTTGATAACTGTTGTCAAAGCCTCACAAACCATAGCTGGTGAAATCACTCTCGATAAATTGCTCAAAAAACTGATGAGAATTTGCATTGAAAATGCAGGCGCTCAAAGAGGTTTTTTGATTCTTGAAAAGGAAGGAATTTTGGTCATTGAAGCTGAAGGATCGATAGATAATGATAATATTAATATCCTAGAATCTATCACTATAAATTCCGTAGATACTGTTCGCAATTTGCCTCTTTTATCGACTGCTATTGTTAACTATGTTGCCCATAGCCAAGAAAATGTAGTTTTAAATGACGCAGAACATGAGGGGCAATTTATCGGCGATTATTACGTTACCGTTGTGCAACCTAAATCGATTCTTTGCATTCCTCTACTTCATCAAGGTAAATTAAGCGGCATTCTATATTTAGAAAATAATTTAATCACACATGCATTTACTCAAGAGCGCATTGAAATCTTGAAAATACTTTCTGCTCAAGCTGCTATATCTATCGAAAATTCACGTTTATATGAACAATTAGAAGATTACAATCGTACTTTAGAACAAAAAGTTAAAGAACGAAATCAAGAACTCTTACAAACACTAGAAGAATTAAAAATTACTCAAGAAAAACTCAGATTTGAAAACGATCTACTTAAGAGTTCAGAACAACTCTCAACCTATGATTATCAAATTGGGGGTAGTTTACCGATGGATGCTCCCACATATGTAGTGCGTTCCGCAGACCGTCACCTTTATCAAGCATTGAGGCATAGTGAATTCTGTTACATACTAAATGCACGGCAGATGGGTAAGTCAAGCCTGATGGTACGCATGATGCACTATCTTCAACAAGAAGGATTTAGTTGTACCGCAATTGATTTAACACGCATTGGTAGTGACAACATTACCCCTGGTCAATGGTACTTGGGGTTAGCAGTGGAATTATGGCAGAATTTTGATTTGTTAGACAAGGTAAATCTTCCTGTTTGGTGGAATGAGTACAAAGATTTATCGCCCACTCAGAAGTTAAGTCAATTTATTGAAAATATTTTACTAAAGCAAGTTCAGAGGGAAAAAATTTATATATTTATTGATGAAATTGATAGTGTCTTAGGCTTAAACTTCTCTGTTAATGATTTTTTTGCTTTGATACGCTTCTGTTACAATCAGCGTAGTATCAACTTAGAATATCGGCGTTTAACTTTTGCTTTCTTTGGGGTAGCAACTCCCTCAGACTTAATCTCAGACCATAAGCGAACACCCTTTAATATTGGTCAGTCAATTCAATTAGAGGGTTTTAAAGAAGATGAAGTTTATCCTTTAGGTGAAGGATTAAAAGAGAAAGTTAGCGACGCGATCGCCATTCGCAAAGTCATCAGAGAAATATTACACTGGACTAACGGGCAGCCTTTTCTCACTCAAAAGCTCTGTAAGCTCATCCGTAACTCTTCATCTGTGATTCCAGCAAACATTGAAGCCGAATGGATAAAAAATTTGGTAGCCACAAATCTGATAGCTAATTGGGAATCCCAAGATGAGCCGGAGCATTTAAGAACTATTCGCGATCGCATTCTCAATAGCGATTTACAAGTTAACAAACTTCTAGAGCTTTATCAACAAATTTTACACCAAGGAGAAACACTCTCCGTTGATAGTCCAGAAGAAAAAGAATTGCTCTTATCAGGGATAATTATTAAACAACAAGGTTCTCTGAAAGTCCAGAACCGTATTTATCAATTGATATTCGATCAAAGTTGGATTACTCGGTATATTCAGGAGTGAGGAGTTATTCTTCTTGTCCTGTTGTCTCCCTCATCTCCCTCATCTCCCTCATCTCGCCGCGTCAGAGGGTCAACCTAAATCGTAACTGCATGGGTCGCCCGGGATTCGAACCCGGAACTAATCGGTTAAAAGCCGAGTACTCTACCGTTGAGTTAGCGACCCTTTCGTTCATTTCGCAACTTTGCCATCATAGCACAGGCATCTGTAGATTTGTAAAGGGGTTCAGAAAAAATTTGCTGTTAACCGTACAGATGCTGTGTAGCTGCCCCCTGGATCTAATATAGTTAGATGTTCACCAGTGTTTAGAGAGTTACGAGCAGCACTCCACGGTTCTAGACAGTAGAAGTCTTTGCCTTTGAGTGTCCAAAATACCAAAATGGGATATTCATCGCCATAATCTAGAGTCAGCTTTAGCTTACGGCTATTGTCTGTCACAGTTGCCGATTTACTAGTTAGCTGCTTAAAGGCAACATCAATTTCATCCTGGTTGAAGTCAAAATTCCCGTTGAAGGGGTAAATTTCTTTGGTTCTCTGGTCTTGATACTCCTGAGAGGGAATTTCAAACTCTAGCCCGGTTTTATCAAGGGTGAGAAAATAGGGATGAAATCCTGAAGAAAAGGGCAATGATGTGGATGAAAGATTTTTATACTGCTGGCGAATTTCTAAGGTATTACCTTGGAGTTCGTAAGTGAAAATTACCTGAAAGTCAAAAGGATAAACAGCCCGTGTTTGCTCGTTACTGTTGAGGACGAGGGTGAGGCTAACTTTATCTTGAGTTAGTTGGTCAGTTACTTGCCAAGGTAAATCACGGGCAAAGCCATGTTGTTTGAGAGTGTATTGTTTCCCGTTGTGGATGTAAGCGTTATCCG
This sequence comes from Nostoc sp. FACHB-973, assembly GCF_014698115.1. Lineage (GTDB taxonomy): Bacteria > Cyanobacteriota > Cyanobacteriia > Cyanobacteriales > Nostocaceae > Nostoc > Nostoc muscorum. The sequence goes on from NZ_JACJSJ010000025.1 coordinate 88,050, forward strand.
GTAAATTGCCGCAGATAGGAAACAAAATCGGATTTCCGCCCCTGACACTCAAATCAGGATGAGTAAAACGTTCAGTGTCTAAGTAGAAAATTTCTTGACCCTGTATCCGCCAACGGGTAATGATACCGCCTCGTTCTGGGACAACTTCCAGTTGAGAACCAGCGCTTTCATCTGAAAGAATGTAGGTTTTGTATTGTTGCTCTTGAACTGCAATGGTAAACACAAGTTTTAGTCCTAATGGGGAGTGGGGAGTGGGGAGTGGGGAGTGGGGATTGGGGACTGGGTATTGGGGACTGGGGATTAGGTATTGGGAGTGTTGAGTGAGGAGTTATTCTGGTTGTCGTCTTGTCCTCTTGTCTCCCTTATCCCCAGTCCCCAGTCCCCACTCCCCAATACCCAAAATTACTCGTCTTCTGCAAAAACGAAGCGATATAATTCGCTGGGGTCTGGTTCAGGGCTACTTTCGGCGAATTTCACTGCTTCGTCGATTCGTTCCTGAATTTTACGGTCAATGCCTTTGATTTCTTGCTCATCTGCCAGGTTTTGCTCTAGCAAATAAGCTGCTAACTTCTTAATTGGGTCACGGGCAAACCAAAATTCTTTTTCAGCTTTGCTTCGCATTTCATCTGGGTCTGCCAAGGAGTGACCCCGGAAGCGGTAGGTAAGTGCCTCAATTAATGTTGGGCCTTCACCTGCACGGGCGCGGGCTACGGCTTCTTGGGCAACGGCACGCACCGCCAGCACGTCCATACCGTCTACTTCCACGCCCACCATGTTAAATACGCTGGCTTTTTTGTAAATCTCTGGCTGGGAAGTGGCGCGATCGTGAGCCATACCAATTGCCCACTTATTATTTTCTACCACAAAAAGAATTGGCAATTTCCAGAGAGCTGCCATGTTTAATGTCTCGAAAAACTGACCGTTGTTAGCTGCACCATCGCCAAAAAAGCAAGCTGTCACTTGGTCAGCACTTTGATCTTTTAGCACTTCGCGGCGGTATTTGGTTTGAAAAGCGGCTCCTGCTGCTACAGGAATTCCCTCTGCCACAAACGCATAGCCACCTAGCAAGCGATGTTCGGCAGAAAACATGTGCATCGAACCACCGCGCCCTTTACTGCAACCTGTGGCTTTGCCAAATAACTCTGCCATGACTTCTTTTGCTGGTACTCCCGCACTCAAAGCGTGAACGTGGTCGCGGTAGGTACTGCAAACGTAATCTTCACCTGGCCGCATCGCCTGGATAACACCAGTGGAAACGGCTTCTTGACCGTTGTACAAATGGACAAAACCAAACATTTTGCCCCGATAATACATTTCAGCGCATTTGTCTTCAAACAAACGCCCTAGTACCATGTCTTCATATAACCGTAACCCAACTTCCTTAGTGATGCGGTTAGTGGCAGCATTAAATGTGGGTAAAGTACGCTCTTGAACCATTATTTTTGAGTATCCCTGTTGTACAACTTAAAGTTACGGTGTTAAATAAGTTGGTCTGATAACGTCTGAGCCTTTATGAGGTTAGCGTTTGCAAGAGTCAACAATCAAACTTTATTTATGCACCAAAAAAGGACTTTAGGGAATAGGTAAATTTTGAATTTTTGGGAAAGTGGATGGTGTCGGTTTGAGTGCCACTCAACTTTCCCAGACGAATTTTTAACTTTTGTGCCCATAACCCTGTGAGGATGTGACTCTAACACCAACATTTGCCCCTTTGGGTTTTTCTGCCTGACCATTCCCCTTGATAGAGTACCAATCAAGATAGACTGGTTTCTGCATATCCATTAACAATTTAAAAAAAATGACGTAAAAGTTTCTATACCTAAATGGGTAATTGTAATTAAAGGTTAAATATGATATGATTTTTGTCTCCTGTTATCAGGGTCAACCCCCTAAAGTAGTAGTTTACTAACCGCATACTGGGGAAAGTCCCGAAAAAATCAATCAATAGATTCCTGTAACCACAACATTTATGCCGTTATAAAAGCGGTAGTTGTGGTTTGTGGTATCGAAGGCTGATGATAGTTGTATTAAACCAAAAATACTAAGAATTAAGACAAAAAGCTGAAGCTTTCTGGGCGAAGGCAAAAAATTAGTACTAGAATGTGACTCAAAATTTCGGAAAGGTACAAAACAAGTAGTTGCAATATACACTTGTAGAGTAGATTCTATACGGCATTGTTATGGCACGGTTTTACAGGCCTGGAAAGCTCTAGGTGAATTATGTTGATCACGGTGCAGGGGAAGTAGGCTGTGCGAATTCCGCTAGATTACTACCGAATTTTAGGACTACCGTTAGCGGCAAGTGATGAACAATTGCGGCAAGCGTACAGCGATCGCATTGTGCAATTGCCACGACGTGAGTATTCTCAGGCAGCAATTTCTTCTCGCAAACAACTTATAGAAGAAGCTTACGTGGTTTTATCAGATCCAAAACAACGCAGTACCTACGATCACCTTTATCTTGCCCACGCCTATGACCCTGATAACGTTGCTGCTGGCACAGCAGCAGCAGAAAATCTCAGAGAAAGCCACAAAAGGGGTGTTGACGCCCAGAATTTGGGTATCGATGTTTCCCAAGAGGAATTAGTTGGCGCTTTGTTGATTTTGCAAGAATTAGGGGAATATGAACTTGTACTAAAACTAGGTCGTCCGTACCTGGTGAATAAAAACGCTGTTGCAAGTAACAACAAGGGCAATAATCTCGCAGACGAAGAAATCACCGAAAGCCCTGAACGTCCAGATGTGGTTCTCACTGTCGCCCTTGCTTGTTTGGAACTGGGACGCGAACAGTGGCAGCAAGGTCACTACGAAAATGCCGCTGTATCCTTAGAAACTGGTGAGGAATTGCTGGTACGCGAAGGGTTATTCGTCAGTGTACAAGCAGAAATTCAAGCAGATCTCTATAAATTACGACCGTATCGAATTTTAGAGTTACTGGCGCTACCTCAAGAAAAAACTGCCGAACGACGCCAAGGCTTGGAATTATTGCAAAACCTTTTAGAAGATCGTGGCGGCATTGATGGCACGAATAGCGATCGCTCTGGTTTAAACATAGATGATTTTCTGCGATTTATCCAGCAATTACGCAACCACTTAACAGTCGCAGAGCAACAGAAATTATTTGAGGCAGAAAGTAAACGTCCTTCTGCTGTTGCCATTTATTTGGCTGTTTATGCCTTGATAGCAAGGGGATTTGCTCAACGACAATCGGCTTTAGTTCGCCAAGCAAAGCAAATGCTAGCGCGTCTGGGCAATCGCCAAGATGTACATTTAGAACAGTCACTGTGTGCATTACTCTTGGGACAAACTGAAGAAGCAACTCGTGTTTTAGAACTTAGTCAGGAGTACGAAGCTTTAGCCTTTATTCGGGAAAAATCTCAAGATTCCCCAGATTTGTTACCAGGGCTGTGTTTATATACAGAACAGTGGTTGCAACACGAAGTATTTCCCCATTTTCGAGATTTGGCGAATCAGCAAGCTTCTTTAAAAGAATATTTTGCTAACCCACAGGTGCAAGCTTATTTAGAAGCATTGCCAACGGATGCCCAAATAACTAATGAATCTGGTGTAATTAATCCCCAGCTTTTTCAACAACCACAAACAAATAATCCACGTTTTCCCAACAATTCAACTGGGACTTTTCGACAATTCGATCGCAATCCAACACCAGACCAAAATTTACCAGAAACACCAGCAAAAGAAACACCGCAATATTCAAACATCTCGCCACCGAGATGGAATTCGTCTGAGGGTGTAAATCCAGAAGTAACAGCTGCACCGCTTCCTACTGCTGAACGCACAACCAGAGGTAATAATCACCATTGGAATGGTTCAGCTAGACCGGCTGCACCCGCTGAAAACCAAAAGCGTAGGCGAAGAAAACCTACTCAACCTGTTAGCCGAGAGCGTATACCTGATAATCGTCCACGTCCACGTCCGCGACGGCGGCGGCGGACTTTTGCTAACACTATAGAAGGGAAAACACGGCTGGTGTGGAGAGTGTTTATTTCCCTAGTGGTTATATTAGTTTTCTGGGTGTTAGCCACAACAGCATTTGGATGGATAAAAAATATATTTTTTCCGACATCATCTCCTCGTGATTTACAGTTGTTCGTACAGATAAATCAACCACCAGTCTTTATTCCTGACCCAAAGGATAAACCAGAACCAGAAGGCGCTCTCACAAATGCAACGGCACAGGAAGTAATTCGAGATTGGCTATCTACCAAAGCCGCAGCTTTAGGGCCTAATCATCAAATTAATAATTTAGAGCAGATTTTAACTGGTTCAGCTTTGTCTCAATGGCGGCTGATTGCTCAACAAGATAGGATAGATAACCGCTACCGCAAGTACGATCATAGCTTGAAGATTGAATCTGTAGAAAAAATTGATTTATTTAGCGATCGCGCCGCAGTGGAAGCTACGGTAAAAGAAGCGACACAGTTATATGAAAATGGTCAATTTAAAAGTTCTTCTAATGAAAAGTTGCGAGTCAAGTATGATTTGGTTCGATACAATGGCAAATGGCGGATTCAGAGTATATCGGTTGTCGATCAAATAAGTTGGAATTTTTAGGCTATGTTTACGATTCTCCTTGACCTGCAAGGGTTTGAGGCTTATTTATTCTCAAAAAATGTTAATGAAGTACACGGTTAGGGGCACAGCCATGTTCCCTACGATTATCTGTACCTCACTCCTTTGTAATCTGCTGTAAATAAATTGTGCTTCTACTATATCAGTATTAATTTAATGGAAGCTTTACCCGATAATTGGGCAGATATTCAACCTGATAGCGTATATCTTTCAATCAGTGGACTGTTAGTTTCATTCACAACTGAACAAATAAAGCTGGGATCTTTAATCACTCTGACTTTGAAACTGATGTCCACCTGCCTCAATTCTGAGTTTACCAGACTTCCATCCCAGATAGATCGGGATTTTATTACCATCAGCACTTTGGTAAACAGCGAAATGCTGACGCCAATCGTGGTAGCGTTTATTCCGCCAAACTTTTGGTAAATTATTACCCTGATATTGCAGTTTTACTTGAGCGAAAACCCCTTCATATCCGACTACTCCGTGATTAATCTCATTCAGAGTTAAACGCGACTTTTTCACTATAGACTGCTGAAATTGCTCCCAACTACCATAAGTTTCCTGCTCACCAACTTCGAGGGCAAATCCACTTACTGTTGTTCCAGTACCCACCCCCGCGAGAATTTGGTCATTGGGATATCGCTGTTGAATTTCCTGTGTTGCTGTTAAGTTAATTCCTTCTAGGTGCAAATTAATTGGTGTTAATGCCAGCCATGTCTTTTCGTAACTAATGAAAGTAACACCGTAGTTAGTTGCTAGTTTGGCTGATTTAGGTAAGAAAAATTGAAACGGTGCTTTTGGTTTATTATTGAGCCAGATTACTAAATTACGGTACTGAGCAACGTTGTCACCACCAACAGTAGAAGTAGATATTTGATTCGGATCTGTTCCTGTAGCTGCAATTAAGTAATCGACTCCCCGCTGGGAATTGAACGCCATCATCTTAAACCCGTTCCAGTCGCCACCAGAAGCAGTAGCTAATGTCCCCAGTTGAAACGTGTTACCAAAATAGAGAGTTTCGTAAAACTGGGGTGCTGCCAGGGGAAACGCACCTTATTTCCTAACAAAAACTATAAGGATTTAAAAATCATTTATATAAGTGCAAAACTTGACAAAACAGATAAACAGAATAAATCGATTCTTTTGCTAACACGTAAATTAGCTTATCTCTAATCAAAGAACTCTTGTCTAAGGAT
>NZ_JACJSJ010000250.1 GCF_014698115.1 Nostoc sp. FACHB-973
AAATCATTCAACGCCACGAAACATTACGGACTAATTTCATCACAGTTGATGGAAAAGCAACTCAAATCATCCAAACACAAAGCAATTGGAAAGTAACAGTTGTAGATTTGCAGCATTTATCCACAAGCTCCCAAGAACTAGCTGTAGAGCAATTAACCCACGAACAAGGGATTCAATCATTTGACTTAGCAAGTGAAACATTAATTAGAGCAACATTAGTAGTGCTGTCTCCTACAGAACACGTGTTATTAGTGTGTATGCACCATGTTGTCAGTGATGGCTGGTCAATGGGTGTGTTTGTCGAAGAGTTGCGATCGCTCTACAATGCTTATTCAATAGGGCAGCCTTGTTTGTTACCTCCATTGCCAATTCAGTATGCAGATTTTGCCATTTGGCAGCGAGACTGGCTGCAAGGGGAGGTATTACAAAACCAATTGAATTACTGGCAAGAACAACTAGCCTCAGCACCCACATTCTTGCCACTACCCACAGACCGACCAAGACCTGCTGTGCAAACCTTTGTTGGCGCACATATTGAGTTTGCACTGTCTGTTGAACTCACTCAAGGACTGATAAAACTGAGCCAGGAGCAAGGAGTCACCTTGTTCATGACGTTGTTGGCAGCATATAACACATTACTTTACCGCTACACAGGACAAACAGACATTTTAGTGGGGACACCAATTGCCAACCGCGATCGCTCTGAAATAGAAGGGTTAATTGGCTTTTTTGTCAACACTTTAGTAATGCGTACTGATGTTTCAGGCGACCCCAGTTTTGAGGAATTACTGCCTCAAATTCGGGAAATGGCACTAGGCGCCTACGCTCATCAGGACTTACCGTTTGAAATGTTGGTGGAAAAATTACAGCTAGAACGAGACCTGAGTCATACACCATTGTTCCAGGTGATGTTTGCCCTGCAAAATGCACCCATATCACAAGTAGAGTTGACAGGCTTAAGTGTCAGTTCATTGCCAATAGAAAACACCACAGCAAAGTTTGACCTGACCTTGGCAATGGAAAACACTGCCACTGGACTAGTGGGAGGTTGGGAATACAACACTGACTTGTTTGATAACAGCACCATTGAGCGGATGAAGGGTCATTTTGTCACAATGCTTTCGGCAATCGTGGCAAATCCCAAACAGCGAATTTCCAAGTTGCCCATCTTAACATTCCTTGAGTCGCGACAGTTATTAGTTGAGTGGAATAATACACAGGTAGATTATCCAATAGATAAATGTATCCATCAGTTGTTTGAAGAGCAGTGTTTGAGGACACCTAATGCTGTAGCAGTGGTGTTTGAAAATCAACAACTGACTTATGAGCAGTTGAACTCTCGTGCTAACCAGTTGGCACATTACTTGCGCTCATTGGGTGTAGGGGCAGATGTGCTGGTGGGTATTTGTGTGGAGCGCTCTGTAGAGATGGTGGTGGGATTACTTGGTATTCTCAAAGCGGGTGGGGCTTACGTACCCCTTGACCCAGAGTATCCCCAAGACCGTCTGCATTTTATGCTCGAAGACACTCAAGTTTCACTGCTGCTCACACAACAGCATCTAGTGGATAGACTACCCCAGCATCAAGCACAGGTTGTTTGTTTGGATACCCAGTGGCAGTTGATTTCTCAATTAAATCAGGATAATCTAATCACCGAAGTCCAAGCTAGTAACTTAGCTTACGTCATTTATACCTCTGGTTCTACAGGGATACCCAAGGGAGTACTGATTACCTATAAAGGATTGTTGAATTTAGTCTTCTGGCATCAGCGTGCTTTTGAAATCACTTCATCAGACAAAGCCACGCAGTTGGCAGGAACAGCGTTTGACGCTGCTGTATGGGAATTATGGCCTTACCTAACGGCAGGAGCAAGTATCTACTTAGTCAAATCTGAAATCCTCACCTCGCCAGTAAATCTACGAGACTGGTTGACATCAAACAAAATTACGATTAGTTTTGTGCCAACACCAGTGGCACAGGAGTTATTGTCTTTGGCATGGACTACTGAAAGTTTAGCAATGCGTTGCATCCTGACTGGAGGGGACAAGCTTCATCAATATCCATCAGTTTCAGTTCCTTTCCAAGTAGTGAACAATTATGGTCCAACTGAGAATACTGTTGTCGCCACTTCTGGGTTGCTAGTTGCTGACAAAAACCACGTTCAGATATCACCCCCCATTGGTCGTCCAATTGCCAACACCCAGGTTTATATATTAGACCAAAACTTACAAGCACTACCCGTAGGTGTACCAGGAGAACTGCACATCGGTGGTGCGGGATTAGCAAGAGGCTACCTCAACCGCCCCGACTTAACACAAGAAAAATTCATCCCCAACCCCTTTGACAAGTCACTTGTCAAAGGTGAAAAGTCAAAATTGTACAAAACAGGAGATTTGGCACGTTATTTAGCCGATGGCAATATAGAATACTTAGGACGGATAGACAACCAAGTAAAAATACGAGGTTTCCGCATTGAGTTGGGAGAAATTGAAGCAGCACTGAGCCAACACCCAGATGTGCAAGCATCTTGTGTCATCGCAAGAGTTGATATTCCTGGAAATAAACGCCTAGTGGGCTACATCGTACCCAAGGCACAGATAACACCAAAAGTCAGCGAACTGCGTAGCTTCCTCAAAGAAAAGCTACCAGACTACATGGTGCCTTCAGTAATAGTCATCCTGGAATCCTTACCACTAACTCCCAACGGCAAAATAGACCGTC
>NZ_JACJSJ010000251.1 GCF_014698115.1 Nostoc sp. FACHB-973
AAGATTTACAAGCAATATAAGGATGAAGCAATCGCTACTGTTACCAAAAACCCCTACCAGCTAGCAGCTGACATCTACGGTATTGGCTTTCTGACTGCTGACAAGATTGCGAGAAATATAGGAATTGCGCCTGACTCAGAATTTCGTTACCGTGCGGGGATTATCCATTGCCTAAGTGAAGCTGCCGAAGATGGTCACTGTTACTTAGGGCTTGCTGAATAAGTTCCTCAAGCAAATCTAGAAGCCACACAGCTTGCAAAATAATCGTTTCATCGCTCAGTTTCCAAATTTACCCAGCGATCGCTAACGATTGTGCAAGGGTTTTGAGACTCTAGATGTTATAGCCTTGCACTTGTTTGGTCAAAAAAAGCCTGAAACCATTACTTGGTCTACATTAAGCTTCTATTCAGCAAGCCCTACTTACCACAAAGCGAACTGATTGAGTCGGTAATCAAACTACTGACTACCGAATCTCATCAGCCCACAGAAGAAGCAATTGCACAAATCATCAAAGATATGGCTCTAACAGATACCATCTGTGGGGCCAGGTCAAATACTCGCTGATTTGATTAATTCTGGTCGTGTGCCAGTAGTGCGGTTGACTCAGGTATTCCGCCAAGCTCAAAACTTGTGCAATTATCACTGCTGCTCACCAAATTAATCGAGGAATTTATCCCACAATTGAGCCGATATCTGATAGTCCCATGTCCGACTGTATTTGGCACGGCGGCGGACATCAGCCCGAACATGGTGTACAGGCAATCTGCGAGTTGATTACCGATTTGATTCCACGCTTAGGTTTTAATCCTGCTACTGATGTGCAAGTACTTTGTCCAATGTCGCGGGGCTTGGTAGGGACTCGCAACCTTAATACTGTGTTGCAGCAGTTGATCAACCCACCCAGCCCCAACAAGGTGGAGATTAACAGAGGTGGGAATTTGTTGCGCGAGGGCGATGTCTGCGACAAGCCGCTAAGAGCGTCTACGCATCATCCAGCTAACCAATGACTACAACCGTGAAGTTTTCAACGGCGACCTGGGGATTATTCAAAGCATTGATACTGTCGAGCAGGAAGTTACAGTACTGTATGGTGAGCGGACTGTGGTTTACGATTACGCTGACCTGAATGAAATTGCCCTTGCCTGGAGCATTTCGATTCATAAAAGCCAAGGCTCAGAATATCCGGTGGTGATTCTGCCAATCTATATGCAGCACTATATGATGTTGACCCGGAACCTGTTTTACACTCTTGTTGACCCGTGCCAAGAAGTTAGCGATCGTAGTTGGCGCAAAAAAAGCGATCTCTCTAGCGGTGCGCTCTACTGATGACCAACAAAGGTACACAAGGTTAAAGCAGAGGTTACTTCAGGCAGGACTGAATTGTTAAAAATAAAAAAGTTTATCAAATTATTTGATTTATACTTTTAAATTCCCTGGGTTAAAAAAAGCGTTGAGTTTGTATGTCCAGCCTCAGTTCAGACATGGTTCGCATCTATTTGCAAGAAATTGGTCAGTATCCTTTATTAAAGCCAGAGGAAGAAATCGCTTATGCAAGACTTGTACGAGAAATGATTGTCATTGAGCAATCTAAAAATGAACTCACTCAACAGCTAGACCGCGAACCAACAATGACAGAATTAGCCAACGCTGTTGAAAAAACCGAAGCACAAGTCCGAGCAGCACTACACCTTGGTCAAAAGGCTAAACAAAAAATGGTGACAGCTAACTTGCGACTGGTAGTATCTGTTGCCAAGAAATACCAGAACCGCAATTTGGAATTTTTAGATTTGATCCAAGAAGGAGCAATTGGTTTACAACGGGGTATAGAAAAGTTTGATCCCAATCGGGGTTATAGACTCTCAACTTACGCCTACTGGTGGATTAGTCAAGCTATAACAAGAGCAATTGCAGAACAATCCCGCACTATTAGATTGCCTGTTCATCTCACTGAAATACTTAATAAAATTAAAAAAGTGCAGCGAGAAAGCTTTCAAAAACTCGGTCGTCATGCCACTGCTGAAGAAATAGCTGCATCATTAGACATCAGCCCCGATAAGCTTCGAGAATATCTCAGTGCTTCTCGTACAGCCATTTCTTTAAATAAGAAAGTCGGAGATGAGCAAGAAACAGAATTGGGCGAAATTTTAACAGACGTTGGTGTTTCACCAGAAAAACTCCTTACCCAAGAACTTCTATCGCAAGACGTAGCTAAATTATTAGAACCACTGACACCAATTCAACGTCAAGTGTTGACTTTAAGCTTTGGTCTGGAGAACGATCAGCATTTTAATCTCGCTCAGATTGGCCAACAGCTAAACCTCAGTCGAGAGCGCATTCGTCAAATCCAGGTCAAAGCTATAAGTATTCTCCGCCATCGACAAAACGACATGCAAGAGTATTTATTTGAATGAACCATTATGTAAAAATAAGTTGTACAAATTTCAGTAGACCGAAAAGTTTGACATAGCTGCTATATCTGCCCCTTTTTTGGTGCAAAATGTGAGACCATCACACTCTTGTTTGAGTAAAAAATAAGCTGATGTATCTAATGAATACATCAGCTTTTGACTTATCCCAAGATTTCAATCACAGCCGCTAGAATAGCTGGTGCTTTGTCTGAAACTGGAATGAATATCCGCTTTTGCCAGTTGATGATCTCGGTGAAGCAACCTACAGCTAAGAGTCGCTCTGCCAGTGAGATAGCATTAACCA
>NZ_JACJSJ010000252.1 GCF_014698115.1 Nostoc sp. FACHB-973
AATTTCTCGATTTTTGCGTATAGTACACCTCTAATACTGAGGAGCGTGACAAACACAATACTGTTATGCAATTGTTCAGCAGGGTATTTATTTTGAAAAGCCTAAAAGTAGGTGAAAAAAATAAACTAAAAATGACTTTATAGTTAATAAATGATATAAGAGGTCAAAGAGCGGACTCCAAAGTTTATTTACGCCGCAGTGTACTGCTTTTTAAGCGCTATCACGCCATAAAACTATAGAGTCATTTTTAGTTTATTTTTTGATAGTGGTTTGATTGCTTTGCTTTGTGTTTAAGACACTTTTTTTATAGCCCACATTCCGCACTTCAAAATGTAATCCAGTATTGCCGTAAATAATATTACCAAAACTGACAATTTTATTTAGTATTAATACGTATAATATTTGGTAGGTGTGCGATCGCTAATCATAACCTAAGTTTTGTATTACAATTTGTAATACAAAAAGCGGAGACACAAGTGTGATTATTTCCTTGAGAGATTGAGAAGGAAATAAAGATAAAGAAGGATTGAAAGTATTTTGAGTGATAAAAAAGTGAGAAAATGAGGAGAAAGCTTTCATAAATGAAACCGAAAAAAATGAATTATCAAAAAGAAGAACCAGTCATAAAAAATTTGGATCACTTAGGAATAGTAGCGGGAATGGTTGATGAAATAGGAATAATAGAGAGAATCAATGACGTGCTAGGAACTGATATGAGAGAAAGAGTTAATGCAGGGGAAGTCGTCAAAGCAATTATTTTGAGCGTCTCCCAGAAATGAGTGAAGCTGCCATATACGCTGTCATGACTCGTATCATGCTGCGTCGTCTTGTTGTCTAAAGATTTACTTTATAAATGGTCTCTAAACTCCAGTATTTAGTCTCTTCCATAAATGTGCCATAGGGCATTATAAATTCTTAGTATTTAGTCTTTTACAAGAGTATAATCAATTATATAGTTAATACGTAAAACAAAAATATATAAACATAAACTTTAATTCTTGTTGTACTGAGGTTGCGTAAGACTAACAATTAGCTTGAACTTAGTCTAAACTAGCTGTCAATCATTCACGTTAAAAGATTTGATGAATCAGAAATCGCAGTAGTGTATTTATGAAACTTACTTAAATTAAGGGTATGACCGATGAAACTAGATAAGTGAATTAATCTAAAACTTTTGGTTTACATCTGCTGATACTAGTTACTAGATAGGAGTTGGCTTCGATGGTCTTTTGATCTCAGTCCCTCCAACCTAACCTTCCTTGTTTTATATTTAATGATATGGGAGGTAAAATTGCAGAGAAGGTGTGATCGAAATCGCAAACGTTCAAAACGACGAGCTATTTACTGTCCACTTCATCGCTGTTATTTAGATAGCGTAAGTCAAAAATATCAACTGTATGCCGATCAAGCTGGTCAGTTACAACAACGGGGTATGACTCGGCGAAATGCATTGATGCTATTAACTACTAAAACCGCAGTTATTATAGACGGTGAGTGGCTAGAAGCTTTTTGGTGTAAGGATTGTCAGCAAACAAAATGGTATCATGTCCGTAAGTCTGATGAGCGCACCTTTAAGCTTTCACTAGCGCCAAAAGAATTATGGCAACAGGCAACAGGGGTCATTGATCCTCACGGGAACTCTTCTGTGGGTGAATACACTCGCAGACATGCAAGGCGGGTTGGGCATAACTGTATCAAAGATTTTAAATTTGTGGATTAATATCTAGTTAACTGACAAAACTCAAGTAGCATAGCAGTATGATTTGCTCGTAAACTACCTTTGGTAGTGCTTTTGAGCCTATAACAATCCTAAATCATTAGTCAATTTTTTCCTTAAACTCTATTGATCTAGCAGTTATGAATACTGTTTATACTGGTCATTTTGCCAAGCCACCAGTTCATCCTTCTGTAAGAAGCAAAGCAAAACGGATGATTGATATCTTAGGTGCTATAGTAGGATTAATTATTACAGCAATCGTAGCGATTCCTATTGCTATAGTTACTCAACTTGATAGCCCTGGTCCCATCTTCTACAGTCAAATTCGCTGTGGTTTGAACGGACGCTATTTCCGGATTTGGAAATTTCGCTCTATGATGGTTGGATCTGACCAATTTAAACATCTAGTCATCAACGAAGCCAAAAGTAATCATATTTTCAAAAGTGAAAATGACCCTCGTATTACTCGTGTAGGTAAGTTTCTGCGTCGCACTAGCTTAGACGAACTACCCCAATTTTGGAATGTACTACTAGGAGAAATGAGTTTAGTTGGCACTCGCCCTCCGACTCCCGATGAAGTCATGTACTACTCAAACCATCACTGGGAAAGGTTAAATGTCAAACCAGGTATTACTGGCGAATGGCAAACCAGTGGCCGTTCTAGTATCAGAGACTTTGAGGATATTGTGAGTATGGATCTAGATTATCAACGAAAATGGTCTATTACCTACGATATTTGTTTGATACTAAAAACCCTAAAAGTTGTGTTAGATAAGAGCGGCGCTTGCTAATAACGGAAGTTGCTAAGTAGAACAAGGTGAAAAAACCAAACTGTGTAAAGATAAGTAAATACATAAATGTGTCTACCAAGGTAACAGCGTATGGGCAGCCGTTTAAGGGTATTTCTGACTCGTGAGCAAGATAGAACTTTGTTCAACCTGAGAACGGCAGATGTACCGCAGAAAGTTAAAGACAGAGCAGAAGTAATTAGA
>NZ_JACJSJ010000253.1 GCF_014698115.1 Nostoc sp. FACHB-973
AGAGTTTGACCTGGTTGAATATTGGCAAAGGAACCAACAATTGTTGTCAGTTCGTTGCTACGGGGACGGGTCAGCCTTGCCACAGTGTAACCCGATTCAGCAGAGTAAAAAGTCAGGCGTTCTACGACTCCGGTGATTGTTTCGTTTTGAGGAAAGGCGCTTACTTGTTGAGGGGAAAGATTAGGGGGAGTGGACATTGCTTATCATCAGATGCCGCACATCATTATAATATTGGAAGTTTAGCTATTCTAGTACATAAATACTAAATTAGATATTCAATATTAGTGTCATCGAAAACTCACCCTAGTTCAAGCTTAAAAGCCGGGGCAGTGGGGCTGACACCAGATAAACCATTGCTTGGAGACTGAAAAAGTTAGCAATCATAGAAAGGGCAAAATCATAGTTGAAATGTTAAAGTTCGATCTACTGAATGTAAGTTTCTTTTGCCAGTATGTGACTGATACCGATATTGTTAAGTTGATGTCTTTATTATTTCTGTTCAGTTAATGAGCAAAGTCATTGCAGTTTTTAATCAGTCGGGTGGTGTCAGCAAAACTACTCTGACAATGAATTTAGGCTACCATTTGGCTCAAAGTCAGCAAAGCGTTTTATTAGTGGATATGGACCCCCAGGCTTCACTAACTACTTTTATGGGATTAGAGCCATCTGAACTAGATAAGACAGTTTATGAAGCTATTCTCTTAGAAGAACCATTACCAATTCATCAGAATATACATGGTATGGATATGGCCCCCGCGAACATTAACTTAAGTGGCGCAGAATTAGAACTTGTTGTCGCAGATATGCGAGATATTCGACTAAAGGAGGCTCTTGAACCAGTTATCGCACAATACCAATTCATTTTAATTGATTGTCCACCAAGTCTCGGTATTCTTAGCTATATTAGCTTGGTGGCAGCCACACACGTACTCATTCCTATTCAAACTGAATATAAAGCTTTAAAAGGAACAGAACTATTGTTAACAACGATTGCGCGTGTCCGTTCTCGGGCAAATCGAAAATTACAGATTGCTGGAGTAGTTCCAACCATGTACGATAACCGAACTGGACAAGGCTCCCAAAGCTTACAGTCAATTACTAATTCTCTATCTAAGATTGGTACCATTTATCCAGCTATTCCTCGATCCGTAGCTTTTGCTGATGCAGCCCAAGAGCATATACCGTTAGCACTTTACAATTCTAAGCATCCATCTGTCACTATTCTCAAACAGATTGCTCACAGTTTGGAGACGTTGCCATGAGTATGAAGAAGCGTGTTAGTCAACCTTATGAAATTAAAGGAGTCGATGCTTTATTTGGAGTTGAAGAAGCAGTAGACAATAGTAGCGCTGCTTTCCTTATCCCAATAGAACAAATAGTTTTACCACATCAACAACCTCGTCGCTACTTTGCTCCTCAAGCCATGCTTGAGTTAGTAGAGTCAATTAAACAGCATGGAATTCTTCAGCCCCTTCTCGTCCGTCCTCAAAAGGATGGGAAATACGAACTAGTTGCAGGAGAACGTCGTTTCCAAGGGGCTAAAACTGCTCAATTAGAGTTTGTACCTGCTGTTATTAGGGAAATGACAGATGTTGAAGCACTTGAACTAGCACTCTCGGAAAATCTCCAAAGAGAGGACTTAAACCCAATTGAGGAAACAGAGAGTATTGTTGCTCTCTTAGGATTAAAACTTAATCAAACCACAGAATCAATAGTTGCTTTACTTCAATCAGCAGCTCATCCAGAACGAGAGGGTGTGGATAACGTTATCCACAGTCAAGAATGGCAGTCTCTACTTGAGGTATTTAACACAATCGGAAAGTTTTCCCCCGAAAGTTTTAGAACCAATCGTCTCCCATTATTAAAACTTCCTATAGATGTTATGGAAGCTCTCCGCTCAGGAGTAATCGAGTATACTAAAGCCAAAGTAATTGCGCGGATTAGGGATGAAGCCCTACGTAAATCATTACTGTCTGATGCAATTCAAAATAATTTATCTTTAAGTCAAATTAAAGAGCGTCTTGCTGAAATTCAAGCAAACACGCCTGGAAATACAGATAAAAAATCATCTTCTTTAAAAAAGAAGATAGATGAAGCCTACAGTAAAGTAAAAAAATCAAAGGTTTGGGATAATCCCAATCAGCACAAGCGATTACAAAAAATATTAGTAGAGCTTGAAGCTTTATTAGTTGAAAGCAGTGATGATAACTGAAACTACATTTAGTATGGCAATCAGCATTCCTAAAGTCATTCCTTCAAAATAGGCAAATGGCGATTAGATTGTTACGGGAGAAGTGCTTTCTACAACATCGATTCCTTCACCTTGGTAGCAATGATGGCACACTACCTTTTGAAGAGTGATTGGTAAAAGATATTTACGATTGATAATGCAAATAAGATTTTTACCCTCAATAATAACTGCACTAACGGCACTGACATTAACTAGTTGCAGTACTACTACTGCTGAACAGTATGAAGCTACAGCACTCACCAGTTACACCTGGCAAGTTAATTATGCCAATAACCTAACTAGTGAACCACGACCCCACATTGAAACCTTTGCTACTACTTCGGTGCTGAATCGAAATGGAGTAAAACCACCGGGAGAAGTAATTGGCCCAGATGATCGAGGGCTATGGTGGCCTACTTTACCTCCGCGGC
>NZ_JACJSJ010000254.1 GCF_014698115.1 Nostoc sp. FACHB-973
CCAATCCCCAATCCCCAACTATTTTTTCCGCCATTTTTGGATGGCATCCTGAGCATCTTCGTAAGAAGCTGTTTCCTCTGGCACTAAAGTAGCAGTTTCAATTGCCGTATTGAGTTCTCCTTCTGCGGCGCGACGCTTGGCCATATCTAAAATTTTCTCACTCCATTTATCGATTGATTTTTGAGCGGTATCAAAGCCTGGTTCACCTGATGGTACTTTTTTAGCAACTTCGATCGCACGGTTGTAAGTAGATGCCTGTCCGGACTTAATTAAGGCATTAGCTGCATCTAAAAGAGTTATGTTGCTGACATACTGTTTGCCTTCTAGCCGCCATAAATTAATTGCCGCTTGTGCTTTGGCATAAAGCGGCTCGTCTTTGGTGATTAATCGAGCGGCAGCAATAGCATTAGCATACTGTCTTTGCTTAGCACGACCCTCTGCTAAATCTAAAATCATCCGGCTCCAAATCTTAATATTTTCCTGAGCTTGCTCATAGAGTGGTTCACCAGGTTTTATTCTCCTAGCTGTAGCGATCGCTAAGCTCAAATCGCTAGCCTGAGTTTCTTGGAGCGACATTTTCGCCAGGTCTAATACTGCTTGATTGCGCTTTTGCGACTCGGAATTCGAGGCTGTTTGAGCGCTAGATTGGTTTTTCGATCTAACTAATGGAGTGGTTTTATTTATCGAGGGGTCATTTGGTAAATTCTCCATCGCCTTGGGACTAGTAGCAGCAGTATTGGGCGTTCTGCTTGATATTTCCTTAATTCTAAAAGTTTCTTGATTACGCAAAAAAACTACCGCGATTAAACCTGCTACTAGCAAGCTGCCTCCACTCCACAAGATAAACTGTTTCCACAAAGGGGTGTTTGGCTGATTCCCTGACTGTCGAGAGGCGTGGGCTTGGGGAGAATCAGGGATAAATCTTCCCCTCGTGTTCACTCTTATAGAAGTTTCTGGTGGTGGATTTGTGTCTGCTTGCGACTGGGAAACTAAACCAGCAGACGACTTATGAATTTCTTTACCATTAGACTTCTGCACTTTGGAGTTAATAGTTGTTTCTCCCCATCTGCCCGGATTTTTAGAGTAATCGTCGAGGGGAGGAGCTGCAAGGGCAATGGCAAAGGATTCTTCCGGATAAATCACCGCTTCTGCTTGAAAATCGGCTTCCCCCGCCAATTTTGGCAATATTACTTGGGATCTTGATGGGATGATAACGGCAGGGTTTTGGATGGGACGCCAATGGTGCTGGCATAATTTGGGCACCAAAAGGCTCAGGTAACTTTCTAAATCTGCCAAATTGTTGCCATTACCAGAACGCAAAGTTTCTAACAAAGCTGCTGTAAAGAATCCGTGACCTAGTTCGCTACTCTCGTGGGAAAACTGCTCTGGTTGACAAGAAAAAATTGTGGCAAGTTGTAATTCTTGAGCTAGTTCTATGGTTTCTTCGCCGACGGGAGCATCTGCTTGTGTGCCAAAAGCACGGTTAATATCAAGCAGTAGTAATACATTTATTTCAGTCAGTTGCAGACTTTGCATTAGCGATCGCAATTCTATGCCCGTCTCAGGCACGAGTTCGGGGTTACCCTCCGCTGGCATTAAATAATCTTTGCCTTTGTAGTTGACCCCATAGCCGCTAAAAAATAACCATAGATAGTCTTCGGGTTGCCAATATGTTGCTGCCAAATCCTCAAGCAGCAGCAAAATATTTTCTTTAGTTGGATAGGTGGATCTATCTGCGATTGGTGGTGAAGTATCCGTCATTAGCAGGCAATGTTCGGGGACAAAACCTGCTTGTGTCACCAAGATATCCTTTAATGCCTCAGCATCTGCTTGGGCACAACTTAAAGGTTGAAATAACTGATATTGATTGATGCCAATAGCGATCGCCCAGTAATTTGCCATCCCGCTCTTTGTCGGTTATTGTTTGCTGGTCTGAAAATTGGGGCTGGCTTTGCCGAAAAAACAAAGCTAACCTGATGTTTTATAGTCTAGGTGATTCTCATCGAATCTTAGGATAAAATGTAATTTTTATTACGTTAATAGACCGGAAAATACTTTCACCTAATTTCAATTTACAGATCATCAGTAAGGAGCTACAAGGTCATGAGCCAAATTTCTGCTCACATACCATCATCGATCACTCCCTTTTCAGTTATTAGCCAAATTGCCAGAAGAATCCGGATAGTTCCTTTAGTAGTTTTGCTCATATCTACTGTTCCTACGTGGTTTTTGACAGAAGCGATCGCGCCTCAAGTTGTACGAGCTTACACCGCCAGAGTTGACTTGACAATCGATCGCCTGCCAGAAGAAAACTACGAAACCATTCTCCGACGAGCGGAAGCGGCCGCTAGAGCAGCTGCTCAGCGGAGCTTCGATCAAGATATTTTAGTGACAGATGTTTCAATTATTGTATCCGTACAAAATTATGGAGCGATCGCACCAGTTCTGACATTAGAAGTCGGTCGTCCAGAATGGCGCAACCGCCCCGATGCTCAAAATTGGGCAACTTACTTCAAAACTGCGCGATCGCTACTCTTCTTTGAAAAATAGCGATAACTCCAATCTAGTTCTAACAGGCTCGTGGGGAGGGGAGATGAGGGAGATGAGGGAGATGAGGGGG
>NZ_JACJSJ010000255.1 GCF_014698115.1 Nostoc sp. FACHB-973
GAAAATATCCCTAAACTTCATTGAATCAAGGTGCAATATGAATACACCGTCGGTATTTTAAGCCATCTGATAGTCCCGTCCTTCTTAGGGATAGGGATTTTTCTTAGCCCTTGATGTTTCCAATTTCCACTATTCACTCTCAGTAGTTCTTCAAGGCTGAAGCGTTCTTCAAATGAGAGGGATTTCTTCCCATCAATACCAGCCGTCTTTTTACCAGCGTTTAGCTGAGATACAAGTCTAATTGCAAGAAATCGAGCCGAGGTTGATTTTAGAATAAGCTTTTGGAGTAACCTAGCTTTCCGCTTGTCTCCAACAAGAACCGCTTTATACACGCGCTTTTGAAGGCGGAAAAGATTTCGGCGGAATTTCTTCCACGGTAAAGCTCTCCAAGATTCACTAGTTTTGTAACTGTGTCTAATCATTTTCTCTTCTTTGGTTTGTGTATTCTGAACACCTCGCAACAATTACGTTGCGTCCTACCCGACTTGTGAGAGTTCCGTATCCCGTCTTACCTACCTGGGGTTCGACTGCCCCAAGACTCACAAATCGTTTTTATTCGTTCCCTCGGTTGGATTGATTGTTCCGTTAGATGTAGCCAATTCAACTACTGGATTCCCTAGACTCTTACCGATATTAAGAAGAAGGATTCGGCGGGAATTGTCTCCAGTGAGGTCAGGGGTTATGGCTGTTGCGCCCTGCTTCATACTGAGTTGCTTTTCTAGGCTCTGTTTCATCATGGGAACTCCCTGTTAGCGCCAGTGTCAACCCGCAACGGCTGTCTGATTGCGCCCTGTTCCCAGCTTCACTCTACAAGAAACGAGCTTGTTCGGTGTGGGCAGGTAAGGAGTCAATTCTGAGTCTGAATGGTAGGGCTTTCACCTACATCTAACCGAGAGTTCAGCCTTTTAATGACAGTAATCTGCTGTCAGGCTGGATTAGTTATTTACGGACTGATTACCGTGATTCACTAATCAACGAATCGCACCTTCTCTGTAAGGATGCTCGTACTTGATGAATTTGTGGATCTTTTGGCGGTCCCGTCTGGGGTGGTCAGGTTTGAAACAGCCCCACATCATTAGGACGTAGTTGTTGAGCGGGTCAACGCCATTGCACCACCAGCCGCCTAATTCAATGTGCTGGTATTTTTTCAAATCGCGATCGCGTAATCGTCCATCATTGCGGCGGGAGATTTTGGGACTGTAGAGGAGATATTCGTAAGGTAACGTCCCAGACAGTGATCGCACATTCAGGGCAATGATTTCTTCGTCAACGCCACTGCCCAGCCATTCTTGTAAGTGTAGAGCTTGAGAATCAGATTCGATTATACGCATATTCCCTCTGTTTTTGACGCATGGAAATGAAGCGGCACTATGGGTCATGCCGCTTTGAGACTCTTTTAGACTTGAGAAAGGGAAAAGGTTATTGGGATTGGGTTAAAGGAGTGAGAACAATTCCTTTCACCTTTGCCCTTTCCCCCTTACCCTTCTCATTTCTCGCCTGCCGTGTGTGGTCGGAATGTGAGATTAATTCGCGTGCTAACTACTTTGTTGGTTTTGGGGACTTGATGCAGATGAGTAGATTGACAGCCTGGGTGCTTCACTTGCAAGCTCCCGTGTTCCAGCCAGAAATCTGTTGATCTGCCGCCGATAGGTTTGATCTGGAATTTGCGACATGACCCCAAGCTGACTGATACGATTGCAGGGTTAGATCCCATTGATGGTTCATTGTCTGCGTGCCAGCCAATACTGTCTTGTCCACTGCGGTATTGGTTGCCGATGACGATGCGGAACTTATATCCAGTCAACGCAGTGATTCTGTCCCGTAAGCTAGACAGAGCCTCTGTCCACCATAGTGGTTTCAAAAATACGCTCTTGGAGTAAAGGTAATCACATCCGGCATCACCATAAATACATTCAAGGCGGGGGACGGGCATTGTTTTACCCAACATCCTGAGAAAGATTTTGCTGCCACTCCAGTTTCAAGCAATGTTGGTAGAGTTCGTTTGCAAGTTCTTGACTCAAGAAACCAGGGTAATAAGTGACTGGAAGAACTGGGGTTGATTCAGTGAATAAATTCAGTTGTTGCATGGTACTTTTCTCCAATTAAAAAAAGTATTCTGAAGACCATAGCTGTTAGTTTTGACCACTAGAGAAAACCTCAATCAACACACTCTCTGGATACAAACCAACTTTTCCAAAACGTGGGTCATGAATGCGTTCTATTTCTATGCCTTGTTTCCGACACAATGCGCTTGCCTTTCTACCTTTAGTACTGGCTTCTTTTACCGATATTTCTAAACCTTGAAGATTGGCGAAACCAATAACACTATATTTGTGACCACATGGTGTATTCACCCTATCTTGCTCAACTTCAACCGCTTTTAGTCGGTATAAAATTTCAGTCTGTTGCTGTTGTTGTTGAAGTAAATGCTGTTCTTGCTCTGCTAGTTGTTGTGCTAGAGCAGCGAGTAAGCTGTTGCGCTTTTAATTTGCACAAATAGCATTTCCTTTATTTTTTATCTTTCTTCCCCACTTAATAATAAGCTCTCCATCATTCAAGAGTTTATTTAAAGTAAATTTTA
>NZ_JACJSJ010000256.1 GCF_014698115.1 Nostoc sp. FACHB-973
TTCCCCTGCCTCTACAGGCAGAACGTTTTGTGTCGGGGTTAAATCCCCGTTACAAAACGTAATTACGAATTACGAATTACGAATTACGAATTATTTTAACTCCATTTTTGGTAACAACGAGCTGTCATTTCGTAAGGGTGAAAAACTTCTAAGAAGTTGGTCTGAATTGTTTGGAAGAAGGTCTTTACTACTTCTGGGTCATCCATGTGCAAAGGATGCTGTTGATTAATACCTTTATAGAAACACCAGTTGAGAATCGCTTTGCCCTCAGGTTTGAGAATTTCATGGAACCGTAGCAGCTGCTGACTGGGGTCTGGCAAATGTTCTAAAACGTCAAAACAAATAATTGTATCAAAAGTCTCTTCAACGGGTATTTCCTCACAAAAAGTGATTTTATTACTCAACCCTAACTGTTCAGATCGATAACGGGCAAAATCACGACTAATAGGATTAATATCACAGTAAAACACTTGCTCAACTTGAGGGCAAAGGGCAGCAGCAATTGTGTGAGTTCCAATGCCACCACCAAAATCTAATACCCGACCTTGAGCATGATCTGCAATCAATAGCAGTGTTTTTTCAATATAGTCATACTCTGCTAAATGCCACGATCCTAAATCAAATAAGTAAACCTCTTTTACCTTCTCACGATAAAAAGCTGCTGCTTGTTCCCAATCAAAATCCTTATGACCTAACTCAGCCATTTGTTGCTCACCAGCTTTTAACTTCAACTCTAGTGTTTCGGAATCTAAATCCAAAAATCGCTGTAGATGTTGCTTCAAGTTAAATGAATCTGTCCAATGGCTACTTAAAAAAGATGGAACTGGTATTTTACTCATAATTTGTATTTATTTTTGTCAAAAATCTTAGTTTGATGAACTGATACAATATCATTAATCACCGGCTTATTTGTCGATATTGCCTGTTCAATAATATCAACGGCACGGGGAACTCCTCCTGCTTGGCGAATTGCGCTTTGCAACCTGACAGCATTTTGTTTGTAAGATTCTTGGGTCAGTACTTTTTGAATAGCTTGACGCAACCTACTAATATTTAAACGTGAAGTAGTAATCAGTTGCCCCGCACCAGTCCAAGCAATACGTGCTGCTACGCCTAGTTGGTCATTAGTAATAGGAATAGCAACCAAAGGCACACCGTTAGAAAGTGATTCCATTGTCGTATTCATTCCAGCATGGGTAATAGTCAAGCTGGCTTTTTGTAGCAATTCTAGTTGTGGCGCATATTTAACAACTAACGGGTTTCCAGGTAGGTTTGGCAGGGCTTCCGGTTCAAGTCCACCACCAAGAGAAATAACTAATTGAGCATCTAAATCAACACAAGCTTCAGCAATCTGGTAAAAAATATGCTGTAGCCGATTTTGTAATGTCCCCATTGAAGCATAAATTAGGGGTTGGCCATTCAACTTCTCAAACGGAAAATCTACCGGTTTCCTGGCTGCGGAATCCGAGTGAGGGCCTGTAAAGTGAAGTATGTCTGCCAATTCACGTCTTGGGTATTCAAACTCTGGGGGTTGTTGACTAATGATTGCTAACTTGGAAACAGAGTAATAGTCATTGATATTAGAACAGAGAGGCAAATTCCATTGACGGCGATACTGGGAAACTATATCCCGAATAGGTTTCGAGAACGCATTTAGCACAGCATAACCAGCACGGTTACGTAGTCGTGCCCACCAGTCTGGATTATACTTCCAGGTTGTGAAGTATGGAGGAATAGAGTCTTCAAAACCGTTTACTAATGCAGAACAGGCTGTAACAAATGGGATGTTAAGAAAGTCTGCTAAAGTGCTGCCTCCAAATATACCTTCATCGAATACAAGGGCTTCTATACCAGCTTCTTTAATAACTAATGGCGCATCCTGCAAAAAGAAAGTTGTTGTTTTTACAGATAAATTGGTAGTGTATTGCAATGCTGCCAAGCCACTGAGTTCTCCTAGCCGTTCATGTAATTTTGCCATTGCTCCCGGAGGATATTCAGAGGCAGATATGGCGCGAAATTCTAAACCAGCAGCCCTGACATTAGGTTCGGCATCGGCCATGCCCAAATACGTGACGCGATGACCACGCCTTAGTAGTTCACGGCCTAAAGCGGTCATGGTGTTGAGGTGACCAGTTGCGGCAGGGCAGATAGCACCGAAATGAGTCATACAATGTATAGACTCCACACATTATATTTGTCGGCTAACCACGCCACGAGGATTTCTGAATCTAAATGGAAAAATTCTTGTAGATGTTGTTTGAAGCTCAATGAATTTTCCAAATAGCTGCCTAAACAAGGCCACCTCAGCAATCTTACCATAAGTGCTTTTGTCTAAATTAAACCAAACTTGCTGATTATACTATACAAACCATGTTATTCTACTTAATACCAATTTAATGTGAAGCTGCATAGAAAAGAGCTTCTAGGATAAAGTTATAAGAAGAGACAGAAATTACTTGCAGGACTTACGCAACTGGCACAGGCGATCGCTAAAATATAGTGCTTTTGTACTATAGAAGTGACGCAACAGGCAGAGGGCGATGCCTGCGGCGGGCTACGCCTACGCTAGTTG
>NZ_JACJSJ010000257.1 GCF_014698115.1 Nostoc sp. FACHB-973
CTAATCATTTTTTGATGGTAAATAGACCTGCGCTGTAGGGGCACAGCAATGCTGTGCCCCTACGACAGATGTGGTTTTTCAAATGAATCATAGTTTGTCTTTCCTGTCAATGCGTAAATCCTAGCAATTTACAGTTACATAAGGTAAAGCAATTTGTGGAGTAGCGCAGCTGTGCTACTCCACCTTGTACCTCGCGAGAACGATAAATGCCATAACAAGGTTTTTCATCTGGGACTAATAAATTTAACGCTAACAAATGCCTACCCAAAATCAACGGCATCCCGCAATGATAGCAAGGTATTTCCGTTATATAACTAGAAGTGACAGACTCATCTGAACTAGAGTTTTGAGGATTATTACAAGTTGGAATATCTGCGTTTGTGATTATGGCAACTTATAACGATTCTTGCTCAGATAAAAAACATGACCATGCGATCGCTTATTCTCCATCGTCATCTACATCTAGCTTAACCCACGTGTACGCGTAGCCCAACCCAGGTATTGAATATAAAAAATAACATGTATTTTTTATCACTTTTATTTAAAGTATTTGCCTAGTATTTCCTGGGGCAATATAAAGATTACATAAAGCTCAGTATTTGTGTATACATTTATCGGCAGATAATGTGAAGAGTGTGCAAAGATGCGTATTTAAGTCACAGACATCTAAGTACAATATTAAATGTGTAGTTATTTTGAGAGACTAAAATGCTATCTATTTTCAAGCTAAACACCAACAAAGAATAGCCCAGGGGGAGAGCAGAAAAATCTGTTTGGCCATCAAGAATCAACTGTTGACCATTTTTAAGCTAGTAGAACTTAGGCGCTGGCAAAAAAAACTAAATATGAGAGACGATTTATAAAGTAAAGCTTAAATTGTAGGGTGCGTTAAAGCAGCGCGTAACGCACCTGTAAATATGCTGCGTTACGGCTAAATTAGACTTTCTCAAATGCTCAAATTCTTACACAGCCGTAACACAAGCTACTTAATACTTACTTTATAAATAGGCTCTGAAGGGTGTATTTTAAGCATTCAATTGAAGATTTTTTAATCATCTTTTTTCAGTGATTTCTACCCAACAAAGATAATTAAAAAAAACTAAAATGAGTGATTTTTTAGAATACACATTTTCATGAATTTGTACATTGCTTAAGATTCACTGAGTTTGAATCGGATCGCTATAGAAACTCAGAACTGAAGTGACTCAAAAAATCGATTGAGGTAGGTAAAAGTTATGGCAGATATCATTGGAACCAAGGGCAACGATACCTTATTAGGCGAGAGCAGCCCCTTGACTGGTGGAGGCGGCAACGATTTGTACTACATCATCGACAACGGTACTTATACCATCACCGATTTTGGTGGCGTGGGTAAAGGCTCAAATCCTTCAGCAGGGGTGATTGCTTCCTTAGACACCTTGGAATTTACAGGTAGTGGCTTCACAGCTCAAAATCTGCAATTAACTCAAAATGGTAACAACTTAGAAATCACCTTTGAAGGTGTCAATAATACCAAAGTCATTCTCCAAAATTTCACATTAGAAAACCTGGATAATCTGCCAGCTACTTCTTCACGACCAGCTATTGGCAATATCCTGTTTGATGGACAAACCAGCATCACCGACAGTTTTGATGTGTTTGATGCTAACTCCACTCAAACTACCCTGTTCAACAAAAACACCGTTACCTTCCTCAATGACCTCGACAACAACATTAAGGGTTTTGACAACTCCAATGATGTCATCAATGGTCAGGGGGGTGATGACATCATCGATGGCAAGAGTGGTAATGACATACTCAGGGGTGGTGCGGGAAATGATACTCTCACCGACGGTACAGGCAATGATACCCTTGACGGTGGTACTGGTGACGATCGCTTGAATGCTAGCAGTTCAACAGGGGATAACCTGCTGCTTGGGGGTGATGGCAATGATTCTCTTGACATTTCTGGCCGCTACTACAAGGACCGCTACTCCGACCCCGACGACTACTCCGACTCTCGCTCCTTGGGGAATAACACCCTCAACGGAGGCGCTGGTGATGATACCTTGAATGCTAGCGGTTCAAAAGGCGATAACCTGCTGGTTGGGGGCGATGGCAATGATAATCTCAATCTTTCTGGCTTCCAGACTAACAGCACCGTCGGCTCCTCCGACTCTCGCTCAGAGGGCAATAACACCCTCAACGGAGGCGCTGGTGATGATACCTTGAGTGCTAGCGGTTCAACAGGCGATAACCTGCTTTCTGGGGGTGATGGCAATGATTATCTCGACATCTCTGGCAACGCAAGTGTGACTTTTGGCTACGGCTCCAACTCTGTCTCTTTGGGGAATAACACCCTCAACGGAGGCGCTGGTGACGATAGCTTGAGTGCTAGCGGTTCAACAGGCAAGAACCTGCTTTCTGGGGGTGATGGCAATGATTATCTCGACATCTCTGGCAGCTACGAGGAGTCCTTCTACGGTACCGAGATGTGGCGACGATGGTTTTGACCCCGGACG
>NZ_JACJSJ010000258.1 GCF_014698115.1 Nostoc sp. FACHB-973
ACGATAATCATTATTATAAAAAAAACTCGAATATTAAAAGTGAACTATAAACTGGATACTCATTTCTGAAGCATATCATGAGTTAAAATCTCATTTTTTAGTTCAAATCACAGCTTTTCGAGAAGGCATACTAGAGAGCAGGTCAATTTTTTACAATTTTAAGTATCACATGAGTCCTAATCAGGAGCAATCTCATGGATGATAATCTGGGCAATTCTCGTTATCCCACCCATTCGGGTGTATACCGCAGACTAGCACGTTGTCCCCATACTCAACTCCGTGATAGTTAGCACAACCGATGCAAGCTATTGGTCGGCTAACTTGGTCATCAAAATCAAAATCAAAATTATCATCTTCCGATTCATCTGCTCGAACTAAGGATGCATTACAGTTGGGGCAGGTTTGAATATCTCGCCCCAAGTCTCTAACTAGACAAGTGAGCGCTTGCCACGAAGTCATGGACTCACCACTGTTGCTAATATGAGTAGTGAAATGTTTTGGCTGGCTGTCTCCTGAATTCTGACTTCTGAATTCTGGCTTCTGAATCCTTACATTTTTATCTTCCCAGGCTAAGAAAAGAGCGGTTGTGCGATAGGCTTTACTTGAGGGGGAGTTTATCACTCAAAATAGGAGTTTACTCGTGCAATCGCTTTCATCAAATATTTTCAATTCTCCTCTACGCTCAAATCAATTACCTCCCAATCCCGGAAAAAACTTACTCCAGACACTTTGCCCTTTAGGGGTTGAATCCCCTTGCATAACACCAGATAATCCTTGCTGTTGGGATTGAATCTCTTGCATATTAAAAGAATGAATCGTCTGGGCTAACTCTGGATTGTCTTCTAATAATTCAGCCTCAAAACTTAACTCCTGTTGCAACAGTTGGGCATTTCGGCACAAGAACATCTGCTGATTGTGTCGCTGTCTGATAAGGGATTCAGTCAGGTGTAATTGTTCTTCAAAACTCAAATTGTCGTACTCGTCGTTATACATAAGAATTCTTCTCCGATTAACTTAAAACTTTATCTCTAACAAGCTTAACAACACTGCTCAACTAATTAAACATGGTTAATACCTCCATAAAGTAATTGATATCCCAGCCTCAATCTCGTAATAAATTCGTCAGTATTACGATTACCCCAAACGGGATTACTAAGGCTCTTAATCCAGTTAGTCGGACTGTGACAAATCTCATCATGACAACGGTAGCACGTAGGAAATGTAGATTGACCAATGATGTCGTTGCCATAGTAAGCGTGATGAATCTCTTCACTCTTCTGAGTCAAGCAGACTACACAATAATTGTGGGTTTTTCGGTGAGCGATTGCTACTTGTTTTCTATACTCTTTAGGATTACCATATCGAGCGTTCCAATTTAATTGTTTGGGTAGCCGAGATTTTCTAGTAATAGAGTTACCCCCTTTTCGTTTAACTCTTGCCCCGTTAATTCGTGCCACTTGTGTTTGATTTCTTGAAAATGCGGTCTTCTTCCTAATTCTGTTGCCCATTTTCTAATTTCTTGATACCAGTCAGTCTGCTGCTGCGAGGATTGCTGATTATTTTTAGAACTATTAATAGTGTCACTATTCGGTTTGGAATTTTGTTTTTGTTCCAGACCCTTGATATCGAATTCCGGGATTAGGGCAACAAAAGGATTAGACCGAGTGGGAATCACCAGAGCATATCGAACTCCGGCTTTGTCTAACATTTCACAAGCCTGTCGCAAGATTTCCAAAATCTCCTTTTTAACGTTTACGAAATCCTGGGGATGGTCAAGGATATAACTCGATGTCTGCCCCATCGCAATAAAGCAAACATTTTTCAGAGATGGACGGCTAAATCCGGTTTCTCCAGAGAGCGGGGACTGGCCCATAAACACCCCATGTCCTTTAAGTCCGGCGGTGAATTTGATGATATAGTTCCAAAAACCTTGCAAATCTTTGGCAGTATCAGCATCAACCATTCCCGGAAGTCCCTTGCCACCACCAAATACAGAGTCCACCTCATCTTGAGCAAGAAATAATTCGGGAACGCCCTGACATTCACCACCGACAATTGATACTCTGGCTTTCTGCTTGTCAATTTGGTCTGTGGCAAAGGTAATCCAGTTTTTTAGTTCTTTCATGCCGTCAAACTTACGGCTGAACTTGCACAACCATCTGGTGACATCATCCTTTGGATCGCTGCCGATGACAATTGCTGGTGTTTGAGATTTTGCACCAATTTTGTTGATAATCACCCCAGCCAGCGTGGACTTCCCAGACTGTGTACCACCAGACAGGTAAAAATGGTGATTACTGCGAAGAGTCATATTTTGATTAGATGCAGCATCACACAGTTCATCAATCCAAGCACCATCAATTCTGATGTACTCAGGATAATTAGCTGCGATGGCTTGGAGAACTTTCATCGCACCCGGATTAATCACGGACTGCACCGACTCTTCATCAATATCAGCAATATCGGGATTGGGAATACCAGTTGGTGAGG
>NZ_JACJSJ010000259.1 GCF_014698115.1 Nostoc sp. FACHB-973
GGAATGGGGAGTGGGGAGTGGGGAACAGGGAATGGGGAATGGGGAGTGGCGACTGGGAAAGAATTTTCTAATACCTATTCCCTACTCCCTACTCCCTACTCCCTACTCCCTACTTCCTAATCCCTAGTAGTAATTTCCAACTTTGCGATGACGAACAGCTGTCAATGCATCGGCTTTGGAGACACGACCTTCTTGGACGGTGCAGTATAAAATCCAGTGGTCACTGCACTCCATGCTGCTCTGTACTTCACATTCCATGTATGCTAGAGCATCAGTCAGAATTGGGGAGCCGTTTTTGGCGGTTTGAGTTTTCACTCCGGCAAATCTGTCAGCACCAGGATGCAAGCGCTTGAGAAAGTGCTTTTTCAGTTCTTGATAATTGCCTTCTTCCAAGACGTTGAGGACGAAGCGATCGCCTACTTGCATTAAGGAATCAATGGCGCGGTCTTTGGCAACGGCTATTGTGAATCCTAGTGGTTGCAAACTCGCTTGTGTCACCCAGGACGCTAGCATGGCACTGCTGACATCACCTTTTTTGGTGGTAATTATGTACAGTCCGTTGCTAATGCGACCCAGCGCCTTTTCCATGTTGACATCAAGGGATTTGATTTGCTTGATGTTGCGATCGCGCACCAGCAATTGTCCCAAGTCTGTACCTGCTTCTTGGCACAATTGGAATGTGGATGCTGTGGGAGCTTCTTTAATCCGAATGGCGGGGAAGGCTTCTTTGATCCCAGAGTCGAGAAATTTTCTTCGGAGTGTATCAATAGGTTCATCATCTCCGCCATAACATTCAAATAGCCCAACTACTTGCTTGTTCCTAGCTACAGCCAGCAGTGAACTGATACTAGCTTGGGCGGCGGCGGCGGTACTTGGAGGCATACCAATAATGATGCCAGCTGCTCTACCGGCTAGTTCTTGGATTTCTTGGCTCCCAGCAGTACTCAGATCCAGGACTTCTACCCCAACTCCTGTTTTCAGGATTCCTTCGGCAATTGCGTGACCAAGGCGCTCACCATACCCGTAATCTGAGACAAAAAACAAGCCTACTGTTGTTTCTGCTTTAACTTGTCTTTGGCTCCAATTTTCGTAGCAGCCGGTGAGAACATCTAGATGGTGATATAATAGCGGTCCGTGACCGTTGGCGATAATATTAATCTTCCCTAATTCGCTCATCCGCTTCATGGCATTCACCAAAGAACGAGCGTTAGGACCCATCAAACAGTCGTAGTAAAATCTAAAGTCAGCTTCGATCGCTTCTAAATCTTCATCGAAGGTGCGATCGTCACAGAAGTGCATCCCAAAAGCATCACAGGTGTAGAGGATTTGGGTTTTGCGGTCAAAGCTAAAGATTGTGTCCGGCCAGTGCAGGTTAGGCGCACTCACGAATTCGATTTCGTGTCCTTTGCCAATATCTATGCGATCGCCACTTTTGACAATCCGCTTGGAAAAGGGATCGTGTACTAAACCTTCTAAAAATTGCAACGCAACTTTAGAAGCTAAAACGGTGGCTCGCGGCGCTAACTGAAGCACATCTTCCACTAAGCCGCTATGGTCTGGCTCTGTGTGACTAACAATTATGTAATCTATTGTCTTGGGGTTAACAAGACCTTTCAAGGTATCTAAATACAGTTGGCGAAACTTCTGGTGAGAAGTATCAACCAAAACTGTTTGTTCGCCCCTAATTAGATATGAATTGTAGGTTGTACCATTTTGCAGTCCGAATTCGATATCGAAGCGATCGCGATCCCAATCGAGAGAGCGAATCGCCGTTGTATTAGGGGCAATTTCTACAGTTTGTATAGTTAACCGATGTTGAACGTTCTCTGCGATCGCTACCATTATCCGTCTCCGAGCGCAAATTATCAGATTTTTTTCTGTCCCCATTATCCCTATTAATTTTTTTGAAAGTTGTAATGAATATTAGTTTTTGTAATTTTTAACTTGTATTAATTATTGCTATTTTCTGGCAAGATTTTTAACTCAAAAAATATACTAAATACTAATTTATCCATCAATTAATACTGAGTATTTATTTTTGCAATAAGTTATGTTTTCTGATAATTTCAAAATATCATGTACATAATATTTTTTGACTATAAAACCTGAAAAAATTCCAAAATTATCACAAAATATCAGGCTATGATAATGTCGTTTTTTTTAAAGATGTATGGATATTCAAGGGATACCAGAATTAACAAAAAAATCCTCTATTTAGGGACTTCCAGAAAATAAATTATCCCAAATTGTTTGTACATTTTTCGGGTAGCACAGCTGTCATTGGTGTCAACTTCAGCTCAAACCTTTGTCCCACAATCGTTTTACCCCACCCCTCAATCCCCTCCCCGAAGATCGGGGAGGGGAGGTTTTGCGTCAGCAAAGCCGGGGTGGGGTGACTCCGGATTGATTGGTAATTGAGTAAGTTTGCTCTAA
>NZ_JACJSJ010000026.1 GCF_014698115.1 Nostoc sp. FACHB-973
TAAGCCCAACACTGTCAATATCTTAACTCCTAACTCCTAACTCCTAACTCCTAACTCCTAACTCCCCCTGCTCCCTGGTATGTCAGCCGATAATGCCCACCGTGCTTAAATCGCTATACTATCTGTGGGAGGCTGTTTATTTAAGCAGCCAGTTTCCATAGTTGTATTTTTTATAGCTTGCTGCACTATGTCCTTCTTCAAAACCCCCCTGATTGGTTTAAAAGCTGATTCATTTCGCCATCCATTAGACCTAGAATCTACTAATGCCCTCAAGCAGATACCAGGCATCGATATGTTGGTGCGAAATTGGCTAGGCCCAATGGCAGAGCAGGTTTTTTATGTGGAAAATATTGCCTCAAGCATTCTGGTGGGTGAAAAACAACTGCCTGATTTACACCAGCTGTTGTTAGAAGCCTGCAAAATCTTGGATATCGAGCCTCCCCAGTTGTACGTCCGACAGCATCCGGCTCCCAACGCTTACACCTTTGCTGTGCGGGGTAAGCAGCCTTTTATTGTCCTGCACACATCCTTAATTGATATCCTCACACCAGAGGAAATCCAAGCGGTAATTGCCCACGAGTTGGGACATCTCAAGTGTGACCATAGCGTTTACTTGACGCCTGTGAATTTATTAATATTAGCTGCGGCAATTGTCCCCAATGTCGGAGGCTTCATTGCCCAAGCGATACAAGCACAACTTTTGGAATGGGTACGCTGTGCTGAGTTTACCTGCGATCGCGCCGCATTGCTAGCAACTCAAGACCCTAAAGTTGTGATGTCCGTGTTGATGAAACTAGCTGGTGGTTCTCCCACCTTAGCGCCGCAACTAAACCTCGATGCTTTTGTTGCCCAAGCTCGTGCTTATGATGATATCAGCAAGACCGAACTCGGTGAAATGGTCAAAGCTGCCCGCACAGCCCAATTAACCCATCCAGTACCAGTATTGCGGGCGCGAGAAATTGACCGTTGGGCAAGCAGCACGGAATATCAATCTTTAATTCAAGGTCACGGACTTAAGCCTACCAATAATGAAATTGCACTCAAAGGCGGCTGGCGAAACTGGTAAATATACTTAAATTACAACCACTTTCTTGGGGTGGGAGATTTTCATCGGCCAGCGCATAGTCAGTTTATGTGTGAAATAGTGCGTGCATTTTCCTGTAAATAAGAGTAGAACCCCAGCAAGGGCGATGCTGCGATCGCTTTTCCTGGGGTTCTCAAGATCATCTGTAGGCGATCGCTAAAATTCACTCGCTGAATAAGGGTCTACGCACTTTTGATGCTTTAGATTAAGCTACTATATTAGTATGAGTTATTTTTACTACTAATGGTAGGAATATGAACGTCGAAAAACTATCTATTTCCTTGCCACCATCTTTAGTGGAGTTTATCGAAAATTATAAGCTAAATAAAGGATGCAAATCTCGTTCTCAAGTGATTGAAGAAGCATTGGAATTACTGCGAAACCGAGAACTAGAAGAAGCTTACCGACAAGCATCTACTGAAGTTGACAGCGATTGGGATCTGACACTAGCAGATGGTTTAACAAATTGAAATTGCATTTAGGATTAAGTTGAGTTGGACTGTAGGTTAGCAATTGGGCGATCGCACTTGCTGTGTCTGTTGACTCACCGAAGAACCGTCTACTTTTAAACCAATTCGCAATTCGCAATTACGTTTTGTGTTAGCGAAGCGTTAGCGAGTCTGCGAGCGTCCGGGGATTTAGACCCCGACACAAAACGCGCTGCCCTTCAAAGGCTAGGACTTAAACCCCAAAGTTCGGTAAAATACTGCTACAGGCCAAAAATCAGCTAATGACCAGGTTTCCCTACGACCAGTTCGCAAAAGACTATCTTAAAGAATTGTTACAACCACTAGGTGAAGTGGAAACAAGTCGGAAAGTTCCGGCACAAATCCGAGAGATCGATGTTTATTTTATACCTTCACCCCAATCAAGCGATAGGATAGAATTAGGGTTGTTAGGCAAATTTGCGGCGGAACCTGCTTTAATTGAACCATTTAGAAATGCGGCTACAATTGCAGAAATTCGCAGTTGCATGAATAAGTTATTTGATATCTTTGCTGAAGTAAAGCGCCAAACTAAAGCTGATAAAAACCGGATTCTAGAATCAGAATTACCACGTTTGTGGATTTTGTCACCTACGGCTTCTGAATCTATCTTGAATGGTTTTAGAACTAGCCCAGATGAAGATAACTGGGGAGTAGGAGTACATTTTCTCGGTGATTATTTGAGAACAGCGATCGTAGCTATTCACCAATTACCCTCGACAGAAGAAACATTATGGTTGAGAATTCTAGGTAAAGGCAGAGTCCAGCAACAAGCCATAGATGAACTAGAAGCACTTCCCCAAGAAAATCCCTTGCGTTCCAAAGCAATAGATTTATTATTGAGTTTAAAGACGACCTTAGAAGTAAATCAAAATATAGACGATGAGGATAGAAATTTAATTATGCGCTTATCACCTATTTACGAGCAAAAATTAGCGGAAGCTAAACAAGAAGGAATTCAAGAAGGAATTCAAGAAGGAATTCAAGAAGGAATTCAAGAAGGAATTCAAGAAGGAATTCAAGAAGGAATTCGAGCAGAACGTCGCAATGTTATAGAGAATTTTTTGCGAGTTAGGTTTGGTTCTTTAGATGCAGAACTAAGAAAAATTGTTGAACCTTTATTGGCATTATCGCCAGAAGAATTTACTCCTTTATTGCTGCAAGTATCCAGGGAAGAGTTATTAAATAGGTTCCTGAGGGATTTATCATAACTTTGGTGGGATTAAAAAACATCCCATTGCTTAACCCAAGGTCGCTACCATGACAGTTGTACCTCACGACGATCGCTTTCAACCCATTAACCTGTTTGAGTACGAAAAACTCGCTAAACAGTATCTATCCCAAATGACCCTTGATTACTACAGTAGTGGTGCTTGGGACGAAATCACCTTGCGAGACAATCGTAGTGCCTTTGAGCGAATCAAGTTACGACCTCGGATATTAGTCGATGTTAGCGATCGCCATCTCAATACCTCCATTTTAGGACAACCCCTGCAATTACCTTTCTTGATTGCACCGATGGCTTTTCAATGTCTGGCTCATCCCGATGGAGAAGTCGCCACCGCCTTAGCTGCCGCATCAGCTGGTGTGGGCATGGTATTAAGTACAATGGCAACAAAGAGCATTGAAGAAGTAGCGAGTGCGTGTGAGCAATTTCCAAATTCCCTACGCTGGTTCCAGCTTTACATCCACAAAGACCGAGAATTGACTCGTGCTTTGGTAGAAAAAGCCTATAAAGCAGGTTACAAAGCACTTTGTCTCACCGTAGATGCACCAGTTCTCGGACAGCGGGAAAAAGATAGACGTAATGAGTTTGCTTTACCCCTAGATTTACATCTAGCGAATCTTGCAGCTATCTCAGGGCTAGATATTTCCCATGAAAAAGGCGAATCTGGGTTGTTTACCTATTTTGCCCAACAGCTAAACCCAGCAGTTACTTGGAGGGACTTGGAATGGTTGCAGTCTATATCTCCACTACCCTTAGTTCTCAAAGGAATTTTACGCTCAGATGATGCACTGCGGGCTGTAGAATATGGAGCCAAAGCAATTATTGTTTCTAATCATGGAGGCAGACAACTCGATGGTGCGATCGCTTCTTTAGATGCTTTAGCCGAAATTGTACCAGTAGTCAATGGTAGGGTAGAAGTACTCTTGGATGGAGGTATCCGTAGGGGCACAGATATTCTCAAAGCCCTGGCATTAGGAGCAAAAGCAGTACTCATCGGACGACCCATTTTGTGGGGACTAGGAGTAGCAGGACAAGCCGGCGCATCTCATGTGATCTCACTTCTACAAGATGAGTTAAATATCGCAATGGCACTTAGCGGCTGTGCCAAGCTACAGGATATTGACGCTAGTTTATTAAAGTTTGCACAGATTTAAGCGATGAATTTTTAGATTTGTTGTTGCAAAACTGCGAAATAGAGTATAATGGGAAAGTTGAATAAATGGGCGGGTGGCGAAACTGGTAGACGCACCACACTCAAAATGTGGCGACCTTGCGGTCATAGGAGTTCGATTCTCCTCCTGCCCACTACCAAAAAATATCATATATTTTTGTACTCATAGATGTTCCCCGTCTGGAGAAACTCTTGTGGTTAAAAAGAATCAAGAAATTACTTGTAATTTTGTGTTATAGTGTGTAGTATAAAGATAACACTTGATTTGCACAAGAATTTAGTATTGGCGATCGCAGATACTCATAGTATCTAGAGAGTAACTATCCAGTAGCACAGAGGTCAAAGATTATGCGACTAAAAAGATGGGAATCTCCCCGTAAAGAAGGTAGGAATGATAAAGGTAGGGGGGGTTCTGCGAGGAAGCGGCAACTCAAAAAGCAAAGGCAAATGTTACGGCAAAGACTTAAGGAAGGTAACAAACCAGAGGATAATAAAAATAACAGAGCAGGGGAAGATAATTTTATCTTCCCCTTTTTTTATGGCTTTTCCGTTCAGCAAAAAAGAAAGATTATGAATTTTTAAACACAGACTTTGAAATTAGTCAGGATTCCTGTAAAAACCCACGTTTTAAAATCAACTATAAAAGTACTTGACACAAACCCATGACTAGCTGCTATATTAGGTAGGGTGAAGTTGTTGGGGCGTAGCCAAGTGGTAAGGCAGCGGGTTTTGGTCCCGCCATCCCTAGGTTCGAATCCTAGCGCCCCAGTAAAGCTAAAGACAGGCATAAAAACCTGTCTTTTTGCATTTAAATTAGATAATTGTAAATTCATTATTGAAAAATCACTTGTCAGGCGATTTCAGAGCTTGATCCAGAACCTGCCGAGCTTGTTCTGCTTTAGTTCGTGCTTCCTGGTAACGCACATTAGCTTGAGCAAAATTTTTGAGAACTTTAAAGCCTTCCTTGAGTCGAGTAATTTCTTCTTCAGTCACTGACTCGTCAGTGAACAGAACATCAACGGCTTTACGAATCTCTAAGGCCTCAGTTCGTGACTCTTGAACTTTCAGCTTGAGGGTGGCCAAGTTACTCAAAACCTGAACAGCTTGGGTAATGGTGTCCTCACCGTTAGCAGTATCAATACTTGCTTCTTTAACCTCAATTAGTTGTTGAGGACCAAATCCTTCTTCGAGTTCCGTGGGTAGCTTACCTGCATCCATCAGTTCCATCAACTGATCCATTGCTTTGTCACGGGCTTTGGCTGAATCTTTTCCAGAAACAGTGAGGATAATTTCTGGGCTTTGAGCGAGGGTGTACTGAACCATATTTAGGCAGAAAATTTGCTGGTTAATTAAACCAAGGAAGATAATTTTAACATATTGCGTGTCAAGTTATTTGTGAGTTTATTTATGTCTTTGACAAGGCATTCAAAATAAAACTTTATACTTAAAAAAAGAAAGAGTATATTTTCGCAGGAGGGGAGAGGAATGACTCTCAATCCCACCATTATGCAAGCGGTGGAACAACTGGGTTACCGTGTCACCGTTGGTGATGTGGCAACTCAGGCAGGATTGAATGTCGCCCAAGCTAATCTTGGCTTGTTAGCCCTAGCATCTGATGCTGGCGGACATTTACAAGTAGCAGATTCAGGTGATATTGTTTACCTATTTCCGAAAAATTTCCGCTCAATTTTACGTAATAAATACTTCCGGTTACGATTGCAGGAATGGTGGAAAAAAGTCTGGAATGTTCTGTTTTACCTGATTCGCATTTCTTTTGGAATTTTCTTAACTGTTTCCATCGCCTTGATCAGTATTACCATCATTATTATCATCACCGCTGCCAATTCAGACCGTGACAGTGATAATGGGCGCAGTAATTCCGGCGGTGGGTTCTTCTTTTTCCCAGATTTATTTTGGTATTTTAGCCCAGATTATAATACCCACTACCAGGAACGGCGAGATGAAAGGCGACAACAAAGCGATTTGAATTTCTTTGAAGCTGTGTTTTCGTTTTTATTTGGGGATGGTAATCCTAACGCCAACTTAGAAGAACGTCGCTGGCAAGAAATCGCTACGGTGATTCGCAGTAACGGTGGCGCAGTGGTAGCAGAACAAATTTCTCCGTATCTCGATGACATTGGGGAGGGATATCAAAGAGATTACGAAGATTATATGCTGCCGGTGCTGACGCGATTTAATGGACAACCATCCGTCAGTGACCAAGGGCAAATTGTATATTACTTCCCAGAGTTGCAGGTAAGTGCAGCTAAAAAGCGTCGTCATTCAATATCAGTTTACTTAGAGGAATTTCCCTGGCGTTTTAGTGCTGCAAGTTCAGGGCAAATTATGCTGAGTGCTGGCTTGGGTACCCTCAATTTTGTTGGCGCCTTAGTATTGGGAAGTTTATTGAGAGATGGTACTGTTGCTGCTCAATTAGGCGGACTAGTGGCTTTTGTGCAAGGAATTTATTGGCTGCTGTTGGCTTATGGAGTTGGTTTTTTGGGCATACCGTTATTGCGCTATTTTTGGATTAAGTGGCGCAATCAAAAAATTGCTGCACGCAACCGCGATCGCCTCGATCGCGCTAGGCTATTAGCAAGTGCCGATAGTTCTTTGCAGCAAAAGATTGACTTTGCACATCAGTTTGCGGCAGAAAAAGTGATTGGGAATGAAGAATTGGTCTATTCGACGGAAACTGACTTAATGGAACAGGAAGTCGAACGTTCTGCACAAATTGATGCTGAATGGCAACGGCGGTTAGATGAATCTTGACACTCCACCCGCCATAGGCAAAAGACGCGATAAATCGCGTCTCTACAAGAGGGTTTTGGGTTAAAACAAGGGGTTGAAGCCCCTTGTTGATTTTTTGTTGTGGGTGGACTAGGGGAGAAAAACTGCTGGGGTATCATATAAAACTGTCGTGGAGAAACTTTTCAGAGAATTTATCGGTCTGGTTCTCCAAATTCTGCAAGAATACGCCATGTCATCTTCTGCTCAAGGTATTCCTGGATTACCTGATTTAACACATCCGATTGAGCTTGTGCAATTTGGAACTCAAGCGGTTACAGCTTCACTATTATTAGTATTTTTAGTTATAGCTTTGGGAATTGCGATCGCTCTGGTGAGTTTTTCTTTACGTCGCCACCAACCAGAAAATGTCATTTTCATTGGTGAATGGGCTGTTCGTTATTCCCAACTGTTGCGGGGATTACAACATTTAACTCTAGTATTAGTTCTCTTGGTGCCGGGATTTTTTCTCTGTTCAACTTTGAGCAATCGCTACCATCACTGGGAACAAGCAAGGGTGGCTCAAGTCGCTGAAAGTGTTGCAGGTGAAAGGCTCGAACAGTCTGCCCCCCAAGTTCGCTACTCTATTCAAGAGCCGTATTCATATACCACTCAAGTCAACGGCAAGATAGTTAAGGTCAATGATACGCGAGAAGTTACCCGCTTCTTGACCTTGGCTGGTTCGCAAATTCAAGTCAAACTTGACCAAAGTGTAGATGTTCCAGGTCGCAGTTCAATTTATCGCGTGGAATACACTGCTGATTATAAAGTAGTTAACCAACTCAACAATATTAATAATTTTTTCTTTGAAGCATCGCCACCTAATGGCTACTCGCTACTTGCTAGCTACAAAGTAGAGCGTGATGGTGCTAGATTACAACAAACCAATCCCGGAGACTATGGTTTTCCCTTCCGTCTGCAAACAGGGGAAGCAGCCACCTTTCGAGTTACTTATCAAGCTCAAGGGGGGCCGCGCTGGGTTTATGATGCTACCGGACAGTTGCTTTCTAACTTCCGCCTCACAGCAATTGCCAACTTTGCTCCGGCTGATTTTGCCAGCGGTATTGTACCGAATGAGATAAAAGTTGATGGGCGCAGCACTCAATTTACTTGGATATTTAACGATAATGTTTCAGTCAAAAATCCATTTGGAGTGTTTACTAATACCGAACCCGTTCGTCACACTGGCATCATTCCTCGGCTGTTGTTGCTAGCACCAGCAATATTTCTGTGGTGGATATTATTGTTATATTTATCACTGCCGATGAGTTTCAAAAATATAGCGATCGCTGGTAGTATATTTTTTGCTTGTATATTGGCTTTGACCTATCTGGCTCGGTTGATAGATGCTCAATTGGCTTGGACTTTCATTTCCATCATCTTATTGTTTTTGACATGGGGATTAGGTGCTAGCCGCAGTACTTCCCTTGCTGCTATCATCTGCACTATTGCTGGAGCAGTACTACCGATGTTTGGATTATTAGTACCGTTTAGCGGCCTCACCCTCAGCCTCGCGGGTTTCCTTTCAGCCATCTGGTTAGCAGTTCGTCACTGGTATGGCTGGTTTAGCTTGCATCCAGAAGACCAAAGATTACAGACTCAGAGAAACGGTAGAGATTAACTGCTCATATCGAGTTGCATTTAATGGGGGAGATGAGGGAGATGGGGGAGAT
Source organism: Nostoc sp. FACHB-973 (assembly GCF_014698115.1). GTDB lineage: Bacteria > Cyanobacteriota > Cyanobacteriia > Cyanobacteriales > Nostocaceae > Nostoc > Nostoc muscorum. The sequence continues at coordinate 8,429 of NZ_JACJSJ010000026.1, forward strand.
GGGGGAGATGGGGGAGATGGGGGAGATGAGGGAGATGAGGGAGATGAGGGAGTGTTAATTCCTCATCTTGTTTGTTTCTATTTCTGCACACAACTTAATACCATTTGCAAAAATCTTTGGAACAAATGAATCGGGTGTAGGGGCGTACAACTGTAGGTTATGATTAGCAAAGTTTTAGCCAACAGTAATTATGGATAGTGATTTACTAGCTTTTTTTGCAGTTGCGGGGTTACTGATTCTTTATCTCATCTTCTCAGCATTCACGGAAATGGGTACTAAACTCCCTTGGAAGAAATAAGCTGATGGGGCGATGAATTCAGGAAATTAAAAATATGTAAGTTTAGTATGCTCGAATAGCTAAAAGATTTACACTTCTCAACCTTATTAGCCTTGGAAAAATCAGTAAACATCCTTTACGCTGAATTAGTATAGTTAATTGATTGAGAGAATGCCAAATGCGCGACCCAGAGAAGAACCAAATTAAAATTGAGCCAGCAACCCTCGTTTTGATTGTGTCTGTGTTAATACTTTTGCCTCTGCTGGTTGTTGGTTTTTTCTCCCAGTGATGCTATTTCACGAAATACCTGATACCTATACATAGGTAGGGGCGTACAACTGTACACCCCTACAGACGATTCATATGTTGCCAAGATTTGAGGAATACTTAACAAATATATCCTTCTGGGTTTTTTGACATACAAAATGTGAGCGAGTTGCACTTTGTATTGCTGTGCAATCTTAACCCAATCTCTTGATACCCTTTCACTTTAATGATGATACAAATACGTTGGTAGGGGCACGGCATTGCCCATTGGTGTCAACTTAAGCTTAAACGCTTGTCCCACATACGCTTTACCCCACCCCCAACCCCTCCCCTTGGTAAGGGGAGGGGCGGTTTTGCGTTAGCAAAGCGGGGGTGGGGTGATGCCGTGAGTAATGGTATGAATTGTTGTTGCATCGACCTGCACCTTTGATGCATCGCTCTGCACCTTTGATGCATCGACCTGCACCTTTGTTGCATCGACCTGCACCTTTGTTGCATCGCCCTGCACCTTTGATGCATCGCCCTGCACCTTTGTTGCATCGCCCTGCACCTTTGTTGCATCGCCCTGCACCTTTGATGCATCGCCCTGCACCTTTGTTGCAGCGAGCTGTAGAGTATCAACTTTGCTTTAATTCTTTAATAATCCTAGCGCGATGCCTAGGACGGGCTACGCCTACGCCATTTATCTCAGGTGCGTTACGCTAGTATTAACGGACGCACCTAATCATCTTAAAACTACTTAGGTAAAACTTGCCGCAGTGCTGCTATAAGTTGGTCAACACTTTCCTTACGACTATTAAAGCCCATCAGTCCTACGCGCCAGACTTGACCAGCGAGTTCGCCAAGACCACCGCCAATTTCAATATTATGTTCATTGAGTAACTGTCGAGCGATCGCTTTTCCATCTACTCCCTCTGGAATGCGGACTGTTGTAAGGGTTGGCAGTCGATACTCCCGCTCAACATGCATACTCAATCCTAAGTCTTCCAAACTTTCCCAGAGATATTCTACGTTTTTTTGATGACGTTGCCAGCAGTTTGCTAATCCCTCTTCGGCAACTAGACGCAGCGCTTCCCGCAATGCATAGTATAAATTAATCGGTGCTGTGTGGTGATAAACGCGTTCAGGTCCCCAATACTTACTCAGCAAAGACATATCCAAATACCAATTAGCAACCTTCGTGCGACGCTGTTGCAATTTCTCGGCTGCACGCGGACTCATGGTAAAAGGTGAAGCACCGGGGGGACAACCCAAGCCTTTTTGGCTACAACTATAAGCGAGGTCAACTCCCCAAGCATCCAACAATAAGGGGACGCCACCGAGACTTGTAACGGTATCTACTAGTAGTAAAGTGCCAAATTCACGACACAAATCAGCAACTCCTTCTAAAGGTTGCCGTGCGCCTGTGGAAGTTTCGGCATGAACCAGAGCTAGAATAGCTGGACGATGAGTTTTCAGGGCAGTTTGCAGTTCTTCCAAGTTGAAAACCTGTCCCCAAGGCTTGGTAATCGTTCGCACATCGGCGCCATAACGTCCAGCCATATCCACGAGGCGATTACCAAAGTAACCTGCTACACCAATTAAAACCACATCACCGGGTTCTACAGTATTGGCGATGGTTGCTTCCATTGCCGCTGTTCCCGTACCGCTGACTGCAATGGTGAGTGGATTTTCTGTTTGCCATACATAGCGCAGCAACGACTGAATTTCATCCATGAGTGCGAGAAAAGCTGGGTCAAGATGCCCCACAGGTGAAGTATTCATCGCTTGCAGAACTGTAGGATGAGCATTTGAGGGGCCTGGCCCCAATAATAAACGGGATGGGATTTCTAAGGGTGAAAGTTGCAAGCGCCCAGAATCGCTAATTGAAATTGTTGGCGTCATAATCTGTTTTCGTTTTATGATACTTACCGGATCATAAAGCGAACGCATCACCGATGTTTTACTGAATCTATCATTTGCCAGAAGAAGCGATGTCTAACGACAAGCCGCTTTGCGTCTACGCCGCAAAGTATTACAGTAAATTAAGACAAATATGTGACACTACAATTATCCATCTAGCTTAAGATATAGTCATGATTTTTGCAGGTAAACGACCGAATAATTTAGGTGTTAGTAACGGTAAATTAGCACCTTGCCCTAACTCTCCTAACTGTGTTTCCAGCCAGAGTACAGATGCAGTCCACAAAATTGCACCGCTGACTTTTACATCTAGTGCAGAAGCAGCAATTGCTAATCTCAAAACGATTATTGAGTCCTTACCAAGAACTAAAATCATTACCGAAAGCCAAGATTATTTATATGTAGAATTTAAAAGTGCCTTGCTGGGATTTGTGGATGATGTAGAATTCTATCTAGACCGGAATACTAATACGATACAAGTCCGTTCTGCTTCACGTTTAGGTCAGAGTGATTTGGGTGTGAATCGTCAACGAATAGAGACAATTAGAGCCAAATTTAACTAAATATTAACTCAGGTTTTGATGCAGATAATTAAGATGGGGGATGATTGCCAACTTTGTGCCTTCTCCCATTTTATAAGAAGAATTCAGAACTCAGGAGTCAGAAAACAGGTATGAATTCTGTACGAGTGGGTGACGAATATTGGTTAAAAGCGAGTGGAATGGTGGGCGAAAAAAATTAAAATATTCTCACCTTAAAACTGTATCCCTTTATGGGTAGAGAATTCTGAATTCTGAATTCTGACTCCTGTTTTATCTGGATTGGATTACGTCTGCGATCGCAATATTTGTGAAACTTAATTTATTGAAAAACTTTGACCCGCGACCTCGATTGTTTATTGCTATCGGAATCGCTGTATTAAGTTCAGTAATACTTCCATCTTGGCTGCATTTACCCACTCGCATTCTCTGCGCTTGGAACTCCGGCGCTGACTTTTTCTTAGCCATAACTTGGTGGAAAATGCTCAAAGCTACGCCAGAAAAAATTCGTCGTTATGCTGAGAATGAATATGAAGGACATCTGGCGATATTCATGCTGGTGATTGCTGCGGCTTGTGCTAGTGTTTTAGCCATTGGATTTTTATTAACTGATAAAAAAGGATTGTCAACAATTCTGCTGATTTTACATGTCATACTTTCAATTATGACGATTGTAGGTTCTTGGTTACTAGTGCATACGATGTTCGCAGTGCAGTATGCACACATTTACTACAAATATATTAGTCGCAATAATAGGCAAGAAATCACCGGAGGTTTAGATTTTCCTCATAACGACTATCCAGACTATTGGGAATTTTTGTATTATTCATTTGTAATTGGCATGACTAGCCAAGTTTCAGATGTGCAAACGACATCACCCGATATGAGGCGTTTGACGTTGCTACATGGCATATTATCCTTCTTTTTCAATACTACCATTCTAGCTATGAGTATTAATATTATTGCGTCGTTGATTTAAAAATTGTTTGACTCAGCCAAAAGGATGATTATTTAGTTCTCTACTTAGAGAAAGAGGAAATTTGATTACCAGTTTTTTAGTATGAATTCAAGTTGAGATAATCAGAAATACCTGCTATAAAAACTATAGACAAAAGATGCTAATTCAGAAAGACGAAATTACTATTCGTCCCATGCTAGATGAAATGTATGATTATGAGTTGATGGCAAAATGGCTAACTGATAAACAAGTATTGGAATTTTATGAAGGAAGAGATAATCCTTTTCCTTTAGAAAGAATTATAGAAACATACAAACCGCTCATTAAAGGAGATGAGGCAGTTATTCCCTGTATCTTGTGTTATCGAAATATTGCCATTGGTTATTTGCAGTATTGTGCAGTCAATGACTTATCAGAAACAGATAGACAATTGTATTGCCTTGATGAAACTGATAATGTTTATGCAATTGACTTATTTATAGGGGAAACTGATTATTGGAATCAAGGAATCGGGACAAAAATTCTGTCAGTAGTTATCAACTATCTTTTTGAACAAGTACAAGCAGAGAAAATTGTCATCGATCCCCATGTTGATAATCCTCGTGCTATTCGCTGCTATGAGAAATGTGGTTTTGTAAAAGTAAAGTTATTGCCTGCCCATGAACTCCATGAAGGAGAATACTCAGATTGTTGGCTGATGGCGATCGCTGTGAAGAAATCATTACACTTAAGTTAGTTGCCCTGCTAGTATTGGCCGTCCCATAGAATCGATGACTCAACAAACTTCTAGAATCTGCATCCTTGGTGGAGGCTTTGGTGGTCTCTACACAGCCCTGGGTTTAAGCCAGTTACCTTGGGAATCTACGCAAAAACCCGAAATTGTTTTAGTAGATCAAAGCGATCGCTTTCTATTTTCCCCCTTTCTTTACGAATTACTCACTGGCGAACTGCAAACCTGGGAAATCGCCCCACCATTTGAAGAACTTTTACAAGGTACAGGGGTACGTTTTTATCAAGGAGTGGTATCTGGAATTGACATCGACCAGCGACGGGTAAACTTACACGAAGGGCCCCAAATTCCTTACGACAGATTAGTGCTGGCCTTAGGAGGAGAGACACCGCTAGATTTAGTACCGGGTGCAGCAGACCATGCTTACCCATTCCGGACAATCTCCGACGCCTATCGTTTAGAAGAACGCCTGCGATTTTTGGAAGAATCCGATGCTGATAAAATTCGAGTGGCGATCGTTGGGGCTGGCTACAGTGGTGTAGAGTTAGCTTGTAAGCTAGCCGATCGACTAGGTGAAAGAGGACGCTTTCGGCTCGTTGAAATCGCCGACCAAATCTTGCGAACTTCCCCAGAATTTAACCGTGAAGCAGCCAAGAAAGCTTTAGAAGCGCGTGGCGTGTTTCTTGATTTAGAAACCAAAGTCGAATCAATCGGTCAAGATACCATTTCCCTAGAATATAAAAATCAAGTAGACATAATTCCCGTCGAATTAGTAATTTGGACAGTGGGAACGCGAGTTGCACCGGTAGTGAAATCCCTTCCCCTCAAGCAAAATCAGCGTGGTCAAATCAGCACCACATCCAATCTGCAAGTCTTTGAGCATCCAGAAATCTTTGCCTTAGGAGATTTAGCAGACTCTCATGACGCAGAAGGACAGCAAGTCCCTGCAACCGCCCAAGCAGCTTTCCAACAAGCCGATTACGCCGCTTGGAACATCTGGGCTTCTCTTACCAATCGTCCCCTACTTCCCTTCCGCTATCAACACTTAGGAGAAATGATGGCATTAGGGAAAGACAACGCCACCCTTGCTGGCTTAGGAATCAAACTAGAAGGGCCTTTAGCATACATCGGTCGCCGTCTTGCTTACTTATACAGATTGCCAACTTTAGACCATCAGCTCAAAGTTGGTTTTAATTGGCTAGTCCGTCCTATTATAGAAACGCTTTCTAAATAGGGGACTGGGGACTGGGTACTGGGGACTGGGTACTGGGTATTGGGTATTGGGTATTGGGAAGAAACAGGGGGCAGAGGGGATAGAGGACAGAGTGGAAACACTTACTATGCTTTCCCTCTACTCCTCTGCTCCCCATTCCCCATTCCCCAATCCCCAGTCCCCAGTCCCCATTCCCCAATCCCCAATCCCCATTCCCCATTCCCCAGTCCCCATTCCCCAATCCCCATTCCCCATTCCCCAGTCCCCAGTCCCCAATCCCAATTATGGAACAACCGAAAGTTATTTTTTTAGATGCTGTGGGCACACTCTTCGACGTTAAAGGCAGTGTGGGTGAAGTTTATAGTCAGATAGCCCAGGAGTTCGGTGTTACAGTTTCCGCCGAGACATTAAATACAAGTTTCATCCAAAGCTTTAAAACAGCACCGCCGCCCATATTTCCAGACGCAGAACTGCAAGATATTCCCCAGCGTGAGTTTGATTGGTGGCGGATAATTGCCCTGAACACTTTTGAAAGTGCAGGTGTTCTCAAGCAATTTTCTGACTTTTCGGCTTTTTTTAGTGAACTTTACATTCACTTTGGTACTGCTGAACCGTGGTTTGTCTATCCTGATGTCCTACCAGCTTTAATTAACTGGCGACGGTTGGGGGTTACTTTGGGGGTACTGTCCAATTTTGATTCCCGGATTTACTCAGTATTGCAAAGTTTAGGATTGAGAGAGTTTTTTAGTTCTATTACCATTTCTACCCAGGTACGTGCAGCTAAACCCGATCCTCAAATTTTTGCCATTGCCTTAAACAAGCATAAATGTTCTCCAGAGGCAGCATGGCATGTTGGCGATAGTATTGTGGAAGATTATTACGGAGCTAAAGCAGCTGGTTTGAGAGCCGTTTGGATTAATCGTGAGAAATGAATGATATCCTGTCAGGGAAGATTAAAGTTATGAACATTTTGATCTAATTTAAAGATGCAAACTAGATGTGTTTTAGTTTCAATTTTTAAAGTGGAATCCAATCCAATCTATCAATCCACTCTTCTGCCTCAGTCGCTTCCCAAATCAAATAAATTGTTTCTGCCCAAACACTAAGGTTACCATGATCGTAATTCTCCTCCTGCAAGAGCGATCGCCTGATAAATTCCTCAGTCACCCCAAAACTTATTACTCCAAAAACTAGAACTTTCAAGCTCAGAGGTTCAACGACGAAGCTCAGAGGTTCAACAACGAAGCTCAAAGGTTCAACAACGAAGCTCAGAGGTTCAACGACGAAGCTCAGAGGTTCAACGACGAAGCTCAGAGGTTCAACGACGAAGCTCAGAGGTTCAACGACGAAGCTCAGAGGTTCAACGACGAAGCTCAAAGGTTCAATCTCATCTCCCTTATCCCCCTCATCCCCCTCATCTCCCCAATCCCCACTCCCCATTCCCCACTCCCTTATTCCCCATGCTGCCCGAACACTCGTATGATCAAAATATCAGGAAAATATAACAGCCAAATTTTTACCGTAAAACATGGGCAGTATTTGGGAAGTCGATTTTTACTCTCGTCCGATTTTGGACGCCAATCAAAAAAAAGTTTGGGAAGTCTTAGTCTGCGAAAGTCCCTTGGATACCAACACAAAAGCAGATTCTTTGTTTCGCTATGCTCAATATTGCCCCAGTACCCAGGTAAATTCGGGCTGGTTGCGGACAGCATTGCAAGAGGCTATTGACCAAGCTGGAAAAGCGCCAATTAAAATTCGCTTTTTCCGCCGCCAAATGAACAATATGATTACGAAAGCTTGCCAAGACTTGGGGATTCCCGCCCAGCCTAGCCGCCGTACTTTGATTCTCAACCAATGGTTAGAACGGCGGATGCAGGAGGTATATCCTCAAGAACCAGGGTATCAAGGAGGGACTAATCCCTCAGTCCGCTTGGAGAAACCTTTGCCGCAACGTTTACCAGATGCTTTGGAAGGTCAGCAGTGGGTATTTGTGAGCTTAGCAGCCGAGGATTTGGCAGAGATGTCAGAGTGGGAAATTGGCTTTGGTGAAGCTTTCCCGCTAGAGTTGGCACAGGTATCGCCCGAAAGCCGTATTCCTGGTGTTTTGATTTTCTCACCTAGAGCGTTGCCTTTGGCGGGCTGGATGTCTGGTTTGGAATTGGCTTTCTTAAAAGTTGACACTAGTGAAGAGGCGAAATTGCTTTTAGAAACTGGTGTTACTGAAAGCTGGATTGTGGCAAATATCAAAAAACCTCAAACTTTAGCAGAGGCCAAAGGTTTTGAAGAAGCTAAGCAAAAAGCTAATGGAGTACATTTTCTAGGTGTACAGTCCGATGCTAAAGCGGAATCATTTGCTGGTTTTTGGCTCTTGCAAGAGGTTAATCTTTGAAAATGGGGAGTGGGGTATGGAGATGAGGGGGCAGGGGAGGCAGGGGAGGCAGGGGGGGCAGGGGGAGAAAGAATAAGTAATGCCCAATGCCCCAATGCCCAATGACCGAAAATTGCGATCGCCTAAGAAACGTTGAGACATGACAATGATTTGGGATAATTATCTGCGTCCATCAGCGTTGATCTGTAGTTGAAAATTGCAACTGCAAAGACGCGCTGATGATTTTTTGGATAATTATCTGCGTCTGTTGACGTTGATATGGGGTTCAAAATCCACAATTCACTAAGGGTCATGGGTTCTGAAAATTTGTCAAAAGATACACTAGCAGAAGAACTGCTGGAACTAGCCATAAAATCTGGAGCAGAAGCAGCTGAGGTGTATCAGTCGCATTCGCTTTCTCGTCCAGTGTTTTTTGAGGCAAACCGACTCAAGCAGCTAGAAGCTAGCCAATCTGAAGGTACAGCACTGCGGCTTTGGCGAAATGGGCGTCCAGGACTGACGGTGGCTTATGGTTCTGTCCCAGCCCAGGTGATGGTGGAAAAAGCTTTGGCTTTGAGTCAACTTAATCAACCGGAATTAGTGGAATTAGGCTCTAATTTTCAGCCATCTTACCCAGATTTAGGAACAAGTGTGCCGATAGAGGTTTTGGTAGACTGGGGCAAGGAAGCGATCGCACTTATCCGCGATGCTTATCCTGATGTTGTCTGCAATGGCGACTGGGAATGTGATGTGGAAACTACTAGACTAGTCAACACTAAAGGTTTAGATTGCCACTACACTGATACTACCCTCAGCTGCTACATGTCGGCAGAATGGGTGCGCGGTGATGATTTTTTGAGTGTTGCCGATGGTCAAACCAAGCGGGGCGAACTCCACCCAGACAAATTAGCTAACCAAATTTTACAGCGGTTAATTTGGGCAAGAGAAAATGTTTCATCTCCCAATGGCCGCGTCCCAGTTTTGTTTACTTCTAAAGCCGCCGATATGCTGTGGGGTACTGTACAAGCAGCTTTGAACAGCAAGCGAGTTTTAGAAGCTGCTTCCCCTTGGGCAGAACGTCTGGGTAGCCCAATCATGGCACCCAGTCTCACTCTCTACCAAGATCCCGAAGCCGGCCCTTACAGTTGCCCTTTTGATGATGAAGGCACTCCTACCCAATTTTTAGTATTTGTCCAAAACGGAATTTTAGAGCATTTTTATGGCGATCGCACCACCGGCGCACAACTGAGTACTCACACCACTGGCAATGGTTTTCGCCCTAGTTTAGGCAGCTATCCCACCCCTGGTTTATTTAATTTTCTCATCCAGCCAGGATCGTTATCTCTACAAGAGTTGATTGAACACCTTGATGATGGCTTAATTGTCGATCAAATGCTAGGTAATGGCGGTAGTATTTCTGGAGATTTTTCGATCAACGTTGATTTAGGCTACCGCGTGCAAAATGGTCAGGTAATTGGACGCGTTAAGGATACGATGGTTGCAGGTAATGTCTACGCAGCTCTCAAGCAATTAGTTACACTCGGCAACGATGCTGATTGGAATGGTTCTTGTTATACTCCTTCTCTGATAGTCGAAGGGCTATCTACCACGGGGAGAAGTAATTAAATGGGGAGTGGGGAGTGGGGAGTAGGGATTGGGGAATAGGGACTGGGGACTGGGGACTGGGCATTGGTTATTAATTCTTATCCCTCACTCCCTCACTCCCTCATCCCCCTCATCCCCCTCATCCCCCTCATCCCCCTCATCCCCCTCATCCCACTCCCCACTCCCCACTCCCCACTCCCCACTCCCAAATCCTCTATGTCTCTTCCTGTTCTGAATCAGCGCTTTCGCACTTGGTGGCAGCCTAGAAGAGGTTTGGCGATCGCCGAAGCTTGTATTATCGGTCTGGTTGCTGCCTTATCTGCGGTGTTGCTGAAAGTGGGTTCGGGATGGCTGGGGACGTGGCGAGTCCACAGTACTAGGCTTTTACCTGTGTGGCTGGCACTACCCCTAGTTGGTCTTGTCCTGGGGTTTCTAGCTGGTTGGTTGGTGGAAAGGTTGGCACCAGAGGCTGCTGGTAGCGGTATTCCCCAAGTTAAAGCAACTTTAGCTAATGTACCCATCAGGTTATCCTGGCGGGTAGCTGGTGTGAAGTTACTCAGTGCCATGATCACCATAGGTTCCGGTATGACTCTGGGACGCCAAGGCCCTACTGTCCAGGTGGGGGCAGGTTTGGCAGCAGGTTTGAGTCGCTGGGTTCCCACTTCCCCAGATCATCGGCGGCAAATGATTGCAGCGGGCGCGGGTGCAGGTTTGGCAGCTGCTTTCAATGCCCCGATCGCAGGTGTATTATTTATCGTGGAAGAGTTACTCCACGATTTATCGGGGCTGACTCTGGGAACTGCGATTATTGCTTCGTTTATTGGTGGGGTGATATCCCGGCTTTTAGGTGGTGGCAGTTTAGACTTGAATCTGCAATTGGTGCAATCTTCCAGCCAATTCTCTATCCCCGAAATTCCCTTTTTCCTAGTATTGGGTATTTTGGCAGGTTTACTGGGTGCATTATTTAATCGGGGAATAATATTTAGTATTAAATGTTATCAAAAATTACACATCAGCTTACCGCTGCGGGTGGCTTTGGCGGGATTTATTTCTGGTGTTGTGGTGGCAATGCTCCCAGTTTCCTTCCGTGATAATACTGGGTTAAGAGAGTATGTAATTACTGGAGTAGCCCATCCGACTGTAGCAGCGATCGCCTTTGGGGCACAATTCATCCTCACACTGGTAGCATTTGGTTCGGGAGCGCCAGGGGGTTTATTCGCTCCCAGTTTGATTTTGGGTTCTTGTTTAGGACACATCATCGGCGTATTTGAGTTCCATATCACAGGAGTAGGTTCGCCAACTACTTATGCCCTAGCGGGTATGGGTGGATTTTTTAGCGCCGTTTCCAAGGTGCCAATCACGGCGATTGTGATTGTGTTTGAGATGACTACAGATTTTAATCTGGTGCTACCTTTAATGATTGTTTGTGTAGCAGCTTACTTGGTTGCGGAAAAGGCGGTGCCTGGTTCGCTTTATGAGAAACTTTTGGAATTGAAAGGTATAACTCTCACCACAGAAGTTGCTGTGGAGGGAGCATTAACCAAGTTAACCGCCAAAGATGTGATGCAAGAACGGGTGGAAACTTTGGATGCAGAGATGAGTTTGGAAGAAGCAATGCAAGCTTTTGCTCGTTCCCATCATCGGGGTTTTCCCGTAGTAGAAGATAATAAATTAGTAGGAATTGTGACGCAAACTGATTTGCGGAAAATCCGCGAACGCAATTTAGCCAATGATATTTTTTTAAAAGAAGTGATGACGCCTGTCCCCATGACAGTAACACCAATCCACACCTTGAGTAATGTACTGTATTTACTTGACCGCTATCAAATCAGTCGCTTACCAGTAGTGCAGGGACGAAAACTGATTGGGATTATTACCCGTGCAGATATTATTCGGGCGGAAGCAGACCATCTTAATGGTGATGACAGGAAACCCAAACTGCGACCAGAACCTTCTTATGTAGTTTACCAAACGCGATCGCCAAGCATTGGTAGAGGGAGATTATTAGTACCAGTAGCTAATCCCAAAACGGCGGCTATATTATTGCAAATGGCAGCAGCTATTGCCCGCGATCGCCATTACGAAATAGAGTGCATACAAGTAATGCTGGTGTCACGCCACAGTTCCCCATCTGAAACACAGGTGAGAACAGCAAAAAGTCGCCGTTTGCTCCGACAAGCAGAGGTTTTAGCAAAAAAGTGGCAAATTCCCCTGCACACACAAATTCGAGTTACCCACGATGTCGCCCAGGCAATTTTGGAGACAATCAACGAAGGACACATCGACCTAATTTTAATGGGTTGGAAAGGTAGCACATCTACCCCAGGTCGGATTTTTGGCAACGTTGTAGACACCATAATTCGCCAAGCCACTTGCGAAGTCGTTTTAGTAAAATTAGGCAAAACTCAGGAAGACGGGGGGACACAGGGACGCTCTGACACAGGGAAAGAATTCTCCGGGTCTCCCCCCACTCCCCACTTCAACCGCTGGCTAGTGCCGATGGCTGGCGGCCCGAATTCACGAGAAGCAATTAAATTACTTCCGGCTTTAGTCACTCTGGGGAATGAACCACAAATTCGCCTGACACAGGTGTTTAAGCCATCTGAGTTGCAGCCAAACATGATAGTTTTAGAAAATGCCATTCGTCAGCTGATGCGCCGCCGTGAATTGTCTAGTACTGTTGTTGCTCTGCCAGTACAAGCTGATTCAGTTGCCGAAGGTGTGATTAAATTAGTGAAAACTGAAGGTTATGATGTTGTAGTTTTAGGAGCTTCCCGTGAGGGATTGTTGCAGCAGGCGATTCAAGGTAATATTCCAGAAGCAATCGCCTCTGGTGTAGAAAGTACAGTAATTCTGGTCAGGGGTGCGATTAATAATTAATTTACAGCGTTTTTCATCTATTTGAACCACAATCCCCGGTAGGGTAGCACAGCTGTGCTACCCTACAACGCGGTCTATTTACCTGAAAATTGCTGTAATATCATGTCCGCTTGATTACTTATTAAAATCCAAGAACCCCACCCCGCCAAAGCTACGCTTTGTCTCCCCTCCCCGCCTGCGGGGAGGGGTTGGGGGTGGGGTGCAATGACTGTCGGAATCATAACTAATTATCCGGAATTGATATTCTACCAATTTTAAAAATGATTGCCACAGATGCATTGATACAACCTAGATTTAGAAAGCGATTCCCAATCCAAAATCTAAAATCCAAAATCCAAAATGGTATTAGCGATCGCTCGAATTAACTTCCCTGGCTCCACTGGTTTGGTGATATGCTGTTGAAATCCGGCGGCAATTGCTTGTTGATAGTCAATTTCAGCGGCATAAGCGGTTAAGGCGATCGCTGGAATTTTTCCTCCCAATTCTGGTGGCATGTCTCTGATTTGACGCATCAACATATAGCCGTCTACTTGCGGCATTCCAATGTCACTTAAGAGCAGATTTGGCTGGAGGTGAGGCAGAACTTCTAGTGCTTCCACAGCCGATGCTACCTGGGTTACTATTGCCCCAGACTGCTCCAAAATGAAAGCAATCAACTCTCGCGTATCACGCTCATCATCCACCAACAGAACTTTCAGGCCATCTAAATCAGGCGAATTATCTGATTGTCTATCAATTTCGTGATTATTGACATGAATCTTCATCAAGGGCAACATAACTGTAAAGGTTGCTCCCTGTTCTTCGCCCAAACTTTCTGCCTTAACTGTGCCGCCATGTAATTCGACGATATGGCGCACAATGGCTAATCCTAAGCCCAACCCCCCAAATTTTCTGGTGGTTGCGCCGTCAGCTTGTCGGAAGTAGTCAAAGACATAGGGTAAAAAGTCGGGGCTAATTCCTTTACCTGTATCACGGACTTGCAACTGAAGTTGAGAATCAACAGACCCTAAACTGATTTCTACTTGTCCACCTTGGGGTGTAAACTTAATGGCATTGGAAAGTAGATTCCAGATCACTTGTTGTAAGCGGACTAAATCACCCGTGACTACGAATTTTGGGTCGCAGCTTTGGTGTGCTGATAGCACAACTTGAATTTGCGATTTGAGATTATCAGGTTGTTTATTAAACTCGATGGATGCTAAATTTCTGTTAGTATCTTCTAATCCCAAATCTAAAATCGTAAATCGCAAATTGATAGATTTGGCTTGGGCGGCTAAACGCACGGTTTCTATGGCTGCGGCGATCGCACTTACCAAATTTACAGGAGTAATATTCAGGCTGAGTTTGCCTTGCAAAATGCGAGAGACATCCAGCAAATCTTCAATTAGTTGAGTTTGCAACTTGGCATTGCGCTCAATGGTTTCCAAAGCACGAGTGGTGGTTGCTTCGTCATACTTTTTACTTTGCAGCATCTTTGACCATCCCAGGATGGGATTTAGCGGTGTCCGAAGTTCGTGGGAAAGGACTGCTAAAAATTCATCCTTGATGCGGTTAGCTTGAATTAATTGCTCTTTTCGTCGCTGTAACGAAGCCATTAATTCAAAACGTTCCAGAGCAACCGCCACCTGATCGGAGGTTGCTTGGAGTAAAGCAGTTTCCTCTGAGGTAAACTGAGTACGGGTGCGACTGCCAAAGGCGAGTACACCTAATAGCTTTCCTTGAGCAATTAACGGTTGACCTGCATAGGCTGTGATTCCCAAAGCAGAAAGGATATGTGCATTGGGATGAGTTGAGTGTGGCACATCGTTGACGATAATTTGACGCCGTTCTTGGGCTACTACTCCGCACATTCCTTGATTAAATTCTAAGTATTCAATTCCTTGAAATACTTCTTCAGTGATGCCGTTCCAAGCTACCAAGCGAAGTTTCTGTTTATTTTCGTGTGTCTCAATCAGATAGTGGAAGTAAAAATCCAAATCCATCTGTGCCGAGAGTTTACTGAACAACGTGTTCATCAAATCCAAGGGGCGTTCGGTTGACAGCAAATCGCTGGCTGTTTCAGAAAGCAACTTTAGTCGTTCACTGCGTTCTTGCAAAGCTTTTTCTGCTTGCTGACGTTCCCGCAGGGCGCGTTCCCGTTCGGTAATGTCAACTGCAACTCCTCCTACCAAGCGTTGTCCAGATGTATCTGCAATGGGAAAGCTGTATGCCAAAAATTCGCCAAGGGTGCCATCTGTGCGCGGAGCAGATTCAATGGCTTCCAACACCTGATTTGTATTTGCCACCATTTTTATATTATCGAGCAAGGGCTGAGCAATTTCAGCCGGGTATAGCTCGAAGATATTTTTGCCGATGGGGTTGTTTGTTGCTAAATCGAATATGCCAAGATAAGTTGGGCTGAGGTAAAGTACACGCCCGTTTACATCTGTAATCCATGCTGCCGCTGGACTGTTGTCCATAAAAGCCTGGAAGCGTTCTTCACTCTGGTGCAGGGCTTGTTCTATTTGCTGGCGTTCACGTAGTGCGGCTTGCCGTTCGCGCAGCGCGGCTTGCTGTTCGCTAATATCAAGAATAAATGCCACTGATTTGTGCCGAGATTCTCCTAACAGCGAGTAGCCAATGACAACCGGTACACGAGAATCATCTTTGCGAATATATTCCTTTTCATAAGGAGTACAAGCTCCTTTGGACTTGGCCTCAGCGATCGCCAGTTCATCTAAATAAACATACTCTGGTGGTGTGATATCTGTCCAACTTAGTTTACCTGCTTGCAGATCCTCTTGGGTATAGCCGACAATTCGCAGAAACTCGCCATTGGCTTCACTGATGTTACCTTCCACATCACCAAAGACAATACCGACTACATTTGCTTCTACAAAACTCCTTAGCCGCTCCTCACTAGCTTGAACTGCCGCTTCCGCCTGCTTACGGGCGGTGATATTCATGATGCTCACTAATACGCTGTCAAATTTAGCATTTGCTGGTGGGAACGTAATTGTAAACAGAATGTTCAGGCGTTCTCCCTGGAGAGTTTGGAGAATTGTTTCTGATTCCAAGTAAGTTTTCCCATCACTAATTGCCAGGAGTTCTTCAACAAATACCTCTAAAGTTTCCGGTACAAATATTTGCCCAAGTGGAACCAGGAGTTCATTTTTATTTTCAGCGCCAAACGTTCGCACAGCTGCGTTATTCACGTTGACAATTCTCACCATGTCAACCGCCTGTTGAATAAACTCGGGGTGTTCAGCAAAAAAAGCGCGAAAATTCTCCACACCTTGGGCTTTTAAATCATCAAGGGCTGCTTTAACAAGGGAAAAATCTTCTTCAAAAATTGATACCCCTGCGGCTTCAAAAATATAGCGGTATTTTCTCTCCTGTTCTTGCAGCGCTTCTTCTATCAACTTACGTTCGCTGATATCTGTAATGCTGCCAACTACGCGCAGCGGTTTTCCATCAGCATCCCGCTTGACGACGATTCCTTGGTCTAGCACATGGACGTACTGATTTTGCTGGTTGCGAATGCGATATTCAGCAGTATAGCGTAAGCGTCGCCCGTCGTAGCGATCGCCATTTCCCCAGGCAACCCCTGCGTCGTTCTCTACACGTTGCAAATCCTCTGGATGGACAAGTCCACGCCACCAATTACCAGTTGTTTGAGCAGTTTCGACAGAATAGCCTAAAATTCTGGTTAATCCTTCAGTTATGTCAACAGTATCCTGTTCTATATCCCAGTCATATATCAGACAATTGACAGCAGCGGCGGCTAACTCGAAACGCTCGTTGGCTAATCTCAGGCGTTCCTCCTTCTCGCGCAAGGTTTGTTCTACTTGCTTGCGTTGGCTGATGTCACGAAAGAAAATGTCGAGACCATTTTCACAAGGGTAGGCGTGAATTTCCATCCACAGGTCATATTCCGATGGCAAGTAATAATGATGCTCGAAGTGGACGGGAATTTGTTCTGCCATCGCTTGTCGATATTGTAGCTCTACATTTGTGCCTACTGATGCTGGCCACTCTTCCCAGTGCGACTTACCAATGACTTCTGTGCGGGATTTGCCGTTAATTCGCTCTGCTTCGGCATTTTGGTAGATAATCCGCCAGTCTCGGTCTATACTTACAAATGCATCACTCATGCTTTCTAGGGTACGCGTCACCCGCTCATTAGCTTGCTGTAATGCCGCTTCTGCTTGTTTGCGTTCGCTCAAATCAACAACAAAACCAATAACTGTTTCTTGGGCATCTTCTACGAGGACAGAACCAAGCAGAACAGGAACGCGAGAACCGTCTTTACAGATGTATTCTTTCTCAAAAGGTTTACAAACTCCGGTAGTTCTCAGTTCCTCTACAAAACGCTCACTTAAATTCAGATACTCAGGTGCGGTGATTTGGCGCCAGTCCATTTCCTTGGTGGACAAATCTTCTCGTGTGTACCCCACCATTTTGAGAAAGGCGTCATTAGCTTCAATGATAGAGCCGTTGAGATTGCTGACGATGACTCCGATGATGTTAGATTTTGCGAGTCGGCTAAACCGCATTTCGCTATTTTGCAACAACTTCAAACTTGACTCTGCTTTGCGTTTCGCAGTTTGCAACTCGGAGAAAAGTGCAGTAATTAATAAAGAGACTAGTGAGAAGGTGGTTAATCGTACCAAGACGCTGAGGCTAACGATCTCGAAGGAGTAGACTGGCTCAATGAGAAAGTAGAACGCAAATATGGCAGATAAAGCGATCGCCAGCATTCCCACTTCCATGCCACCATACCACGCGCTAACCGCCACGGCAGCATAAAAAAAGGTAAACACACTCGGATCGAATACTGGCAATAGCAGTCGCGCCATTAGTAAGGCCGCTACCACAGCCAAAACCATCACGCTGTAAGCTAGTAAGCGAGAGCGCATCATCAAGAATTTTTCCAGTAATTTGACGCTCATCTCAAGAGTCCTCCCCTTGCTGTGCTTTTGAGAGATACTCGCTTAGTAGTGTTTTGCCTGATTCGCCCATCTTCTCTAACATTTCTTCAATTAGCTTTAGTGCCATCCGTGAAGGCACCGCAGATCCGTTTTCCCAGCGATTGACTGTTCGCAAGGAAACTCCCAACTTGGCTGCAAACTTTTCCTGAGACAGTTCGAGTTGCTGCCGAAGTTGGCGGATTAAATCTGCAATTTTTAGCGATTTACCTAGTTCCATAGTCAGCAGAATAAGACGGGTGTCACGCCATTTGTCTCCAGCTTGAGGATGAATTTCAATAATCATTAGATATCATGCATCCCCAGATAAATTGCATCTTTTGGTCAAATCAGAATATCAGTTATGAGTGTTTGCTGTTGACTATACAAGGTATTGGCACAGTAACGCTCTGACCCTAATATCTGCTGTAATTCACCCAAATAAAAACTTATTGAGACAAAACAAATATAAAAGGTGTTTATAAAATAAAAATAAAATTTCCTCAGTTATGTAATGTCCAATAGTAGTATTGTTGGTTACTTAATAATTTTCAAATGTTATGCAGCGCTAAAAATCAGTGTGTAACACTTGAAATTATCCTACTTTCATCCTCTACTTAATATTTTATTTATAAATCAAATCGTAAGGCTCAGATTCCCCACTTATTTAAGAGGATGTTTGAAAAGTCATGATTGATGTGTCAAATATTTTTACCCCACCCTAACCCTCCCCTTATAAAGGGGAGGGAACCGGATTTTCTTGTTTCTCCCCTTTATAAGGGCAGGGAACCAGATTTTCTTGTTTCCCCCCTTTATAAGGGCAGGGAACCGGATTTTCTTGTTTCCCCCCTTTATAAGGGGGCAGGGAACCGGATTTTCTTGTTTCCCCCCTTTATAAGGGGGGATTAAGGGGGGTAATAATTCGATTAAAATCACAGCCAACCACTTTTCAAACACCCTCTAAGAAGTCGGGGATCTTGTCTACTGAAAAAGTGTAGTTAATTTTACTTCTAGAGTAAGATGTCAATGGCAAATCTGTAAAGCTAGAATATGTAACTGAGTCAATTTTTGCCTACTGCGTACTGCTATTTTGATTAATCAACACTCAGAAAATCTTCTCAACACTCAACTGGAAAAAGCACCAGCCCAAGGCTATAGATTTAGCTGGTTTGATTGGTTTTGTCTTTGGTATCCCCCAGCGTGGTTGATTTTATTCAACCGCCATTGGCAACATTATCATCAAGATCCAGATGGTTGGAATTGGCTAGAATATGGATTATTTTTAATTCCTGGCGGATTTTATCTAGGAATGTTGAGTCGTTGGTTGCGTTTGGGTTGTCGTTCACCGCGTCAAGAAGTTGGTGAATTCGATCCCAATTATCAACAAGCTTTTCGCCAAGAAGTTCTCGCCCCCATCGTGAAATATTATTTTCGGGGAGAATTGCAACAAATCGAAAACTTGCCGCCAACAGGGTCATTAATTGTGGCGATGAATCATGCAGGAATGTGTTTTCCTTGGGACTTTTTGACCTTAGGCTATTTATTAAGTGAAGTCAAAGGATGGAAAGTGCAACCCGTAGCAAGTCCAGCATTATTTGAGCATCCTTGGATGATTTGGTGGTTACCACCTAAATGGTCACAGGTTTTAGGTGGCGTGCGAGCAGAATTAAATGATTTTGAGGCTGCCATTGCCCAAGGTAAAATTCTCTTATATGCACCTGAGGGAATACGCGGTCCTGGGAAAGGTTGGAGAAAACGCAATCAACTACAAAAGTTTGATGTCAGCTTTGTGCAACTTAGCGATCGCTATCATATTCCCATTCTCCCAGTAATTTGCATCGGTAGTGAATTTCTGCATCCTTGGACTGTGAATTTGACCAAATTGCAACGACTAGTCAAATTACCATTTTTACCTTTGTCGCCTTTGATGTTTGCCTTACTTCTATTTCCCTCAATGGGAATTTGGGCAATGAAAACTCGTCTGCGTTATTTTGTTCAGCCTTTGGAAACAGCAGAATTAGCCACCGACTCAAACAAAGGACGTACAGCAGCTTATCGCCAAGCGCAACAATTACGAGAAAAACTACAACTTCAAATTAATCAGTTTTTAGGTAAATCTTAATATGGCGGTTATCGTTTACGTGAGGTACACCCGTAGGGGCACGGCATTGCTGTGTCCTTACAACAGATGTGGTTCAAATACATCAAAACTGCTGTAAGTTTGTAGTGGATTTATGGAACCTGTGACGCTGACGGCTGTTGTAAGTGCGATCGCCATTATTTGTTTCTTTCTTTGCGTCCTTCTCTACGAGACTCTACGCGAATGCGGTTCGTTCTTCATATATGACGCATTTTCATACAGAATTTGAGTTAAATTTTCATTAATTTCACATAAAAAAGCATTTATTTTACTTTTATAGTTTGGTAATCTCGTTGACAAGAAAATCATTTTTCTGTCCATAGCAACTACTTATTTGCTGTACCAAATACAGGAAATTGAGCATCTTGAAAATATGAGAATTGACATCTGCCAAACATCCCAAATTGAATGAAATTGAAACTGCATTTTCAAATTGTGGCAGCGATCGTTGCATTAGCGATCGCTCTCACTCATAGTGTATATGCTCAAACACCAGCCAGTGCATCCCTTGGTCAATGGTCTGCTGTAGATCCCTGGCCAGTGTATGGAGTACACCTCACACTCATGCCCGATGGCAATGTCCTAGCCTGGGATAGCACCAACAACGGATTTGGAGGAGCAACTAACAAAACCATCCTCTGGAATCCTGTTAACAATAGTAAAACAGAACTTAATTCCAACTCATCTTTACAAGGAGAAGAATTATTTTGCGCCCCCCATACCCAATTATCAGACGGTAAAGTATTTACAGTTACTGGTACTGTTGGGGTTGCAGATAACACCACACACATCTTTGACAATCAAACAAACCAGTGGTCACTGCACCAGAGTATGAATACTGGGCGATACTATCCCAGTTCTACCTTGCTGGCTAACGGTAACATACTAGTAACTGGTGGATCTTATCCATCAGATGCAGATACACCGGAAATCTTTGAATCTGGTACATGGCGGAGTTTAAGTAGTGCCAAAATTCCCTTTGCATTGCCCAAAGGTTTTATTGATAACACCTCTTATTTTCCGTGGACGCAGGTAGCCCCCGACGGCAAGACATTTTATGTTGGGCCAGAAAGTTCCATGCGTTACATTGATACCAACGGTACGGGTAGTACCACAACTGTTGGCGAACGGGATGGAATTTTCCGCGACTATGGCAGCTATGCTATGTACAGCACCGGCAAATTCCTAGTAGCAGGCGGTGGCCCAGCACCTAAAAGTACTTACGCCATTGACATCAACGGCAATCAGCCTGTAGTTTCAAGAACTGGGGATCTCACCTACGGACGACGACAGCAAAACCTGACTATTCTTGCCGACGGTCAAGTTTTAGTCACAGGTGGTAACTCTAACCCCAATGGCAAAGATGGACAACCAGGGTCTCAGTTTGACCTCAACACCGCAGTCTATGCCGCTGAAATATGGAATCCTAACAGTGGACAGTGGAAGACTTTAGCTGATATGGCTAAACCGCGCCAGTATCACTCCACAGCCTTATTATTACCTGATGGTCGTGTAGTCGTTGCTGGTGGTGTATGCGCCCCTTGTGGTGCTACGGGTCATAATGAACAGAACGCTGAGGTTTTCTCACCACCCTATCTGTTTAACTTAGATGGTACTCCGGCTGCACGCCCAACCATCAGTTTTGCACCGAATGCCATTAACTACAATCAGATTTTTAGCGTCACATCACCAGAAGCCGCAAGTATTACCAAAGGTCATCTGATTAAACTTGGTGCAGTTACCCATGCAACTAACTTCGACCAACGTTTAGTCCCCCTATCTTTTAGCAAATCCGGAACTACACTGAATGTAACAGCACCCGCCAACGCTAATCTTGCACCACCAGGTTACTATATGCTGTTTTTAGTCAATTCTGCTGGTGTACCTTCGGTATCCAAAATCATCCAAGTCGGCGGTAATCCTTCCCCTGTACCTCCACCCAACGCCCAAGTACCACTGTATAGGCGACAGTCAATCCAGTCATTGAATTATCCGACTTACTATCTTGGCGAAACTAATTCACTCGGCTATCTCAAGTCCGTGAACGCTAACAGTAGTAATTTAGAAAAGAACAGTGCAACATTTAAAGTTGTACCAGGGTTGGCAAATCAGCAGTGTATTTCCTTGGAGTCGGTTAATGTTGCCGGTGCCTTCCTCCGCCATCAGGGTTATCGTGTGAAGCTGAATCAAAACGATAATACAGCACTCTTCAAAGCAGATGCCACATTCTGTGCCAAAGCCGGATTAGCAGATTCAACTGCTTTCTCCTTTGCGTCTTTTAACTTTCCCACCTACTATCTACACCATCGCAACTTTGAGTTTTGGATTGATCCCCAGGCTAGTGATAGCGTATACAAGCAGGATAGTACATTTAAATTCGTCGCACCTTGGACACCTGGAATCGATGACTTGAGTGGTTTACAATCTTTCCAATCACTCAATGATCCATCTCGCTACATTGGGCAGACAAATTTTCTGGGTTATATCCAATCAGTAAATAGTCGTAGTAATACCTCAACGAAAAATAATGCCACGTGGAATGTTGTACCTGGACTAGCAAATTCTGCTTGTATTTCTTTTGAGTCAAAAAATAATCCAAGTTACTACTTAAGGCATCAAGGTTATCGTGTGAAATTGAATCAAAACGATAACACAGATTTATTCAAGGCAGATGCTACCTTCTGTCCCAAAGCCGGATTAGCAGATTCCACTGCTGTCTCCTTTGCGTCTTTCAACTATCCTACTCACTATCTGCGCGATCGCAATTTTGAGTTGTGGATTGACCCCCAAGCTGGTGATACCCTGTACAAAAATAGCGCATCCTTCAAGATTGCTGCACCTTGGATACAATAATTTTGGTTGGTGTTGCAAAACAGTGGGATGAATTTATACCAATTTAAACAATCTTTGCAACACATCAATCTGTAGAGTAGCACAGCTGTGCTACCCTACAGGTGATTGAAAAACCACATCTGTCGTAGGGCACAGCGGTGCTGTGCCCCTACACCCAGGGTCTATATTCCCATCAAATAATGATTAATAAAAGCGTAAAACGACCTATTTTATAAATGCACACCATGATTAATTTCTACAGTGCGTAAGTCCTACCACAAATAAAGCAAGCTTGCTCTGGAACCTTTTGAAATTTTAAGTTTTGAATGAACAATCTAAAATCCAAAATCCAAAATCTAAAATCTAAAATCTAAAATTCGGTGACTAATAATTCAGACTTCCATTGCTCAGGAACACAAAATCATTAACAGGGATTGTTAGTGCATTCCCTGTTGATTTCAGCTTATCCTTGCAAGAATTGGCTGGCATCAACTTTGTTGTGGCCTGAGTTTAAAATGTGATGGTTGCAGATGAACATAGGAATAATCGAGCCTTACAGTCACGGTTTTTTAGAAGTTATACCAGAAGGTGAATACAGCGACTATTATCAGATTGCAGCTATACACATTAATGGCCAAGCCTACTGCCCTACTCCTAAACTTTATCGTTCAGAAAAAGTGGCATTAGCAAAAGCTGCACAAATTTATGATTGGCTAGCTGACCACGAAGACCAAATCACTGATGGGACTTGCTACTGTTCTCAATTGAAACTCATTCTATGGCAGCAAGGGAAAGTATCTTAGTACAGCTTTGCGTAAAATCGTAGCGAATTGAGGGTTGAAATTTAAACGCAGAGGAGTGCAGAGGTAAGCGCTTTAGGTAGCAGAGAATTCGCTACGAATTAATGAAATGTTGTACTTGGTTAAACTTGTATTAATAGCTGCTTAGAGTCAGCCTGTAGTCCCTGCGTCAAGTGTGGGGATTTTTTTGTGAGTGCGTAGGTTAAGGCCGTCTTAGATATTGCTCCTGGCGTTCTTAGACCAAATGTAGCAGTGGAGCGATCGCACTCAAAAATAAAGGACAATTGACGTAACTATAATTACTCAGCTATAAATTACCTGTTATTTTACTAATAATTCATACACTCAGGCTGACAAGTATGTAAATTATGGAAATCAAACAAATTTGTGTAATTGGGGCTGGCATCAGTGGCTTGGTAACAGCTAAAACTTTTATTGAGGAAGGCTACGAGGTTACTGTATTTGAGAAGCAAAAAGGACTCGGTGGTGTTTGGGAAAAATCTCGAACTTACCCAGGATTAACACCCCAAAATACGGGTGACACATATAGTTTCTCAGACTATCCCATGCCTGCATCTTACCCAGACTGGCCTACAGCAGAACAGATGCGGAATTACTTAAATTCATACGCCACGAATTTTGGGGTAATTGAAAAGATTCGTTTTCAAACTGAAGTAACCAACGTTTCCCGAAAAACTGGAGAACGACCAGGATGGGTAGTTACTATCAACGTCGAAGGTGAGACAAAAGAACAAAAGCACGAATTTGACTTTGTGGTAGCCTGCAATGGTACATTTAGCGCCCCTAAGTTGCCTTACTTGCCAGGTAAAGAGAAATTCCTCGCATCTGGAGGAAAAATACTGCATTCTACCGAATTCAACGATGTCTCAATCATTGAGGGTAAGCGAGTAGTGGTAGTGGGTTTTGGCAAGTCAGGCTGCGACATTGCGACTTTAGCGGCGAACACAGCCAAAGAATGCACCCTCGTTTTCCGTCAGCCCTTGTGGAAGGTTCCTAGATTTTTCTTAGGTTTAGTAAACCTGAAGTATATTTTATTAACTCGCTTTGCTGAAGCTTGGTTTCCCTATCGTCAGATGGGGCGGCTTGAAAGAGTGCTGCACACTTTGGGTAAACCACTGGTATGGGCTTTCTGGCGCACTAACGAGATGCTGCTACGTCTACAATTTGGTCTTGATAGTTGCGGAATGTTGCCGGAACAACCAATGAATAAGGCTAACTGCAACATTAGTGTAGCTCCCCCGGATTTTTTCAAGTGCGTACACTCTGGCAAAATCCAGGCAATTAAAACCAGCGTGACCAAGTTTATCCCTGATGGCGTAGAATTAACCAACGGTCAGCAGTTGCAGGCAGATATAATAGTTTTTGGCACAGGATTTAGCCAAGAAGTTCGGTTTCTGGAAGAAGAATATCGACAACAAATAGTAGATAAAGATGGTAATTTTACCCTTTACCGTTATCTGATTCATCCGAATATTCCACAAATGGGCTTTGTTGGGTATAACACCAGTTTTTACAGTCAGCTAACCTCGGAAATTGGTGCTTGGTGGCTAGCAGAATATGTCAAAGGCAACTTGTTATTACCCTCGCCGGAGATAATGTATCAGGAAATGGCAGCAGATATAAATTGGATGAAAACTGAGTACCATACTGTTGTAGCTAAGGCAACATGTATTCCCTCGTTTTGCTTGCGTTACATTGAGCAACTGATAGAGGATATGGGTGTAAATAATCAGTTTCGTGTCTGGAAGGGAGTTTCCCAGATTATGATGCCACTAAAGCCCTCGGCATACCAACATATTCGACAGCAATTGCGAGGTAAAACACGTCAATCTCTCAATGACTCACCAAAACCACAAAGTCTAGGAGTCAGATAGTACCTTAACGCACCTCGATAGACTATATCAAGATTGTGCGTTGCGCCGCGCGACAACGCACCCTACCCCCTGAGTCCTAATCCCCAGTCCCCAGTCCCCAGTCCCCAGTTCAAGACTTACGCACATTTTTCAAATTCATCAATGGCTTGAATGTCATCTGAAATCTGGGCGCATTGTTCTAATAAAGCAATATTTAATTCTGGCAATAATTCACTTGAGGTAATCTGTTCGTAGCCGTAAGTATCTAAAAATTGAGATGGTGTTTCTTCTCTGAAATGGAAAAGTCTGAGTCGATTGAATTGCCAAATCCAAACTTCAGCAACTCCCAAACGCCGATAAATTTCTAATTTATCAATGCTACCACTGGTGATGTTCACCTCTATAGCTAAGTCGGGGATATTTTTCTTCTCGTAAATCGAGTAGCATTCATCTGGTTCTACCCCAGCTTGTTTGAGTTGTTTTTTAAGTGTAGAACTCCCCATTGGGCTGAATCGAATTCGCTTTAAGTAAAGATAGCGTTCTATCAAAATAGCCAAACGTTTTTTGATATTTTCATGTCTGATAGACGGTGACACAATTTCTAAGATTTCATCCAAATAAGTGACACGGTAATGAGAGTTATCTTCTAGTTTGGCTAATAACGCTTCATACATTTGCCAGCTTACTCCACTAGTGACGAATTTTTCCTCTGGATCGTCAATATCTGCAAGTTCCGGGTCGTCTAAGAGTTCTTTGAGGCTGGTGACCATTGTTTTCTCTCTCCTAGTACAACAAGGCAAAAGTTGATTAATTTCTTCGCTAAACAGACTCTACAACAGAAGCACCAAAACGATAGCCTTTGCCATAAACTGTGTGAATTAGCGTAGTTTCTTTCCCGACTTCAATCTTACGCCGCAGCAGGCGAATTAATGCCGCTATAACGTTGCTGCTTGGTTGTTCTTCTTCTGTCCACAAAGTTTGCATAATCTGGGCGTGAGTCAGCAGTTGTCCAGTATGTTCCATAAAATATTGCAACAACTGACTTTCCTTTTGCGAAAGTTCAATAATTCTTCCTTGGCGATAGGCTACTTGATTTTCACAATCAAGTTCTAAATCAGCTACAGTCAGGCGTCCGGTGGTGGTTTCATAAGTTTGGGAACCGGAACGACGCAACAAAGCCCTGACTCTGGCTAGTAATTCCCGCAGTTCAAAAGGTTTCACCAAATAATCGTCTGCACCAGCATCTAAACCTTCTACTCGGTCATCTAAAGTATCTTTTGCTGTGAGAAATAATACAGGAGTAGTTTTGCCTTGGCGTCGCAATTCTTGACAAATTTCTAACCCTGTTTTTCCTGGCAGCATCCAATCTAAAATTAATAGGTCGTAACTGCCTCGTGCAAGTTCGCTGCCGCTTGTTCCATCATAAGCGGCGTCTACAGCATAACCCTCACGAGTTAACAAGCGACTCAAGGGTTGAGTTAATTCAACTTCATCATCAACTAATAAAATTCTCATGCTGCTTGTGGTAAGCATATAGAGATATTCTCAAGATTATTGAACGCAAAGACGCAGGATACTAAAAAAAAGAATGCTGACTGTTGCATTACCAAAAGGGGAACTTCTTAAACATAGCATCCGGTTGCTACAAGCTGTCGGGTTAGATTTTAGTGCTTTTTTAGATTCAGGAAATCGCCAACTTCAAATTCCTGACGCTAAGGGACTTGCAAAAGGGCTATTGGTGCGCGCGCAGGATGTACCTGTTTATGTAGAATATGGTCAGGCACAACTGGGTATTGTTGGTTACGATGTGCTGCGCGAAAAACAACCGCAAGTTGCCCACTTAGTCGATTTGCAGTTTGGATATTGTCGCATGTCGGTGGCGGTAAAAGCATCGAGTTCTTACCGATCGCCTTTAGATTTACCAGCTCATGGTAGAGTTGCTTCTAAATATGTCAACTGCGCTCGTGAATATTTCCACAGTCTCGATTTACCGGTGGAAATAGTGCCGTTGTATGGTTCAGTGGAACTAGGGCCAATTACTGGCATGTCAGAAGCGATCGTGGATTTGGTTTCCACGGGGCGGACTTTACGCGAAAATGGTTTAATTGAAATCGCTACTCTCTATGAAAGTACAGGGCGGTTAATTGCCCATCCCCTCAGTTACCGTCTGAACACTGGTAATTTGAGTGATGTGATTAACAAGCTACGGGAGGCTGTTTTACTCAAGGTTTAATAGTCATTGGTCATTTCATTACCAAAGGACAAAATTCTGTAGGGTAGCACAGCTGTGCTACCCTACGCTGCTGATGCACATTAATGTTTATTTGTAAATAATATCTGTCCCAAATTTGTTTACACTGGGATTATAGCGATCGCTAAAATTTGCGGCGCAAACAGGATACTTGACTGCTGGGCATGGCTTTTCTCAAATTTAAAAGAGGCCTTGTGCCTTCTTTTCAAAACTACTCTGAATAACCAGAAGCACACAAATAGTTAACTAATGTTAAAAAAGGTTAATCTATTTTTGAGGTAGTGGTGCTGCTTACTGGATATCATAATTGAGATTTATTAAGAAAAGTTAATGAAAACTGGAGACACGATTACAGAAAAGACGAGGCTAGAAGCCCTGCGCCAGTATCAAATTCTTGATACCGAACCTGAAGAAGCCTACGACAATCTTGCTCAGTTAGCGGCATTTATTTGTAACACCCCCATATCCTTAGTAAATTTTATTGATGAAAACCGTCAATGGTTTAAGGCAAAAGTAGGTTTAGATGTATCAGAAATGCCCCGGAGTGTTGGGTTATCTTACCTTTGCCAAGAACGGCGTAACGTTGTCGTGGTTCCAGATACGCTAGCTGATGAAAAGTTGGCGAAGAATGCGGTAGTAATTGGCTATCCTTACGTGCGATTTTATGCAGGTGTACCTCTAATCACTCCCAGAGGAGATATGCTGGGAACTCTGTGCGTAATTGACCAAGTTCCCAAAGAATTGAGCCAAAAACAAGTCGAGGCGCTTGTGGCTTTGAGTCGCTTAGTGATTGACCAACTAGAACTCAGGCGTCATGTGACTGAGGTATCTGAAATTACCGAGAAATTAGTGGTGCAGGAGCAAACAGCACGCGCCCAGTCGGAAGCAGCCAGAACTCGCATTACCAATCTTCTTGAAAGTATCACTGATGCCTTTTTTGCCTTGGATAAAAAATGGCGATTTACCTACGTTAATGGTCAAGCAGAACAACTGTTGCAAAAAACCCAGAATCAGCTTTTGGGTAAAAGTATCTGGACAGTTTTTCAGAAAATTATCGGCACAACATTTGAAAAGCAGTACCGTAAGGCAGTTGTAGAACAGGTGAGTGTGGAATTTGAGGAGTTTTTTGTGCCCCTCAACCGCTGGTTTCAAGTCCACGCTTATCCAGGAAAAGACGGCTTATCTGTTTATTTTCAAGACATTACTGAACGACGGCAGACAGTAGAAGCACTTCAAGAAAGTGAAGAACGTTGGCAACTAGCATTGCAGGGTAATAATGATGGTATTTGGGACTGGAACCTCAAGACTAATGAAGTGTTCTTCTCAACTCGGTGGAAGGAAATGCTGGGGTATGAAGACCACGAAGTTTGCAATTGTTGGGATGAATGGACAAAACGAATCCATCCCGATGAGCGAGATTTGGTAGTTCAGACCTTTCAGGATCACTTTGCCAAGAAAACACCGTTTTATGTCTGTGAGTATCGAGTCCAATGCCAAGACGGCAGCTATAAATGGATTCTGGATCGAGGACAGGCGCTTTGGGACGCATTAGGTGATGTAGTGCGAATGGTTGGTTCTTATACTGATATCACAGATCGCAAGAGAACAGAAGAAGAATTAAAGCGGCAGAATCTGCGATCGCAATTATTTTCCGAAATCACTCTCAAAATTCGAGAATCTTTACAAATAGACGAAATTCTCCAAATTACCGTTACAGAAGTACAAAAACTACTGCAAGCTGACCGAGTTTTAATTTTTCAGCTTTGCCCTGACGGTTCGGGAACAGTAGTACAAGAAGCGGCGTTACCTGGTTGGCCGGTAATTTTGGGAAAAAATATTATCGACCCCTGCTTTAAAGAAGAATACCTAGAAAGATATCGCCAGGGAAGAATCAGTGCAATTGAAGACATTCAAACTGCTTATATTCAACCTTGCCATCGAGAATTTCTGGAGCAGTTTGCGGTTAAGGCTAACCTCGTAGTGCCAATTCTTCTCAGAGACGGCATTTGGGGCTTGTTGCTAGCTCACCAATGTGCCGCACCCCGAAAGTGGAATAACTTTGAGACAGAGTTGTTACAGCAACTAGGTAACCAAATTGGCATTGCTTTATCTCAAGCACAACTACTAGAACAACAAACCCGCCAAAGTCAAGAACTCGCCCGTTCCAATGCCGAATTAGAACAATTTGCCTACGTAGCTTCCCATGACTTGCAAGAGCCATTGCGAATGGTAACCAGTTATTTACAATTGCTGGAGCGAAGATACAAAAATCAACTTGATGTTAATGCCGACGAGTTTATCAACTACGCTGTAGATGGGGCACGGCGGATGCAGACCTTGATCAATGATTTGTTGAATTACTCCCGCGTCAGCACCCGTGGACAGCCGTTTAAGAGAGTTGATTGTAATCTTGTTTTAAAACAGGCGATCGCAAATCTCAAACTGGCGATCGCAGATAGTAAAGCACTTATCACCTATGATACTTTACCTGAAGTAATGGCTGATGCTACCCAATTGACACAAGTATTTCAAAACCTCATTGCTAACGCCATCAAATTTTGTCAAAATCAGCAGCCAGAAATTCATATTGGGGTGGGGAGTGGGGAGTGGGGAGTAGGGAGTGAGGGAGATGAGGGAGTAGGGGGAGATGAGGGAGTAAGGGGAGATGAGCAAGAAAATACTTCCTCATTCCCCTCATCCCCCTCATCCCCCCCACTCCCCACTCCCAACGAATATTTGTTCTCGGTGCGCGATAATGGTATTGGTTTAGAATCCCAGTATGCTGAACGTATTTTTATAATTTTTCAACGCTTGCATGGTAGAGATAAGTATCCAGGTACTGGTATTGGTCTAGCAATTTGTAAAAAAATTATAGAACGCCACGACGGCCGTATCTGGGTCGAGTCGAAAGTGGGTCAAGGCTCAACTTTCTACTTCACACTTCCAGATAGAAACTCTTAAGCCATCGTAAACATGCAAGCCATTATGCCTATTGAGGTTTTGTTAGTAGAAGACAATCCCGGCGATGCCCAACTTACACGTATCGCCCTGGAAGATAGCAAAATCTCGATTCACCTGAACGTGGTCGAAGATGGTGTCGAAGCAATGGCATTCTTGCGAAAACAGGAAAAATATGTCAACGCAGCCCATCCAGATATTGTGCTGCTGGATTTGAATCTCCCTAAAAAAGATGGGCGAGAAGTATTGGCAGAAATTAAAGCAGATGAAAACCTCAAGCGAATTCCCGTAGTCGTCTTGACGACTTCCCAAGCCGAAGAAGACATTATCAAAGCTTATAATCTATCAGCAAACTGTTACATAAC
Organism: Nostoc sp. FACHB-973; assembly: GCF_014698115.1. Taxonomy (GTDB): domain Bacteria; phylum Cyanobacteriota; class Cyanobacteriia; order Cyanobacteriales; family Nostocaceae; genus Nostoc; species Nostoc muscorum. Next base: position 39,334 of record NZ_JACJSJ010000026.1, read on the forward strand.
TAAGCCAGTAGACTTCGATCAATTCGTTAAAATTGTAAAATCAATAGAAAATTTTTGGTTTGCGATCGTAAAACTGCCACCGGAGTAATGGCAATGGCAGGTGAACATATTAAAGTCTTGTTAGTAGAAGACAATCCTGGTGATGTATTTTTATTACAGGAGTTTTTAAAGGAAGTTAACACAGTTGTAGTTGAGTTGATGCCAGTTGAGCGGCTTGAGAAAGCACTCAACCACCTAGCAAAGGAAATTTTTGATGTCATTCTGTTAGACCTTTCCCTGCCAGATAGTCAGGGAATAGAAACTTTTGTCACTGCTTACCAACAGGCAAAAGCAACTCCAATCATTGTGCTGACTGGTATCAACGATGAAACCCTGGCAACTAGGGCAATGCAAGAAGGAGCGCAGGATTATTTAGTCAAAGGGCAAGTAACTGGGGATTTGCTGGTGCGTTCTATGCGTTATGCAATTGAACGTCAACGAGCAGACAATGCATTGCGACAGAGTGAGGAGCGATTTCGCGTAGCCCTGAAAAACTCTCCGATTTTTGTCTACAACCAAGATCAGGAGTTACGGTACACTTGGGTTTACAATCCTTCCTATGAATTGACTGTTGAGCAAATGTTAGGCAAAAAAGACTTGGATATCATTCCAGTTGAAGATGCTCAACGGCTCACCAATATCAAACTTCGGGTATTGAACAGTGGCATCGGGACACGAGAAGAAGTATCAATTACAACTAAGGAAATAACTCGATATTACGATTTAACTGTTGAGCCATTGCGAAATGAGTCCCAAGAAGTTGTCGGGGTGACTTGCGCCAGTATCGATATTACCGAACGGCAAGCCGCATTGCGCGAACACAAATTAGCCCAAGAAAAAATCAAAGAACAAGCAGCATTACTTGATGTCACCACAGATGCCATTTCCGTGCGAGATTTAAATAATCAAATTCTCTTCTGGAACAAAGGTGCAGAAACACTTTTTGGTTGGCGAACTACGGAGGCTATCGGAAAAAGTGTCAGTGAGCTTTTGTTTGACGAAGCTTCACCGGAAATCGAAGCGGCTCTTTTAGAAGTTATCAGTAAAGGTAAGTGGCAAGGCGAGTTAACTAAACTTAGTAAAACTGGCAAAGAAATCCTCGTGGCCACTCGCTGGAGTCTGGTATGCGATGAGCAAGGAAAACCCAAATCAATTCTCACCGTTGACACAGACATTACTGAGAAAAAACATCTAGAAGCCCAATTGTTTCGCGCTCAACGCCTCGAAAGTATCGGCACCTTAGCCAGTGGTATTGCTCACGACCTTAACAATATTCTGACGCCGATTTTGGCAGGAGCGCAACTCTTACCACTCAAATTTCCCGATGCAGATGAGCGGACTCTCCATTTATTAGAAATTTTGGAAATTAACGCCAAACGCGGAGCAGATTTAGTCAAGCAGGTGTTATCTTTTGCACGGGGTGTGGAAGGAAAACGCATCACTTTGCAACTCAAGCATTTAATTATGGAAGTTGCCAAGATTCTTAAAGAAACATTTCCCAAATCCATAGAAATTACCACTGATGTAGCACAGGATTTGTGGATGGTTTCTGGAGATAGTACGCAACTCCATCAAGTCCTAATGAACCTCTGCGTTAATGCCCGTGATGCTATGCCCAATGGCGGTAGTTTGAGAATATCTGCGGAAAATCTGTTTATTGACGAAAATTATGCCCGGATGAATCTAGAAGCCAAGGTCGGATTTTACACAGTGATTACAGTCTCGGATACTGGAGTTGGCATTCCTGGGGAAATCTTAGATAGAATTTTTGAGCCGTTCTACACCACAAAAGATGTCGGACAAGGCACAGGGTTAGGACTTTCCACCGTACTGGGAATTATTAAAAGCCACGGAGGTTTTGTGAACGTATACAGCGAACCCGGAAGTGGCACTAGCTTTAAAGTTTACTTACCAGCCGTAGAGGGAATGGAAACACTCATTCCAGAAGATTCAATACCACAGACAGGACATGGAGAATTGATTTTGGTTGTGGATGATGAAGTTGCCATTCAGGAGATTACTCAATCATCACTGGAAGCTCACAACTACAAGACCTTAATTGCTGGTGATGGCATTGAGGCGATCGCAGTATACGCTAAAAATATGGACAAAATTAGTGCCGTATTAATCGACATTATGCTGCCCTCCTTGGATGGTCTAACTGCCATCCGTACCTTAAAGAAAATTAACCCAGAAGTCAAAATTATTGCCAGCAGTGGATTGATGTCCGATCATAAGCTCAGCACAGTAACTAGCATTGGTGTCAATACGTTTTTATCCAAACCGTATACTGTCAACGAATTATTACTTTCTTTACAAAAAGTGCTTTCTTAATCAAAAGGAAGTAAAAAGGTAAAAGGCAAGAGTAAAAAGAAAAAATCTTTTGCCTTTTGACTCTTTACTTTTACTATGCGTCAGTTTCCCAGGTTAATCATCAATATAGTAGCATTAGCTGCATTTTTACTTATATCTTACCAAGCTTGGGCGCAAGATTGGCGTCCAGTTCGCGGTGGTATTCCTTTTGGTATCAGTGGTATGGCTTTGATCGAGCAGCAAAGCAATTCCCTAGATTTTCTGATTGTTCATGATAATAAAAAACCAAATCAAAATCGTCTAGCAATTATTACTCTCAAAGAAAAAAAGCAACCTGAATATTTTCCTTTAGATTGGCCAATTAAAACAGAATTAGCCATCGATTTAGAGTCTCTAACATCTGTTCCCCAAGATAAAAAATCTGATTTTATCGCTGTCAGTAGTACAGGAAAAGGTTATTATTTAAGATTAGATATTGCGGACAAGAATATCTCTATTATTAAAGAATTTCAATTACCAGAAATTACCCCCAAAAATAATTTAGAAGCATTCGGCTTGCAATATATAGATGGTAAATTAGTAGCTATTTGGGCCGATCGCGGAGAGGGAGAAACAGCAGCAACCATTTATTTTGGAGAATTTAATCCCAAGACTTATGAGATTAAGCTTTCAGGTGATGCTAACTTGAAAGTACCATTTCCCTCTGGAAATGTCCGACATATTTCTGATTTAAAAGTAGACTCATCGGGAATTGTTTACATTACATCAGCAAGTGATGCTGGAGATGATGGGCCATTTCAGTCAGCTGTATATATTGCTGGTTACTTGAGATTGTGTAGTAATCATATAACCTGGCGATCGCATCCTCAACTTGTTCCCCTTTACCGCTCTGAATACCACAAAATTGAAGCTATGGAACTGATTCCAGGTGCCCAAGGCGGTGTAATTGTAGGCACAGATGATGAAAATCTGGGTTCCTATGTATACATCGTGGGTGGAAGTAACTAAACAGATTGCTGGTTAATTGGCGATCGCCTTGCATCTAAGCTATGCATATATCATTTTTTTTGTCAACTTATTTATTTATGGCGATCGCCAATCGGTATGGGTTAACCATTGTCTAATTGATAACAGCAACCCACTATAGAATTAGTATTTGATTTTTGAAAAGATACGTAGGCGAGCCAGCGCTGTGCGGGGGTTCCCCCCGTTGAGGCGACTGGCGTTGTGTTAGCGACAGCGTAACGCACCAAATCCTTACAAGTGGTGCGTTACGGATTTCATCCTAACGCACCCTACAAGACTACTGAGATTTTTTCAAAAACAATTTACGATTCTATAGTCACACCTACACATTAAAGCGGAATAACATCACATCCCCTTCCTGCACAACATACTCTTTCCCTTCACTACGAACCAATCCTTTCTCCTTCGCAGCATTCATGGAACCAGTAGCTACCAAGTCTTTATAAGCGACAGTTTCAGCGCGGATAAAGCCCCTCTCAAAATCGCTGTGGATGACACCTGCGGCTTGAGGTGCAGACATTCCCGCATGAATTGTCCAAGCGCGGGTTTCTTTGGGACCACAGGTGAAATATGTCCGCAAGCCTAAAAGTGTGTACGTAGCACGAATTAATGACTTCAAACCGCCTTCTTCCACACCTAAAGACGCGAGGAAATCAGCTTTATCTTCCTCTGGTAATTCCACCAATTCAGCTTCAACTTGAGCAGAAACTATGACAACTTGAGCATTTTCTGTTGCTGCAATTTGCCGCACTTTTTCTACAAAATCATTACCCGTTGCCAAGTCATCCTCAGATACATTGGCAGCGTAGATAATTGGTTTATTAGTGAGCAGTCCTAATCCTTTAATAATCTCCGCTTCTTCTTCATTCAAACTCACCTGACGCACAGATTGACCTTCATTTAAAGCCGCAGCTAATTTTTCCAAAACTGTGACTTCAAACTGAGCATCTTTGCTAGTGCGAGCTTGTTTACGAGTGCGGTCAACTCGTCGTTCAATTTGTGCTAAATCTGATAAACCGAGTTCTAAATTAATGATTTCAATATCTCGTGCTGGGTCAACAGAACCAGCAACGTGGATAATATCATCATTTTCAAAACAACGTACCACATGGACGATCGCATCAACTTCGCGGATGTGGGACAGAAATTGATTACCTAGTCCCTCACCCTGACTTGCACCTTTAACTAAACCGGCAATATCGACAAATTCAACACGCGCCGGCACAACTTGTACCGAACTGCCAATTTTAGCAAGAACATTTAACCGCTCATCCGGTACTGCGACAACGCCGACATTCGGTTCAATCGTGCAAAAAGGGAAATTAGCCGCCTCTGCCTTGGCGTTAGCAACTACAGCATTAAATAAAGTAGATTTTCCGACGTTGGGAAGTCCGACAATTCCGGCTCTTAACATTTTAGATTTTGGATTTTGGATTTTGGATTACATTACCTAAGGTAATTCAAACAGGTTCCGGTATGGTTTGGGGAATTGGCCCTGGAACTGTTTGAGGAATCGGCCCAGGAACCGGCTGAGGGATGGGAGCAGGTACTGGTTCTGGTACAGGCCCCGGTACAGGTTGCGGAATGGGAGTAGGTACTGGTTCCGGACTCGGTAGCGGGTTGGGTTCAGGATTGGGAATTTGTGGTTCGTCGGGTAAATAAATAGCAGTAGGATTAATCATGGTCAGTCTAAATTCAATTATTCAACCTTCCCAAACTAGATGACAACCTCAACCCTTGACATCTCCCCAAAAGACTATACCCGCAAAATTTGGGCATTGGGCATTGGGCATTAATTCTTATCCCTCATCTCCCTCATCTCCCTCATCTCCCTCATCTCCCTCATCTCCCTCATCTCCCTCATCTCCCTCATCCCCGCGTCCCCGACTACTCCTCTTTCACCTCCGGTACCGGATCGTAACCACCTGGGTGAAATGGATGACACCGCAAAATCCGTAGGGTTGCCATCCAGCTACCACGTAATACTCCAAATCGTTCAATGGCTTGAATGGCATACATCGAACAAGTTGGTTGAAAACGACAACTCGGAGGAAACAACGGCGAGATCAACATTCGATAGCCGCGAATCAGCAAAATTAATAGTAGTTTCATTAGAGTTACCTAAATCTTATAAATTAGTAATAGAGGGAAAAATTTTCATCTTGTTGTATCCTTGCTGATTATATTGTCTGACTTCACCTCAATTCCGGTTTTATGGCTACAAATTGCGGGCGCTGCAATTTGGGTGTTATTCATCCTCCTAATTGCATGGGTAGTAAACCGCTTTACTAATGGCGAACCAGAAATTGTCCGGAAGATAGTTCATATAGGCACTGGTAATGTGATTCTACTGGCTTGGTGGCTGGATATTCCCCCTAGCGTCGGAATAACAGCCTCGATTTTAGCAAGCGCAATCACCTTATTATCCTACCGATTTCCCATTCTTCCTGGTATCAATAGCGTTGGACGCCAAAGTTTAGGCACATTTTTTTACTCTCTGAGTTTCGGTATCTTAATTGCCTCGTTCTGGTATTTGGAACAACCGCAATACGCAGCACTAGGAATTTTAGTCATGACTTGGGGAGATGGATTAGCAGCCTTAATTGGTCAGCGTTTTGGTAAACATAAGTATAAAATCTTTGGGGCAGAAAAAAGTTGGGAAGGCTCCTTGACTATGATGCTTGCTAGCTATATTGTCAGCAGTTTGATTTTAGTTGGAACTCAAGGAAACAGTTGGCAAACTTGGACAATATCACTCGTGGTGGCATTAATTGCTACTGCTTTAGAAGCTTTTTCATTTCTGGGTATTGACAATCTAACAGTTCCTTTAGGAAGTGCGGCTCTTGCTTTCTTTTTAAGTAATTTAGTTTTTTAGTTATTCGAGTGCAAGGTAGGGGCGCATAGCTATCATTGGTGTCAACTTAACGCTAAATGGGCGGTTAGAAACCGCGTCTACACAGACGAAACCCGCCTGCGCGGGTTAAGAAACCTTAATTTTCTTTGAGTCCGCGTAGGCGGACTTTGCTTGTATAGCCGCGAATTCTATTCGCCCAGGCTTAAGTTGACACCTATGCATAGCTATGCGCCCCTACAAATTTCTGTACGTCATGTAGTTGGTAATTGCTACAAAATACATACACAATTTTGCAACAATCGAAAATTGGTGGACGTTTGAACGTTTATTGATAGCATGTCTCTTCAATGAACTATAAAAGATCGATGTCTACCACGAGGTATGCCTAGACACAAAACTTTTCTAGATTAATAAAAAAGCTGTGCTTGTGGATATCCAAAATCCCTGAATATATGTTCAAAGACTCTAAATAATTTCAAAAACACTAAATATTGACCATACTTGCTCTACCGTATTGCCATATCTAAAACAAATAAAAGATTTTATATCTACCTTGAGAAACAAAAATTCAATTTTCAATTATGTCTCCAGGTTTATGAAATCCTGACAAACAATCCCTATAGTTGGGTCTTAGGTGGTCAATGCACCTAATTACGTAAGTGAGGCTAAATAATCATGTCAAATCAAACAATAGCATCCGAGTTGGTTGTCGAGTTATCTGATGAGCAACAACAGTTTCTAACCGGGGGTGCAGACTTTGAGCTAAGTAACTCGAATTATGGTCAAAAACAGTCAGGTTTACAAGGTTCAACCGCTTCCGGTCCTGGCGGTAGCACCTCCAACTCCGCAGGAATTAGTAATAGCATTGGTACAGCTGCACAAGACTTCTTAGGCTTGGGCGGATCTATTCCTACAGGCATTACAAGCTTGCAGAGTCCAAATGTTTTTGGAACAGGAGGAGGCAACGGAACTACCCCTCCAACTACCCCCTCAACTACCCCCTCAACTACCCCCTCAACTACCCCCTCAACTACCCCCCAAAGTCCCTCACCAACTACCCTCGGACAAGCCTAATAGGAATCACTAACCTAACATAATCTAAATAGCTGACCATTGCAGAGATCACCCTATTCAATTTCCACTGCTAGCACCAAACACTATTATGTGGTGGCGGCGCTAAGGAACTTGGGTGTTCAAGGGTTCAACTTCTTAGTAAGTTGAAGCAATCACAGATTCCAGAGCTTTCCTGTTTAAATAACATGATAATCTACCTGAGTACCTCAGAGAAAAGAGTATCAGCGAGTCAGTCTCTGGAATCATTTTTTTCAAAACTTATGATAATTACTGCACCACTTGGCCGTATTTTTCAGCGGCTAAACAAGAAGTCTTATTTCCTTAACACTTCACTGACTTCTACTACAAATCGCGATAAATCACCGCTATTACCCCTTAATGTTTGCTAGAGCTACTCCGGCAAAATATTTGTCACAGCGCAGTATTTTGCATATCCAAGTAAAAAGTAGTAGGTGGAGGTTGTCAAACATCCAGTAGCAAAGAATGAATCAATTTCTTCATGAGACTTATTATGTCTTGTTTTTTCCTGCTCCAAGCAAAAATTTGCAAATTATCGATTGTGATACTCATAAATTCTCGACTTTTCCTGTCATCTTATTTTTGACGGATAATATTCTCAACTAGCTAAATCTTTGGAGTCAAATAGCTTGGAATTAGTTTTTGGAATCTTTTTGTACAGATAGATAAAAGGGGGGGGCGGAGGAGGTTGTTATAACTCGCTCAACGTAAGTGAGGACTTTGAGGGAGCTTGAGCGTTTTCCTCCGTTTTATCAACGCGTTGTTCACGTTAAAAATGTGAGAAAGATAATTTTCGCGCTCATCACGCATACCTTTCTTTTCCCCCTTAGCTAATTATAGATCATGATAAAGCATAATGCTTGCTATTGTTAGCAGCATGTGTTAATTTTCACTCTTTAGGACATAGGTTTTAACTATCTAGTATTTCCTCTGACCTATTACCGAAGACGGCTATTTTTTCATAGCGTGCAATTTGCAACCAAGTTCTGTGAAGTAATCTGCTTTGCAGCATCATAGGTTTTGGTTGACAGATAACCCTCACTTTTTTATGTATCTATTCAAAACAAAAGGTGCAGTGCCGTGAATTTCTTACGTCGCCAAGAAAACTATTCTTTGAATAAGTTTAATGAACCCAATCCTGATCATCTCCATATAGTTGAAACTAACGAGTTTCTCCCTCATATAGGTAAATGGACAAACATTGGTGGGAGTGTTTTGCTAAGTATTTTCGTTGCAGGGGTGAGTCTCACATCAGTTCTCAATTACAACGTTACAGTTAAAGTTCCTGCGAGTATCCGACCTGTAGGAGAACTACGCATTGTTCAATCTGCAATTGCCGGAACTGTTCAAAATATTGATGTTGAAGAAAGTCAGGTAGTGACTAAGGACGAAGCTATTGCTTACATTGATGATTCCAGCGTGCAAACTCAAAAGAGCCAAAGAGAAAGCAGTATTCAGCAGGGTCAATTACAGCTAAGCAAAATAGATAGTCAGATTAGCCAAATAGATACTCAGATTGCGGCTCAGACAAACTTAAATAACCGCACGATTATAGCTGCACAAGCTCAGCTCAGTAATGCCCAACGTAACTATAAAGATCAGCAAATAAAATCTACATCTGAAATGACACAAGCACAAACAGCGTTGAGATTAGCCAAGGTGCAGCTAGAGCGATTACAACAGGGAAAAATATTAACAGCAACTGTAGAAGAAGCAGAAGCAGCCTTAAAGTTAGCCAAGGTTCAACGAGACAGATTACACCCGATAGTCATATCGGGAGCTGTTGCTCGCAGTCTATTTGAGGAAAAAGAACAAGCGGTTAAGTCTGCTGAGGCGAAGTTAGAACAAGCTAAAGTTAGCGCTAAAAATCTACTTGAAGAAAAAGAACAATCGTTGGAGGATGCACAAACTAACCTAAACAAGGCTAAAACTGCTATCAATCCTAGTAATGCTGCCGTAACTGTGGCATTTGAACAGATTAACCAGGAACAGGCAAGGGGTCTAGCAACCTTAGCTGCTTTGAAAAAAGACCGAGAGACTCTGCTTCAGCAACGCCTTGAACTGCAAAACCAACTCCTTAGTACTCGCAAAGAACTACAACAGCTAGAAACTGACCTAAAAAAGAGTGTGATTCGAGCGCCAATCGAAGGCACACTCCTGAAACTAAATCTTCGTAATCCAGGACAGGTAGTGCAATCAAGTGAAGCTATTGCAAGCATTGCTCCCCTTAACGCCCCATTGCTGATCAAGGCTTATGTGCAGACTCAAGATATTGATAAGGTGAAACCAGGTGAAAAAGTCCGAATGATGGTTTCTGCTTGCCCCTATCCAGACTACGGTACTCTCAAAGGAACTGTCACCACAGTTGCATCAGATGCCCTATCACCTGTAAAGAATGGCACAGATTCAAGTGTCAACCAGGTAGTTGCTTACGAGGTAACTATTCAGCCACAAACTTTATATTTGGGTAGAGGCGATCGCCAGTGCCATCTTAAATCGGGCATGGAGGGCAGAGCTGATATTATTTCCCGTCAAGAAACAGTGCTTCGGTTCATTCTCAGAAAAGCAAGATTAATCACGAATTATTAATACAAAAATCTGGGTTTTAGCAATTCTCAATCAATTATCAATATTTATGGTGATGGGTCTGAAATCATTGCTCTGTAATCTAATTGGGTAAGTCTGATGTTTCATTTATTTAATTTTTATAAAAATTATCAGTGTGTTTTACAGTCAAGTGAAGAGGATTGTGGAGCAGCTTGCCTAGCGTCGATTTGCAAGCATTATGGGCGTTTCTTAAGTATCACCCGCAGCCGAGAAGCAGTAGGGACTGGACAGCTGGGAACAACCTTGCTCGGTCTTAAACGTGGATCGGAGACTCTAGGTTTTAATGTTAGGGCAGTTAAAGCTTCGCCGAAGACCATAGACAGGATCACAGAAATACGCCTGCCAGCAATTATTCATTGGCATGGCAAGCACTGGGTTGTGTTGTACGGCAAACGAGGCAAGAAGTACGTCATTGCCGACCCAGCCGTGGGCATCCGTTATATCAACCGCGAAGAGCTAACAGCAGCTTGGAACGGGGTGATGCTGTTATTAGAGCCAGATTCAGAGGGCTTTTCTCAGCAGCCCCAAGAACAACCAAAGGGCGGCTTAGGACGCTTTTTCCAACGCGTCTTACCTTTTCGTGGGTTGTTAACTCAGGTTTTGATGATCAACATTGTCCTGGGTTTACTCGCTCTAGGTACGCCTGTCTTGATCCAACTGCTCACAGATGATGTCCTTGTGCGTGGCGATACCGACTTACTTACCGTTGTAGTTTTAGCCGTTGTTGTCATGAATTTATTTAGCAGTTGTCTGCAAGTATTGCAAGCTACGATGATTGCTCACTTTGGTCAACGGCTGCAATTAGGACTAGTCTTGGAGTTTGGACGCAGAATTCTCCAGTTACCCTTGAATTACTACGAAGCCCGCCGCAGTGGCGAAATCATTAGCAGATTAGGAGATATCAATGAAATCAACCAGTTGGTATCGCAGGTAGTGGTTCTTTTACCTAGCCAAATTTTCCTAGCAGTGGTGTCTTTATGTTTCATGTTGTTTTATAGCTGGCAGTTAACCCTAGTAGCTCTCTTGTTTGCTGGGTTAATGACCATATCTGTGTTACCTTTCTTGCCCATTCTCCAACAAAAGACCCGCAGTCTTTTAGTTTTAGGGTCGGAAAATCAAGGCGTTTTGGTGGAAACGTTTAAGGGCGCGCAGGTGATTAAAACTACAAACGCGGCTCCCCAATTCTCGGAGGAATTCCAAAGTCGTTTTGGTCGCCTTGCCAATCTTACTTTCACCACCATCCAAATCGGAATTATCAACGGTACTCTTGCTAAACTCCTTTCCACTATTGGTGGCGTCAGTTTACTTTGGCTAGGGAGCATCCTAGTGATTCAGGGGAAATTAAGTATCGGGCAAATGCTAGCTTTTAACGTTTTACAGGTCAATGTTCTGGCGTTAATTAGCACGTTAGTTGGGTTAGTAGATGAATATTTCCGCGCCCAAACAGCAATTTCTCGTCTTTTAGAAGTGATTGATACTAAGCCAGAAGTGGTCGTGGGTCAAAAGCCGTTTGCACAAATCTCTGGTGATGCAGACATTCGTTGTTCCCATCTCGAATTTCACCATCCTGGCAGAGTTGACTTATTAGAGGATTTTTCGCTCAAACTCCCTGGAGGGAAAGTAATTGCTTTGATTGGTCAGTCAGGTTGTGGCAAAAGTACTTTGGCAAAACTCGTAGGAGGTTTATATCAACCGAACTCTGGTAATATCCGCATAGGCTTTTATAACACACAAGACCTCTCCCTTGATTGCCTCCGACAACAGGTAGTTTATGTACCGCAAGAACCTCACTTCTGGAGTCGCTCGATTTTGGAGAACTTCCGTTTAGGAATGCCTGATATTGCCTTTGAAGAGATTGTCAAAGCTTGCCACATTGCTGACGCAGATGACTTTATCAGTGAACTTCCTAATAAATATCAAACTGTTTTAGGGGAATTTGGGGCAAATCTCTCTGGTGGACAAAGACAACGATTAGCGATCGCTAGAGGCATCCTCAATGATCCACCTATGCTGATTTTAGATGAAGCGACCGCTGGACTCGATCCTGTAAGCGAATCTCATGTGCTGGATCGTCTTTTGGAACACCGAAAGGGCAGAACCACGATTTTGATCACCCATCGTCCCAGTGTAGTCAATCGAGCTGATTGGATCGTGCTGCTAGATAAAGGTCAGGTGAAATTACAAGGTACGCTAGAGACTTTTCTCTCTCACCAAGGTGAGCATTTAAAGTTTTTATCAGTGTGAAAATTGTTTTCAGTGTGAGCAGTTAATTTTATGTCTGAATATATTAAATTTTTTCATCGTGAATTATTTAGAGAATTGTCAGAGCAAGAACAAGAAAACCTGACTGCTGGACAAGGCATAGATAGCCCAGTAAAAAGTGATTTTTTATTACAGCAAACTAATATCCAAAGTTCAGCCGAAAATCAATTAAATCTTGCAGGAACTGGTGATATATCTTCACAAAAAACCAGCTATAATTTGTCACAGACTACCATAAAATTTTCTCTAAAATTCGGATTGCCAAATTCTAGTCAAGACGGAAATATATTTGATTGTTTAATTAACGAAAATTTTAAATAAATTATATTCATAAAACTTGGATTTCAATATATTTTTAATTAGTGGGAGATACACGAGCAATCGTGTATCTCCCACTAGAATATAATAACTTTAACTGGATATAATAATATACGCTGTCGTCTACCTTTTTATCGTAGGTAACTGTATATTTATCTATGTTTATTTAATGTAATCGATTGAATTTATAACGTCTACAAATGCTAATTATATAATCTTTTAGTTCATAATATGTTATGAATAATAATCGACTATAGACACGTAAAAATAGCTACTTAGTTTGAAAGATTTCTATAAAATAATTTTGAATAAAAATATGCTAATTCATTTTTTAAATTTATCATTAACCAAAAGAAAGAAAATAATTTTTGCCAGTTTATAACTTTAGAAGAGTTTCTTTTTTATAATACAAGTGAATAATAAAAGCATAGGTGATCTACACCTATATACATCGTAAAGTGAGGCTAACAATCATGTCAAATCTAGTCATTCAATGTGATTTAGTTGAGGAGCTAACTACAGAGCAGCAAGAGGTGCTAGCTGGTGGACAAGACTACGGTTATAGTAGTTCCCAATACCCTAATTACTACTTCTACGGCTACGCTTACCCCTATTACGGTGGCTATTAAGTCTGCCAAAGTTAGGACTATAACTGGGTAATCCCGTAGTTTAAACTTTTTAATTAGTGGGGGGAGGAAAAGACTTACATAACTCACTCAAAGTACATGAAAACTTGAGCAAGTTTGAAAAGTCTTCTCTCTTCTCTTTTTAGCCATCAATTTATTAATGGTCTAGAAACAATAAAAGTAGATGCTAGAGATAGCATTTATTTTTATTCTCCCTCCCTGATTTAAAATATAAACAGTTTCTGACTAGGTAAGTAGCATATCTTTGCCCAGTAGAATTGAAGACCGTAACTGTAATTTAGCACCCATGCTGGTAAAAAACTAGCATGGGTGCTACCTGTTTACAACTAGAAATCAAATTTTACAGAACAGGATCACTCGGTTAATAAATAATTAAGTCAGTAATTGCTAGGATTACCAGGTGAGAAAGGGTATTTTTGCCCTCTAATCTGGTCATATATTTTATTCAGATTTTAAACATAATTTACAAAATCCGAAAGCCGTAAATTTAGCTTATTACTTTTATAACTTTAGGATAATTTATTTGATCAAGAGAATGTTTATAAATAAAACTATAGGTGCTACACACCTATGTACAGTAAGGGAGGTGAACAATCATGTTAGAGCAAATCATCAAATCTGATCTGTTGACGGAGTTATCCACAGAAGAACAACAGCTTCTTACTGGAGGATATTATGGTGGCGACAACTATTATACTGGTTACGATGATTACGGCAATGCTTACCACTGTTACCCCGTTTACTATTACTAAATTGGCAAAGCTACGGTTTGGGTAGTCGCGTAGTTTAAACTTTGCAATTGGCAAAGGGATGAGAAGACTTATATAACTCGCTCAAGATAAATCAAGTTTTGAGAAAGTTTGAACAGTCACTTCTATTCTCTTAAGGCGTTAAATCAACCCCCTAGAGACAAAAAAGGTAGATGCTATCTTTAGCATCTACCTTTCTATTTGCGCTTTATTAATTTAAGTAAAACCAATTGCCAATATGCATTTTGAGTACTTTGGTATTAAAGAGTGCAAATTACGCTTATAATTGTGGTGAGTCTATTAACTGCGAAGCGGTCGCTCCCAAATCCAATCCTGTAAAATCGGATTAACTAGCTCTGGCGCTTCATCTTGGGGACAATGCCCCACTCCTTCTAAAGGAATAAACTTTTGTACCTGGGGATAATTCGCTAATTCTCTACCTAATTCAATAGGTTCCCACGGATCGGCTGCTCCCCACAAAATAATTGCCGGACAAGGTAACAACGGTAAAAGGTCTTCTGGTAGCGGCCCTGTGGAATAAGATGTAAATGCAAGAAACACTGCCACAGCACCAGGATCGCTGGCTGGGGAAGTCAGAATATCTACCAATTCATCTGTGACTACTTCTGCGTTGGCATAGGCTTTGAGGAGAATTTTCCGGACTGTTTTCGGTTTGGCGACTTGATTGAAAAAGAACTTGCCAACTGGTTTAATAGATAACACCCGTTGCAGTAAAGGCGCTCCTGCACGACGAATCCAAGGTAAAGTTACCCGTTTGCGATCGTGCAACAACCGTAGAGAACAGTTGAGCAAAGCAACTCCCAAAGCAACATCTGGCTGACTCACCGCTGCTTGCATGGCTACAATACAGCCAATGGAATTTCCAACTAAAAAAGCTGGCTCACCCACTACTTCACGGCAAAAATCTGCTACTTGCTGTCCCCAGGTTTCTAGCGTATAGGCAATTTTTTCACCGGGTTCGGGTTTGGCTGAAGCGCCAAAACCAATCAAATCAATGGCATAAACCCGGCAATTCTCTGCCAATACAGGAATATTTTTTCGCCAGTGCCACCAAGAAGCCCCAAAGCCATGCACCAGAACAACAGCTGGCCCAGTGGTTCCTTGAGTTTGATAGCAAATAGTAAAACCCTGCCAAATCCAGGTTTTTGTAGACGTAAGCGCTGTTTTTGAACTTGAGGTTGTCATGGGAAATTTGATGAACACAATATAAGATTTTCAGCAGCAAACTCAAGCAAAATTATTTTGATTTTGCCTAAAATTTATCAGATTTTAAAATTAAATCCTTTGCTCTGGTGATAACTTAGACATACACCACTAAAGCTTCTAGGCATCTAATACTAGCTTTATGCTAATAGTTTTATCTAGCATAGGCAGTCTTGAGCTTGTTAATAAAGGTAATTTACTCACAACTTAGATTATGTCAGTTTTAATAAACCCAACTTCTGCCATCTGAATCAAATTCTCGCCGTGTTGGCACACATTTATAATGTAATGCTATTCTTGAGCTTTGATAACCATGCTACTTTTGATACTTCAAATCTAGTAACATTGCTTGTTCCTTACCAGGCAAGATATACAGTCAACATACCATTTTAAATGCGATCAAATTAGCATCAATGCTAGATTCAGTAGTTTCACAATTTACGATCGCCAACTTCGTTTATAAAATTGTTGAACATGAGGCATCGGCTAAGGGGTGGTTTGCAACTGGAAACTGACGCTGAATTTAACAATATTTTTCTTGTTCCTAGTTCTGCGAGCCAGAAAAGATGAATATAGTAGAAACAATTGATACTCCCATCGGAAGCTACGCACCAGATTTTGAACTCCCAGGAATTGATGGTCAAGTACACCATCTTAGCCGTTATCTTGAGAAGTTCCGGGCAGTCGGCGTCGTTTTCATCTGTAACCACTGTCCTTATGTAGACTTGTATCTAGATAGACTCAAAAACATTCAAGCCGAATTTGCTCTTTCAAGCTTTACCCTAATTGGCATGAATGGTAGCGACTCAGGCTCAACCTTTGAAAATATGAAAACTTTTGCCGGGCGTCACAAGTTGAACTTCCCTTACCTGTGGGACCCAACCCAAGATGTGACCCGTAGTTTTGGGGCTACAAAAACACCAATGGCTTTTTTGATAGATACTACTGGTGTAGTACGCTACAAAGGTCAAATTGACGATCGCCCCCAAAACCCGTCATCTGTGGGAGAGGATTATTTGAAAACTGCGATCGCCTGTTTGTTTGCTGGTCAAGAAATAGGTATACCACAAACAGAACCAATAGGTACTACATTGATTTGGCGTAACTAGACATAGATAGTCCCTGTAACTGCTATCTTAAATTGGAGGCAATTGCAACTTTTTTGATAAAGCGTAACTTCATGGGAACGAATTACCGACGGGTTTTACTCAAACTAAGCGGTGAAGCTTTAATGGGTAACATGGGCTATGGCATTGATCCAGAAGTGGTGAAAGAAATAGCCCAGGAAGTAGCAGAGGTAGCAGCCACTGGGACTCAAATGGCCATAGTTGTTGGCGGCGGCAATATTTTTCGTGGCGTCAAAGCAGCATCGGCGGGGATGGACAGGGCAACCGCTGACTACATAGGAATGATTGCCACGGTAATGAATGCCATGACGATGCAAGATTCGCTAGAGCGAATAGGAGTGCAGACGCGGGTGCAAACTGCGATCGCTATGCAAGAATTAGCGGAACCGTATATTCGTCGTCGTGCCATCCGTCATCTTGAAAAAGGGCGGGTGGTAATTTTTGGTGCTGGTTCTGGAAATCCCTTTTTTACTACAGACACCACTGCGGCATTAAGAGCCGCAGAAATTGATGCCGAAGTGATTTTTAAAGCCACCAAGGTAGACGGAATATATGATGCCGATCCTCATATTCATCCTGACGCCAAGCGTTATAACACCCTCACCTACGCCCATGTTTTGGCTCATGATTTGCGGGTAATGGATAGTACTGCGATTGCCTTGTGTAAAGAAAATAATATCCCAATTTTGGTATTTGACCTAACGGTGCGAGGTAACATCCACCGAGCAGTCATGGGAGAAACCATCGGCACCCTTGTGGGAGGTTCTTGTGAAATTAGCTGAAGCTGAGAGTACGATGCAAAAAACCGTTGAGTCAACTCAACGAGCTTTTAACACAATTCGCACTGGCCGCGCCAATGCGAGTTTACTAGATAAAGTGTTGGTGGACTACTACGGTTCGCCTACAGGACTAAAATCACTGGCAAACATTAGCACACCAGATGCGACAACGATCCTCATTCAACCCTACGATCGCAGCAGTTTAAACATCATTGAAAAGGCGATTTCTCTTTCGGATGTGGGTTTAACACCCAGTAACGATGGTACTGTAATTCGGCTGAATATTCCGCCTTTGACAAGCGATCGCCGGAAAGAACTAGTCAAACTTGCTGCTAAATATGCTGAAGAAGGTCGCGTTAGCATTCGCAACATTCGTCGTGATGCCATAGACTCGATTCGCAAACAGGAAAAAAACACGGAAATTTCCGAAGATGAAGCACGGGATCAGCAAGACAAACTGCAAAAACTGACGAATAAATACACTGCCAGAATAGATGAATTGTTGGCAGAAAAAGAAAAAGACATCACGACTGTTTAAAGTCTAAAATCTAAAGTCTAAAGGCTGAAGAATCATGAATAAATTCTTCAGCCTTTTTCTTACAATGATGAAATTGGTAGCGGTTTTAAACGCAGAGGGGCGCGGAGTCAGCGCCGAGTAACGCGGAGCATCTTCTGAGTCAACCAAGGGTAGATGGGAGATGACTGTTAGCGATCGCTTTCCTGATTTTTGCCTTCTACCTCTGTCTTCCCCCAACCAAGATAGCCAAAAGTTTCCCAGACCCATATTTTGGTTTACCAGTCATGATAACCGCAGACCCATTGGCCTGTAGTTATGATGGACTGGCCTTTGACGCTCCCACCCCTTGAAGGGGTGGGATTCTTCTTTCAACCAGCCAACTTACGTAAAAAAATCTAGAAAGTAAATGTAGTCCGGAGTACGCCTACAGTTGTAGTGTCGTTATTGCTGTCACCTTCAGGGTTAAACAAAACAAAAGCGCCGGGAGTAATGCTGATATTATCAGTCAGCCTAAAGCGATAATACGCTTCTAAATGGTAAGGAGTAGCCCGATTTACCCCATCCGCAGTAAGTTGAGCATCACCACTAGCATCAGAGCGAAAAAGCGGTTGTCCAAAAATAATCCCCGCATTGTTCCCCGATTTAAATAAATCATTGAAGTGAAGCCCTACCATCCAACTAGTAAAAGTGGTGGAAGCATCAACGCCGCCAGAAGAATCGTCAACAAACATTGCTGCACCATAACCAGACAAAGCTACCTTTGGAGAAAAGCGCCAAGTTAGCGTACCACCAACGGAATTGAGGGTAACAGGTGTTCCCAAAGGAACGCCAGCTAAAGCACCGATATCATCACGAATTAATCCTGTACCCAAAATATTAATTTCGTGATAACTGTGGGCATAGTTTAAACCAACATCTATCGAACTACTAGGTTTAAAGGTTAATTGGGTGCTAATAACGCTACTACCACCAAATACACCTGCTCCCAAAGGAGTATTAGAAACCCCTGGTAGAATATCACCTGCTTGTTGGGGTATGTTGGCATTTACACTGCCGTATAAAGCTCTTAAATCCAACTGGGGAGAAATGTTAAAAATAAATCCCGCAGCCGATGCTAAACCAGTTCCGGAAGTACCACCAGAGACTCGTGCTATAGGATTTAAACCTGCAAACCGAGAAATAGACTCTTGCCCTTCACCATAAAAAGGTGTTATGGCAGGAAAAGCATCTGTAGCTTCCGCCGCGGTTCCTGCAAACAAAGTCAATTTATCAGCGACAGGGAAAACATACAGTAACTTATACAGTTCTACGTTATTAGCTCCCACAGGTGATAACGTTTTAACATCCAAACCAGGAAACTGTGGTTCAAAACTTGTTCTAGCACTACTAGCTGAGAGTAAAGGTGAAGCTAATCCTAAACTTTCTTGCAAGCTACCACTTCCGTCTACACCACCTAAAAAGTTATAAGCCTGCAAACCAGTGATTAATAAGTCTTTCCCAGTGAAGCTAGTGTTGAGGTTTAACCTAACTCGATTTACTAGGATAATATTAGGATCGCTTCTATCGGGTGCGCCACCTGTAGCACCTATCCCAGCAATAATTACCTCACCATTGAGTTTGGTAGTAGTGGAAAACTGATTTGCTTCTAGTTCTGCGGTGCGTGCTTCTATTGCATCCACTCGCCCCCGTAAGGTCGCTAGTTCCGCAGCAAAGTCTTCTTGCAATTTTTGCAAAGTCGCTAAATCTTCTTTGTTGACTAAATCAGAAGTTGCTGTGGCGATGAGTTCGTTGACTCGCTCTAAACAAGCATTTAAACCAGCAGCAAATTCATAACGAGTCATAGCACGATTGCCACGATACGTGCTATTAGGATAACCAGCAATACAACCATAACGCTCAACTAAAGATTGCAATGCTTGAAAAGCCCAATCAGTTGGTTGCACATCAGACAATTGCGATACAGATGTTACTTGGGATCTGTCTTTGTCGTCTGATATCTGCAAGGATTTATATGCCGATGAATTCTGAGGTTTTTGCTCGTCTTTGATAGTAGTTGATTCTGCTTGAATATCATTAGCTATCATCAATTCAGTTTCAGCAGTGTCAGGAAGGGGAATGTTATTAAATACCTTGACTTGATGAGAAACTTTGTTGTTTAAAATTGCTAATTTTTTAGGATTATTTATCGATTGTTCGCCGACTGTTGGCACTAAATTAGCTAGTACTTGTATGGGTAACAGTCCGTAAATTAAACACAAAAAAGTAGCTCCACTAGCAGAAGCTAGAAGATACTTTGCCATGAATGCTCCTCACAAATGTAGAATATTAAGAAAATTTATCTACGATATTTAAAAGTTCTGAAGCACTCTCAAGTAGATTGCTCAAAACAATTTTGCTTCCTGTAAGGAATTACCGTAGATATTAAAATCTAGTAAATACTATTTAGAGAAAAAATTAACATTAACATTCATATAGAATTTTTATTGTATTAATAATTATATTTGAAGCATTGAAAATATCTATAGTAACTATAGAAATCATATTTGATTTTTGAAATATACGTAGTGGCGTAACGCACTAAAACCTTCAGATGGTGCGTTAGGCTACGCCATAACACACCCTACATATTTTTATATATGTAGCGACCAGCAATCAGAAACGCATTCCCTATTCCCTATTCCCTATTCCCCATTCCCTATATGTAATGGTAGGCGCGTTAGCTTAAACTAATTGAGAAGCAAAATTTCAGTCATTATGTACGATTGCATCATTGTCGGTGCTGGGCCAGCTGGTGGGACAGCGGCATATCACTTAGCTAAACAGGGTCGCTCAGTATTAATTTTAGAGAAAGAATCCCTGCCAAGATATAAACCTTGTGGTGGTGGTGTATCTCCAGCGATCGCTCAATGGTTTGACTTTGATTTTAGCCCAGCGATTTCTTTAAAAGCAGACTTGCTTCGTTTTACCTGGAAACTAGGCGACCCTGTGGAAACGAAAATCGCCACAAAAGAACCAGTTTGGATGGTGCGGCGGGATGTTTTTGATTATTTCTTAGTCCAACAAGCCGAAAAACAAGGAGCTAAACTCCAAGATAATACTGAAGTGACTGGTATCGAATTTCAAAGCGATTATTGGCAAGTTAACACAGCTAACGGCCCAGTTACAGGTCGCTATTTAATTGCAGCTGATGGTGCCAAAGGATCGATGGCAAAATGGCTAGGTTTCAAAGAACGTAAACGTCTCCTCACAGGAGCTTTAGAGGCAGAAGTTCCTGGTATCGCAGAAAACAAACCCACAATTCATTTTGAGTTTGGCTTAGTAAAAAACGGCTATCTTTGGAACTTTCCCAAAGCTGATGGTTATTCTATAGGTGTGGGAACCTTCATCGGCCGTCAACCCCAGGATTTTAAAAAGATTTTGGATGAGTACGCCAAATCATTAAATGTAGACCTCAAAACCACTAAGCAATATGGTCATCCCCTTTGTATTTGGGATGGTAATCAAAAGCTGCACACTCAAAATGCGGTTTTAGCTGGGGAAGCTGCTTGTCTAGTCGATCCTATGACAGCAGAGGGCATTCGCCCTTCAATTTTTAGCGGTTTACTCGCAGCCGCAACCATTAACGAAGCACTTGCTGGTGACACCAACGCTTTAGAAAAATATAGCGAAGCCATTAACCAAGAGTGGGGTACTGAGATGGCTTGGGCGCAAAAATTAGCTACAGCATTCTATCGATTTTCCAACATTGGCTACAAAGTTGGTATTAAGCACCCCTCTGCTCCCCAAGTCATGGGTAAAATTATGTGCGGGGAACTCCGCTATGGGGACATTGCCGGTCGTGCTTTGAAGCATTTAATTCCTGGGTTTAGCAATTGAGAGGGCTGAGTTCAGAGTGGAGTGCAGACAATTCGTAGGGGCACAACATGTTGTGCCCCTACCAATACTGCTAGGTTAAGGAATTTCTTGGTTGAGGCAAGTTGTTCAATAGCCGGGGGAGAAATGGAGGCTGGCGTTGAGTTTTGCCTCCCCTGCTTCCCCTGCTTCCCCTGCCTCCCCTGCCTCCCCTGCCTATCCGAGCAGTATTGATGCCCCTACCGTGTGCCTCATTCAAATGAAAATCGCTAGAAGAGTTATTTTCCCCCTCATGTCCCCGACTCCATCAATCTCCTAAATAAATACCCATACCACGGGCGGTTTTAACTAAAGTACCGTTGGGATCGACGGCGCTATATTGAGCGATCGCTTCTGTAATTGGTACGCTTAATACTTGGCGATTTTGCCACGTTACCATGCGATCGTATTTACCCTCTGCAATCAGATTAACTGCTGCTACGCCAAAGGCTGTGGCAACTAATCTATCTAGGGGGGAAGCAGTTCCACCGCGTTGAATGTGTCCTAAAACGGTGACTCGCGTTTCTACACCAATGTGCTGAATAATTTCATCGGCTAAATATTCACCAATTCCACCGTATCGAGATTGACCTAAGCGATTTGTAATCGTGACGTTTTCCCCATCTTGGGTGCGAACTGCTTCGGAAACAATAATCAAACAATAGTTTTTGCCTTTCTCTTGGCGTTCTTTGATTTTGTGGCAAATGTGTTCAACTGTGTAGGGAATTTCTGGAATTAAAATTACATTTGCTCCGCCAGCAATTCCCGCAGCTATGGCTATGTGTCCGGCATCACGCCCCATCACTTCCAAAATCATAACTCGGCTATGACTTGCAGCAGTAAAATGTAACCTATCTAATGCTTCTGTGGCAATATTTACTGCTGTATCAAAACCAATGGCATGTTCAGTAACGCCAATATCATTATCAATTGTTTTGGGAATTCCAACTAAGTTAATACCGCCTTGTTGTGCAAGGCGGCGGAGAATTGCCAAACTACCATCACCGCCAATACCAATCAAAGCGTCTAAACCTAGTTCATGGTAACCTGCAATGATTTCTTCGGAGCGATCGCATAAACTTCCATCCGTCATTGGAAAAGCAAAAGGGTCACCTTTATTGGTTGTCCCCAACATTGTGCCACCGGCAGTTAACAGCGAATCAACTTGATCGATTTCCAAGTTCGTGAATTGTGGCGGACGCGCCATCAATCCGAGAGTCGCTTGCCGAATTCCCAGAACCTCCCAGCCATAAGTACTCACCGCACAAGTTACTACAGCCCTAATCACAGCATTTAAGCCAGAACAATCTCCTCCACTTGTAAGAATTCCAATGCGTTTGGGTTCTCCCATATCTTTTCTTGACATTTTGATCCAAATATATTTAGTAGTCGATTAAACTTCAGCCTGAGTTAGTAATAGATTAAACCCA
Source organism: Nostoc sp. FACHB-973 (assembly GCF_014698115.1). GTDB lineage: Bacteria > Cyanobacteriota > Cyanobacteriia > Cyanobacteriales > Nostocaceae > Nostoc > Nostoc muscorum. The sequence goes on from NZ_JACJSJ010000026.1 coordinate 62,209, forward strand.
AACAAAAGCTCTCCCTGTAAATGCCAAGGTAATTTTATGTTGCTTTTGTATCCAAAAACAAACTATGTTTAAAATCTTTTCAAGTCATACCAATTCTGTATGAAGGTGCGCCATACATAAGAGACCATTGATAAAGTAATTCTTTTGTAGGGTGTGTTACGCCGTAGGCTAACGCACCATATTATACAGCAGTTCCCGGTGTTATGAGGTACGTTCTCAGTCGTGAAAGGATACAGGAGATAGCGGGGAATGGGGAAAAAACTGTACTTCATAACAGCAGGAAGCGCTGTATAGCGGTGCGTTACCCGCTCATGTCATCTTTTTCGTGAAAAATTATATCGAAACATGCGCCTATGTCTAGCTATTCACATACCACGATCGCGTTCTAAATCATCAATTACTTTTTGGAAATACCACTCGTCTGACATTCCAGGATAATAATCCTGCTTTTGCTCAATTAATCGTTCGGCGATTTCCCAATATCCCCCCACCATTCGCAGAAGTCGCTGACGCAGTAAGTTATAGTTTTGCTTTTTGGACTGTGGACTAAATTTTTGAATTTTTTCTAGGCTACTTAAGACTTGTTGATAATTTCCCCAGTCTTCTTGTTCACAAAAAATACTCGCCGCGCGTTGATAGTTCTCCACAGCATTTTGCATTTCTTCTATGCAAGAATAGGCAATACCGCGATTGTAGTAAGCTTGAGCATCATTAGGATTGATTTGCAGTGCTTGGGTGTAATCTTGAATTGCACCGAGATAGTTGCCCATTGCCCGATAGGCATTACCTCTGGCAATATAGACTAAGGCATCTTCAGGTTGCATCTGGAGTGCTTGATTCAGGTCTGCCATCGCTCCAGTATGATCTCCCAACACAGAACGTGCTTTGCCTCGATTGCGATAGACAATGGCATCTTGAAAATTTAGTCGCAATGCTTGATTAAAATCTGCGATCGCTTCTCGATAATTTCCCATTTTACAGCGCACAACGCCACGACAGCAGTAAGCTTGGGCATCTTGCGGATCGGCTTTCAATACCCAGTTTAAATCCGCTAGTGCCTCTTGGGTATCTCCTTTTTCAGCCTTTTCTAATAATTGCGTGAAATATTCTTTTGTCGATAAAATCGGCGCATTTGGAGAACGCGATTGCTGTACAGCAGGTAATTCTTGGGGTTGTAAATGTTTAATTTGTTCCAGACACAGGCGACAATTCTCTTTGTCTTGCTGTTCTAGATATAACCCAGCAGCTTTTTTAAAGTTAGCGATCGCATCTTGAATATAACCCTGTTTGCGCCGCACCATTCCCCGCAGCTGATAAGCTGGAGCATAATTGAGATTGAAACGAATAGCGCGTTCAACGTCCTCCAATGTCCCCGGCAAATTTTTCAGCGCCAGCCTTGCTAATGCACGACAATAATAAGCCTCTACACTCTCAGGATTGAGCTTCAGAGCCTCAGTATAATCTGAAACAGCTTTGAGGAATGCTCCTGAGTCATAGTATGCCAAACCCCGTTGCAAATAAGCTTCGATAAAGTAAGGCGTTAATTGTAAAGCATGGCTAAATTCCTCAATTGCTCCAGCGTAGTCTTTTCGCTTTGCCTTTTCCAATCCCCTATTGTAGAATTCTTCATTCATGGCGTTTATTTGCTTGATTCAACTAGTTAAATTCGAGCAGGCTTGCTTTGTAGCCTAACCTATGGATTGACTCTTGATATTTTAAGTATTCAGCTTGGCTTTGCCTGATTTCGTAATTTTCGCTGAATCTAGTTAATTACAGCAAAATTGCAAATTCAGTAGTCAGAATTCAGGAGTCAGAATTCAGAAGTCAGAATTCAAAAGAATTTATTTTCTAAAATCTACCTATAGGTGATTTCTAATTAGAAGATATTGCAACTAAGCTGACAAAGCAAGGCTGAATTTTTATATAGTTTCCTATATGATAGATATCTATATTATTGACCTATTTGTAATTGGTCTGCTTTTACTAATGGTCACCTTGGGGTCAGGTTGGATTTCCCGATTACCTCTTTCTTTTGCGATTATCTATCTACTGGTTGGCATTTTGTTAGGGCCTTACGGCTTCGGACTGATTCAACTACGTCGAGATCAAGCATTCAACGCTGAATTACTGCAAAAGCTCACAGAATTCGTAGTAATTATTTCTGTGTTTAGCTGCGGTTTAAAAATTGTTCGTCCTCTCAAGTTAGAAGTTTGGGGAATTACAGCCCGACTAATTGGATTTTTAATGCCAATTTCAATTTTTGCCTTAGCTGTTGTGGGTAAATTATTTTTAGGTATGAATTGGGGAGAAGCGATTTTATTAGGAGCAATCCTCGCCCCAACCGATCCAGTATTAGCTTCCGAAGTTCAATTGACTGATGTCAAGGATAAAGATGAGTTACGCTTTGGTTTAACTTCTGAAGGTGGGTTAAATGATGCTTTAGCTTTTCCGTTTGTTTATTTTGGGATTTATGCCCTTAAAGATGATAACTGGGGCAACTGGTTTAAACAGTGGATTGTAGTTGATTTAATTTGGGCGATCGCTGCTGGCATTGTCATGGGATTTGTTGTGGCTAAAGCAATAGTTTGGTTCGATCAAAAAATTCAAAAACGTCGTCAGGTTGATGAGTCGATGGAAGATTTTGTGGCGATCGCTACAATTTTGTTAACTTATTCTTTGACAGAAATTGTTAATGGCTATGGATTTTTAGCAGTATTTGTTGCTGGGTTAGTCGTTCAGCGCAGTTACAGAAATCCTGACAAACCACTAGAACAATTAGAATTTATCGAGCGAATCGAAAAGCTCTTAGAAGTCGGGACAATTTTGATATTGGGGTCGATATTATTAGTCAAGCCCATGTTAAACTATGCCGCTCAATCTTTGTTAGTGATATTTTTGTTGTTTATAATTATCCGACCTTTAGGAGTCTGGATTAGTACAATAGGGAAACGTCCTATCTATTCTCACCGCCGCACCTTGAACCCAGGAACACGTTTGTTATTAGGTTGGTTTGGCATTCGCGGTGTTGGCTCTTTATATTATCTTGCCTATGCGTTTGGTAAAGGCTTAGAAGGCGAAGTTGCAGAACAAATTTCCTGGATAACTTACACTACTATTGTGGTTTCTGTAATTGTACATGGAATTAGTGCAACTCCCTTAATGGGGTGGTATGAACGTACCATTGCCAAGTATGCAAAGACTACTCCTCCTGATACAATTGATGAGTTTGAGTAACAATCAAACAGGAGTCAGGAGTCAGAATTCAGGAGTCAGAATTCAGGAGTCAGAATTCAGAATTCAGAATTCAGAATTCAGAAGTTATACCATTTCAGTTTAAAGTTGATACAAATACCTTGGTAGGGTAGCACAGCTGTGCTACCCTACGGTAAATCTATATGTATCAAGATTTTCGTGAAATGGTATCAGAATTCTCAATTCAGTAATTGTTTGTAAATAAATTCTGATTGTCTTCCGTTTTTCCTACTATTTTCTACTTACCTGTCGCCTTTTCAACTATCTCTCCAGCTTTATCAAGTAAATTAGGCTCAGACTTTCCTTCAGCCTTTAAATTTCTTTCATAAGCCTTCTCGATAGTTCCAAGGTTTTGAGAATCTTTTACCGCTTGTTCGTAAGCCTCTTGTCGTGCTTCTTCTTGAACGCCAACACCAGGATCGTATTCGTTAGCGCGGTTAATTTTTTCTTCAGAGTTAGGTTTATACTCTGGAGGTATTAGCTTTAATTCTTCAAGAGTAGTTGCATAACTAGCCTGCTGAATGAAAATGAATGAACCAGACAAGCTCATGAAAATCATCAAGCTAACAATCACCAAGCTTGAACGTAAAGCTTTCTTTAAGGTTAATAAAATTTTGGGCATGAAGAACTCTCCTAATTTTCTGTATTGAGCCACTGTTATGTATAAATAGATTTAACATCCAAGGCTCACAGGCATCCTAATTGTTTAGGTATAGTTCTTCCTTCTACCGCAGGGTATATTAATTTTGTGATGTAGATCTAAATGTAGGGTGTGTTATGCCGAAGGCTAACGCACCTTAAATTGTTGATGATGCCGTACTCTTGATTATAATACCAATTAGATTAATCATTGGAACACATCCTTGGGTCAAGAAGACGCGATGAATCGCGTCTCTACAAGTTAAAAAAACGTATTAACCTATGACCAATTGTGATGAATTTTAATTCCTCGGCTTTGCATTGTATATTCAAATAAATCTGTTGGTAGTGCTTCTTCCACAGGAAAAACGCCTGGTTTATTAAGTTTACCTTCTAGCAATAACTGAGCAATACTACCAGTACCACAACCAGAAGCACCTGCTGTATTTTCATGCACTAAATTTGAACAATAAACGGCTGTTTCACCATTTTTTTGTCCTGTAACTTCTGAACGAACTGCTACGCCAATACCACTAAAACTATCGGTGACATCTGTCATCAAATGGCTGACATGAGAAAGAAATTCAATCATGTAAAGACGCTGCATTAACCTCTTAGGAAAAACATGTGCTGCAATCCAAGTGAGGTGATTGTAAAAATCGGGTACAGAACCAAATTTGGTAATTACAGTTTTCACTGATGGAAAGGCTTTGGGTAGTGTAAAGGTTTCTGGCATATCAAACCAGTAAACTCCATTGCTTTCATAGGGAGTTGGAAATTCAACGACTTCTCTTTCACTATAAGGCTTGACTATCTCCCATTTTCCATTGATCCAAGCTTCAAAAGGATGTTGCAATCCCAGAAAAGTTGTTCGCATTACTGTAATGCCAGCACCACCAGAACCAGAAACTAAATAACTTAAATGGATCTTTTCTGGTTGCTCGAATTGTTCAACGCCCTGACGTACCATGCTGTTAGAAATACCAGGAAAAATGCCAGTATTAATAATCGCTGTTACCCCAGCAGCGGCAGCTTGTTGATGATAATTGAGAGCTTTACTAGTATAAGAACGGTGGTCGCTGACATCTATATAGTTAACGCCTTGAGCAATACAAGTTTCTAGAACATTAGTATCTCTGTAGTGAAATGGCCCTGCACAGTGGATGACTAAATTAGAGTTAGCGATCGCTCCTCTTAATTTATCAATTTCTGCTAGGTCTAATACTAAAAACTCTACTTGCCCTCCTGAAGATAAGCTAACGCCTTTCCCAGTTTCGGCAGAACGCCCAGTAATTGTAATTTGTGCCTGCGTATAGGTAGCTAGATCCTGAGCAACACTGCTACCAATGCGCCCCCGTCCGCCAAGAATTAAAACTCTATCTGTCATTACTCCGGCATTAGCAACACTAACTTTATTTCATCAGTTTTGTGTCTCCTTTGTCATCGGTTATAGGTGTGATTTATTGCATTTCACAAAACTCTTCCTACAGATACGTTGTAGGGTAGCACAGCTGTGCGCCCCTACATTGCCCCTACATTTGCGCTTCAATTTGCCTGACTACTGTTAGCGCTGAATAACTCACCCCTGCAGTGCCTTCGCCGGGATGGGTGGAGTCACCAACTAACCACAGATGTTGGATTGGTGTACGATTGGCGAAGCCGAAGGGGCCGAAAGTGGGGATTCTTTGACCGATACCGCCAACTATACCTCGATCGCGGGCTGTGTAATGAGCAAAGCTGCGGGGCGTTGCGGCTTCTACGTGAATCATCGTTTCTGGTTTGAGATAAAAGTATTCGGCAAGACGAGCGATCGCTTGTTGGGTATACTTTTGTTTTAATCCTGGATAATCTTGGGTTTGCCACCACGGTGTAGGATCGACGAATGAGGAAGCGATAATTGTGGCTTTACCTTCTGGGGCGCGACCATCTCCAGGATGACTGACGGAAACAAATAAGGAATTATTCTCGCCAATGGGGCCGTTGGCATCATACAAAAATTGTAGATGGGGTGGACAATCCAAGGGAATAGCGCTGGCATCTACACCCAAATAAACCACAAAAGCGCCCGATGCTTGGGGCAGTTTTTCCACTCTGTTTTGATAACCAGACGGCGCTTTTTCTCCTAACAACTGCACCAAGTTTTGTACGGTGACGTTGCTAACTACATGGTCGGCTGCTTCTGTCCACACTTCGCCAGTTTTCTGATTTCTAATCTTGACAGCAGTGGCTTTGCCGTTTTCGACTTTGATTTGTTCTACGGTGTGGCGCATCAATAATTTGCCGCCATCTCTTTCTAAGGATTCTACCAGGCGATCGCTTAATACTTGCATACTACCTTGGAGATGAAATAATCCTTGGGGTAGTTGCGATACACTCAAGGCTGTGGCGGCGTAAAGTAATGCTGTTTCTTCAGCGTTGACTTGGGAATACAACTTCAGTTGCAAATCTAAAAATGTTCTCAGTCGTTGGTCGTTTCCCACTCCACATAACCGCAAAGCATCTCCCACCGTCAACAAGGTGAAGGGTACAGTAATTAATGTACTGGGACGTACCGCTTGGGTTAACTGCCAGAAATCCCATAAATTACGCGGTGGTAGCACCGGGTCACGTCCTTGAAATTCCCAGCTAGCATTAAATAAAGTTGCCATTAATTGCCAGAATGGTTCACTACCAGGAAACTGCCTTTGTCGTTCCTCTTGCCATTTCTTTTGGTCGCGCCAAACGTTGATGGGTGTAGTTTCTCCAGGTAAATATACCGCACAAGCTGGGTCACAAGGCGTGGCTTCTGGTAAATCTATTTCCAATTCTGAGAAAATCCGGTGGTGAATTCCCCCTGGTTCCAACCCTGCAACTTGAGTTGCACCGACATCAAAGGTAAATCCTTGGCGTTTAAATGTCGAAGCACAACCTCCCGGTGCGATCGCTTGATCTAAAATTAAGACGCTGTAACCTCTATGGGCTAATAATGCCCCAGCAGTCAGTCCACCAATTCCCGCACCAATGATGACAACACGAGATTTAGTTTTTTCAGCAGAAATCTTGGGCATTGATACTTATTTTTTATAATTCTTAACATTACTACTCATAATTTTACAGCGTTATTGATTAGACTTCTTGCATAAATCAAAAAAAACAACCCCACCCCGCCTTTGACTTACGTCAAAGTCTCCCCTCCCCGCAAGCGGGGAGGGGCTGGGGGTGGGGTATTAGGGGACTTTTGCAAGAGGTCTATTGAAGCACAATTGTTGCTAGGGGCGCATCGACCTGCACCTTAGATGCATCGACCTGCACCTTAGATGCATCGACCTGCACCTTAGTTGCATCGACCTGCACCTTAGTTGCATCGACCTGCACCTTAGTTGCATCGACCTGCACCTTAGTTGCATCGACCTGCACCTTTGATGCATCGACCTGCACCTTAGTTGCATCGACCTGCACCTTAGTTGCATCGACCTGCACCTTTGATGCATCGCCTCATATCATGTCCACCAATTACTTATCAAAAAAACTCTCCGCGTCTCCCTGTCCCCCCGTCCCCGCGTCAGCCCTAATAATAAGTCTTCAACCAGACATGATATTACGTCTGTATCTCCTTCTCATGTCAGTCATCGTATCTTGCACTGCGCGTGTCGATACAATTCGACTTTTTCAACTGGGCTTTATACTCAGAACTAAAGTTTTCATTCATACTTCTTTCGTCCTGACTCCTGCCCTTTGCTTCTTGGCTTGTCTTATAAGATAAAGGAGTAACGTAGCTCTCCCCACCCAAGTAGCAATGACTTCAACTCTAAACAAATTTCCTCGCCTAAATGCTCCAAACTTGCATAAGTTACCTAATGGTTTGACAATCATAGCCGAGCAGATGCCAGTTGATGCGGTGAATCTCAGCTTATGGATAAAAGTTGGCTCAGCTGTGGAATCTGATGAGATTAACGGCATGGCTCACTTTTTAGAGCATATGATTTTTAAAGGAACAGAACAACTGGCCAGCGGTGAGTTTGAACGTCGAATTGAAGAACGGGGTGCTGTGACTAATGCCGCTACTAGCCAAGACTATACTCATTACTATATAACTACTGCGCCTAAAGATTTCGCCGAGCTTGCGCCTTTACAAATAGATGTAGTATCTAATGCCAGTATTCCTGATGATGCCTTTGAACGCGAACGATTAGTAGTTTTGGAAGAAATTAAACGTTCAGAAGATAATCCCCGCCGCCGCACTTATAGGCGGGCGATGGAAACAGCGTTTGATCGGTTACCTTATCGCCGTGCGGTATTGGGGCCAGAAGAAGTAATTGCTGGACTTAAATCCCAGCAAATGCGGGATTTCCACGCTACTTGGTATCAACCGCAGTCAATTACTGCTGTAGCTGTGGGTAATTTGCCCGTAGAAGAATTAATTGCAACCGTTAGCAAAGCATTTACACAAGTTCTTAAAACTCCCCACTCCCCACTCCCCACTCCCCACTCCCCACTCCCCATTGAATCACCATTTACAGAAATAGTCCGTCGGGAATTTATTGATGAAACTCTGCAACAAGCTAGATTAGTGATGCTGTGGCGGGTTCCAGGAATGATTCACCTCGAACAAACTTATGGACTGGATGTTTTAGCAGCAATTTTGGGACAGGGACGAACATCAAGACTAGTGCAAGATTTACGAGAAGAACGGAAATTAGTTACTTCAATTTCAGTCAGCAACATTAGCCATGAGTTGCAAGGTACATTTTATATTTCAGCTAAATGTGCAGTGGAAAATTTAGCAGAAGTAGAAAATGCGATCGCCCAACACATCAAGAGTCTACATACAGAGTTGGTGAAAGAATCAGAAATTGCGCGTGTGCGGCGGCGAGTAGCCAACAGATTTATCTTTGGTAATGAAACACCAAGCGATCGCGCCGGCTTATATGGTTATTATCAATCTTTGGTGGGAGATTTAGAACCTGCATTTAACTACCCAGCTAGCATTGAAAACCAAGAAGCTGCTGACTTAATGCAAGCAGCCAAAGAGTATCTTTCTTTTGATGCTTATGGTGTAGTTATATTAAAGCCGTAAATTGGGGAGTGGGGAGTAGGGAGTAGGGAGTAGGGAAGGGAATAGGGAATAGGGCATTGGTTATTCTTCTCATCTCCCTCATCCCCCTCATCCCCCCCACTCCCCACTCCCCACTCCCCACTCCCCCTAACTATGTGGACTCAAATCGACGCGCATATTAGCCAAATAACTGGTGAAAAATTTCAAAGTCAGCAACGGCGATCGGTTGGTGGCGGATGCATCAACCAAGGTTATGCTGTCTCTAATGGTGAAATAACGTACTTCGTCAAGATCAACCAAGCCTCGCAAGTTGCAATGTTCGAGGCTGAAGCTCTGGGTTTAGAGGAAATGCTAGTAACAGCTAGTATTCGCGTTCCCAAACCTCTTTGTTGCGGTGTAGCTGATAATTCTAGTTACATCGTCCTTGAATGGTTGGAAATGGGAAGCGGTAACACCAAATCATGGGAAGAGATGGGACGCCAGCTAGCGGCGATGCATAAAGCTAGCAGTAGTCAAGGTTTTGGTTGGAAAATTAACAATACTATTGGTTCCACACCCCAAATCAATACTTGGACAGCAGACTGGGTAGAATTTTATGTGAAACATCGCCTGGGTTATCAATTTCAATTAGCAAGGCGACGCGGTGGTAATTTCCCTCAACAGGATAAGTTACTAGCGGCGATTCCAGAATTGTTGGCAAATCATCAAGTACAACCTGCTTTGGTGCATGGCGATTTGTGGGGTGGAAATGCTGGGTGTACTGTGTCAGGAGAACCGGTGATATTCGATCCTGCAACTTATTTTGGCGATCGCGAAGTTGATATTGCCATGACAGAATTGTTTGGTGGCTTCCCAGCAGCGTTTTACAAGGGTTATAACGAAGTCTTTCCTTTAGATGCCGGCTATGAACAGAGAAAAACACTTTATAACCTGTATCATATTTTGAATCACTTCAATTTATTTGGCGGTGGTTATGCTTCCCAAGCCAATCGCATGATTGACGAGATTTTGCGATGAATTGAAGAAGAATGCAGAATTCAGAATTCTGAATTCAGCAATCTTGACGCTCGAGTACTCGCTAACGCTGCGCTATCCGCTTTTTCGGTCAGAAAACATTGCTGAATTCTGACTCCTGACTCCTGAATTCTGTTCGATAAAACTTAGAAGCTATTACAGGTAAAGACATATGAGTACAAATAATTTGCTTTCCCGAATTTCTATAGATCCAAATATCTGCTTTGGTAAACCTTGTATTCGCGGACATCGGATTTGGGTGTCGCTAATTCTGGATTATTTAGCTAATGGAACGACTATTGAAGAAATTTTAGAAGCATATCCTAGTATAGAAAAACAGGATGTGCTTGCTTGTATTGCTTATGGCGCTGAAATGGCGCGAGATGTATTTGTAGAAATTCCTTTAACTGAAAAAAAGTAAGCAAATTCGTGAACTTAAAGCTTGATGAAAATATCGATATTCGTGTTGTGAGTTTATTGCGTTTAGCAGGGCATGATGTGGCCACAGTACCAGGGCAAGATTTGAGTTCTGCACCTGATGAGGTAGTAATTGATGTTTGCCGCTGTGAGGCTAGATGCTTAGTCACTTGCGATCGCGGGTTTGGAAATCGTCTAAGATATAATCCTTCTGACTATGCAGGAATTGTCATCATTCGCTTACCCTCTCGCCCTGATTTTGTATTTTGGCAAGCAGCAATAGAGACTCTAATTCAAGGATTAGAAACAACAGAAGTCGCTGGAAAGTTGTGGATTATTCAAGCTGGAAAGATTCAAGAATACCAACCTATTGAACCAGATGTATAAACAACAACCCAACGCTTTCCCTAGCGAATACCTAAATAACTTATGGGGAGAAATCCAAGCTTGTCCTTACTTTGCCATCAACAACCTTAACCGCGATTTTGTTGCGACTAAAGGATTTTCACTAGTATTTCAGCGTTCTGGATTAGCAAGCGTAGAACAGCAGTTTCCCTACTTCAAGCCATATCTCGATTTAGCTCTCCAGCCGAATTGTAATGCTTTTTACCTCAATCCTTTACAGTTAAAAGAAGGCTCTCGCGTCGATCCGCACATCGATCGCTCCTTACGTTCTTACTGCAAAACCATTGAACCGCCTATAATTGTGAGTGTGCTGTATGTGCGAGTCCCTGCTGGTATGGAAGGCGGAGAATTGGTACTGCGATCGCACAAACGTCAACTTGGACAGATTAAGCCACAAATTAATACTTTACTATACTTTCAGGGAGATTTAACCCATTCTGTTAACGCAGTCAAAACTCCTGGCGATCGCCTCAGCTTGGTTTGCGAACAGTATAGTTTAAGTGAAGCTGAACTCCAAGAAATTCCCGAGTTTACTATAGAATCAAGAAAAACTCAGTCTGCAACTAAAAAGAGAAAGTATGCCTGAGAAATTCTTTGAAAATATTCATTTAAAAATACCATAGCGTAGGGTAGCACAGCTGTGCTACCCTACAGATGCCAAATTAGAAGAATTTGATCAAATTGAGTTATGCAAATTATACCAGTTTGAAAAAAGAATGCGACAAATAGACCATTTGTAGAGACGCGATTCATCGCGTCTTGACCCAAGGATATGTTGCAATCATTAATTAAATTGGTGTTTAGATGTGTTTTAGCTTATTTAAACCCGTTCGTTTCCTAAACTAAGCAAACTGCGGGAATACCCATTGTGAGAAAATTTTTCTCCTGTCACTTGTTGATAAACTGCTTCATAGCTATCAACCATTTGTTCAATACTAAAATGGTTTTCTACATGTTGGCGACAAGCATAACGGTCTAACTCTGTTACTCGATCAATAGCACTGATACACTCTTGAATGTTATTGCAAAGGAAACCCGTTCTCCCGTGGGAAATAACCTCTTGGGTAGACCCTAATTTCATGGCAATCACAGGCGTACCCGAAGCCATTGACTCAACCATTACTAACCCAAACGGTTCTCGCCAAGTGATGGGAAATAGAGTTGCGACTGCACCTCCCATCAGGGCATTTTTTTCAGTATGGTTTGCTTCACCTAAATACTGAATTTGTTCGCCATCAATCTGTGGTTTGATTTCTGTTTCAAAATATTCCACATCAACAACATCGACCTTACCTGCAATTTTCAAACACCAACCACTTTGTTTGGCAATTTCTATGGCTAAGTGTACTCCTTTCTCTGGCGATATTCGACCTAAAAAGGCTAGGTAAGGCGGATTTTCTGGTTGGGCGTGAAATTCATAATTGTTGACATCAATTCCGTTATAAACAGTTGCTACATAGTTCAGCCCTAACCTTGGTTCTCGTTGTGCATCGGAAATGCTGATATATGGTTGTTTTTTACCAAAAGTAAACATCTTTTCGTTGTCAGGCGTAAAAATACCATGCAACGTATGAACCGTGGGAGTTGCGACTAGATTCGCGTAGGGTAATGCCGCATACCCCATATGAGAATGAATAATATCAAACTCACCTGCTCGTTGATACACTGAAGCTAGTTCGAGCATTTCGTAAACGCCGTAATCTTTGATAGTGCGATCGAGTCTTAAGGCATGGGGATGAACTGACATTAGTTTTGCCAAACTAATAGAATCTCCCGATGCAAATAACGTTACTTCATGTCCGCGTCGCACTAATTCATCGGTGAGTAACCCTACTACTAACTCTATACCACCATAAGCTGGAGGGGGTACTCTCTCCAATAATGGGGCTACTTGAGCAATTCGCATTACAAACCTCCTAAAAATAAGACTTGAATCACAAGTATTTTCTTCTTGTTTCAGTAGTGCTTATACTTGATTCACTCTGCACTCACGAGTAACTTAAGTCACTAAGTTTATTAATAATCCCATCAAAATCTTATGCTCTTGCTTGTATATTTTTCATCTACCCTAGTGGATAAATTAACCTTTCCATAAGAGGTAAATATATTGAAATTGATGAAATTTAAGTATGATTTTCATCTAAATATTTTTGATAATTATCTTTGGGGAAATTAGTAATATATAGTATAGTCATCTATAACTGTCTAAAAATATTAGATCAGCCCTATAAATGAGCTAATTTTCAGATGTTAATTAATTGAAAAAGGGAGTAGGGAATGGGGAGTGGGGAGTAGGGTGTACTCCTTTTTCGTGATTAGTTGTGGGATTTTTCTGTGATTGACTGTCTTGTTTAAAGGATAGATTTTCGTAAATTAGCTATAGCAGCGCACTTTCATTTTTGAACTTAGAGACTTCCAAATAAAAAAATATCCAATTAACTCTTGTGGGGTGGGCATCTTGCCCGCCCAGTCTATAGGGCGGGCGAGACGCCCACCCCACAATATTGGATAATTTATTTCTTGGAGTTCCCTCACCTTGAAAGTGCGAGACAACAGAGTTAGCACATTGACTTTTTACATAAAATATGATATTTTGTGTTGCTGTGTAAGAAAAATCAAATATAAACGTGAATATTTCTCCACATATCAAAAAACCGCGTGTCACATGGCAGGCGGTTTTCTCACTGCTGATATTTGTGTTTATGTACCTGCCCATACTGGTACTTGGCTTTTATAGCTTTAATCAGTCGCCTTACAGTGCAACTTGGCAAGGATTTACCTTGGATTGGTATCGCAAGTTGTTCAGCGACGATCGCATTTTATCAGCTTTGCAAAATAGTTTGATCGTTGCTGGTTGTGCAGTGGGGATTTCAGCAGTACTGGGAACCTTAATGGCGGTTGGTTTGGCGCGTTACCAATTCCCGCTTAAGAATTTGTATCGTGGTGTTGCTTACCTACCATTGATTATTCCCGATATTGCGATCGCAGTAGCTACCTTAGTATGTTTAGCGGCGTTTGCAATACCTTTGAGTTTGTGGACAATAGTTGCAGCACACGTGGTGTTTTGTCTCGCCTACGTGGGACTTGTGGTTTCTTCCAGACTGACAAATTTAGATCCTCACTTAGAAGAAGCAGCATTAGATTTAGGCGCGACACCAACCCAAGCATTTATCAAAGTATTATTACCTCAATTAATGCCTGGTATTATTGCTGGTTGTTTGTTAGCTTTTGTCCTGAGTTTGGATGATTTTTTGATTGCCAGCTTTACTGCTGGTAGCGGTTCTAATACCCTGCCAATGGAAATTTTTAGTCGGATTAGAACAGGAGTTAAGCCTGATATTAACGCTTTGAGTGTGATGTTGATTTCCGTATCAGCGATCGTTGCTTTTGTAGCTGAATTACTTCGCCTTTCCGGAGAAAAAGAAAGCTGAAAATCAGAGTTTCATCGATGATAAATTTTATTTAGTTATTTATGAACTTTTTTAGCTGTTAACAACAGCTATATTCAAGAATAATTCAGAATTGATAAGTAGGGTGCGTTAAGGTTTTAGCCTAATGCACCAAATTATTCAACCAATTCTTCACTACCTATTCCCCACTCCCCACATATTTTTAAACACATATAAAAAATTCCGTGTTCGCTTCTCTACATAACTGTTTTCAATAACATGATATTGGGGCTAACTTTGGAGAAGATGCTATTTTCACTTCATTATGCAAATCTGCCAAAATCCCAATTGCTCAAATCCATTCAACTCTGATAGCAATAGATTTTGCGTCAGTTGCGGACAAAGAAACTTTGGCAAACTTCTCAGAAACCGTTACCGCGTATTGAGACTCTTAGGTGAAGGTGGGTTTAGCAGAACTTATGCTACAGAAGATGCAGATAGACTAAATGCACCTTGCGTCATCAAGCAATTTTTCCCCCAATTTCAGGGAACAGGACAACGCACCAAAGCAGCCGAATTTTTCAAAGAAGAGGCTTTTCGGTTGTATGAACTCGGAGAAAATCATACCCAAATTCCCAGATTACTTGCTTATTTTGAACAAGGTACTAGCTTGTATCTCGTGCAAGAATTTATTCAAGGAAAAACTCTTTTACAAGAAGTTCAGCAACAAATCTATGGCGAAGAACAAATTTGGCAACTTTTAGCTGACTTATTGCCAGTTCTGCAATTCATTCATACTAGTAACATTATTCATCGGGATATTAAACCAGAAAATATTATCCGCCGTACAACTGATGGAAAACCCGTATTAATTGATTTTGGTGGTGCTAAACAAGTAACACAAACGAGTTTAGGAAGACAAGCTACAGTAATTTATACACTTGGTTATGCGCCGACTGAACAAATGGCTGGTTTTGCTTGTCACGCCAGCGATTTATATGCCTTGGGTGTAACTTGCGTGCGTCTTTTAACTCAATGTTTGCCTTCACAAGATATTTCTGGACAGATTAAAGATCCTATTTATGATGCCATGAATGCTAAGTGGTTGTGGCGCGAACGGTTACAAAAAAATGGGATTACTATCAGCGACGAATTAGGAAAAATTTTAGATAAATTACTCAAACATTTACCGAGTGAAAGGTATCAAACAGCAGCAGAAGTTATCAAGGATTTGGAGTTTACAAAATTAAACCTTGAACCTGTTGCGCTAAAAATGGTTTCCATTCCCCAACCCGTATTACCGCCGCCAAAGGTAATTGTCCCATTACCGCCCTTAGAAACTTTTGAATTTGAGGTAGTGACAGTAGACACAGCAGGTAGAGAAGTTAGCCGCCTCAGTCGCAGTGCAAACTTCTTTGCTGAAGACTTGGGTAAGTCTGTCACCTTGGAAATGGTATCAATTCCTGGTGGTACATATATGATGGGTTCACCGGAGTTTGAAGGAGACGCTGACGAACGTCCTCAACACAAAGTTACGGTAGAACCATTTTTTATGGGAAAATTTCTTGTAACTCAAGCACAGTGGAGAGCAGTAGCAGCTTTACCCAAAGTCAACCAAACCCTAAATCCTAATCCATCGAAATTTAAAGGTTTAGATAGACCAGTAGAAAATGTATCTTGGCATGAAGCTGTAGAATTTTGTCTCAGGCTATCAGAAAAAACTGGACGCGACTATCGTTTACCGAGTGAAGCTGAATGGGAATATGCTTGTCGTGCTGGAACTACGACATCCTTTCACTTTGGCGAAACCATTACCACTGATTTAGTTTGCTGTGCTGACGAACCAAAAAGCAAATTCCGCAAAGAAACAACCAATGTAGGCAGTTTTGAAGTAGCCAACGCCTTTGGATTGTACGATATGCATGGGCTAGTTTGGGAATGGTGCGCCGACCCGTGGCATAACAATTATAATGATGCACCTTCAGATGCAACAGTTTGGGAAGCCGGCGGTGATATGCATCGCCGAGTACTGCGGGGTGGTTCTTGGAGTTTCAGTGCAGAACTTTGTCGCAGCGCCAGCCGTAGTTGGAATGAGTCAGACGGTGGACTCAGGATTTGTGGCTTTCGAGTGGTATTTTCTGTAGAAGAAACATCAAGTAATAGTAATTTATTTCTTGGTAATCCCTTAGAACGGAAAACTAAAGAGTTAGGATTAGCGAATCAAAGGGAACAATAATATACGGAAACATGACACCCATTCATGAAGTCTTTACAATCTGGTGGGGCATGGGGCATTGGGCATTGGTTATTCCCACATCTCCCCATCTCCCTCATCTCCCTCGTGCCCCTAAAATTTCACCCTATACCTTAAAAATCTAATATTGACTATGAAATCAATTATGGTGGTGGGGACAACATCCCACGCAGGGAAATCACTCTTAACTACAGCTATTTGTCGAATTTTGTCGCGGCGCGGCTGGCGAGTGGCTCCCTTTAAAGGTCAAAATATGGCTTTAAATGCTTATGTCACTGCCAGTGGTGGAGAAATTGGCTACGCCCAAGCAGTACAAGCTTGGGCTGCGGGAGTTGTACCTTGGGTAGAAATGAACCCAATTTTACTTAAACCCCAAGGGGATATGACTTCCCAAGTAATTATCAAAGGTAGACCTGTGGGCAAAGTTGGTGCCGCAGATTACTACGAGCAATATTTTGAACTGGGTTGGCGGACAATCGAAGAATCGCTACAGCATTTAGGAACAGAATTTGACTTGTTGGTTTGTGAAGGTGCTGGTAGTCCAGCAGAAATTAACCTCAAGCACCGCGATTTAACTAACATGCGAGTGGCAAAATATTTGAATGCACCAACAATACTAGTAGTTGATATTGACCGTGGTGGCGCTTTTGCCCATGTAGTAGGCACTCTAGAGTTATTGGAACCGGATGAACGCGCCTTAATTAAGGGTGTAGTAATTAACAAATTCCGAGGACAGCGATCGCTCTTAGAACCAGGAATAAAATGGTTAGAAGAACGCACGGGTATTCCCGTTGTTGGCGTTATACCCTACTTACAAGAAGTATTTCCGGCGGAAGATTCCCTAGACCTCCTAGAACGTCAATCAATCAAAGCCCACAGTGACCTCAACATTGCTGTTATCCGCTTACCCAGAATTGCCAACTTCACCGACTTTGATCCGCTAGAATCAGAAAGTACAGTCTCTGTAAAATTTCTCAGTCCAAAGCAAGATTTAGGACATCCAGATGCAGTAATTATCCCAGGGACAAAGACCACAATTGCTGATTTGCTCCTACTGCAAAAAAGCGGTATGGCAGAAGCTATCCAACATTATGCTGCTTCTGGTGGAACGGTTTTAGGCATCTGTGGTGGGTATCAAATGCTTGGACAAATCATAGCAGACCCAGAAGGGATAGAAGGACAAGCTGGCAGATATCAAGGGTTAAATCTCTTACCAATCAGAACTGTAATTACAGGACAGAAAATTGCCCGCCAGCGGCAAGTTAGCTCGAATTATCCCCAACAGGGCTTGCCAGTCAATGGCTTTGAGATCCATCAAGGGCGATCGCGCATTGAACAGCAAGGAATAGATAGCCAATCCTACCATGCGCTATTTGACGATATTAACTTAGGGTTAGTGGATAGTTGTCAATCAGTTTGGGGTACTTACCTCCACGGCATTTTTGACAACGGCCCTTGGCGACGGGCTTGGTTAAATCGCCTTCGTCAGCAACGGGGTTTAAAATCTTTGCCCACTGGTGTTGCTAACTACCGGGAACAGCGAGAGCAGATTTTGGATTCCCTAGCCACTGAAGTTGAAAACCATTTAGACTTAACTCCGTTTTTGTCTTAAGCTAAAATGCTTTGAAATGTCATTGGTCATTAGTCATTAGTCATTGGTCAAAAAACGAAAGACAAATGACTAATGACAAATGACAAAGAACAATACTAAATTAAATGTGTAAGATTGATGATTGTTCGTGTCCGCTTTTTACCAGATGATGTTACAGTAGACGCCGAAGTGGGAGAAGCCCTTTTGGATGTAGCAGACCGGGCTGGAGTATTTATTCCCACCGGCTGTCTCATGGGGTCTTGTTACGCTTGCACCGTGGAATTAGAAGATGGAGAGAACATACGCGCTTGTATCACAGCAGTACCACCACGCGAGGAATTAACGATTAATTTGTTTAGTGACCCAACTTGGTAATGTCGCCCCTGCATTGAAAATTAGCAAAACTTAGTTGCACTTAACCAGATTTAACACTTAGGGCGTATTGTTTAAACCTTTCCAAATCAGCTTGAATTGTGGATTCAACTATCCGCCCCAAAAATAAGTTATCCATAATTTTGCCAATAATACCGGGGATGGCGTAGGAAATGGTCATTTTGACGATAGTACCGTCGTGGCGATCGTAAAAGCGAATCGCTCCCTGATTCGGCAAACCATCAATGGATTCCCATTGAATAATTTGGTTGGGAATAACTTTGAGAATTCGGGATTTCCAAGTAAATTCTAGACCGTTACTACTCAATTTCCAAAGAGATATATCGGGATTATCTGGCGGAATCTTGACTGAATCAATCCACTTCATCCATCGGGGCATTTGCTCTAAATCAGACCACAGACCCCATACTAAATCTATGGGAGCTTCTACTTCTATTTGTACAGTATGTTCTAACCAATCTGACATTGTTTTTCTTCCTTGGCGCTTAGTCTTTGACAAAAGTCATTCGGTGTCTATGTCAATTTTTTAAATTCTCCAAAATCGCTTTTGCTGCACGCCGTCCAGAAATAGTAGCCCCTTCCATGCTGTCAATGTAGTCTTGCTGTGTGTAACTTCCTGCAAGGAAGAAATTATGCACTGGTGTCTTTTGGTTGGGACGATACACATCCATTCCTGGTGCTTCTCGATAGAGAGACTGAGCAAGTTTTACCACGCTGTACCAAGTCATATTTAATTCCCGCGACGAGGGAAATAGTTCGTGGACTTGCTTGAGGACATGTTGAGCGATCGCTTCATTACTTTGTGCAATAAAGGGATCTCCCGGTGTCAGCACTAGCTGTAACAATGATCCCTGTCCTGGGCGATAATAATCGGCAGGGCTAGTCAACGCCAAATCGGCAAAACAAGAAAAGTCAGCATCGGCTGTGTAAAGTAAATTATCTATTCCAGCGGCTTGATTTAGCTGTTTACGCTGTTGGGCATCGTTGAGTTCTGTCACCCAACCATCGAAGCGTAATTGCACTGTTGCCACTGGCACTGCCTCTAGTTGATAAATATTGTCAAATTCTGACCACTTACGCCATTCTTGGGGTAGAATCCGCTGGATACCTGGAACATCACAAGCAAAGACATAAGCATCAGCAGTAATAGTTTCTACTGTGTCACCTTGGGCAACTATGATACCAGTGACGCTGGTTTGTTCGTCTGATTCTGTAAATTGAATTTCCCGCACTTGGCGACGTGTGTAAACTTTGGTGCCCCTGACTTCCAAATATTCCAGAATCGGCTTGTGTAAATACTCATTGGGAGAACCTTCCAGCATTCGCAGGACTGAAGCTTCAGTTCTGGCTGCAAAGAACTGGAATATTGTTAACATACAACGGGCAGAAATGTTTTCGCAATCAATAAATCCCAGGGCGTAGGCGATGGGGTTCCACATCCGTTTGATGCTACCATTACTCCCGCCGTGGCTGCGGAACCAGTCAGCAAAGCTGATTTTATCTAAATTGCGGATGGTTTTCATCGCCCCGTTAAAGTCCACTAAGCCGCGAACTATGGGACTAGTACCCAAGGCGATCGCATTTTGCAATTTATCCTGCAATGATAATTGAGAAGTAGTAAAAAATGCTTTTAAACCATTAAAAGGCGCACCTGTAATAAAGCGAAAATCTAAAGCACCAGTCCGGCCTCCTTTGTTAATAAAAGTGTGGGTATGTTGTTTGAGGCGTAAGTTTTCTAACACCCCCACTTTCTTCATCAAGTCAAATAGTTGGTAGTAGCACCCAAAAAATACATGCAACCCCATTTCTAGATGGTTGCCATCTCCATCAACCCAACTGCTAACTTTACCACCCACAAACGGACGAGACTCAAAAATCTCTACTTCACAACCAGCATCAGCTAGATCTACTGCGGTTGCTAGCCCAGCCAGTCCCGCACCCACAATTGCAACACGCATTCCGTCGTTCCTTTTCAGTTTCTTTACAGATTGTAACTGGGTTGGCGTCGGAATTTGCTACTTAATATCAACTCTCCAGCATATTCAGGCCAGGCAATGTCAATACTAAAACGTCTTTGATTACTCCTTTTAGTCCCAGCAAATGACCAGACGCGAGAAAAACGCGCCTGTATCGATTAAACAAACTCTTGTCCATTGCAGCGGACTCAAAAAAGTATCACAGCTATTTTTTACTGGTCAAGCAGTTATCTGGTAAGTGGTCAAAGCATCTTCTTACCTATTTACATCTTTGCCGTCGTCAGACACAGGCAAACTTCTAATCAGTTCACGAATGACATCGGTTGCGGGTCTACCTGTTTGTTGGCAATATTTTTCTAGTTTTTCCGCTTCCTGTGTTGCGAGATTGACAGTTATACGTTTTACGGCCCATTTTTTATTTGTCATTATCATGCTATGTGCTGTATATTTACATCATCGAAAAAGGTCTAAGTAAAGAGGAAAACGATAAGATTATCAGAGTTTGTGTCAGGAAACAAGTAATACCATTAATATTAAGATTGTTCGTTTTGTCAAAGGATTCATAATTTTCTAAAAAAATCAAAAAAGTGTAGTTTTTTGTTACCATTGTGACAGCATAAAAAGCACATACTTGCTTGTGAAAATAATAACCTCAGTAATAGCATGAGTAAAGCCTGACAATTAAATTTTTAAGAGCGAATTTGAGACGCCTACTGTTGACTAAACCAAGATTTTCAAAACTATTTTCCAAGGAAACCATTTGAGTTTCTGTTTTAGCAAGTTTACCCAACGTTCTTAGAGAGAACATCTGGTATAAGACCTGAAAATTCAGTTTGAGAATCGTTATCGTGCCTAAATGCAGACCCTGGGACAGGTTTGACTGGTATATATAATTAGTTAACACTTACTGAAAAGTAGGTAAATAAGCGATCGCTCTAGACCAAACACCCATTTACATGTATTACTGCAACCAATCAGCTAAGAGTTACTTGAACGGCCATAACTTTTGGCTTTTTTTGATTGAACTGATTCACTTCCCCTGTTAATCTTGTAGTCAAAAAAACTGGGGTGTAAATATCCAAGATTTGTTGGTAAATTTTAACAACATTATCTGTAATATTACACAGATTGACGCACCGAAAAACGTGATGTTACTTGGCTGTTGCCTATAATAATATTTTAGTTTTATTTCATGGTTTTAGACTAACTCCCCGTAAAGATACGATGAATTTTTGGATATTTTTTCTCTTCCCTCTAACGATATAATTTGTTGTCAAATCAACAAATTATTTTTTTCTTTATTGTCTTCATCTATCTGGAGGTGATAGAAATTATTTTTAGGTAATTATCGTGTTACATATTCGAGAGTAAAATTTTTGCTCGCATCTATATCTAAAATAGAAATGATTGCTCAAAAATATTTGACATTCAATCATTATTTAGTGGTAATTATACTTAATAAATAATGATTGAACCTTTGAATATTTTTACTGGGTGTGTTCATTATAGCTATGATCTACGCACTTTAAATAATCTTTATTTAGACAAAAAATAGTCTGTTTTTCACTCTTTATAAAAAACTTACAAAGCAAAACTTATGCTTTTGAGCTTTTGCTTAATAATATTAATACACAACAAGATACTAAGCCGAGAAAGCTCTTTAAAAGAAGATTTTGATATTTAAGTTCATCAGCTAGGTTTAATTAAAAGCCAACTTATAAAAAATATTGATTAAATAGTGATTTTTTATACTGAATAATACGTAAATTAAAATACTAGAAAATTTGAGAATATACGTACTTCATGAAATTTAGGTAAAGTAAACTTCTAATGGGTGGTAAAGTTGGTTTTTGGCGTAGATATCATACAAATTAATCTGCTAAACCGTAACTTTCAGTTTGGGGAATGGGGAATAGGGGTAAAGCCTTAACCATTGGACCCGTCTTTAAAATAGGGAGTGGGGAGTAGGGAAAATGAATTTTTATTGCTCCAAGTGATTGCAATTCATGGAGTCTCTTGCATAAATATTTTTTGTCTGACGCAGGAGGTATGAGAGGGACAGAGAAGAGAAAGCAAAATAGAGTTGCAGTTAATATCTGTGTAAGTTTTATAGAGCTAGACTTACAGCAGATTTCAAGGAGCGTCAAGTAGAGCATCTAGGCCTCAAAGGGAGGCACAGAGCCTATTCTAATTCTGTTAGCGCAGCATGGCGTAGCCCATTCTGACGCCAAGCCGCGGAGCGTTTCCGGCTCCGCTCCTGAATTCACCAATTCTGGTGTAATTTCTCATAGCCGCAATCTGACATTGAGGATTAGGGCTATGAGTGCAACTATTCAAATTTAAGTTGGGGCATGAGTTGGAGAGTACCAATGCCTAAATCTTTAGGTGAGAGCGATCGCCCTTCAAACAAAGCCATCATATCTCGTAACTGGGGATTACCGCGCGAAGCTCCGGTGAGTCCTTTGGCAATGATTAAACCACAGTAGCCTTTAGTATTTTTACACCGCTGATTCCATTTTTTCCGGGCTTCTACATGAATTGGATCTTCATCTAAAAATTCACCAAAGAGGAACAATTCGCCATTTTCAGTTTGCAATAAACCGAGGTCGTAGCGATCGCCATCAAAGGGGTCAGCGCCTGGATTAAAGCAAATTGCTTTGAGTCCCCCTGCTGCTTCAATCCTTTCAATTACAGTTTTAGCCTTAGGCCGGGAAGTTTGAATTAAAATCACCGGCAAACCGTCACCCACTGGTTTGATTTCACCAGCCTTATGGTAGTTGACGCCTTTTCGTAGATACTCCAACATTTCCCAAGACACCACACCTAAACTCAGGAAAGAATCTTCTGGTATCAAGTCATCTTGTAATGAGCGGAAAGTCCCAGAGTCAAGGTTGTCAATCTCGTCATCCTCAACACCAAAGCCAGCCATTTCCTCTAATTCTGCTGCTAACTGCGGCATGGTAGAGACTGTCACAGCCACAGATTTAGTTGA
Organism: Nostoc sp. FACHB-973; assembly: GCF_014698115.1. Classification (GTDB taxonomy): domain Bacteria; phylum Cyanobacteriota; class Cyanobacteriia; order Cyanobacteriales; family Nostocaceae; genus Nostoc; species Nostoc muscorum. The sequence continues at coordinate 85,566 of NZ_JACJSJ010000026.1, forward strand.
TTCTTCAGACTGTGGGGGAGAAATGCGATAGCGACGGCTGAGGGTGGGGAAGATTTCAGAATGCAGCTGGCGCCGATGATCGCGAAGAAAACGGATCAAGCTTTCGATGGCAACAAAAATTACCAGTGCTTCCTCGTCATACAAAACAGAACGCAGTCCTTCTAAGGGGTGGATATTACCGAAAGTGGGGTCAATATCTGAAAGTGGCAAATCTGCCAAATCATCCATATCATCGTCATCTTCGTCGGTTTCATCAGCACTCTCAAAAGTGAGAAACAGACAATCTTGCTTGAGGAAGGCTTCTTCTAAACGCTCTTTTGATTCTTCATCTCTTAAAACTGCGGCGCGAAACCGCTTCAGAGACTCTTCTGAACGATAAAACAAAATGCCATACTCCATTCCCAGCATTCCCATAATGGAGGCGTAGAGTGTACCAACATCCCACTTATTAATTTCTATTGACAAAATTTGCTGTTCTTCCAGAAATTCCCAAGGTGCCGCTTGCCAAATTGCAAATGCCTTCTCTCGCAAAATTTGTGCGTACTGTGGAGGTAAGTCGGGGGTTTGACTATCGAGGATGTCAGCAAACCCGCGAAACAATTCGTCAATTAAAGGTAGTTCTGGTGCGTAGTCAATGGCGATATCCAAATCTTGCAGCACCCCTCGCAGGTAAAATTGGATTTCGCGGTCTTTGACTACAATTCTTTGGGGTCTGGCAGGTTTTGCTGGACTGTGGGGATGTTCCATTGCTCGCATTAAGGTGCGAACTATTGCTTCTGGACCGATATCTGAAGCTACCACATCCATACCTCGGACAATGCCTTGGGAGAAATCTACCCAAAGAATGCATTCTCCCTTACCCTCTGAGTCTGAATGCTGGCTTGGTGATGACAACGGACGACGATCGCCCTCCCATACAGAAGGAATTTGAGTTAATTTCTTCAACCGACGACTGGTAGAGCGATTAAAACTTGTCATAGAGTAACTTAATCAAAACAAGCAATTTAGGAACTAAACTTTTGGGGATGGCTAGCCTCGGATAAAATTTTCATGGCTGCACCAGAAAAGTGGTTGTATCTGTGGCTGCCAAAAGGCTCGAACTCCAAAATACGAATCTATAAAATACAGTGAGTCTCTCAATTCTAGAATAAAAATCTTTGGGCGCTTTTGACGGAGTGTTTACAATTTGGCATCTAGCGGCATCTATGTCGCTAGAATGAATACAAAAACACCAATGGGCGACCTAAAGGCAACAACAAGCCTGCACTTGGTAACCCCTAGACTAGTTAAGGAGTTGAAAAAGCATATGACACAAGCAATTCAGCCTCAACAACGCGGAATTATGTTGAGCGAAACCGCATTGCGCCAGGTAAAATCCCTCCAGGAAAGGCAAGGCACAGATTTATGCTTGCGGGTAGGAGTACGTCAGGGTGGCTGCTCTGGGATGTCTTACATGATGGACTTTGAAGACGCCAGCAAGATCAGTCCTCAGGACGAAGTTTTCGACTACGACGGCTTCAAAATTGTTAGCGATCGCAAGAGCCTATTATATCTCTATGGCTTAATGCTCGATTATAGCGATGCCATGATTGGCGGTGGCTTCCAATTTACTAACCCCAACGCTAGCCAAACTTGCGGTTGCGGTAAGTCATTTGGGGTGTAATATTGTCATTTGTTAGTTGTCATTTGTCCAAAGCAAATGACCAATGACCAATGACTAATGACCAATAACTAATGACTATTGACTAATTTAGTATGACTCAAACAGTTGAATCCCTGTTTGACACAGGTTTAGAACGTTATAAAGCTGGAGAACCAGTAGATTCTTTAATCCCTGTGTTTAAAGAAGTGTGCGATCGCGCCCCTAGAACTAGTTCAGCTTGGATTTGTTTAGCGTGGTTATATCTACTCGATAATAAACCCAACTTGGCTTACAAAGCTGCAAACAAAGCAGTCAAGTTAAATCCACAAGACCCACAGGGGAGAATTAATCTCGCCCTAGCTATGCTGGAAACAGGTCAAAAAGGTTTGCGAGAACACATTGACTTTGCACAACAGTTAATTTTTGTCAACCCAGAATGGGCAGATGAAATAAAAAATAGTATTGAAGACGGTTTAACTAGGAAACCAGATTGGCAGAGTTTGATAAAAGTGAAAAAATGGCTGTTTGAAGAGTAGGGAGTGGGGAGTGGGGAGTGGGGGATGAGGGAGATGAGGGGGATGAGGAAGTGTGGGAAGATGATAAAAAAGCTTTTCGCCTTTCCCACACCTCCTACTTTCCCAATGCCCTGTTTGGCTAATTCCCAATCCCCAGTACCCAATCCCCATCCCAATCATGAAAGATAAGTTGTTAAATTGGCTAAACCTGTTTTTAGTCGCAGATGTATTTTTGGTTTTGTTTGGCTTTGGTTGGTTAGCGATCGCAGCCGTTGGCGATGCTGCGGGAGTAAACTTGGGTTTGGATTTGTGGCATCAATTGTGGCAACCCTTATTTAACCCAGCAATTGGTATCCTGATGGGCGGTGCCATTCTCAGCGGTATTATCAGTTGGGTTTCCAAAAAATTTTTCTCTAGTCAATAGTTAAGGGATTGGGGATTGGGGATTGGGCATGGGGAAAGAGGCTCCAGGGGCAGAGGGCAAAGACTCCAGCAACTTCTCTTCTACTCCCCTGCTTGCTCCCTCATCTCCTCACTCCCCAGTCCCCAGTCCCCACTCCCCACTCCCCACTCCCCACTCCCCACTCCCAAACTCTATCTGAGAATTTCTTTTAGTGCTGCTTGTAAATTAGGATAACGGTACTCAAAGCCTGTTTCCACAGTGCGCTTAGGTAGGACTTTTTGACCTTCTAGAACTACTATTGCCCCGTCTCCTAAAAGGGCTTCGATCGCAAAACCAGGGACGGGTAACCAAGAAGGACGATGCATCACTTCTCCTAAAGAATGACTTAAATCTGCCATCCGCACTGGGTTAGGAGCAGTGGCATTATATACCCCTTCGATTTCTGGTTTCGTTAAAGCTTGCAGAATCAGGTTAACTAAGTCGTCTACGTGAATCCAAGAGAACCACTGACGACCACTGCCAATGGGTCCACCAGCAAAGAGTTTAAATGGTGGAATCATTTTAGCCAAAGCACCCCCGTTGCCTAAAACAATACCGAAACGCAGAATTACTAGCCGTACACCAGCGTCTTTTACTTTTGTAGCTTCTGCTTCCCAGGCTTGGCAGACTTGGGCGAGAAAATCCTTACCAGATGAACTTGTTTCATTAAAGGTAGCTGTTTCACTAGTGCCGTAGTAACCAATAGCCGAAGCGTTGACTAACACTGTTGGCTTAGGGTTAGCATTGACTATTGCTTCCACGATTTTTTGTGTGCCTAACTTCCGACTATTGAGGATTTCTTGCTTGCGTTCTGGTGTCCAGCGTCCCTCACCAATGGGTTCTCCTGCCAAATTAACTACCGCATCAGAAAGTGCGATCGCACTTTGCCAAGAACCTGATTTAGTCGGAGTATAAGCAACAATTTCAAGATTAGGGAAAGCCCCAGATGGAAAAACTTTTTGAGCAAAAGTAACATTCCGAGTTAACACCAGTATTCTATGGCCTTCCCGATGGAGTCTTTGTACCAAACGACTACCAACAAACCCCGTTGCTCCAGTAACTGCTACTTTCATTTTTTACCTCTACCAAAGCCTTATTTTAAAGTTTTTTATCGCGTTGAAAGCTGAAAACCCAGTGGTCTCGATTGCTTGCAATCAGTGTAAGAGTATGTCACATGCTTCGGTATCATAGGATGGACGGAGTGTTGCAAGGCGTGGGGCTATTATGGGTCGCTATACCTGTTCATTTCTTGTTTCTGTTCCTAGTGACCATCTCCAGCCGTTACTGGTAGAACTTCTACAGGACTGTCAGTTGGATATTCAATACCAGACGGGCGACTACATTATCGCTCGTGAGTTTCCTGGTAATGTTTCTTTTTCTAAATTAGTCACACTGGAAGTACTAATTGATAAATCAAAAAGTACTGAAACAGAAACCCGGATGAGTATTGTGATTAAAAATGAAGAACTGCCACTGCAAGTGGATAATTACTGCCGACAAATGTTTGAATTCATCAAGCAGGCGATCGAAAGTAGCCGTCATTGGCATTTGATTGAAATTCTTGCAGGATAGCTGTCAACTACCCACACTTCCCTAAGGGGTCAGTATGGGCTTGAAAGAGCCAGATTTCAACGCAAGAGATGACTAGCCTATGAGACTTGTTTTGCTACGGACTTCCGAATATTTCCCTAGTTCGGATTATCTCCAAGCCTACTGGCTGTGGGCGCTTGCACAAATATCTAGTTGATAATAAGGCAGAGGGGCAAAGCAGAAAAATTATTTTCGGTACAAATCCTGCCCCTTGTGGGCGGAATCTTCTCTTATTGGAGGAGGTTCATGGCCGGCTCCTTGTGGGCGGTCTTCTTTCCCCTCTGCTCCCCTGCTCCCCTACCTCTTCTTGATGCTCCCACAGCTTTGGGCTGTGGGATTACCAGACTTTTTTTATTGGTGGGCTTTTCACTTGAGTGGTTCTAATTCAGTCTCCTAAGTCCTCTAAATCCTCGGTCATACCGGGGTTTATTAATGTAATGTCGTACTCACTTGAATCCGTTTGCCCCAAACGCTGAGAGTTTCTTAAGAGGTAATAAATGGCACGTACTTGAGGACCAAAAACGATCTCGTCTTCATTTTTTAGATCGTGGGCTGGCATCTTGCGTCCATTAATCATCAAACCGTTGGAACTAGGCTTTCCTTTGGCATCGCCATCTACTATTCGGTAATAGTAGCTATGACTATTATGCTCTCGTGGCAATCTCACTAATGTGGCATGACGGCGGGAGACAAACTGCGACATCAAACGGATATTACATTCGCGGTCTCTACCAATAGAATAGACGGGCTGCTCTAAAGAAAATTCCTTGCGACCTTGATCGTCTTCAAGAATCAGTAGATGGTTTTCATTGATTTCTGCTGCCATTGACAAATCGTTGCTAAAATCGGTGGAACTTTGATTAATCAAGATTTGTTTAGTATCGTATCTTGCCATTCTCACGCACCTTAGTTTGTGCTGGCGATTTAAATCAGCTTTAAAACTGCATAATACCTTGAAAAAGTAGAACATGGCCGTTCTACTCGTCATTTGTCATTTGTCATTTGTCCTCTCTTGCAAAGTCTCGATCCAAGGAAAGCTGAGCTTTTGACCTTGTGCTTTGTCCTTTGCTAGTTCAGAATAACGAATGACCAATGACTAATGACTAATCAGAACCTCCACGACTAAATAAGCAACTCAAATGCGTAACAGTTTAGAAATAAGCAAGATTTGTGGTTGAAAATCCTGCTTGACAATAATATTCTACGGGTGTTGAGCTAAGCGCCGTAATAATATTGAGTTTGTGACGACGCTAACAGAGCTAAAAGCCATTAACGCAGCAGCACCGGATGGGTTAAGAACAAAACCGAGACTAGGGAACAAAACACCTGCTGCTAAAGGAATACCAACTGTATTATATGCAAAAGCCCAGAATAGATTTTGGCGAATTTTGTTGAAGGTGGCGCGACTGAGTTGAATAGATTCGACAACATCGTTTAAGCGATCGCGCATTAAGACAATTTCAGCAGTTTCCATGGCCACATCTGTCCCTGAGTATAAAGCAATTCCGACATCGGCTTGGGATAAAGCTGGGGCATCGTTGATGCCATCACCAATCATTGCGACTACTGAGTGGGGAGTGGGGAGTGGGGAGTGGGGAGTGGGGAGTGAGGAGTGAGGAGTGAGGAGTGAGGAGTTTTCTTTATCTCCTTGTCCCCGCGTAAGAGCGTCCCCATGTCCCCGTGTCCCTTCTAACTGGAGAGACTGTATTGCAGCCGCTTTTTTAGCCGGGGGGACACCTGCGATCACATCAGTGCTATCTAATCCTAATTCTTTGGCTATGGCGTTGGCTGCTTCTAGGCGATCGCCACTGAGGAGCATTACCCGTAAGCCCATGTGACGTAACTTGTCTACGGTGGTTTTAGCATCTGGTCTCAGGGGATCGGAAACAGCAATTAGTCCGGCTAAAGTTCCGCCAACTGCCACGAAAACCACGGTTTTACCAGCTGTTGCCCAATCCTGTGCTACCTGTTGTGCAGTTTCGCTCATGGCAATTCCATGCCAACTCAACCAGTCCGAATTACCCAACAGCACGATTGTGCCTTCTACTACAGCGGACACCCCCAGTCCTGGTTCCGTGTGAAAGTCCACAGCCTCTGGAATCGATAACTCCTGCTGCCGTGCTTCTTGCTGAATCGCTTTTGCTAGGGGATGGTGAGTACCGCTTTCTACGGCTGCGGCTAGTTGGAGGAGGGAGTACGGGGATG
>NZ_JACJSJ010000260.1 GCF_014698115.1 Nostoc sp. FACHB-973
TTTCTCTTAGTCCGCGCAGGCGGACTTTGTTTGTGTAGCCGCGAATTCCATTCGCCCAGGCTTAAGTTGACACCAATGTACAGCTGTACGCCCCTACATTTAGGATTTCAGGAATTATGGTAATTACGATCGCTTAACTAACGAGTGCGTAGGCCTAGCCCGCCGGAGGTATCGCCAAGTATCGGTTCTATATTGCTGACTTTGGTATGGTCTAGGTAATTATAGACTCTTCTCGAAACTTCACGGACAAAATCTCCAGCTTTGGGATCGTAGTTTGGTCTTTGCACCAAAACACCTGCTAAATAGCTTTTGCCGTTGGGCATTTGAATAATACCCGCGTCACCAATGATAAATCTCAATGTACCAGTTTTGTGGGCGATGGTAGCTCCTTGACCAATACCAGCTGGTAGTAAACTATTGGTTTTCACACGGCGCATAATGCCTAAAACTTGATTGCGGCTGTTTGGGGATAGCAAACGATTATTAGAAACTAACGCCGCCAATCTCACCAAATCTTTAGAACTAGTTGTATTTGTGCCAGCAACGTCTGGAAGTAGATTCCGGAGTGCTGTATTTTGCAATCCCCAGCTACGAAAACGTTGGCTCACTTTTGCTGCACCACCCAAGCGATCGAGAACCATATTTGTGGCGGTATTATCGCTGATTGTCATCATCAAGGTAGCAGTTTCTAAGACGCTAAATTTAGTGCCGATGGGTTTGTATTGCATAGTTCCCGATTCACCAACCCTTAAATCGCGCCGCATCACTAATTTATCTGTGAGTTTAATTCTCCCAGCGTCTATTTCTTGAAAAAGAGCCACTAATAAGGGAAATTTGATTGTACTGGCAGCAGCAAATCTTTTTTCACCATTAATATCTATATAGTTTCCTGTATCTAAATCTAAGAAAAAGATTCCCGGATTTAATGTTTTATAACTCGCTAACAAAGTGCGAATTTGAGAAGTAATACCGACCATTTCCTGACCAAGATTGACAACTCCAGCAAATGTAGCTGCATCTGTGGATTTGATGGCAATATCTTCTCGATTTTCCCCAACAATGGGATTACTTTGGCGGTTGAATGAATTGAATTTGAAAATCCAATGAGAAGGAGAATCTCCTTTAATTGATATATTTTGAGAATTAACATCATAACCGGGAGCTAATTCTACGACAAAACGAGTTGTTTGAGGGTCTGGGTTGCCGACGCGAATTTGTTTAACTGCATTGCCAAAACTTTGTTTGACACTATCAGAATTAAAATTAGTTCCAGGTAAATCAATTACCAATCGGCTAGGATTATCTAATAAAAAGGCTTTTGGTTCTATTCCCGAAGTGGTAGTTAGGTCTAATTGGTTTTGGCTAGAATCATAGTACCAAGACTGTAATTGTGAAGCTTTAGCTTGTCCTGCAACTAGAACCAAACTGCTTAAACCAATGGCCAGTAGATGTGATTTCATGTTGTGAATGTGGGTGTGCAAGTAAGGAGCAACTAATCAGGTTTACTTAGATTGTTTTCTGATGACTGTGCTGAACTTCCGGAGAAAAAGCCAGACAATTTTGGATTTTAGATTTTAGATTGATATGTGGATCAATCCGCTTGTCCTGTAGCATCAAGGAATAATTGGTCATAAATCCCATTGAGTTATTTTTTGAGATGGTATTTGGGATTAGATAAGCACAATCAATCATCATTACTTATCAAAAGTAAATCGCTGACAGTTTTATTTATGATGTGAGTTGACAACAACAGAAATTGTTAATCTAGCGGAACGACGAGCCAAGGATTAATTATGTTTCCGACTTAGGTTTTGTAGAGAGAGAAAGTAAAACCCATTCACTAAAACCTTAATACATATAGATTTCGCGTAGGGGCACGGCATTGCCCATTGGTGTCAACTTAAGCTCAAATGCTTGTCCCACATACCTTTTACCCCCCTTATATCATGTCCGCATAATTAGTTATGATTCCCACAGTCATTGCACCCCACCCCCAGCCCCTCCCCGCTTGCGGGGAGGGGAGACGAAGCGCAGCTTTGGCGGGGTGGGGTTCTTGGGTTTTAATAAGTGATTAGGCGGACATGAT
>NZ_JACJSJ010000261.1 GCF_014698115.1 Nostoc sp. FACHB-973
TTGTCTCATAGACTACTAGATACTGTTTAAAGTATCAAGAAGCCACAATCAAATTAAAGTAAAAGCTTGCCATTGCGGCAAACATTTCCTTTAAGTCACAAGTATGATCGTAATTTTATTTCTTCTTTATTTTGAATTTTGAATTCAAAAAGGTCAAGCAGCAATTGCTTTAGCTACACGCTATCCTGAGGCAGTGTGATTTTTACCTTTCCCAAACAACCAACACCCCATCCACACAAGCAATCCCCCACTGCGGAAACTTCGCCAGCAATTTCTTGATCACAATCTGCTTTCGCGGGATCATCATTCCAACACTCTTGCAAGAAATCAAACCCCGAATTCTGCCCTGAATTCGCTGCAACCTTGAGTTTCTGCATACGTTGTGGTCGCTCCAAGACCAGAATGTCTGCGGGGAAATCTTAGTTAATAGCTATATTCTGCAACATTTTTTCAATAAAATACAGCAGATAGTAAGCTAGTATACAGCAGTTACTCAAAAACAGGTAAAGCAAGATTATGGCAACAATTATAGGTACTGATGGGGACGATATTTTGATCGGAACTGCTGGGGATGACAGAATTATCGCTAGTGCAGGGGATGATACGATTACTGGTGGAGATGGTAGGGATACCATTGATTACAGTGACTTAGAACAACCTGTAACACTTCAACCAGTGGTGATTCAAAAAGGCGTAATTGGAACTGATACGTTTAGAGATTTCTTTGAAACTGTTATTGGTGCTAGAGGACAGACTAATATTATTGATGCAACTACTGACAGTACAAATGTATCGATAGTAGCTGATTTATCCAAAGAAAGACTAGAAATAAGAGTTGTCGGTTCACCACCAATAATAGTCAGTGTGAAAAATTTTGTGAATGTAATTGGTACAAATCAAAAAGACACTATTACTGGTGATGCTGCTGATAATGAATTATCTGGTAGCGGCGGCAATGACATTATTAGAGGCAGTGCAGGCAACGATACCTTAAATGGTGGAGATGGTACTGATACGGCTGATTACAGCAAAATAGGTGTAAGCTCTACCATTTTCATTGATGGAACTCTTCAAAAAGGTGGTGGACTAGGTAGAGATTTACTTGGTAATTTTGAAAATCTTGTTGTTGATGCTAGCGTTGCAAATAACACTATCGATGCCTCAATTGCTCCTTCAGCACCCTTTTTAGTTGGAGATGCATCAGTTAACGTTAACCTTGAAAGTCAAAGTTTTGTAATTAATAATGTTCCTAACATAGGCACAGTTGAATTCAAATTTATAAACTTTGATAATGTTAAAGGTACAAATCAAAGTGACACCATTGTTGGAGATAGGCAAAATAATGTATTATTTGGCAATGGCGGAAACGATACACTTTCTGGTAAGAGCGGGAACGATACACTTGCTGGTGGGTTAGGTACAGATACTCTCACTGGGGGACTAGGTGCAGATAAATTTGTTTTTACCAATGTATTAGAGGGTGTTGATATTATCAAAGATTTCAAAGCTGTTGAAGGTGACAAAATCCAGATTTCTCAAGCAGGTTTTGGTGCTATTTCCATTAGCGACTTCAGTTATGATCCCCTAAATGGTTCTCTGTTCTTCCAAGAATCTAGATTTGCCATTCTAGAAAATAAGCCTATTGGTTTTCAAACTAATTTAGATATTCAACTGGTTTAATCTCAAAGATTGTATAAGTTCAACCAAATAGTGGGACTTAGAGGTTGTTTGAAAAGTGTCAAATTGAGCCTTAAATGCAACTCACAGAAGCGAACGCGAATTCCAGAACCCCCATTACAGCACTTGCGTCTGTTATGAGGTACAATAAATTAAAATATAAATACCTTTAAATGAAATCCTACTCTGTCGATCTTCG
>NZ_JACJSJ010000262.1 GCF_014698115.1 Nostoc sp. FACHB-973
CTAATTGCCTCCCCGTTCTCTGGCTCAAACAAAAAAAGGTTTTGGCGATCGCCTCCACCTAACTCAGGAACAATTTGTTCCTGGCAGTGGTGGGGCAGTGGGGCGATGAGGGGATGGGGCGATGGGGCGATGAGGGGATGGGGGCGATCGCTTCCCAATCGTAAAACCTCCAAAAGCTTTTGTAGTGCTTTTGTAGTTTGCAAGTAGTCGATTTAGGCTAATTTTTGGCTTTTTACCCTAAAAAAACTTTCGGCCAAATAAGGCGTACTGTGCGTCAAAATCCCAGATTTTTCAGACCACACTTTCACCACAGAAGTGACACAAAACTGCCAAAATGCAATGCTTCCCTCTGGCTCAAATTTAGAGGTTTTCCATCAATCAGCCGTAGAACTGCCACAGAATTACCATAAAAATAGCAGTCTTAGTACTATGCTGTTTTATTACCTAAATTCTTCATCACGGAGAAGCGATCGCTTTGAATAACTAGCGCGGTGGACTGGCAACTGCGTTGCTGACGACGGCGGCATTGCTGCATCTCCTAATTCTTTGTTCATGCTGCTGTCAAATATCACCAACCACGAGCATGAATAGCGCGGCAGAAGTAAGTCATTGCTTGGCTTGCGGGGCTATCCGTTCTAACTTGAAGTGGTTGGCGTACTTTCTCTTCAGTCAGCTTTACTCCCTGACTGTAGGTTCTAAGTCCCACGACCGACAAGCTTTCATCTCCGCAAGAAGCCTGGACTAATATCTCACTCATCAAACCCTGCTTAAGTTGGTAAACCTTAAGAACGTTACCAAATCCGCGCTCTCTTTTTCCCATAGTGGTGGTGTCCAGCAAGTATGCATCGCCGTCACTATCAAAGCCAACATTGACAAATTTTTCTGCACGTTGAGCAGATGCAACACTGCTGAAACTTAAGGCTGAAATTGCTACAGCAGACAATATAACTGTCAAACGTTTAAGGTAGTTCATTTAAATACTGAGTAATTAATGCTTCTCCTCCTTTGTAACCTTTTACGGATAAAACTCTTGTAGCAAGGATACTGAAAATGGTTAAAGTTTTGATAAACTTACTCAACAGTTACACCAGATACTAACTAATAGCAAAACAGGGCGATGCCTACGGCGGCAAGCTACGCTATCTCAGTCAAACAAAATTCTGACTAATCGGAGGTCAAATCATTGTAGGCTGTGGATCGCAGGGTCAACAGTCAGCCGATGAAAATCAACAGGCATGGACGCGCTAAGGTTCTAACTCAGTCAGAGATACAGCTAATTTTCAGCGATGGCTTGAACAATGACCGCGATCGCACTTTGTTCGGTGTCTGTCTCTTCAGTGCTTGCCGTATCCGCGAGTGTTGCACCCTGTTGACCCAAGACATCTACACACTCAAAGGGCAGGTTAGACCCCGGCTGATTATCAGGAAGGCGAACACTAAGGGGAAGCTGGCTACACGCTCAATACCAGTGATTGAAGATTTACGGCGCTTGCTGGCTGAATAT
>NZ_JACJSJ010000263.1:0-2500 GCF_014698115.1 Nostoc sp. FACHB-973
CAAAACGGAGAGTTTGATCCTGGCTCAGGATGAACGCTGGCGGTATGCTTAACACATGCAAGTCGAACGGTGTCTTCGGACATAGTGGCGGACGGGTGAGTAACGCGTGAGAATCTAGCTTCAGGTCTAGGACAACCACTGGAAACGGTGGCTAATACTGGATGTGCCGGAAGGTGAAAGGCTTGCTGCCTGAAGATGAGCTCGCGTCTGATTAGCTAGTTGGTGGGGTAAGAGCCTACCAAGGCGACGATCAGTAGCTGGTCTGAGAGGATGATCAGCCACACTGGGACTGAGACACGGCCCAGACTCCTACGGGAGGCAGCAGTGGGGAATTTTCCGCAATGGGCGAAAGCCTGACGGAGCAATACCGCGTGAGGGAGGAAGGCTCTTGGGTTGTAAACCTCTTTTCTCAGGGAAGAACACAATGACGGTACCTGAGGAATCAGCATCGGCTAACTCCGTGCCAGCAGCCGCGGTAATACGGAGGATGCAAGCGTTATCCGGAATGATTGGGCGTAAAGCGTCCGCAGGTGGCTGTGTAAGTCTGCTGTTAAAGAGTCTAGCTCAACTAGATAAAGGCAGTGGAAACTACACGGCTAGAGTGCGTTCGGGGCAGAGGGAATTCCTGGTGTAGCGGTGAAATGCGTAGAGATCAGGAAGAACACCGGTGGCGAAGGCGCTCTGCTAGGCCGCAACTGACACTGAGGGACGAAAGCTAGGGGAGCGAATGGGATTAGATACCCCAGTAGTCCTAGCTGTAAACGATGGATACTAGGCGTGGCTTGTATCGACCCGAGCCGTGCCGTAGCTAACGCGTTAAGTATCCCGCCTGGGGAGTACGCACGCAAGTGTGAAACTCAAAGGAATTGACGGGGGCCCGCACAAGCGGTGGAGTATGTGGTTTAATTCGATGCAACGCGAAGAACCTTACCAAGGCTTGACATGTCGCGAATCTTCTTGAAAGGGAAGAGTGCCTTCGGGAGCGCGAACACAGGTGGTGCATGGCTGTCGTCAGCTCGTGTCGTGAGATGTTGGGTTAAGTCCCGCAACGAGCGCAACCCTCGTTTTTAGTTGCCAGCATTAAGTTGGGCACTCTAGAGAGACTGCCGGTGACAAACCGGAGGAAGGTGGGGATGACGTCAAGTCAGCATGCCCCTTACGCCTTGGGCTACACACGTACTACAATGCTACGGACAGAGGGCAGCAAGATAGCGATGTCAAGCTAATCCCATAAACCGTGGCTCAGTTCAGATCGAAGGCTGCAACTCGCCTTCGTGAAGGAGGAATCGCTAGTAATTGCAGGTCAGCATACTGCAGTGAATTCGTTCCCGGGCCTTGTACACACCGCCCGTCACACCATGGAAGCTGGCAACGCCCGAAGTCATTACTCCAACTTTTCGGAGAGGAGGATGCCTAAGGCAGTGCTGGTGACTGGGGTGAAGTCGTAACAAGGTAGCCGTACCGGAAGGTGTGGCTGGATCACCTCCTTTTTAGGGAGACCTACACCCCTCAAATATTGAAAGCAAACAGCAAATAAATATTGAGATGGTCAAACCTAGGTCGGTCGCAGACATTTTGTTGTTAGCTTTCAAACTATGATTTGGTTCAATTATGGGCTATTAGCTCAGGTGGTTAGAGCGCACCCCTGATAAGGGTGAGGTCCCTGGTTCGAGTCCAGGATGGCCCACCTGAAAGTAATTGGTAATTACTAATTCGTAATTCGTAATTAACTACGAATTGAGAATTATAAATTACGAATTATTTCTGGGGGTTTAGCTCAGTTGGTAGAGCGCCTGCTTTGCAAGCAGGATGTCAGCGGTTCGAGTCCGCTAACCTCCACCTTGATAGCGTCAGCTAAAAATAGAGGGATTGAATTCAGCAAAGTGACATATAGCATGATTAGATTATGTAAATGTCAGACTGCTGGGTAATCGTCCAGCCAGAACCTTGAAAACTGCATAGGAATGCGAAAAAAGCAGGCAGACACAGACATTAGTGAGTGCCAAGTCGTGGGTGCTGATTAAAATCAGTGTTCATTAGACGAAGTAGTCAAAAAATATTGTGTTTGCAATTGAAGGCAATTGTTTGAGTGGTCAAGCTAATAAGGGCTGACGGTGGATACCTAGGCACACAGAGGCGAAGAAGGACGTGGTTACCGACGAAATGCTCCGGGGAGTTGGAAGCAAACTTAGAGCCGGAGATATCCGAATGGGGCAACCCTAAATACTACCTGCTGAATATATAGGCAGGAAAGAGCCAACCCAGCGAATTGAAACATCTTAGTAGCTGGAGGAAGAGAAATCAAACAGAGATTCCCTAAGTAGTGGTGAGCGAACGGGGAAGAGCCTAAACCAATTGGTTTACCGATTGGGGTAGTGGGACAGCGATATCGAATCTAGAGGTTAGACGAAGCAGCTAAGTACTGCACCAGAGAAGGTGAAAGTCCTGTAGTCGAAAATTGACTAGATAGTAGCTGAATCCCGAGTAGCATGGGGCACGA
>NZ_JACJSJ010000027.1 GCF_014698115.1 Nostoc sp. FACHB-973
CCCCCCTTAATCCCCTCGATATATTGGGGGAAACAAGAAAAATCCGGTTCCCTCCCCTTTACAAGGGGAGGGTTAGGGTGGGGTGACGCGGTGAGTAACCCTAAGTGAATGAACTCAATATCACCTCTTGACAAGGGTTTCACGTTAAGTTGACACCCATCCACAGCTGTGCTGCCCTACGAATTGTCTGTACTCGACGCAATTGCAAACCGCTATACGCTTAATAATTTAAGTTCTAACTGCTCTCACACTCCCCACACTCCCTACTCCCCCACTTCTACAACCAGTTCCTTAACGCGATCGCGTGGTAAGCCTAATTCTTGACTGAGAGTAGCTTGAAGTTGGCTCATATCGGTGACTGGAAATTCAAATACTATGGTTTTGAGAACTGAGTTACTCGTTTTAACGTTCACCCGTGAAATTCCTTGTTGTGGAATCATTTGCACTTCGATCGCTACTACTCTTTTCATCATCTGCCGTGCCGATTGCGTATCGGCTAGCAGATATTTTTTGGTGACGCGGGAGTGACTTAAAATCCGATCTCCAATAAAGCCGCTTCCCAACCAAAAAACTAGTCCAATCAACGGCAAGGACAACCAAAACACAAAGCCCAGCGATCGCAACACTTGAAAACGTTGAAGTTGCTGCATGGAAGGCATGAGATAGAATACTTACTGTCAATTCTGTGTTATTATTTCACCTTAAATCTTA
This sequence comes from Nostoc sp. FACHB-973, assembly GCF_014698115.1. Classification (GTDB taxonomy): domain Bacteria; phylum Cyanobacteriota; class Cyanobacteriia; order Cyanobacteriales; family Nostocaceae; genus Nostoc; species Nostoc muscorum. The sequence continues at coordinate 712 of NZ_JACJSJ010000027.1, forward strand.
AGCCTATGAAGTAACCAAAGACAGCAAGCTAAGCAAATTGGATGTTGATCTTACTAGTAGAAGATGACCCATCACAGTTAGAGCCACTGCGAGCAGCATTGTTAAAAGCAGGGCATATAGTAGATGCGTTGACTGATGGTGACACAGCGCAGTGGTTTGTCTTTCGCAAAAACTATGATTTGCTGATTTTAGATTGGATGTTGCCTAAAGTCAGCGGTGTAGAATTGTGTCAAGAATATCGACGGGCGGGTAAAGTGGCTCCCATCCTGATGCTGACGGCGAAAGACACCGTTTCAGATAAAGTCAGAGGTTTAGATGCGGGAGCCGATGATTACTTAGTTAAGCCTGTGGATGTGGTGGAGTTATTAGCAAGGGTGCGGGCATTAGGAAGGCGATCGCCAATGTGGCAAGGAGATATACTTACCCTGGGCGACTTGCAACTTCATTTATCGAATTTGATACTTGAACGTGGTTCCTTAACAACTCAACTTTCTAGCCGCGAGTTTCAATTAATGGAATATATGATGCGTCATCCCCGCCAAGTCTTATCTCATGGCCAAATTGAGCAAGCCCTTTGGAATTGGGGAGAAGAACCCGAAAGTAACGCAGTTACCACCTTAGTTCGCCGTTTACGCCAACGCCTACAAACTATTGGCGTCAAAGATTGGATAGAAACGGTGCATCGCATGGGGTATCGGTTAAATCCGCCAAATTAGTGGGGGGATGAGGGGGCAGGGGAGGCAGGGGGGGCAGGGGAGGCAGGGGAGGCAGGGGAGGCAGGGCGAGAAATAACCAATGCCCAATGCCCAATGCCCAATGACCGATGCCCAATGACCGATGCCCAATGACCGATGCCCAATGACCAATGACTAATGACTAATGACTAATGACTAATGACTAATGATGAATGTTTGAACATAGCCGCCGTAATCTTGCTCACTGGTTTGCCCTGTCGATGGGTGGAATTTTGTTTGCGTTTGCTGGGGTGGGCTACTGTCTGAGTGTGGAAGAACAGTTGCGGGTTTTTGATGACGAACTATTTTCACAAAGTAAAGCTTTTGCTGCCAAAACTGAATACTCGCTTTATCAAAGTCAATGGCAAAATCAGCGCAGCCAACAAATTCCTCTAGAAAATGGTGCATCGTTGAATGGTGGACTAGTATACGCTCGGTGGTATAACTCTCAGAAACAACTGGTGCAGTTTATCGGTTCGTCTACTAATAAACAACTCACAGGTGAACCAGGATTTGAAACCCTGGAAACACCGCTAAATTCAGATTCTCCCACTAAAACAAGCTGGGTTCGCCAAGTCACACTTCCTGTTTTGTCAGATAAGGAGTTAATTGGCTATTTCCAAACGGCGGTTCCCATGAACTCTCTACGTAGTAGCCTGAACCAAGCCCGCTTGTTTCTCACTTTGGGGGTTCCTGTTACTTTTGGTGTAATTGGAATCACGGGTTGGTTTTTGGGCGGGTTGGCAATGCGGCCAAGTCTGCGGGCTTATCAGCAATTGCAGCGATTTACAGCTGATGCTTCTCATGAATTACGGGCACCCGTTGCTACGGTATTGAGTAATGCCCAGGTTGCTTTAATGCCACCGGAAGATTTATCTGAACAAAGATTGCGATTGCAAAATATTGCCGAAACTGCTAAGTCCATGACTACGCTGATTAATAATCTGCTTTTCCTGTCCCGTCATAATGGTTCGCTGACGGACACCATATTAAAACCCGTTGATTTGCGCGAAATCTTGAAATCCCTTGCCGAAGATTTCGCGGCTCAGGCTCCCGCCCAAAACCTCAATTTCAACGCCCAGTTTCCAGAACAACCAGTGATGTTAGAAGCTGATGCCAATTTGCTCAAGCAAGCCGTGATTAATCTACTGACTAATGCTTTCAAATACACGCCAGCAGGCGGTAAGGTAGAATTAAATCTTTTTACCCAGTCCCACTGTGCGGTAATTCAAGTTAAAGACAACGGCATTGGCATTCCCAGTGCTGATTTACCGCATATCTTCGATCGCTTTTATCGTGTAGATACCGTTCGCTCTCGGCAAACAGGCGGCTTTGGACTCGGACTGGCGATCGCTCAACAAATTGTGCAAGGATACAATGGGCAAATAACTGTCAAAAGTATAGTTGGTCAAGGTTCAACTTTTCAAATTAACCTTCCCCTGAAACTTTGATTCTAAAAAATATCAGCAACTAAAGTGTCTTGTTGTCGAACAGCTTTAATAGCTACAGATATTGCAAGTATTGACAATAAATAGAAAATATAAATAAGTTTAAAAACCACATCTTTCGTAAGGGCACAGCATTGCTGTGCCCCTACAGCACTGTTTTGCAACGCCCAATTTAGACTCAGCAATAGGTGATATCATGTCCGCCTAATCACTTATTAAAACCCAAGAACCCCACCCCGCCAAAGCTGCGCTTTGTCTCCCCTCCCCGCTTGCGGGGAGGGGCTGGGGGTGGGGTGCAATGACTGTGGGAATCATAACTAATTATGCGGACATGATATGATGCATCGACCTGCACCTTAGTTGCATCGACCTGCACCTTAGTTGCATCGACCTGCACCTTTGTTGCATCGACCTGCACCTTAGTTGCATCGACCTGCACCTTTGTTGCATCGACTTGTAAAAATTAACTTTCTCTAAGTTACGTCAAAAGAATACAATAGCGATCGCGCCCCTGTTGTTTGGCATTGTACAGTGCTTTGTCGGCTGAAGCGATGAGTGTATCTGGCTTGATGTCGCAAGTGGGTATGACACAAGCAATACCCAAACTAACTGTGACGATATTCTTGATATCAGACTTTGCATGGGGAATGGCGCGATCGTGAATTGCTTGCTGAATATTTTCTCCTACTGTGATTGCTCCTGCTAAGTCAGTATTGGGTAAGAGTACTGAAAATTCTTCTCCACCGTAACGCGCTACTAAATCAGCAGGACGATAAACTATCTGTTGTACTGTTTGCGCTATTGTGATTAGACAATCATCGCCTCCAAGATGACCATAGCAGTCGTTGTAAGATTTGAATTTATCAACATCGAATAAAATCAGTGACAGGGGTTGTTGTTCTCTTGCAAGGCGTTTCCATTCTGCTTGCAGTCGTCCATCGAAGCAGCGACGGTTAGCCACCTGAGTCAAACCATCTAGATTTACCAGTTGTTCTAGTTTCTGATTTGCATCTTCTGCTTTTTCTTTAGCAATTACTAATTCTGCTGTTCTCTCCTGCACCCGTTGTTCCAAAGTTTCAAAAGATGTTTGTAACTGAAGTGCCATGTTGTTAAACGATGCTGCCAGTTGACCTATTTCGTCTTTTGAGCTAAGTTTGGCGCGGATATCTAAGTTACCTGCGGTAAACTGGAAAACTATATTCGTAAGGTAAATTATTGGCTTTGTTAGCAGTTGCCCAATGGCAAAAGCGATGATTGTCACTACTGAAGCGATAATTGCAAATAGCAACATTGTGTCACGAATTTGCTTTTCTACAGGTGCTAGGGCAACAGCAAGGGGCTGTGCGAACAACACAGACCAAGGTTTATATTTTAAATGAGCGATCGCAATCAGATTAACCTGATTACCTGTTGCATCCAAAGATGTAATTAAATACGACTGTTTATTATCCAATGCTTGCTTAAGTTTTGACTCATTAGTTGCCAATTCTTGCACAGGATAATTAGGCAAATTCCCTTGCCGTTGCAGTTGATTTACAACGTCCAAAGGCAGAGGTACAATTGATTTAAAAAGCAGATTTGGTGCAGTGCTATGTGCCAGATAAATATTATTTTCATCTAAAAGAATAGCAAAAGATTTTGCCCCAGCCCGTTCAGTTTCTCGAGTTACTAACTGCTGGACAACAGTAGCATTGTATGAAACACGCAATACACCCAATATATCTCCCTTGGCATTGCGAACCGGACTGCTAAAAAACAGGGTAACAAGGTCAGGAATTATTGGCGATCGCTTCATACTAGAAACAAAGGATAACCCTGTTTGCAGTGGTTTTTGAAAATAATCTTGAACTGATTCATCTTTGCCAATGTTCGATGTATACGTATCCAATACATTTTTCCCGTTTAAGTCGAGCAAAGCATAAGAGAGAACATTGAGCATATCTTTGCGACTCAGACGAATTAATGTTTCTATCGCCAATTGCATTTCGGGGCTGTCATCTCGCTCTTTTGGATTTAGACTGAGGTAGCGTGCCGAACCTGGTAAAATCGCCTCTACACGCACGGCATTGAGATTTCCATCAATAAAGGCATCTATTCTGTTAGCGGTTTCGTTAGCTGCCGCAGATAGGGCTTGTCGGGCGTTTTCAGTTAGTGCTTTTTCAGTTGTCTGTTTGTTGATAAATGCCAATAACAGCAAAGGAATCAAAGCAACAATCAGAAACGAGGCGATCAACTTTCTACGGATGCCGCCCAAAAGATGATGCTGCATGGCTTTAAACTAAGAGGGAGGGTTCAAAAAGGAAGAATTGAACAAACTTTTTAGCTCAGGAATGCGCGTCACGTTTCCCGAACGAATAAAAAAGTCTGCATATATCTTGGCAGTTTTGTAGATGGAGGTAGGGTTGCCAGATTGAAATAATTTTTGATTTTCAGCTAAATCAGTTAGGTTTACTCCCTCCAGAGAAAGTGTATTGCTGGGAATTTTTAACGCTTTGCTGACGATCGCGTTTCCTTCCTGAACATTTGCCCTCCAGTAGCTTGCGGCTTGCAACCATCCTCGCACAAATGCACGAACGTCTCCGGGGCGATCGCGGATTGTATCATTGCGAAAGATAATCATATCTAAAATCAAGCCAGGGGTTTGTTTACTGGTAAATAGGATGTGTCCCCCTAATTTAATCGCTTCAGAAAGATGGGGTTGCCAAGTGTGTCCGGCTTGAATAACATTATTTTTCAGGCCTTGAGGAATTTCTAAAGCCTCTAATTTAACCAATTTCACATCATCGCTGGTGAAGTTGGAACTTTTCAACATCTCAGTCACGAAAACTTCGCTAAAACCGCCTAGATTTGCACCTAGCTTTTTCCCTTGCAAGTCAGCGACACTTTTTATTTGTGGTTGGGCGACTACTACATCTGCTCCTGTTGATTCATCTATAACCAGCACGCCTTGTATATCAGGATTTGTGGCACTCAAGATGATAAAACTTCCCAAGGACGCTGTAATACCATCATACTTACCCGCACTGAAATTTGCTCTTTCCAATTGGGTGTATCGTTTATAAATTAGTTCAACATCTACACCTTGGGCTTTGAAGAATCCTTTTTCTTGAGCAATGATGCCTGGATACTCTCCAATAAAAGATGCAAATTGTACTTTCAAGAGAGGGCGTTTTAATTCGGTCGGTGATGAAGCATAACAAGCAAATAGTAAACAGGCGGTAATGAGGAAAATACTAACGTATCTGAATAGTTTAAACATAGAATATTTGATATTTTTGAGTCACTTTTGATGAAATATCTAACTAAATCAACTATGTATTCAAATTGACGGTTAAATTTTATTAAATATTGATTAGTATTGTAGGGTGCGTTAGAACTTCGTTCTAACGCACCAAACCCTAAATATTTCGCCAGTGTATCAAAAATCGTATGTTCTCCTAAGAAAATGCAGTTTTATAGCGGTTCCCATTCACATGGGGTACAACATGATATCGCTAGGCGTAGGGGCACGGCACTGCCGTGCGTGCCCCTACAGGTGTACCTTATTAGGTCAGGAAACGCTATATTTCACCCTTGCCATAGGTGCGCCTTCGTTGGAGACTCAGATTAAACAACCAGAAGCAGAAAATAAAATTCCCCCAGATCCAAAAAAATCTGAGGGGAAGTAAGCGTGATAATACTATTTGATCTACATTGCGATTTAAATAATCCCAAATACTGACCCGACAGTAGACTTAATCGAATCCCGTGCATCCTTCAAAGTTTGGCTGATGGGATGCTTTGCCTGTAAAAATACACGCGCACAATTGCGTCCCGGCATTCCGGAAATGGAACCGCCTGGATGAGTTCCTGCACCAGTCAGAAACAAGTTGTCAATTGGGGTTTTGTAGTTCGCTATTTCGGGCAAGGGACGGAAAAATACCATTTGATCTAAGGTCATGTCAACATGGTAATAATTCCCTTTGTATGCACCTAATCTTTCTCCGAGTTCTGCTGGACTTTCTACACGACGGGCGATAGTTGCATTTTTCACGTTGGGTGCATAGTTCGCTAACTTATCAATCACCCTGTCTGCAACTTTGTTTTTCAATTCATCTGTCCAACCCGTACCCTTTAAACCTGTGCCTTCTGCACCAGCAATTTGATAAGGGGCGAAAAACTCAATCCACAGAGTATGTTTGCCTGATGGTGCTAATGTCGGGTCTAAGTAGCTAGGCATCACCACGTACATTGATGGGTCAGCATCGGGTATCTCTCCCAAGGTACATTTACTATGAGCCTGTTCTACATGAGCCACGGAATCTGCAATTAAAATAGATCCAACAAGATATTCGTCTTTGTGCGCGTGGTAGGGAAACCGCAGTGGTTCGTTCAAAGCCAAATCAATCTTGAGGATAGTTTCGTTGTTGTTAACGATGCGGCGTTCTAATCTTTCCCATAACTCAGAATCGACTCCATCAACTTCGCTTTTATCAGTCATTTGTAAGAACAACCGCTTAGCATCGATATTAGAAATCACCCCGTGTTTGGCACGATATTCTGTACCACCCGCCACTCGCACACCTACAGCTTTGCCATCATCAATTAAAACTTTTTCCACATGCTGATCTGTGAGAATAACGCCACCTTTACTTTTGACTAAATTCACCAAAGCTTGCACAAGTGCGCCAGTCCCGCCGCGGGGTCTCGCCATCCCTGGATTATGACGCATTGCCATCATAATTGCACCAATGGCAAGGGTTTTTTGTGATGGCGGCGCACCAAGTTCCGATGCTAACCTTGCTAGTGGGGCTTTGAGAAATTCTGAATCAAACCACTCATTAAGTAAATCTTCACCGCTGGTTAACATGTTGCGAATAAAGTCCAGCGTTTTGTTTGGGGAACCAATAACAGAAAATAAATCTTTCAGTTTTGTGATGTCATAGTTCCCAACGATGTCTATAATTGACTTCGGCGGTGCATTAAACATGGGAATCATTGCACCCAAAGCCCTTTGCCAGTAGTCGGTAAATTCTGCGTATTTTTTAGCATCGCGATCGCTATAACGAGCGATTTCTGCACAAGTCTTTTCTACTGACTTATGTCCTAAGAAATATTTTCCATCAGGATGGGGACAGAAAACAACTGGATCGCACTCTAAATAATGCAAGCCATATTTCTCTAATTCTAATTCTTCAACAACTGGCCCTAAGTGAATAAACTCATGGTCAATAGCGCATAAGTTAAATTTAAATCCAGGAGCTTCTTGTGGTAAACATTCTTCAGTTGTTGCTGCACCGCCTGGAACGGAACGCTTTTCTAGTAATAGGACACTATAACCAGCTTTCAATAAATAAGCGGCACAAACTAGCCCATTGTGTCCAGCACCAATCAGCACAACATCATACTCTTGCATAGTTGTTACTTTGAAATTAAGTAGCTTTATAAAGCTTAAAAAACTTTTGGAAAATTTAAATCACCCATGAGTAACAAAAATTATCTTTAATTAGTGCCAATACTACTAAAGAGGTACTACATCTGATGATGGTATTTGCTTTACCTGAGCTTCTACCATAAGTATTAAATTACCAATTTCTACTTTTAAATCTTTGATACGAAACATCATATCTTCCCATGTAAAATATGGTATGCTTATCAAATATTTGGCTTTCTGCATGAATGCTGTAATTATTTCTATTGAAACACCCTCTCCCTCAGTACAGTTAAAACTCTCCAACATTGCGGGTTGTGAATGGGTACGTGGACGAGCGATCGCAGTATAAGCTAAAGGCCGAGTATTTCCCATTTCCTTTAACAATACCTTTCCTCTAAATTCTATTTTGCCAGCACCAGGTAAAAATACCTGAATTTGTTGCGGCTCAAAACTCACAATTTCGCCATCTACATTCAATTCAAAGTTTTGCATCTGCTTGCGAATAAACTCTGACGACAAAGCGCGGTTAATATCTGCTTCTGTCAGTGTCATCTTAGCAATGGCATTTACTGGCTGATTGAGTTTTATTTCACCAAAAAGAGCGCTTAAGGGATTGATGTCAATACCATCTGTTTGCAGCGTTATTTTCTCTACGCGAATGTCTTGTTGAATAACTAATCCTTCACCTGCTACCGAAACCCCGTCTGCTTGTCCCTGAACTATTTTCAACAGATCGGTTTGTATATCTATTTCTATTTCTTCTACTTCATCTAATTTTTCGGATATCCTTCTTTCCGCTTCCTGAGATAATAATTGTTCTTCCAATCTATGCTCATCGGGCATAAATTATTAATCTCCTAGATGTCCTTTCAATTGTTACTGTAAATCCTGAATGCTCAAGAGCGAATCTATATTGCGGGATATGCAAATCGGAGGATTGATTGAAGAAGAATACAGAATTCAGAATTCAGAATTCAGCCTGAAACAAGCAAATTTGTCACTTTTTCTAACACTTTTAATGCTTTTAACGAACCTCGAATTAGCCGCGTAGCTGCTAGGGGTTGGCGAAGCATTGCCATCGCCAGGGGCAAAGGACGGAGGGAACCATCAGAGTTGATTGCTGGTGTGAGGTCAGGAATATCGTGCTGACAATCGTCGCTGACTACTCGCAACATTGCCACTGCTACCCCAGCTGCATTGAAAAACTCTAGGGCAGTAAATCCTTCCATGTCAACAACATCAACCGCTAAAGTCTCACCCAGATGGCGTTTTTGAGCCGCAGACCAAATGACGCGATCGCTTGTTAATGCTTTGACTAAATTCACTGGGGAGTGGGGACTGGGGACTGGGGAGTGGGGATTGGGGACTGGGGAAGAAGAGTTTTTCTCCTCTGCTTCTTGCCTATGCCCCATGCTCAGGGCTGAGTGTAAGTGTGTTGTGAAAGGGCGATCGCATTCTTGCTGTTTTCCTTGATAAATGCAATCTTGGTACAGCACAACATCACCAACACCGTAGCTGCTGCTCAAGCTGCCACATAAACCCACAACTAGCACTCTCGATTTTGCGGCGAGAAATTGTCTACTTTCTGCGGATTGTTGCAGGTATTGAAGTAAAGGCTTCATCCCAACAGGTATGGGTAATACCGTTGGGACGAAACCAGTAACGCTGCGTAATCCACGACACACAGCTTGATATTCTGCTCCCTGAGGCACGAGAATTGTGTCGTGGGGTAAAAAGTTAGGCACTAGCGCTCTCGATATTTTGGAGTTTGCGTTTGGGTATTAACTGGAGGATGTTCAGGGCGACATTGGCAAGTCTGGGTAATAATTGCGGTTGCAGCAATCGGGGATCGTACTTGCTCATCCGCCGCTGATTTTCCACTAGGCAAATCTCCAGAAATTTTTCTAGTGTGAGGTCTTTAGTAAAGATGTTAGTGCCGGTGGCAGCAAAACCAGTCTTACTGGGGTCATCATTGCCAAAGACGGCAATCAGATTGCTGAGTGCCTTGCCGTACTGCCAGAGGGTTTTGGCACTCCGCAGGGGGATAAATCCCTGGCCGCGCTGAATTTGTGTATAGGTAAACCAGTTGACAAAAAACACGATATGGCGTGTCTCTTCGTCTATGATGGGATCAAAGATCGTAAAGATTGACTCTGGAAAAACATTAGCTTCACGGGCGATCGCAAATAGCCCATAGGCGAAGAAAGTATCCAGGCATTCTTCAAAGCCAAAGCGCGTAAATACTGGCTCAATATGATGGGGAACTTCAATAGGGGGACGTTCTGGCATTTTAATGCCGTAACGGTCGATTAATGTTTTCAACAGGCGGGCGTGGCGTGATTCTTCTTGACCTTGGAGAGCGATGGCAGCTTGTAAAACGGGATCGCTTACCGTTTGTGCGTAACCACTCACTATTACTCCAGCTTGTCGCTCTGTATCTAGAGCTTTCTCCCAAAAGGGAATGCTGCGTAGGAAATTCAAAGCTGCATCGTCCAAATCTGGCCAGGGAAGATACTCAGGCTCATATTCCCTGTAGCTTTCGGTAAAGCTCCGACAGAATAATTCCTTATGCTCGACAGAACCAAGTTTCATTGCTAAAGTTCCATGCTACGTTAAAAATTTTGTCATATTTGAGTGACAATAATAAGTGATATTGCCATTTGGTGGTGAGCAAAACTTGTAAACAGAAGGTTAATCAACAGCAGCTAAAAAGCCACCAATTGCTGACATTTACTCATTTTTGTCTGATGTCATCATCTTGATGACAAGCTCTTGAAATTTCGCTGTAAAATACAATCATGCTACTGGGATTTAAAACAGAACTCAAAGTTAGAGCAATTTTCAGGTAATTAAAACATAGGGTAGGGGCGCTAAGCTTGGCGTCCCTACAAGAAATTGTGGTTTAAATAGATGAAAAAGGCTGTAACAAGCAACAATGTCTACTGAAGCAAGAAAAAAATGTCAGCAACTCTTAGCATTTTTGGATCGGCGATTGCTGTAGCATGACTAAATAATTGTGTCACCTGCACGATAATTTTCCAAGATGGTAAAGCTTTCTAACTCAAAATCCGCACGAGAATTCTTCAATATCTCCAAATTAGCGATTAAATTTTCGTGGCTGACCGTGAGTTTTTGGATCGCCGTCACGGTGGCTGGTATCCTTGCTTTCAGTTCCCTCAAGTATGCATTGTTCCCAGATATTACCTTCCCAGTAGTGGTTGTAAATGCTACAGCCCCCCTAACATCTGCCCTAGATACAGAATCCAAGCTCACCAAACCCCTAGAAGAACGCCTGCGTTCCTTGAAAGGACTGGAGAACATCCGCTCATCTACCTATCCTGGTCAAACAGCCGTCGGTCTATCTTTTGCCGTTGGTACGAATCTAGAAACATCAACCAAAGAAGTTGAAACCGCCCTCAAGCAGGTGACTCTTCCTCAGGAAGCGACTTCTAAAATTATTCCCTTGAACTTGAACGAGTCAGCCGCCATCAGCTATGCCATTGAGAGTTCCAAGCTCAATCTCACAGATTTGACTAAGTTGGCGAAAGATGAGATTGTCAGTGCGATCGCTAAACTACCAGGAGTCCTGAAAGTTTCACTGCTGGGCGATGCAACTGCAACTCCTTTAGATCCATCAAAGCTCAGTGCAGCGGCTCTCAGCCAGCAAGGGTCTACATTAGTCCGGTTTAACGGGCAAGACGCACTTGCATTTCAGGTAATCAAACGCGGCAATGCTAACACCTTAGAAGTGGTGAGTCGAGTTGAAAAAGAAGTCCAAAGACTGCGCTCTCAACTCAAAGATGTCAACCTCACCTTAGCCGCGACTCAAGCAAAATATATCCGCCAAGCCACCCAATCAACAATCGATGCTCTACTAGAAGCAATCTTGTTATCCATCGTCGTCATCTTTCCATTTTTGTGGAACTGGCGAGCCACCTTAATTTCCGCATTGGCGATTCCTGCGTCTCTTTTGGCGACATTTATCGTCATGGCGATTTATGGCTTCAATTTAGAGACAATCACGCTGCTGGCTTTAGCTTTGGTGATTGGCAGTATTGTTGATGATGCGATCGTTGATGTAGAAAACATCATGCGACACGTCGATGATGGAGAAAATCCCCGCCAAGCAGCGCTTTTAGCGACAAATGAGATTGGATTGACAGTTACGGCAGCTACTTTGACAGCAGTAGCAGTTTTTCTGCCTATAGGTTTAATGGGTGGAGTAATCGGTCAGTTCTTCAAGCCCTTCGGTATCACTGTTTCAGCCGCAATGCTCGCTTCTATGCTAGTAGCCCGGACTTTATCTCCAGTTCTGGCTATCTACTGGCTAAAACCAAAACCCTCTACCTCCCCTCGCCGTGAAGCAAAAACCTGGGAAAAGTTTGCCCAATCTTATAGAAACTTGCTCAGTTGGTCTTTAAATCACCGCAACATAGTTATAGGATTAGCTGTACTCAGCTTCATTGCAGGTATAGCACTAATTCCACTAATTCCCAAAGGATTTATCCCCAAATTAGATCGCGGCGAATTCAATATTGCTTATACGGCTCCTTTGCCAAAAATCCCTGATTTAGCACAAGTAAGGGAAGCAGGGGGAGCAGGGGGAGCAGGGGGAGAAAAATTAACTTCCTTATCCCAATCCCCACTCCCCACTCCCAACTCCCCATTCCCCATTCCCAATCCCTTAAATGATTCCCTTGAGGTTGCGAAGAAACTCGAAGCGGTGGTGAGAAAAGATCCAGCAGTGGAAACGGTATTTACCACCGTTGGTTCTCGTGAGGGTGAGCCGAACAAAGGCACCCTATATGTGAGGCTTAAAGAAGACCGGAAAATCACAACTGCCCAATTACAAGACCAGCTGCGCTCCTCCTTACCAATTCTTTCTGGCGTAACTACCAGTGTTGAAGACATTCAATTTGTCGATACCGGCGGTCAAAAACCTCTGGAGGTAGCATTACAAGGTAACAATCTCCAATCTCTAAGCAAAGCTGTTAAGGCAATTAAAGAGAAGATTCAGAAAATACCAGGATTTGTCGATGTGACAGTTAAAGGTGAAACGAATTCACAGGGGACGGTTTTTCAAATTGAGCGTCTGAATAATCAGCGGGTGGCCTATATCAGTGCTAATCTCGGCAAAGATATTTCCTTGGGTGATGCTACTGACAAAGTGGTAGCTGAAGCCAAGGCGGTGTTACCGTCTGATGTTTCCCTAGATTTGGGAGGAGACTCTGCCAAATTGAGCGAAGTTTTTGGCAGTTTTGGCAGTACTCTGGCTCTATCTGCCCTATGCATTATTGTGGTACTAATTTTGCTATTCAAAAGCTGGGTAGATCCTCTGGTCATTGGTGTCTCTTTGCCTTTGGCACTGGTAGGGGCGATGTTGGCGCTACTGATTACCAAGAGCGACTTTGGCATGATCTCACTGATTGGCTTCGTGTTTTTGTTGGGACTAGCAAACAAAAATGCCATTTTATTGGTAGATTACATCAATCAGCTACGCAGTGCTGGTGTAGACCGCACCGAAGCAATCCTCAATACTGGACTCGTGCGCCTCAGACCAATTATGATGACCACCGCTTCCACACTTTTAGGGATGCTACCGATCGCCTTAGGTTTGGGTGCTGGCTCCGAATTGCGATCGCCGATGGCCGTAGCGATCGCTGGCGGACTTGTGACTTCAACTATCCTCAGCTTGATTGTTGTACCCGTGGTTTACACCATTTTGGATGATTGGTTTCCCCGAAGAAATTTTAGATTTTAGATTTTAGATTTTAGATTTTTGAATGGAAATGACTGGTTACATTCAGAGATGTTGATAAATGCACAATCCCAAATCCAAATCAAAAATCCAAAATAGGGAAATTCCAAGTTGATAAATCCAAAATCCAAAATCCAAAATCCAAAATCAAAAAGGGTTTTTGTCACAGGGGGTACAGGTTTTATTGGTGCCCACTTGGTGCGATTGCTGCTGCAACAAGGATACACAGTTAAAGCACTGGTACGCCCTAGCAGTAATCTGCAAAATCTACGCAGTGTGGAGGTGGAAATTGTCAAAGGCGATTTGAACGATGCAAATCTGTGGCAACAGATGAGCGATTGTCAATACCTGTTTCATGTGGCAGCCCATTATTCTCTATGGCAAGCAGACCGGGAGTTACTCCACCGTCATAATGTTTTGGGTACCCGCAATGTGCTAGCAGCAGCCCAAAAAGCGGGAATTGAACGCACCGTTTATACCAGTTCGGTGGCGGCCATTGGGGTGGGTAAATCTGGTGAAGTCGTTGATGAAACACATCAGAGTCCCTTAGAAAAGTTGGTGGGTAACTACAAAAAGTCTAAATTTCTCGCCGAACAAGAAGCCATCCAAGCCGCTGCTAAAGGTCAGGAGGTCGTTATAGTCAATCCCAGCAGCCCAATTGGATCATTGGATATCAAACCTACCCCTACAGGTGATATAATACTGCGGTTTTTACGGCGACAAATGCCCTTTTACTTGGATACTGGTTTGAATTTTATCGATGTGCGGGACGTGGCATGGGGGCATTTACTGGCCTTGCAGCGCGGTAAATCTGGCGATCGCTATATCTTGGGTCACCAAAACCTCAGTCTCAAGCAACTACTCGAACAACTCGCCGAGATTACAGGCTTGAGGGCACCCCAACGAACTTTACCCCCTTGGTTACCCCTGAGTGTTGCTTGGGTTGATGAAAAAATTCTCGCACCACTGGGGAAATTGCCCTCAGTGCCCATAGATGGCGTTCGCATGGCGAAACAACCAATGTATTACAATGCTACGAAGGCAGTGCGAGAGTTGGGTTTACCCCAATCACCCCTCAATGGCGCACTCCAGGATGCTGTGGATTGGTTTGTTGCTCAGGGTTACGTCAAATGAGAAATATAGCGATTCACATGATGCAATACGCAGTAGGGGCGCACAGCTGTGCGCCCCTACAATAACACTGGTGTTTTTATATCTTAAAGAGGAGCGATCGGAATAATGGCAGTTAATTTACAACAAGCTATAGATATCGGTAAATATCTCGTCACTCAACGTCTATTGGGGCGCAAACGCTTTCCTTTAGTATTAATGTTGGAACCTCTTTTTCGGTGTAACCTAGCGTGTACAGGTTGTGGTAAAATCCAACATCCAAAGGAAATATTAAAGCAAAACCTCACCCCAGAACAGTGCTTCGCCGCAGTGGAAGAGTGTGGCGCACCGGTTGTCTCAATTCCTGGGGGAGAACCTCTGCTACATCCCCAAATTGACGAGATTGTGCGGGGATTAATTGAGCGCAAAAAGTATATTTACTTGTGTACCAATGGTTTGTTGTTAGAAAAGAACCTGGATAAGTTTCAACCTTCCCCTTATCTGAGTTTTAGCGTACATCTAGATGGAATGCGGGAGTTGCACGATCGCTGTGTCGATCGCAAAGGTGTTTTTGATATTGCCGTCCAAGCCATTCGCGCCGCTAAAGCTAAAGGCTTTCGTGTCACCACTAATACCACAATCTTTGAGGGAACTGACCCCAAAGATATGCAAGAGTTCTTTGATTTTCTGGAAACACTCAATACCGACGGGATGATGATTTCTCCTGGCTACAGCTACGAGTGGGCACCAGATCAAGATCATTTTCTCCACCGCGAACAAACACGCGCCCTGTTCCGAGAAATTCTGGCTCCCTTCAAAACTGGTGAAAAAAACTGGAACTTCAATCACAATCCCCTGTTCCTAGATTTTCTCACCGGAGAGAAAGACTATGAATGCACACCTTGGGGTAGCCCCAGTTATAGCGTTCTTGGTTGGCAAAAACCTTGCTATCTACTGAACGAGGGTTATTACTCCACCTTCCAGGAATTACTAGCCCAAACTGACTGGAGTCAATACGGCCAGAAGAGTGGTAATCCCAAGTGTGCCGATTGCATGGTTCACTGCGGCTACGAACCCACCGCTGCGATGGATGCGATGCAACCGCAAAACATGGCGCGTGCCATTGGTAGCGTGTTTGGTAGAAATTAAAAGAGAAGTCAGAAGTCAGAATTCAGAATTCAGAATGCAATGTCTAGTAGGGGCACGACACCAGTAAAATTATTCAATGAACCGAAAGATTATGCTTGCTGTGCCCCTACAATTTGTCTTCACCCAAGCGTATTGTGTTAAACAGGCGTTTATCACCTGTGTAAAAATCTGCTTGAAATCTTTGAGCTAATGCTAAATAATGAGCATCATAAGCAGCAGGGAGGTTCAATTGTTGGGCGATTTCCCAGGCTTGTTGATGAAATTGGCGATCGCCATAGGACTACTATTTGATTTCTGAAAAAATACGTAGTAGCGTGACAAGGCTAAAATGTTGCATTAAAAATCTCTGAAAAATTCAAACTTAAAAACATAATCCAATTTTTCTATTGCACTATTTTAGCCTTGTCACGCTACTACAGTACCTAATTTTGTTCAAAAATCAAATAGGATTGCTATATAAAATTGAATGATTAACTTTAGAGCATACTATGCTGACTGAACAAAACAAAGCGATCGTTCTCCAGTTCTACAAAGCCTTCGATGATCGCAAAATCGATCAAGCCTTACAACTTCTCGCTCCTAATTTTGTTGCTCATCTAGCAGGTATGTCTAAACCATTGGATGGAGAGGAATTCAAGCAGTTTGGGATGTCGTTTTACTTAGCCTTCAGCGAGGGTCAACATATTTTTAATGAGGTTGTGGTTGCAGGCGATAAAGTTGTGACGTGCGGAACATTTACAGCTATGCACCTTGGAGAATTTCAGGGTCTTCCGCCAACGGGCAAGCAGATCAAATTGTCAATCATGCACATTGATCGAGTCGAAGACGGAAAAATCGTAGAGCATTGGGGGCAAGGTGATGCACTTGGGTTGATGCAGCAGCTGGGGATTGTCTTCCTACCAAGTCCGAAACTATTGCCACACATTTTAAGGGGTGTTGCATCCAAACTTTTTAAGAAATCTACGTCAAAATAAATAAGAGAGGGCAGAGGGAAAGAAATTCCTAGTCCCCACTCCCCACTCCCCATTCCCGACTCCCTCAATATATTTCATGATTTGAGAGGTTTCCGGCGTCAGTCCCAAATCAACTAACTGCTACAGAGAGATTTGCCGCAGAGCCATTATTGAGGATAGGTTGGCGGGTTTTCAAATCAAATTTGAAGCCATGTGGCAAAATATGAAGCTTAGCTCCACAAATCGCCAACGACTCATCCTTCAAAATTTCATCGGCATTGTTATATGTAGCCTCTGATTCATCGACAATCGTGACGGCACCTTCACCAATCACTTCAATTTGATTATCTGTCACAACCATTGCGGTATTCTCATCAATACCGAATCCCAAAACAGCAGGCTCTAGTATTAAAGCGGAGATTAAGCGTCCCAATCGTCCACGTTGAGAGAAATGTTGATCGATTACTACTCCGGGGAGAAATCCCATACCGGGACCCATTTCCACAGTTTCAATCCGAGGATGGGTCTGGGAGTCGCCTTCCACGATCATTTTATCTGGCATTACAGCCGCTCCGGCGCTGGTGCCTGCAATCACTGCGCCTTCAGCAAACCGTTTGTGAATCGCCACATCGATTTCAGTGTCCTTGAGGATGCTGGTGATGCGGGCCTGGTCTCCCCCAGTAAAAAATACTCCAGTTGCTTTATCAATAGCTTGCAATGCCGTAGATGAAGACGCATCATCACGAGTTTCTGTATCAATGATGCGGACATTCTCGGCTCCTAATCGCTCAAATACTCGAATATAATTTTCTCCCACTTCTCTCGGTAGTTCTGTCGCCGCTGTCATAATCACAATGTTCGCTTTTGTACCTCCAGCGCGGCGGACAAATTCCCGTAGAATTTGCGAATCTCCATCTTTGTCTTCGGCTCCGCCAATAATTACTAACTGTCTTTTAGGATTACTTTCTAACATAATGACTCCTGATTTGATTTAGATAAATTTCAATAAACCATGACAATTAAAATTATAATATCTTCCGTTTGGTAGATTACCTGCAAAAAGTAGTATGAAAATTAGCGATCGCAGTTCAGCCGAAAGATTTTTGACCAAATAAAAACTCCTATGTCAACAGCCCCCAGATATATTTTCTAGAGGCATCAGTGATGATATTGGTAATTGGCGATCGCAGATTTTTCGTTTAACTTGAGTAATTAATACTAATTCTAGCTATAGGACTCATATTTGATTTTTGAACAAAACTCAGTACACCTTTATTCCTTCTTCCCAGTAAAGAGTCCCTTACCTCTACGAGTGATTCTCCAAATCAAAGACGCTCGATGACTCGCTACCGCTTCGCTATCGGATTGCTATATAGGAATGGTATTTGATCTTTGAAAAACTCGAAAAAGCTGATTCGCTGCCAGAATTCAGAAATCAGAATTGAATTGATCCGTGGGATCAATCCAAAATCCAAAATCTAAAATCCAAAATTGTCTGACGAACTATTTAATGAACCCGGCTTCTGTAAAGCAAGTTAGTTAAGAAAAAACGTGCTTGTTCTAGTGGGAGATGCCTGGGTTTACCTTGGTAGACAATTTGATACTCTTTGATGTCTGCCCCATCTCCATGCCCAGAAATCAGCTTGCGGTGAAAAGCTTCCTCAGCCAGTAATCTAACTTCATCTCTTAGAGCAGCTTGTGTGCCATTCATACTTTGCTGTCTCCTCAATACCTATTGATTAATACCCTATATACGTTTATACAAATTATTGGTAATCTATCGTACCTTTCAATGGTTATATCTTTGATTATTCATTAGGATGAATTAAATATAATTAGTTTTTTACTGATGCATGGTGATTTAATTATGTCTTGAGATAGTTGAAGATGCCCAGTAATATCGTTAGGGTAGGTTCGGTTCAATTCAATGGCTTTGCCATAACTAGCCAAAATTAATTTCAGGAGTGCTGAGTATTGAGTGCTGAATACAATTAATTTTAATTTTTACTTAGCACTCGTTCCTCAGCACGCAGCACTGTTTCAGGGTGTTTAGCCAAAGGTTCGTAATCAATGGTTCAACAAAAAAGTAGTGATTTAGTCCGCATTAATGCTAGAAGAACGGATGTATTCGATATTTTCAACTTCAAGCATTACATTGGAGCTAACCCTTATTTAGATAGAGGGGCACTAGTATTTGATTTTGCTTTAGTTGAGTTTAGAGAGCCTTTGCCTATTGAGGATTATATTTCAAAGATTGGCGATCGCTATCCCCACTTACGTGACCAAAGCTACGAATCCTATGCCCATCTCTTTGCCCAAGTAGCGTCACAAGTCGGAAAGCTGGACATGGATTTGCACCTCAAGCACTGGAGTGTGAAGCCATATCCAAAATACACGCGAATTAGCATCGAATCCCTTCATGAACGCACAACCAGAGAAGTAGCCTACTTTGTTTGGGATTGGTTTGAAGCCATCACCCAAGACGAAGACTTCAACTTTGAGTCCCGGCTAGTAAAGCTGCAAAGTAGATTTCGCCCATCTGTCTACGGTGGCCCTACAGTCTACGCCTTATTGCGAACAGCCCACGAAAAAGGTATTCCCGCATTTTATCTGTGGGAAGAAGGATTGATGCAATACGGTTTTGGTAAAAAACATGTCCGGGGGATAGCAACAACATTTAACCGTGATAGCCATCTAGATTCGGAATTTACTACCCGCAAAGACGACTGTAAGGCATTTTTGAAAACCTTGGGTTTTCCAGTACCTGAAGGGGATATTGTCTTTTCCGAAAAGGAAGCTTTGGCAGCTGCTAGAGACATTGGCTACCCAGTGGCAGTTAAGCCAGTGGTAGGTCACAAAGGAATTGGCGTTACAGCTGACGTGCAAGACTCAAAAGAACTGGAATCTGCTTATGCTAGGGCAGCAGCAGCGATTCCTGAAGACCAACTACCCCGAATAATTGTCGAGAAAAGCATTTCGGGATTCGATTTTCGCTTGTTGTGTGTCGATGGCAAATTCGTCGCTGCCACAGAACGCCGTCCTGCATCGGTTGTTGGTGATGGTGACTCAACCATCGCCGAATTAATTCGCCAAGAAAACCGTAAACCTGCACGCTTAGACTCACCCACCTCTCCCATGAGTAAAATTCTGGTGGATGATGCGATGGAACTCTATCTAGACGAACAGCGTTTGTCATTGGACAGTGTGATTGAGAAAGGGCGCACTGTCTACCTCCGTAAAGTCGCCAATCTTTCCGCTGGGGGTATAAGCATCAATGCAACGCACGCAGTTCATGATGACAATATTATCCTTGCCCAAGATATTGCCCAACACTTTCAGTTGACTTGTTTGGGTATTGATGTCATTACCAAAAGTCTCTCAGAATCTTGGAAATCGAGTAACTTCGCTATCTTGGAAATCAACGCGGCACCAGGAATTTTAATGCATCTGAAACCTTCTGATGGTGAAAGCGTTGATGTGCCTTCTCATATTTTAGAAACGTTTTTTGAGTCTGGTACAGATGCCAGGATACCGATTATTACCTTTAATAAAATCTCAGTTGAAGAACTGCAAACAACAATTGACCATATTCTTTTGCAACATCCCGACTGGATAATCGGTGCCGTTTGTCGTGATGCAGTTTTTGTGAATCGCTCAAAAAAAGTATTAAGCAAAGATTACAACAGCAACGTCCAAACTTTGCTACGTCATCCCAAACTTGATTTGTTAATTGCTGAGTATGCGGAAGACATATTAGAGCAAGACGGTATGTTTTACCACCGCAGTAATATTGTAGTTTTGGATAATCCCACCGAAACTGAGATGATCTTGACGCGGGATGTTTTTGACGGTTCTACTGTGGTGATTAAAAAAGGCAACGATATTTCTATTCGTCGCAAAGGGTTAATTGAGGACTACACTTTGGGTGAAGATGAACCATTTACACGGGTTTATTTGAAAGAAACTGGAGCGATTTTGTAAGTTAACACCAATTTTGGATTTTGGATTTTGGATTAAATATCTTAATTACAAAGCTTCCAATTTGGTATAAAGCGGATTAACGAAGATTTTTTTGCCGCGATCGTCGCCGAAAGTTGGTACCAGAATCCGAACGATTTTAGTACCAAGTATAAAGCGATCGCGTTTTTTCTAATGGGTTCATTGTTACTTTCCTAGCTTTACACCTAGTAATTTTGCTGAACTAGTAGCCTTTGAAATGATTTCTGCTGATTCACTACTCAAAGTCGATCCCTTCTTTAACCCTGCTCCCACAATCATTTCGCCAACTTCGCTATTTTGAAGATGAAAAATAGAACGGATAGACACTAAGCTTTCTAGACAACCGGGAGTTCTCAGAAAAAAGCAACCACCGTAGTAACCACGAGTCCGACCTTCTAATTGTTGAATCGCAAACTGTGTATCGCTGTCTTGTGTTCCGGTAGCTGGACTAGGTGTAAGATGCGCCAAAGTCCAGAGCATGGAGGTATCGCTGTGGTGAGGTTTTTCAAATACTGAGTGGAAGTGTGTAATTTCGTCAAATTCAACTAAGTTACAGTCCACTTTTAATTCCAGTTTTCCCACTACCTCTTCGACAATGGAGCAAAGAGCATTTCGGGCGGCTTGATGCTCATCCATTAAACTACTTTTATCAAAATCCTTACCCTTTTGGAAGGTTCCAGCAAGAATTTGCACTTTAAGTTTTGAGTCAGCAATAGAAATAAACCGCTCTGGTGTACAGCTTATAAGTTCCCAACTGTTACTTTTCATCAAAAATCCTTGAGGAAATGGAGTTTTGATGGTAGTTAGCCAGGAATTAAGCAAGTCAGCATTCACAGATACTGGGAAGCGTACTGATACTACTAAATGGTCAATATCTAATCTTTGGCGAATTTCCAATCCCTGGGTGACAACTTTATTGACCTCTTCGATTGTTTGCTGATCAATTAGAAAATGATTTTTCCTTTCGGATTGAGGTAAACTAATGTTGGGGAGACACTCCGTTAGAGAAACAGCGCGGTGGGCGAGTTCGCCGACTTGAGGCGATTGATGATTTGTACCCCTACTCTTGGGTAAGCTACCCGCAGCGGCCACCATAGGAGAAACAAGTACCGAATCTGCAAAGGTAACATTATCAGCAATAAATTCCTCAGTTTTGCCTACTTGAATTACGAAAACAAGAGATTCTCCTCTAATTTGTTCGGAAATTGGCAATGAATTTGTTACCCAATGCAATTTTTGATCTAGAAGAGATCTGCACTCAGAGCCGATAATACCTGAAGCCGTAAGAGCGCGATCCTCAAGCCACTTGTCTAGACATACCAACAGTTCGGCCAGATTCTTGGCGTTCCTGGAATAATTTCTCAATTCCTCAAGAGCGCCATGTGCTAATACCTTCAATTGGCCATTAATATGTATTACCTCAAGGGTTAACAACGGCAATACACATTGCACAGACTTTGTTCTAGTATGCCAAACCCACATTTTCAAGCATCCTTGAGAGTTAACAACAATATGCATTGTCCTGAAGACATTGCCTTCAACGAATTTTAGATTTTAAATTTTCCATTTTGAATTTAAGATTCAAAATTTAATATTCTAAAAGCCCTGATAGGAAGCAAATTTATTTGTGGAACAAATCCCAAATCCCAAATCTACAATTATTTATTCTAGAAAGAGCATTGATTATGGGGTCATTCTAAGAGGATGTTTTAAAAGTGGTGGCTGAGGTATCCAAAATTTTAGATCCTCCTAAATCCTCCTTAAAAAAAAAGACTTTGAGAAGATTATTCCCTTCTTTTTCAGGCTTGCTCGTGGGGTTTTTGATACAACGGTAGACTTTCTAAACATCCTCTCAAATCCAAAATCCAAAATTGATTAGCCTGACTTTGGTTGGTTGAGTACTAGTTTTGGGCTAAGTTGAGCCAACCACTAACAATGAAATCCGAAAAATAGGTATTCAGTAATTGAGTATTCATGGGTGGGCAAGTTATGGAGCAATATATTTGAAGTGCAATATATTACACAATCTTTATACCAAGTCCCTGTCTGATACCATTTCACGAAAATCTTGATACATATAGATTTAACGCAGGGGCGCACAGCTGTGCGCCCCTACTGAGGTATCTGTATCAACTTTCAAGTGAAATGGTATGACTAGACAAGAAAGTTTTTTCCCTATGCTCGGTACTCAATACCTAATCCCCAATACCCAACTAAGCCCAGTTACTTACTACAACAATGTTGAACTTACTTTCACCAGACAAATCGTAGTCTAAAGAGCCGTAGTGTTGCAAAGCCCAGTCTTGCAAATCTTGAATTGCGCGGGCAAAAATATCATCCGGGATGTGCCAAGTATGGCGATAAATTTTGTTTTTATGAGCATCAATCAATTTCCCCACAGTTAGTTCAGATTGCCATTTTGCTGCAACAACTGTTTCTAAATTTGCTCCTTGTTCGCCCAACTCAACTAAAACCTCTTCTTCTGTTGCACCATAGCGGGGTAAAGGGTAAGCATAGCCAGCAATGATATCTTGCCAACGTTGCTGAAAATCAAACCTACCCTGATTTACATCCTCACTAACTTTGCTGAAATTCATATTACCGTGGGTGTAGAGGTAAATTCCCCCCGGTTTGAGGACGCGACGAATTTCTGCTAGTGCTTGCTTCCAAGCAGAAACCAAGTGAAATACATGAACTGTCAACGCCACATCAAAAGATTTATCAGCAAATGGTAGAGAAGTTGCATCTCCCTTGATTGCTGTTAGTCGATGAGACACACCTTCTAGCTTTTGGTACAACTCAGCCAGCATTTTTTCTGAGATATCTACACCAGCGTAAGAATAGCCTCTTTTAGCTATTGGCACAGCAATTCTGCCAGTACCAATTCCAGTTTCAAAAAAGGTAGTTTCTTCTGTGGCTGAAACTATATTCAAGATAGTGTCAGTAACTTCTTCAGAAACTCCAGGCGGTAACCCCCGCGTTGCATCGTAGATATCAGAAACTCGGTCAAATGAAACTGTAGTAGTCATAATTTTTATCCTTTATTGAAGGTTTTTGATCAAGTCAATTTACTAGAGAAATTGCACTTTACCAAGTTTTTTTAGAGCAAACAATAATGAACTAATATGGAAGGCTTGTAGAAGGATACCGTTATGAATATCTTTAACTAAATTTTCCAGCGGCAACAAAATTACATCAATTTGTTCTGTAATATCTAGCTTTAAATCATCTACAAGTTCTACATTGGTTGCTAAGAAACAATAAATTAGATTATTATGAGTTGATGAATTGGGTGATATTATACCAGTCTCAACAAAATTGTTGCTTGTATACCCTGATTCTTCCAATAACTCACGTTTTGCAGCTTCCATTGGGGAAGAATCTTCTAAATCCATAGAACCGCCTGGTAATTCTAAAACTGTTTTTTGCACACCGTGGCGATATTGTTTGACTAAAACAACTTCCTGATTTTTGGTGATTGCAACAACATTTACCCAAGTTGGATATTCAAAAACATAAAAAGGCTCAACTATTTTTCCCTCAGGCATTTGACAAGTATCAGCCCGCAGTTTTAGCCATTTATCTTGCACCAAATATTTAGAACTTAATACAGTCCAATCAAACGAATCCATGTTATTTAATAGTTAGAGTTTATCACTGTTCAAAGTAATTATTTTTAATGAATTGAAATCAGGTAAAAGTAACACAATCGCCATTGGCTGTCCAAGCTGTCGCCAAAACTGAAATGGTTCTGTGCCAGTACAACCAGCAACAAATAGGGTCATGACGGTTCCGTGCGCCACAATCATCACATCACCATGTGGAGTTTTGGCAATAATATTTTCTACAGCTTCCAGAAAGCGTTGATGAGCTTGGGTTGCTGTTTCTAATCCCATGACTAGTTTATCCGGTGTGGCGAAAAATGCTTCTAAAGTTTCAAAAAACTTTTTTTCTTCTACAAAACCAAAATTGGTGCGGTCACATTCTTGTAATCCTTCAACAACTTCCACCGGCTGATTAAATTTTTGAGCAATAATCTGGGCTGTTTCTATAGCTTTTGGTTCGCTGCTGGCAGCTATGATTCCAGGCTGGAAGTCTGCTAATTTATCGGCTAATAAATGACAGCGTTGTCGCCCTTCTGATGACAAAGCCCACTCTCTAGCAGGTATAGATTCTATTTTTTCTGGAAGCGAATGTCTTACTAAAATTAATCTTTGCAAGCTTTTTTCCTGAAAGTAAATTTTGTTTGTAATTCAATAAATGCGTGTCGCTAGAATTACTGCATGTCTGGCAGTGACTCGAATTTCTGTAGCAATGATATGGGGATCTTTCAACCAAAATTCCCGTACTCGATCTATGCGTCCTTGCCATTCTGGCGGCCAGTATTCTTCTGGTGTCAGGTCATCCAGTATAATCAAGCCTCCAATTTTTAAAGCATTTATTAATATCTGAGGTTCAACAACTTTGGCGTTTCCGCCATCAGCAAATAACAAATCAAAAGGAGCATAGGAAAGTAAATCATGCCAATCGCCTTGAAGTACACGGACATTAGACTTATGTGCAAATAACTGTTGCACAAGTGTGGCGCGATCGCCATCGCTCTCTATGGTAATAAATGTATTATCTGCGTGTAATGCACTCACAATCCAAGCAGCACCAACTCCGCACCCAGTACCAATTTCCGCAATTTGACCTTGTGTGATATGGCTAGTGAGGACTTGCAACAGACGCCCAACTTCTGGGAGTGAAGATTCAGAAAATTCGAGTTGTGCAGCCAGTACTTGAGCCTGTTGTACTAATGGCGGAATAGAAGCGACGCTATAAGTCATGATTTCTACTCCTTCACCAAAACTTCTCGTAACATCACTCCCAAATCCTGCAATGCACGTTCACCATCTCCGACAAACGTCGTCCCGTGCATTGTTGCTAGGGTACGCGGCCTGAGTGCAGCTAATTCTTGGAGAATGCGATAGATATCCGAGGCAATTTCAGTAATAGTTGTCATAATTTTAAAATTCACAAAGCTAACAAAGAAACATGTGCTGAAACTACTTTCCATCCTTCGGCGAACCTGTACCAAGTCTGGCTTTGTCGCCCAAAACGTTCTACACCACCGATAATGCGGCGAAACTCTAAAGTCACGGTTGCGGTATCTTTTCCAAAGGTGACAACTTTCAGATTCGAGATTTCTCGCTCTATTTTCGGATTTGGTCGAGAGGCGCGAAAGTTCCGAATTTCATCGCTACCATAGAGATTTTCTGTTACCCCGAACCGCACTACTTCGGGCGCATCCCAAAACAAGCTATCCATCACCTCTAAATTGTTATTAGAAAGCGCTTCTTCATATTGAAGATATAAATCAGTCACTTCAGCTACAATGCCAGGGTCATTTACTGGGGTCATTGTTGTTACCAATTTTTAGTTATTGACTAATTATGAACTTTTTGATGAACCAAATCACGGAAGGTGGAGACTTGCTGCATAAACAAAAGTGACCCGACAACACAAACACTAGCAGCAAGAGTGATACTATTGGCAGCACCGATGTAACTTGCCAGTGCGCCGCCAATGAGATTGCCTATGGGTATAGCACCTGTAGATGTCATGACGTAAAGTCCTGTGATTTGCCCGCGATTTTCATCAGTGACTAACAATTGCAGCAAAGTGCGTCCGGTAATTATCTGCAAAATAAATCCGAAACCAGCCGCCAAGAGTGAAAGCAACGAAAGCCATAACACATGAGATAAGGCAAAGATAATCAGACTCAATCCCAAAAAACCTATTCCGAATGCTAAGACTTTTCCTAATTCAGATACATTTCTCTGCTTACTTAAGTAGATACCACCAACCAAGGTTCCCAAGCTGGAAGCTGTCATTAAAAAGCCGAACGTATTAGATCCGCCCTGTAAAATTTCCTGAGCAAAAATAGGCCCCAAAGCCAGGTAAAATCCCCAAACACAGCAAACTAGAAATGAACCAATCAACACCGATCTGATTGGCATAAATCCGAAAGCATAATTAAAACTAGCTTTTAATTCTTCTAAAGGTTTGCGTTTGGAAATAATAGCTTTTTTGAGAGCTAGTCGAATCGCCAAAAGAGCAATAATTACGGCGATGTAACTAATGCTATCGATGAGAAAACAAAGTCCTGCTCCCAGCACTGCAATCAATATACCTGCGATCACCGGCCCAAGCATAGTAGTAACGCTCACAAGGGATGAGTAGAGAGCAAAGGCATTACCGAGATTTTCCTTACCCACCGTTTCTGGTAGAAAGGCTTGGCGAGTTGGAATATCAAAGGCATTGATTGTCCCTAGTAGCACACCAAGAAATCCAATCTGCCAAACGTTAATACTACCGCTCAAAGCCAGCCACGCCAAAGCCAAAGACCGAACCATGCCTAGAATTTGGGCAACTAGCAGAATTTGCTGACGATTCCAGCGATCGGCGACAATACCACCTAGAGGAATCAAAACAAGTGTGGGAATTTGGCTGGCAAAGCCCACCAAACCAAGTAACCAAGCGGAATCTGTGAGCCGATATACCAGCCAGCTAGTAGCTACCTGTGTCATCGACGTACCAATCAGAGAAATTGCCTGGCCTATGTAGAACAGGCGAAAATTTCTGGAATGAAAAGCAATAAGCATAGGGATTGGGTACTGGGTAATGGGGACTGGGCATGGGGCATGGGGCATTGGAGGTGTGGGAGGTGTGGGAGGATGGGGAAGAAATCTTTCCCCCCCCACTCCCCCATCCCCCTCATCCCCCTCATCTCCCCCCACTCCCCACTCCCCACTCCCCACTCCCCACTTTCTAACCATGAACAAAAAAGTAGATGGTCATGCTGAAGGCAACAACCATAACAAATCTGCGAATTAATTGGGGTTCAAGTTTACGCGCATAGTGAGCGCTTAAATAACCACCCAAAGAACCACCCACTGCCATTAAAATCGCTTGATGCCAAGCAATTACACCCGCAAAAATAAAGGGGATAATGGCAATTCCATTAATACAACTGCCTAAAAATGTCTTAAAGGCATTTATGGTATGGATACTTTTAATACCTAAAAATGATAAAGTTGCCAGCATTAAAATTCCGAGACCTGCTCCGAAAAAACCGCCATAGATTGCGATCGCTAATTGAGCCAGCACTAAATTAAATAAAGGTACAGACTCTGGTGATGACTTCTGACTTTGAAGTTGCAACCAACCTCTTACGGAATCACCAAAGGTAAATACTAATGTTGCCAGTAGTAATAAATAGGGAATTAGCTTTTTGAAGACATCTGACGATGTATATAATAAAGCCACAGAGCCAGTTATTCCACTGATGAAACTGATGCCACATAAAAGCAAGAAAACTTCTCGTTTGATGCCTAAATCTTTACGATAGGCTCCTGCACTAGCTAAAGATGCTACCCAAATAGCAGTATTATTTGTGGCATTAGCTGCAATGGGCGGTACACCCGTAAATATGAGTGCTGGAAAAGTAATAAAGCTCCCACCACCTGCTACAGCATTCAGTCCCCCTGCAAAAAAAGCAGTACTGAACAAAAGTAAGCTATGGAGAAACGTTAAAGATGGCGGCATTATTTTGAGTGATAAACTACAAATTAGGAATTACAAGTCCTGGAATATCTTCTGGACAATGAGCTATCAAATCAGCACCATGAGTCTTTAATTCTTCCTCAGTTCCATAGCCGTAAGTGACACCAATTGCAGCAAGATGATTGCGCTTGGCTCCAATCATGTCGTGTTTGCGATCGCCAACCATTACCACACTACAATGTGAAAGATTTTCTGTGAGTAAAATGTGAGAAATTAAGTCAGCTTTTGCGCTCCTAGTCCCATCAAATTCGCTACCATAAATGCCATCAAAAAGCAACGCTAAAGAAAAATATTCAATAATTTGCGTAGCGTAAACATGAGGTTTTGAAGTAGCAACAAAGGTTTTATAGCCAGCAAAACGAATCACTTTTAAAGTTTCTGTAATCAGCGGATAAAGCGAATTTTCAAATAATCCAATCGTAGAAAAGCGACTCCGATAAAGTGAAACCGCCTTCTCAACTAACGCATAATCTGAAGTCTTGAGTAACTGCGAAAAACTATCTTTGAGCGGAGGACCAATACACCAATGCAATTGCTCAGCATCCGGTGGTTTGTAACCGAGTTCAGACAGGGCATACTGAATGCAGCGAGTGATACCAAGTTGAGGATCTGTCAATGTTCCATCTAGATCGAAAAGGATAGCATCAAGCATATTTCGTCATTAAAAAATTAAGATTAATCTAAGTTTATAAGTCTAGATATATAAGTTTTATTTAGATAATTAGCCTTACATAAATCTTCTAATTCCCAATCCCCAGTCCCTATTTCCCAGTATTCCTAATTTTTCGTGATTGAAAAAAGCTTTCTCCACTAAGCAAAGCAATCCCAAATGTGACAACACCAATCCCCATAATTTGAATCAAGTTTAAGGTTTCACTAATAGTTGCCCAAGCTACTATTGCGGTCAATGCTGGACTGCTAGAGCCGATTATTGAAGCGGTAGTTGCACCAATCATCCGAATCCCTAAATTGTTCAAAATGTGTCCTACAAAGCTAACTAAACCCGAAAAGATACTACCAATCCACAGAGGCGTCCAGTCAATTTGAGTAGTAGAAACTGGCCAGAACAATAAGCTAACACCGGAGAGTAACAGGGTGGAAGCAAAACTAATCCAAGTGAAGGGAACTGGATGGAATTTTTCTAAACATTTTTGGGCGATAACGTTATAGAACGCATAAACAATGCCAGCACTAATACTCGCTACAATCCCAACTACAATGGTATGATTGCTGTGACTTCCAGAAGATTGGGGAATAACAAGAACGCAGCCCACCAGAATAATCCCCATCACCAACCAACGGAAAAATGTAGGGCGTTGGCCGAAAAACTTCCAAGATAGCAACGCTGTAAACACGGGATAGATGAAGAAAAGGGTCGTAGCAATTCCAGTAGTAATTAAGCCAATAGCAACGTAGAGTAAGGTAACGTAGACAAACATCAGTACTCCACAGATCAAGGCTTGAATCAGAATATTCCGGTATTGGCGAGTGAACAACTCTCGTAATTCTTTAAAGGCAGATGGATATAGCTTGAATGCCAGAGATGCCATGAGTGGAACTACGAGTAGCATTCGCATGAACATCAACAAGAATGAATTCTGCAAATCCGGTTTAACGTATCCACCGAGTAAAAAGAAACTTAGTACGAGATGTTCTGAAAACAAAACTCGCACAGTAACGTTGTGAAACGCCAAAACAAAGGAGGATAGAAGAACCGTCAGGATGCCTAACACGCGAAAAAGGTTTTTTGAAACCCGATTGTATTGCTGAAATTACTGGACTGACATACCAGACGAGATTTGAGTTTTTACGACTCTGGTTTCGTCAATTGTAAGGACGGCCGCCCAGAAAATTCATCATACCATTGAGCAAGTTGGGGATAGTTATGTCGCCATTGTAATTCCGGCAAACGAATTTCTAATCCTAGTGCAGAGGCGAGGGTGATATGAGCGAGCTTAGGTGTTTGGTCGAGTTTTTCGGAAATCTTCTCGAAGTAGTCTAGAATTCGCAAAGCACGCGATCGCTCTAACTCGATCACTTTAGGTGATTGCTCACTTTCGTCCCGCAATATTCGCTCCCTTGCCCAAATACTAATACCATCGATAAATGCAGTTGTGATGCCTTCAAGCTGCTGCGAAAATCCGTCAGAATCATCAGCAACAATTTTGATTTCAGGATTTAACCGATTGAGATAACTAACGATGATCCGCGTTTCACTCAAGATGAATCCGTCATCAGTCGCCAGGGTTGGCACTTTACCCGTCGGATTGTAATTGAGTAATTCGCTATTGCGATCGCGTACCGTCACTTTTTGCAGTTCCACGCGATCGCTTAAATTTAGCTCAATGATTGCAACCCTAACTATGCGGGCGTATTGAGATCTTTCTGTGTAAAAGAGTTTCATAAAAAAGTGCGATCGCTCTTTTAGTGAAATTATCTGGAAGCACCCGCCAGTTCTGGGGATGCAACTTTACTGAACTGATTTACTGGACGAGGTAAACCAAGATTCTCCCGCAGGGTACGCCCTTCATATTCGGTACGGAATAAACCCCGGCGTTGCAGTTCTGGAATCACCAAATCTACAAATTCATCCAAACCACCAGGTAGCCAAGGTGGCATAATATTAAATCCATCAGCACCATCGTTAACAAACCAGTCTTCCAGCTGATCGGCAATTTGCTCCGGCGTTCCCAGAATTGTCCGATGTCCCCGTGCCCCAGCAATCCACAAATACAGTTGCCTAATTGTTAAATTCTCTCTGCGGGCGAGGTCAGTTATCAGCTGCAAGCGACTTTTCCCACCATTGGTATCTGGTAAATCTGGCAGTGGCCCGTCCAAGGGGTATTTCGATAAATCGTGTCCACCCACAAGTCCTGAGAGTAGTCCTAACCCAACCGACGGATGAATTAAATCTTGAAGTTCCTGGTACTTCTCTTTCGCTTCCTCCTCAGTTCTACCAATTACCGGAAATACACCTGGCATAATTTTCAGATGATCGGGCGATCGTCCATATTTACTCAGTCTACCTTTGACACCAGAATAAAAGGTCTGGGCTTCGGCAAGAGTTTGCTGGGCAGTAAAAATTGCCTCTGCTGTCTGTGCCGCTAAATCTTGTCCAGCCTCAGAAGAACCAGCTTGCACAATCACCGGATACCCTTGAATGGGGCGGGCTACATTCAGCGGGCCGCGCACTGAGAAATGTTGACCCTTATGATTCGGAACGTGTAGCTTGTCAGGATCGAAGTAAATACCCGATTCTTTGTCCCGTAAAAAGGCATCATCTTCCCAACTGTCCCAAAGCTTGGAAGTAACTTCTAAAAATTCCCTCGCCCGTTCATAGCGCAGTGCATGTTCCAAATGCTCTTCTCGACTGAAGTTCTTAGCTGCGGCTTCAGCAGAGGAGGTGACAACATTCCATCCAGCACGACCCCCGCTCAAGTAATCTAGCGAAGCAAACTTGCGCGCGAGGTGAAAGGGTTCGTCATAGGTAGTTGATGCCGTTGCCACCAAGCCGATATGCTCGGTCACCACAGATAGTGCCGATAATAAAGTCAGCGGTTCAAAGTGGACACTGAATTGTCCCGAACGGCTAAAAGCTTCTCTTCCTTTTCCTTGATCCCAAACTGCTAAACCGTCCGCCAGAAAGAGCATATCAAATTTACCCCGTTCGGCTGTCTGTGCGAGGCGCTTGTAATGCTGAAAATTCAGACCTCCGTCCGGCTGAGCATTGGGATGTCGCCAAGCTGCCACGTGATGACCTGAACCTGGTAGAAACGCACCTAGTTTAATTTGTTTTTTGTGGCTCATTTTTTATTTCTACGAAAATTTACTTATGCTTTTTCAACTTTGAGACTGGGGATTTCGATCAAGAAACTTCTTCCCAGTCCCCAGTCCCCAGTCCCCAATCCCCCTATACTGCAACTGCCTCGCGTCGGTTGTATGCAGAAGAGTCACCCTTGATGGCTTGACTTTGTTTACCATCAATGCCAACTGGAATATCGCCGACGATTGTCACTCGCTGAACGTGACGGGGTTGGTTGCCGTAATCAGCAACTGCGTAGTGTTGAGTAGCGCGGTTGTCCCAGAATGCCACATCACCAACTTGCCAACGCCAACGAACTGTATTTTCGGGACGGGTTACGTAAGCTTGTAACAGTCTTAAAATATCGTCGGATTCAGTGGTTGATAGACCACGGAACTGGCGAACAAAGCCACCAATAAATAAGCCACGTTCACCAGATTCAGGATGAACGCGTACTACTGGGTGAAGCGTTTCATATACCGTCGAAGTGAAAACAGCCCGGTAAGCCTTCACGTCTTCAGGAAGGTCAAATCCAGTTGCATAGTCGTAGGCATTGCTATGTACTGCCCAGAGTTCATCTGCAATACTACGCAGATGGTTTGGTAAATCTTGATATGCAGTCACAGAGTTTGCCCAGATAGTATCGCCTCCGGCTGGAGGAATGACCAGTGCCCGCAAGATGGAGCCAAGGGGAGGACGGTCTACAAATGTTACATCAGTGTGCCAACTATTCGCACGGGAAGTAGTTTTGCCGTAATTCAAATCGAGGACTTCTGGATGGTCTGGAAGTGATGGAACGGTGGGGTGAGCTGTAGTGACTTCACCAAATCTGCGGGCGAAGGCTACCTGTCCGTTAGCATCGAGTTGCTGTTGATCGCGGAAGAAAATTACTTTGTATTGAACTAAGGCTTTACGGATATCACTGATAACTTCGTCGCTCAAGTTATTACTCAGATTAACGCCAATGATTTGGGCACCGATGCGTCCGGCAACTGGTTTGATGTCAAAGTATTGGGAACTCATGTGTTTGTTTCTCCTGAAAAGTTTGTCTTGAAATTGGGGTTTTCGAGGCTCTGCAATCCGCTCTTAATATTAATTAGATAAGACTTATGCAAGAACTCTCTGAAACTCTTATTTGTCTATGTCCTCCGCCTCCTAGCTTGTTAAACACCAGGAGTAGAACCGCCATCAACGATAATTTCTGTTCCTGTAATCGATGCAGCTAGATCGGATACCAAAAACAGCGCTAGGGCAGCAATTTCTTCTGGCTGGGCGATTCTTTTTAAAGGAATAGTCTGAATGCTTTCGGCCTTTGCTTGCTCGACGGTGATTCCACGGGCTTGGGCGTTCTGCTGGGCTAGACGTTCAGCACGTTCAGTAGCTGTAGCACCAGGCGATATGGCATTAATGCGAATGTTGTACTCGGCTAACTCTTTAGAAATGCCCTTTGTGAAGTTGAGCAAAGCCGCATTGCTTGTACCACCAGCTAAAAAGCTAGGGCGAGGTGTACGTGCTGCACCGCCGACTATATTAACAATCCGTCCATCACCGCGACTTTTTTGATGGGGTACAACGGCTCTGACAAAGCGAATGTAGCCCAATAGTTTTAGATTCCAAGCATCCAAAAATAAATCATCACTTGAGTCAAGGAACGACCCCGCACGGGCTGAACCGGCGTTATTAATCAAAATATCAATCTGACCAAACTGTGCCAGAGTTGTTGACACAACTTTCTCAACATCCTCAGCCTGAGTCAGGTCGGCACTGATGGAGATGACTTTTGCTCCTGGGGTGGGTAGCGACTGAATCGCACTGACCGCATTTTCTAGTCGTTCTGGGTTACGAGCTGCGATCGCCACATTCACACCCTCACTATACAAAGCTTTGGCGATCGCTAAGCCAATCCCCGCACTTCCTCCTGTCACAATCGCTGTTTTACCTGATAGTTTTAGTTCTAAGCTCATAGCAAAGTCATACCATTTTGGATTTTAGATTTTAGATTTTGGATTGGGGATAGTTTGGTGAATCTAGGTTAAGTAAATCAATCTGTCACAATCCTTTTTAAGGTTCAAAAATGTGATTTATTTTTTACAAATCCGCTATCCCGCAATACGCTTGCATTAAGCGTAAAAATATTCATTATAGAGACGCGATTCATCGCGTCTGCAAGACTTCAACAACCTCATCCCGAACCAATAATATTGCTGATTGAGAACCTGTATTGTGGATATTCAAGATTGCTCGGCTTTCTTGGGATGTACAACCCAAAAGTATCTTGATTTCTGTATCCCGTTTTTGTAAGTCAACACTACAGATGAGGGCGGTGACTGTTCTACTTGATAAGCTTCCTATCCAGACATCTATATCAGCTTTATCTCCAGATCGAGTATCTTCCAAGTATCCATAATCCAGAGGATAAATAAAGGATGGATAACGTGGATGTGATGTGCCTTTTGGACGATCTATCTTGAGGTTACTAGCAGCTACAAGTTGGTCTAGTTTGAACCAAAATTCAGCATAATTCGTAATTTCTAATGACACTCGTTCCCCTTTGGCGTCTACCTTTAGGAGAAGACTCGCTAACCTAATTCATAATTTTTACCCCACACCTGAACTTAAGCGGCTCGAAACAATAAATTTAGGTGTATAAAAAGACAACTAATTATGAATTACGAATTACGAATTACGAATTATTTCGTAATCCTCAATTGGAAATGTGCAATACAGCCTTACCAGGGAAACTCCTGTCGAGTAGTTTTTGGGCTACGTCAGCTATTTCTGTCCAAGAAGCTTCTAAATCAATGTGAGGACGCAACTGACCTGCTTCTACTAAATTCAAAAGGCGTTTTAGACCGACTGCTGCTGATTCAAATCTCAGTTCATCGAACAGACGTAAACCATACAGACTCACCCCACCAGTCCCGAAAAATTGAGCAGCGTTGAATGTTACTTCAGCTCCCCCAGATACTCCATACAGCACAGTTTTTCCATCCTGAGCCAGTAAGCCAAGAGCTATACCCAAAGTCTTGCCACCTACTGACTCTACAATTAGATGATAAGGGCCATATTCCTTTGCGGGTGAGAGGTCTTCACCAATCACCACCGATTGTGCCCCTGCTTCTCTCACCAGAGTCTCATAGCCAGCTTGGCGAATATGTGCCACGACTTGCGCCCCTGATAGTCGTGCCAATTGAATGGCAAAGTAACCAACACCTCCTGATGCACCTGTAACCAAAACAGGCTTACCTAAAAGTGAACCGCCTTTTAGCACGGCATGGTAGGCAGTTAAGCCTGCCACAGGCAATGTGGCAGCTTCAGCAAAGGATACCGATGGCGGTATTTCTGCTAGGGTGCTGGTGGGAACAGACACAAGTTCTGCCCAAGCACCGCTGCGGCGCAAGCCGACTACACGCGCTCCTTGGGGAGGCCCTGACCCATCAATGGCGGGAGTTTCTATGATACCAGCCAAGTCCCAACCAGGCTGCCAACCAGCCTCAGCAGTGGTTGAACGTTTGACCTCTCCCCGATTCAAGGAAATCGCCGCTACCCGCACTAAAGCTTCGTCTGAAGCAGGCTGTGGTGCAGTCACTTCACTTAGTGCCAAACGCCCTGGCACATTGGGGTCAACAATCACAGCACGTATTTTGCTCATAAGGTTGCCCTGGCTTAGAGATTAATTTGTAGATCATTGGTTCGCAATTTAGTGCTTGCAATAGATCAACTTGATAGATTATCTATTCTTTCTTTACTTTAAATTCCTGCAACTAGGTTAACGATATTTAACAAACTACGGTAACTTGATAAGTTTAACGTAGTTTATAGTACGTAAAAAGAAAATTATCACAGAAAACTAGAACAATCAAGCATCTTGGGAAAAGATTTGTTTCATCAGAAAAATGGGTAGAAACCCCGTCATAAAGGACGGCTTTACATGGAATGTGGTAAAATGTGAGATGTGGAGAAAGCCTACCGCTACCGTTTTTACCCAACTACCGAGCAAGAACAAATATTGCGTCGGACAGTTGGCTGTGTGCGGTTGGTGTTTAACAAAGCCTTGGCAGCGAGAACCGAAGCTTGGTATAAGAGACTTGAGCGAGTAGACTACGCTCAAACCTCCACCATGTTGACGCAGTGGAAGAAACTTGAAGACCTCCAATTTTTGAATGAGGTTAGCTGTGTCCCACTGCAACAAGGCTTGAGGCATCTGCAAACTGCTTTCACTAATTTCTTTGCTGGTAGGGCAAAATACCCCAACTTTAAGAAGAAACGCAGTGGCGGTAGTGCAGAGTTTACTAAGTCTGCTTTTAGGTGGAAGGATGGACAAGTCTACTTGGCAAAGTGTTCTCAAAGCTTGCCAATTAAATGGTCTAGACAACTTCCTGCTGGATGTGAGCCTAGTACCATCACCGTTAGACTTGAACCTTCTGGACGCTGGTTTGTCAGTTTGCGAATTAATGATCCAACTGACAAAACTTTGCAGCCCGTTGATAGCGCTGTAGGGTTGGATGTTGGGGTAAGCAGTCTTGTTATCCTGAGTACAGGTGAGAAGATTGCTAACCCCAAAGTATTCAACAAGCACTATCAAAAATTGAGAAGGGCGCAAAAGTCTTTGAGTCGCGCCTCCAAAGCCTCTCGAAATCGAGATAAAGCAAAACTTAAAGTAGCTCGCATTCAAGCTAAAATTTCCGACGCAAGGATTGACCATGCCCATAAACTGACAACTCGACTGATTCGTGAAAACCAAACGATAGTTGTCGAGGATTTGAAAGTTTTGAACATGGTCAAAAATCCCAAGCTTGCCCGTGCCATTAGTGATGCTGCGTGGGGAGAATTGGTGAGGCAACTGGAGTACAAAGCTTTTTGGTATGGTCGAACCTTGGTGAAAATTGACCGATGGTTTCCCAGTTCTAAACGCTGTGGACATTGCGGTCACATTGTTGAAAAATTGCCGTTGAATATCAGAGAGTGGGACTGTCCCAACTGCGGAACACACCACGACCGAGACATCAATGCAGCTAAAAATATTTTGGCGGTGGGACACACCGTTACAGTCTGTGGAGCGAACGTAAGACCTGATAGGCATGAGTCTAAAGGGCAGTTGCGAAAATCCAGCAATGGAAGGAAACAGAAACCCAACTCGTGAGGTTTGGGAATCACCGTGGCTGTCTTCCCGGTGAGGATGTCAACAATATCTGCATCTATTGCTGTGCTGTAATCTAGCCCCTGTGAAATGTTTTCCTCAAACTGTGACTTTCGTGCCGTCAAATTTAGTAAAGGTGAAGCCCTGGAATCGTTCGTTGTAGCCTAGTCTTTCATCCCTAAGGAGGCTAATGGCAACTTCTTCTCCCAAAGCCAAGGCAGCTGAACCATCCGAACGCCAATGAATACCACCGTTACCGCGACCAATAGCATAGTTAGTTGCTAGTTTATTTAACTCACCGCCTACGGTCAGAGGTGACCCGCTGTAGGAAATTAGCTTGGTGGGGTCATTGGGGTCAGGTATGACTGGGTTGGGGATAACATAGTTTTCGTCAAAGAATGCTTTTAAAAGTGTGACATTGACAGCAGCAGTAACAGCAGCACCACCTGTATAGGAAGAATGGATTGGTGAACCTTCTGGATATGCTTGAGGTAACAAATAAGTACCGAACGTTCCGAAGGTCGAAGCTAAAGCTTGGGAATTTAAGACCTCAGAATTAATCGGATACTGGGTTTTATTGACTATATTGTTGTAAATTAGCCCACCATATGCCTCTGGACGCAGAATGCGGTGTACATAAAACTTCTGCCAGTATGATGCTCTAATCGCACGTGAACTACCCAAGTTGAGCAAGGCTTGTAAATGTCCGACTGCAAAGGTGGCAGCAGAACCAGCTTGGGTCTTGGAATTAACGTAGGGATTGCCTGGATTTAATGGTGCGCCGATACTACCAAGAATCAAGGAAGCTCCCAGGTAGGTAGGGCCACCGATATGAGCATACTCACCTAAATCACGAACCGT
Source organism: Nostoc sp. FACHB-973 (assembly GCF_014698115.1). GTDB lineage: Bacteria > Cyanobacteriota > Cyanobacteriia > Cyanobacteriales > Nostocaceae > Nostoc > Nostoc muscorum. Next base: position 38,687 of record NZ_JACJSJ010000027.1, read on the forward strand.
GACTATGTAACGGTTAATAGGATCGTAGTTAATTGCCTTGCCTGAACTCCCTCCATTCTGGACGGTCAGCCATTCATTGAAATCTATGAGAAAGTCATTGCCAGGAAGAGCAGTACGAATTAGTGCTGAAACAGACTGGGTTCCCCAAACAATAGTCCGCAGCAGAAATTGTGAGATGTAAGGCCCTTCTAGTACCCCTGGTGGAGTAACATATTTTGTACTATTACCAGACGAATCCTTGCGATCGACGTAGTTGACGCTACCACGAAATAAAGTTTGAGGAGTTACAAGGCCATTTTGTTTTGGGCCTCGGAACGCCGAAAGCTTGTTCAGGTCTGCGACAGCTGCCAAAACTTTTGGGTCGTCTGTATTGTTTTGGAACTTGGAATAAGGTACATCACGTAGTAAGGCTTGCCAGTAGAGTTCAACAGCTTCAGCAGCCCTTCTTGCACTAGCTAGAGGTGGTGGTGGTGGAACTGCTATCTGGGCTGCATTGATGCCTTCCAAGCTAATTGCCAGAGGTCCTTGAGGATTGACGAGTTTTCTGGTGCCACCCAAGATGATATTTTCAAAATCATCTGGGTTTTGCGTTCTCAGTGCTTTGGTCAGAGAGTTGTAAGCTTCCAATTTGACCTCGCCCCGCGCATCGTGGGGTAGTCCCCTACTGTCGGAGCCGATTTTGTTGGGATATCGCTCCTCGTCACCGTTGGTAGGATGCGGCGGAATGGGAATATTCCTTTCGAGTCTTGCTGCTTCAACACGTACTCGAAAAGCTTTATCAACAAACCTTTCATAGTTGAACCGTGACCTTCCAGAACGTCCGAAAGGATTTTCGGCTTGGGCAATGTCTCCTCCCTTTTTGGAGGACACAGTTGAACCTAAAATACCTCCAACAGCGCTGGCGACTGTAAATAAACCTACACGACCGAGAAATGAACGTCTACTACCACGACTAAATAAAAAGCGTCTGCCACCTGAACTACCTACATTGGGTTTCTTAGGCTGCTTTATTTCGCTCTGAGTTTGAGCATCCTGACCAGAATTTTGGTGAGAATTGGGATCTACTTGCATCTCAAGATATCTCCATTGGCAAAAAACAATACAAAAATCCAGTCATGAGCGAATCAATGAGTAACTTTAAGTCACACATTTGGAACACTCACCACTTGAAGAAGAGAGTAATCTTAGCGAATTTGTTATGAAACTTGGAGCTGCTCTACTGGAAAGTAATTTGCACTCTTAGTTATTACTCTGGGCATTTACTTATCCTATTCAAGGCTCGATCGCATAGCTGTTAGACTTTTACAGTTTTCATCAACTCAATAGCATACTCTGTGGTTAAAGCATTGCTGCGATCGCATAGCTCAAACCACGATTCTTTTCCAGTTCGATAAAATACTGTAAGACTATCGAGTTACAGGTGTTTGCAGTTGTTAAATCAAACTTTCTCACAAACACCTGTGAAAATCAAGTAGTTTTTACAACAATTTAGGTATTACTCTTAGTTTTCTTTAAAAGCAAAGCTGTTTTTTAAGGCAAGAGGCAATTAACCTTTGCCTATTGCCTATTGCCTATTGCCTGTAGCTTTGGCTCGATATGACTATGTAACTATGCCCATATCTACATAAATTGGATGTACTATTTTTTTGATGGTGCGTAGTTTTCTACTAAAGATATAGGCTCCTACGATACAACAAGCACCACCAAAGAATAAAGCATTGGTTACACCGATGCGATCGGCCAATCCTCCAAAGAATAAATTCCCAAAAGGTAGGACTCCTAAAAAACCAGTTGTAAATATACTAGTGACTCTACCTCTTTTATTTTCATCAACAATAATTAGTTGGAGAAAGTTACTAATGGAAGCCAAAGTTAAAGTAGTATTCATGCCTATAAAAAACATAAACACTAGACAAGCTTCCAAATTTTTGATGCGGGAAAATACGATTAATGATAAACCTAAAATTCCCGCAGAACGTGCCACAATATCTTCCAGCCCTATGGCTTGTTTTCGGGAAACCAGATAAAATCCTGAAATTATAGAGCCAAGTGCTGAAGCTGTCATCAAAAATCCCATAGTTTTAGCATCACCGCTCAAAACTTCTTTGGCAAAAATAGGCATTAAATTTACGTGAGTCATTGCCATGAAACAAATGACAATTTGTAAAGCTAATACAGATTTTATAGGCAGAAAGTCATAGGCAAAAACAAAGCCTTCTTTCAGATTTTGCCAAATTTTGGTTTTTTGCTCTGATAAGTTTTTCACAACAGGCTTGACTTGGATGGTTAAGATAGCAGATAAGAAGGGCAAATAACTAATACTATCTACTAAAAAGCATGAAGCGGCTCCGGAACTTGCAATTAGTAAACCCCCAATCATTGGACTGACAAATTTAGCAGTATTAATTAAGAATGAATGGGAGGCCATTGCACTGTAAATATCAGCCTTTTTATCTACTAGTCTGGGAATAATTACCTGACGTGCTGGTAGATCAAAAGCTTTTACCGTTCCTTGGAGAGTGCCAATAATTATAATCCAGGCAACAGTGATGCGATCGCTAATAGTTAAAAATGTTAGTGTAGAAGATAAAATAATAGATGCTAGCTGAGTAGTTAGTAAGACATATCGTAAATTCCAACGATCTAATAATACTCCTACTACAGGTGTAATAATCAAGCCCATAGCTTGATTTGTGAATCCAGCTATACCTACTAAAATAGCTGAATTAGTTAATTGATAAACCAACCATACTAAAGCGATTTGTGTCATCCATGAGCCAAAAAACGATAAGCTCTCCCCGATAACAAAACAAGCAACATTCGGAGATTTAAGCGCCGATGGAAGTTCAAAAGACACAAATTTTAATTTGTCTTTTGGAAAATTTTCTCTATTACTTGGTAACATCAGCTTTTCCCTATTTGAAAATGTTTGTAAGCATGTTTTTACCGAATTAATACGGGATTAATATGGGCATACGCTCAACCCAAGGTTAGGCGTTTAATTCTTTACTGATTTCCCTAATTCCCCGACACCTTTATAGTCTTGGCAATAAAAAAAGACAGCAATTTTATCCTCTTGTTCTGAGAAGAGGAATCTGGAAGACTTATACAAAGTCCTCAGAATGTTTTTGATAAAGCTTCGCTAGGCTTGTACATCACAAGCCCCGAACAATAGTTAACTTTGCTTAATATTAGATTAGCAGAAAGTTTGCATCCTTAGTATTTGTTCAAAAAAAAGCCACTAATACAATTAATGCACAGTGACTAAAAATCATATCATGTCTGTTGATGAACGACAATTATCTCAAGACGAGGGGATAAGGGGGATGAGGGGTATGAGGGGTATGAGGGAGATGAGGAGAATAACCAATGCCCCATGCCTTTGTTTGGTAAATTCTTCGTTGTCTCCTCATTGAGAACATTTATCTGTTTTATCTTTATGAAACTCAAGCGTTATTTCTGGATAGCTATTTTAAGCATCATTGCATTAATAGGTGTGATGATGCCAGGCAAAACTCAGGCACATACATCAACAAATACCCTATTTCAAACATCTACAATTAGCGCTCTGGCAGCAGGAATTTATGAAGGAAATACTAATTTCCAGCAGTTAAAAAAATACGGTGATTTTGGTTTGGGTACAGTCAATTATCTTGATGGGGAAATGATTGGATTAAATGGGAAATTTTACCAGGTTAAAGCTGATGGAATTGCGTCCATCATTCCTGATTCCACGATTAGCCCTTTTGCGACCGTCACCTTTTTTAAACCAGAAAAATTAATTCATTTAGAAGGGCAGATGAATTATCAGCAATTGCAGGAATCTTTAGACCAGCGCTTAGCCACTAAAAATTATCCTTATGCAATTCGTATTCAAGGTAATTTTCCTTATTTAAAATTTAGAAGCGTTCCCAAACAAACCCCGCCCTATCGTCCTTTGGTAGATGCGCTGAAAGGACAATCAGTTTTTGAATTAAGGAATGTGAATGGTATTTTAGTAGGATTTCGGACACCAAAATATATGCAAGGAGTAAATGTTAGCGGCTATCATTTTCATTTTTTAACTGCAAATCGAAAAACTGGAGGACATATTTTAGATGGGCAGTTTCAAAATGCTAAAGTAGAGATTGATACTATATCCAATGTTGAGATGAATTTGCCCAAAACTGCTGAATTTGACCAAGCTGATTTGGGAGATGGCAGACCGAACGGTAAGTAAATATTTTTGGATCAAAGCTATGTCACTATCAGAAACTATTGCCGAAGAAAAAGATACTCGTCCCCCTGTGGCAATTGGTCATGTGAGATTATATGTGAGTAATGTACTGGAAGCTAGCGAATTTTTCGTCAAAATAGGGCTGCGGTTAATTGCTCAATCAGAACAAGTAGCTGTTTTAGAATTACGGGGAGGAACGCACTTAGTTTTGAGAACAACACCAGAGGCTATTCCTTTGGGAACCAAAGCGCCTTTTGATTTGATGGTAGATGATGTTTTTGCTACTAGAGATGTTTTTAGAGAGTGGGGACTGACTGTTTCTGAGGTGGAACCAGGCAGAATCCACAGTTCATTTACCTTGACTGGGCCAGACGGCTATATATTGACATTCAATTCCTCGCATACAGGTGGTAGAGAGGTTTAATGTGTGTGGGCATGGGGAAGAGGACACGGGGAAGGAAGAGGATGGGAGGACAAGGAGAAAGACTTGTTGCAAATTCTCTCCTTGTCTCCCTCATCTCCCTCATCTCCCTCATCTTCCCCAGTCCCCAATCCCCAGACTAGCCAACGATTACCCAGTACATTCCATCTGGTGCAATTAATCCAAAAGAAGGTTCGCCAAATTCGTTAGGAACAATGGGTGTAACGTTCGTAGCGTTACTGGCGATCGCGTGTTGATGAAAAGCCCCAATATCCTCAACTTGATAAGTGAAAAGGCTTATGCCCAACGAACCTGGTTGAGCGTATTCGCGGCGATCGCTCGTAGGATAAAGTGGGCTATAAACTTGAAAAACTCCGACATTGGTCTTTGGTGAAGCGAAAACCGAAAGATAAAATTCTTGCCCTTCATCAAGCATCAAAATCTGCTTAGTTGATGGATTTTTATAGCCGGATAGCTTGGGGTTATTCTCTGACGGCACAAGTCCAAAAACTTCTGTGTAAAAAGAGGTGAGGCTGTGATCGGAAGTGATGAAACTTGAGTGAGTTCCCTCACTGACTAATAACCCAGAACTGGTATTAATGGTACCGTAACCAGGACGGTCATAGTTATATCGCTGGAAAAATGCCTGTCGTGTCTCCTTGCCAATCACAAACATTTCCCGGACACCGACAAAGCGGTTATATAATCCTGTCCCCACATTGCCGATAAATTCGATGCCGCGCACTGGTTCAGTATAAATCCACTCTCCGCCGCTGGCTTTGTCGTCGGCAAAAGCATCGGCGATCGCGTAAATATCTTGAGTCAGAGAAGCAAACCAGCGGCTACCTTCAACCACTGGCAATGTATCACCTAGTCCTTCATTGCGCGGTTGTTTCCACCACATTACCCGCACTAATCCATGAGCCGATGAGTTGCCATTTTGCAGTCGCAGCGATGTTAAATCTGAGGGATGACCATAGAGTAATTTTGCCTGTTCTGCGGAAAATTCTCCTCTCTTGACCTCTTGATAGCCGAATTCATTCCAATATTTCAGAGTAGCTTCAATATCCTTTGAGCCAACACAATTTTCAAAAATCCCACTAATCATTGTGATTTACCTGATAACTACAGAAAATTTACATTATTTAGGATAATTGTGGTGAGAAAATTGTGAAAATTTGCAGCATCCAAATCCCTGGCTTCTTTGAGAAGTGGGGATCTAACTTTTTATTAATTATAACTATAGTTCAATGTGCTTCAGTTAAGGGTTGATTCTTTGTCAAAGTCAATTTTTTTAACGAACCGCAAAGGACGCAAAGGACGCAAAGGAAGAAAAGGAAGAAATGCTGAACTTAACTGTATTAAAGTATAGTTTCGACTTTGGTTTGTAAATCGTGTTATTAAAAAAAATAAACTCACTAAATACTAAGAATAGACTTCTTGTTTGCGCCTATCCTTCGGGAACGGCTTCGCCGAATGCGCCTTTGCGTGAGATAAAAATTTATTTATGCAAGAGACTCCATGAGCTGCGTTCACAAGGAACAATGAAAATTTCTTTTCCCTACTCCCCACTCCCCACTCCCAACTCCCTATTTTCAAGGCAGGTCTAATATCTTGGTAGTTTGGTGAGCATATAGTTAGGGACTTCTGAATTCTGAGTTCTACTGTATTACCCATTAGGTTAACTTTTGGCTGCAACTACTTGCTGATCGCGCCGTGCAACTTCTTTTCGTACTAAAGGAATGACATCACGGCCATAAGCGATCGCATCTTCCAAAGGATCGAAGCCCCGAATCAACAAGGTAGTTACACCTGCATCATAGTAATCAACTAAGGCTTCTGCAACTTGTTCTGGTGTACCTACTAACGCTGTGGTGTTACCGGCTGCACCTGTAGCTGCTGCGATCGGTGTCCATAGACGCTTATCGTAAACTTCGTTTTTGGCTGCGAAATCCAGCAGGCGTTGTGAACCTACTGCCTGGGGTCTAGCTGTGGGAGATGTTTTCGCCCCTCCTCGCAACTCTTGAATCTTTGCCAAAATGCTATGCGCCTTTTCCCAAGCTTCTTGTTCTGTAGCCCCAAGGATCGGTCGCAGGGACACGCTGAAACGAATAGAGCGATCGGGGGGTAAGGCAGCCCGAACTTCAGCAATGCGTTCTTTGACTGCGGCAATTGGTTCACCCCACAAGGCGTAAACATCACTGTGTTTTGCTCCCACTTTCACCGCTGGGCTGGATGCACCACCAAAGTAAAGCGGGATATAGGGTTTTTGTAGGGGCTTGATTGCAGAGAAAGCATCCTTGACGCGGTAGAATTCGCCTTCGTAATCAAAAGGAGTGTCACTTGTCCAGGTGCGACGAAGGATTTCTAAATATTCATCAGTGCGGCGGTAGCGGTTATCATGATCTAACCAGTCACCATCTTTTTGTTGATCGGCATCGCTACCGCCGGTAATGATATGTATTGCTATGCGACCGTTGGTAAAATGGTCAAGGGTAGCTGCCTTGCGGGCTGCTAGAGTTGGTGCGACAAAACCCGGTCTGTGGGCAATTAAAAAGCCCAATCGCTCGGTTGCAACTGCGGCAAAACTCGCAACAGTCAAACCATCAGGGCTACTAGAACTATAGCCAATTAATACTTTATCAAAGTCTGCTTCTTCATGGGCTTTAGCAAATTCCCGAACATAAGCTGGGTCGATAATGTCATCGCCCAGAGTACTTGTTGTACTATTTAATTCGGAAGCAGGTTTTGTCCGGATTAATCCAATAAACTCGACTGGCATAGTTTCTCCTGGGAATAGGAAGTGGGCATTAGTTAGGACTCATCATTTAAGACCATTTGTAGAGACGCGATTCATCGCGTCTTCATCCAAATATGTGTTGCAATCATTAATTGAATTGGTATTAGCGATCGCCATTATCAATCCTATTGACCAATTCCCTTAATATATTGCCATCTGGGCATTCAACACAGAGAAAAAAGTCGCATCCAAAGCTGTGGCGATTTGGACAAATACTCGGCTTGTTGTTGACTTAGAGTCAGCGAGTGTCAGCGGTTCTCCTGTATCACCTCCATTACAAATGCGGGGATCGATGGGAACTTGTCCCAAAAGTGGTGCTTTGAGTTCATCTGCCAATTTTTGACCGCCACCAGTGCCGAAAATCGATGTTTTTTCACCGCTACTACTGATGAAATAGCTCATATTCTCGATAATGCCGAGAACCGGAACCCCCACTTGGCGAAACATATGAATACTGCGGCGCACATCGGAAACAGCAACTTGTTGGGGAGTCGTTACTAATATGACTCCACAAATTGGGCTTTCTTGGACAATGGTGATTTGGGCATCACCAGTACCGGGAGGAAGGTCTATTAATAAATAATCTAGTTCTCCCCACTCGACTTCGTGGATAAACTGGGTGATGATTTTGTGTAGGACTGGCCCACGCCATGCTAAAGGATGATCCGGTTCTGCTAATAGTCCCACAGACATTACTTTAATGCCATAAGCCGACAAAGGTAAAAATCTCTGACCGTTGGGAGTATCAATAACTTGAACTTCAGATTTACCCAGTCCCAGCATTTGGGGAACATTAGGACCATAGACATCAGCATCCAATAGACCAACTTTAGCACCAGCTAATCTCAAAGCAACAGCTAGATTAACTGCGGTTGTAGATTTACCAACCCCCCCTTTTCCACTGGAGATTGCTAAGGTGGTTTTTACCTCCGGAATGGTGCATAGTTGAATGTAAGTTTTTTTGCACCAAGATAAAAGTGATAATACTGTTTTAATTTCTGCTTGTAATTGTTGCTGGTGAGAACCGATATAAAGCCGCAGGTAAACGTAGTCATCAACAACACGCAGATTTCGCACCATTCCTAAAGTAACGATGTTGTTTTTCAGGGTGGGTTCGATGATTTGCTTAAGAAGTTGAATAACTTCTTGCTGACGGGCGATGATCTGGGGATCGGGAGGAGAAGTTTCTACTTGTTGATGTAATGATATGGAATTGTGTACCATAATTAATTTTGATCGCAATGAGTTTTGTTCTTGAATCTTGCCATAATAATTCGTAATTCGTAATGGGCTTCTCTACGAGACGCTACCGCGAACGCCCCGCTACGCTAACGTAATTCGTAATTATTACCCCTTAGCTAAAGTTAGCTGCTCTGAATAATGATAATTGTTGATTTTTTAATTCATAAATTAAAGGGCTTGTAGCCTTAAAAAATTAATTATTAATTACAAATTAATAAATTTTTAATTACGAATTACGAATTACGAATTATTTTTTCAATTGCTCGTTGCGCTTAAATAGACACATCGCGATCGGGGTCATCCAGTGCTTGTTTTAGGGCATTCAGAGCATCGTAATTACCCAAATTACCAAGGGCGATCGCTGCTTCTTTTCGCACATCAGAATATTCATCTGTTAACGCTTCAATTAATTCAGGTAACAAGTTTTCATCTGGGGTTTTTTGTAATACTTGAATGGCAAACTTTCGCACTTGCCAATGTTCATCTTTGAGAGCAATTTTCAAAGCCGGAATTGCTTCGGCATTAGCGTGAATCGCCAGAGATTTTGCCGCATTTCTTCGCACCTGCCAATCATCATCAGAAGTCAGTGCTTGAGTGAGTAATCCTACAGCTTCTTTATCTGCTAAATGACCTAAAGTTAAAGTGGCTGCACGACGCACATTGTTATCTGGATCGTCTATTAAAGACAAAACTGGTGGACATATTTGCACCTGGTTTAAATAACGAACAGTTGTTACAGCAGCTTCCCGCAGTTGGCTATTTTCTGATTCAAAAAAGGACAACACCGCAGGTAGAGATTGGACATCATGAATCTTGCGTAACAAAATTAGCACGTTAAGATTGAGATTGATATCTTCTTGGTGTAAGGCATCTAGTAACAGCAGCAGATGATCTGGGGTAACTAATTCACCTAAAGCTGATAGTGCCTCACTGCGAATTTCGGCATCGGGAGAAGTGAGAGATTTTAGTAAAGCCGGAACAGCAGCGGGATTGGCAATTTCCCAGAGTGCAGATACCGCAATTTTTTGTACTGCTGGGTTTTCGTCTTGGAGGGCGAGAATTAACGCCTCAACTGCTGCATCTTCTCCCAAGTGTTGTAAAGATTTTACCGCAACCAAGCGATCGCTGACTTCTGGCGATCGCAACATTTCCAACCATTGATTTAATTCCGAATCTGTATCCACAGTCATTGGGAAACCTCAGCGCAACAAAAAGGGAATTTGTACAGTGATTGCATTGGTGGGACATTCTTTTTCACAAGGGAGACAAAACCAGCATTCGTCATATTTCATATAGGCTTTGCCTGTCTCTGGGTTTTTTGCTAATACATCCAAGGGACAAACTTCAATGCAAGCAACACATTTTTCTAAACATTTAGATTCATCGACGATTACCGGGACATCTACTCTTTGGGTGATTAAAGCCATATTTTTACTTGATTGTTTAAATTGTTAACTATGGATGAATACGATTCAGTTAAGGCTACAACTCTTGGTCAAATTAAATTTTTTTAACGAACCGCTAAGGACGCATTCGCGCAGCGTCTCGTCAGAGAAGGACGCAAAGAGAAGAAAGAAATGCTTAACTGAATTGTATTGGACTATGAATTTTACAATGTTTTAGCAAAAGTCATTGATTGTTTGATATTTCTATAGCCAATTTTTTCATAAAACAAATGAGCCTCTTTTCGTTTGATATTAGAATTGAGCCTTATGCCATCACATCCAAGTAAACTAGCCCATTGTTCAATCTGCTGCATTAAAAATCTGCCAATTCCATGATTTCGATAATCTTTATCTACAACTAAACCAAGAATCATCGCTTGTTTTGGCATCACTATTAAGTCATAGATGTGTGCGTGTACCCAACCAATTACATAATCATTTTCTACAGTTGCAACATAGACAATGTGAGAATTATTATTTTCGATTTGCAGAAGACGCTGTTCTATTTGTGTTTTCGTAGCAGGATAGTTAAGCTGCTCAGAAAGAATAGCTATTTGTTCTGCATCCTGAATTTTTGATTGCCTAATTTTAACTTGCACATCAGTAGAAACTTTATTAGTCATAATCCTATGCAGAGCTTTTATCGGACTGCTACATCGTAAAACTCTTTTTGTAAATCTATGTCAATAATATAAGGCTCCACTGGACGCTTAAAAAGTACCATTTCTCCTGTGTCATGCTTTTTCAAATTGACGTGACAAAACCATTCTTCATTATTTTTATCTGGAAAATCCAAACGATAATGATATAAACCCCAGCGGCTTTCCCGGCGATATAAAGATGCGCGTGCTGCCATTTCTGCACAATCACGAATAAAATACACTTCCATGCAGCGCATTAGTTCGTGAGGATCTCGCGCTCCCATTTGCGCTAGTGTTTCTTCATAGCGGAGAAAGTTATGCAAGCCAATTTCCATTTTGTTAGCAGATTTGGGCGGTTGTAAATAATCATTCACCAGTCGGCGTAACTTATATTCTACCTGGGTGTGAGGAATGCCATTTGGCTGATTTAAAGGTGCATAAATTCTAGATTTTTCTGCTTCTAAAAAATCAAACTCCGGCTCTAAATGCTCCAAATTTTGAATATATTCAATTGCATTTTCTCCCGCCAATCTTCCAAACACAAATGCACCAATCATATAATTATGGGGGACGCTGGCCATGTCTCCGGCTGCATAAAGTCCTGGTACTGTGGTTTCTGCTTTTTCGTTCACCCAAACACCAGATGCACTATGTCCACTACATAACCCGATTTCGGAAATGTTCATTTCAACTGCATGGGTGCGGTAGTCTTCACCTCTACCCTGATGAAAACGTTCTCTACTAGGACGCTCATTTGCCCATAAAATAGATTCAATTTCGGAAATTGTATCGTCATCCAAATGGTTCATTTTCATTTGAATGGGGCCTTTACCAGAGTTTAATTCTTTCCAAATTTCTAGCATCATTTGACCACTCCAGTAATCACAATTAATGAAGCGGTGTCCTTCGGCGTTGGCTGTATATGCTCCAAATGGCCCAGCAACATAAGCGCAGGCGGGGCCGTTGTAATCTTTAATTAGGGGGTTGATTTGGAAGCATTCGATGTTGCTCAGTTCTGCGCCTGCATGGTACGCCATTGAGTAGCCATCGCCAGCATTGGTAGGGTTTTCGTAAGTACCGTAGAGATAGCCTGATGCAGGTAGTCCCAAGCGTCCGCAGGCTCCTGTGCTGAGGATGACGGCTTTTGCTTGGATGACGACGAAATCGCCGCCGCGCACGTCAAACCCAACTGCACCGATCGCTCTACCATCTTTTACTAAGACTCTCGTGGCCATCACCCGGTTAGTCACCTTGACTTTATGGCGCTTGACTTGTCGGGTGAGAATTTGCTTAAGATCTTTACCTTCTGGCATGGGCAACACATATTTACCTACCCGATGCACTTGTTTGAGGTCATAATTACCTTGGGGATCTTTTTGGAACTTAACGCCCCAGCTTTCCAACTCTTGAATAGTTTCGTAACCCAGCTTTCCGGTTTGGTAGACAGCTTTTTGGTGGACAATGCCATCATTGGCAATGGTGACTTCACGCACGTACTGTTCTGGGGTGGAATGTCCGGGGATGACGGCTGTGTTTACCCCATCCATTCCCATTGCGATCGCACCACTGCGACGAATATTCGCTTTTTCCAAAATTAAGACTTGGCGATCGCTATTAGCCTGTTTAGCTTTAATTGCAGCCATTGTCCCCGCCGTACCGCCCCCAATGACTAGGACATCCGTTTTTATCCACTGTGTATTTACGTTTGTCATTTGTCATTTGTCCTTTATCATTTGTTTTATAGCCAATAGCTAATGACGACTTTCGCAAAATTAGTAATTAATTACGAATTACGAATTACAAATTACGAATTACAAATTATTTCTTCCCTTGCAAAACTATTTCTTTAACTTTAATTTCTTTGGGGATCAATTTGATTTTATAAAAAGTATCTGCAACCTCTTGTTGTTTACTAATCACTTCATCCGTGAGCGGAAGTACATCATACTCGCGCCGCTTTTCAGCTATCTCCAACACAGAAGCATCTATTCCCAATGCTGGGGAAAGGAGTTTAGCAACATCACTGGGATTACTTTTCGCCCAATCACTAACTTTCTTAACCTCATCCACAACTGTTTTCAAAGCATCCGGCTTGGTGTCAACAAAAGATTTAGCCGCGAGATAATAACCACGATTGGGAGCTAATCCCGTTCCATCTGTTAAAGTGCGTGCGCCTGTTGCTGCTTCTGCTGCGGCTAAGTACGGGTCCCAAATTGCCCAAGCCTCGACGTTCTTACTTTCAAAGGCAGCGCGAGCATCGGCTGGTGGCAGAGTTTTTGGCTGAATATCGCTGTATTTTAGTCCTGCCTTTTCTAAAGCTCTGACTAATAAATAGTTAGCATTAGAACCTTTAGCAAAAGCAACTCTTTTACCTTTGAGTTCAGCTACACTTTTAATAGGTGAATCTTTAGGAACCAGGATAGCTTCAGCCTTAGGACTCCAAGGATCGTAGGCAACATAAACTAAAGGAATTCCCCCCGCTTGGGCAAATATTGGTGGTGATTCCCCAGTATAGCCAAAGTCAATGCTACCTGCGTTTAATGCTTCCAACATCGGAGGTCCAGCAGGAAATTCTGACCAAGTTACCGAAGCACCGGAGGCTGCAAAGGCTTTCTCTAAATCCCCTCTTGCTTTAAGCGCATAAAGGATAGTTGATGCTTTCTGGTAACCAATACGAACTACAGTGCTGCTAGTTGTCTGGGTTGTTTGGGTCGTTCCAGTGTTGCTTGTGGTTGGAGAACAACCAAAAACAGCCAATGCTAAACCAAGTCCGACTGTAAACATTAAGGAAAAGGTGTAAATCCTTTGCTGTTTTAATCTCTTGAGGAAGGCTATGTTTCTGCCCGCCGCAGACATGGCAATGCTCAGCAACCGAGTTGGAAAGAACTTCATCGGAAACCTCCGAGAAACCCCGACCCTTTTAGGGCGGGGAGGGATAGGAGGGCGAGTGAGGAGTTCCACCCCCGAACGAAACCAATAAGCGTAGCTCTTGGAAGTGAAGGGGTGGGCGAAGAACGAGCGATAGAACCGTGCATAGTAACAAGGGTTGAAATAAGTAGGACTTGCTGTTAAATAGATTAAATAGCGAAAACAATGTTTATGTACTCGACTCAGAAAAATCAATTACGCAATCTGAGCAAAGCTGAATTCTCGGCTTTGAGAGAGTTGTGCAGGCTGAGTAAGAACCTCTATAATGTTGGTCTTTACACTGTCCGCCAGTACTTTTTCGAGGAACGTAAGCACTTGCGCTACGAATCTGCTTACCATCTGTGCAAAAAGAACGAGAACTATCAACTTCTCAATACTGACATCGCACAGCAAACGCTCAAGGTAGTAGATCGCACCTTTAACAGCTTCTACAGCTTGATTAAAGCGGTTAAGTCTGGAGTGTTTCAGCAGAAAGTGAGATTGCCTCACTACTTGCCCAAAGACGGGTATTTCGTGCTGATAATTCCCAGAATTCAAGTCAAAGATGGGAAGTTTAAAGTACCGATGTCCAATGCCTTTAAGCGGCAATTTGGTGAGGTGACGATCGACTTTCCCTCTCGACTCAGTTCTGAAACTATCAAGGAAGTTAGGATTCACCCCAAATATGATGCTCGATTTTTTGAGGTTGAGTACATATCTAAAAGTGAAACCGAACCTGTAGAAACCTTTCCAGGAAATGCGATGGCGATGGATTTGGGATTGGACAATCTGGCTACTTGTGTCGATACCAATGGGGCATCCTTTATTGTGGATGGACGCAAACTTAAATCTATTAACCAGTGGTTTAACAAGGAAAATGCTAGATTGCAATCGATTAAAGATCGACAAAAAATCCAGAAGCTTACCGAACGTCAAGCAAGGCTTTATATCGCCCGCACCAATCGAATTCGAGATTACCTGAACAAGACGGCTAGGCTGATAATCGACCATTGCATCAAACATCAAATCGGTTGTTTGATAGTTGGATACAACCCTGGTATCAAGCAAGAGATTAATATTGGTAGCCACAACAATCAAAACTTTGTGCAAATACCCTTTCACAACTTGAGAAATAAACTCAAGTCTTTGTGCCAACGGTACGGATTGATTTACAAAGAACAGGAGGAAAGTTACACGTCTAAATCCAGCTATTTGGATAGTGACGAACTGCCCATCTACAATGCCAATAAACCAGCTACTTACCAGTTTTCTGGTAAGAGGATTAAGCGGGGTTTGTATCGGAGTAAAGAGGGACATTTAATTAATGCTGACGCTCAAGGTGCGGCAAATATTGGACTTAAAAGTAAGCAGAATGGTTTTACCGGACTGTCTAGAGGCTGTTTGGCACAGCCGTTACGAATCAAAATCTGTTAAACCTTTTGGTTCTCAAGAATCCTCATTCGTTTTACGGCGAGGAGTGTCAACAACGTCTTGACTCTACTTTTAGGGATAAATATTCAACTTCCACCAAAGCATAAAAGGAACTGGGGATTGGGTAATGAGTAGAAAGGTTGCAATTGCTAGTCTCTACAAGGATTTTGATATAGCGTTTCCCGACCTAGTAGGGGCACGGCACTGCCGTGCCCCTACGCCTAGTGATATAACGTTGTACCGCATCTGAATGGCAGCAGCTCATGCACAATCGTTTTCATACATAAAATCAGCAATGCCAGAATTCTCTTATTAAAGCATACTACGGTAAATGCAGCATATTTTCGTAATATGCAATCACGTTTGGGTTTTACGCGCACCTTGTAGCAGCTTCCGCCAAGGCTTTTGTAACTTCTGCCTTGACGTTTCCGTGTTCCGCGCACCCTGTAGCAGCTTCCGCCTTGACGTTTCCGTATTCCGCGCATCCTGTAACAGCTTCCGCCAAGGCTTTTGTAACTTTTGCCTTGACGTTTCCGTGTTCCGCGCACCCTGTAGCAGCTTCTCCTTTGAGGATAGCTACGAGTATCTGATGGCTGGAGGTACTTGCAAAAGCGATCGCAATCTATCTCTATCAGAGTTTTGGTAATTTGTTATAATTTTTAGGTATGATCGCTTAGTTTTTAATGAAAGCATCTCAAGTTTGCAGGAACATCAACTTTTTTTTCGCGGGACGACTGTCTGGCCGTCTTTAAAAGATTTAAGTTTCCCCTCAAGAAGCAATATATTATGTCACAGTTAGAACAAGCGCTGCCAGACACCTTTATAACCAAAAGCTTAGAAACGATCCCGAATATTTTCCACCAGGTTGAAACTTTGGCCAAGGACTTTGCTACCCGTGCAGGGGCACACGACAAAGACGCTTCCTTTCCTTTTGAGAATTTTACAGCTTTGCATGAGGCAGGACTGCTCAGCCTCACCATCCCCCGCGAACTAGGTGGTCAGGATTTGGGGCTAGAGAGTATCTGCCGAGTAATTGAAGGCATAGCGCATGGTGATGCTTCCACCGCCCTAGTACTGACAATGCACTATCTCCAACATGCCCATGCAGCTCGTAGTCGTCGCTGGCCTCCAGAAGTATACAAGCGGGTGTGTCGTGAATCAATCGAAGGCATTGCGCTGCTGAATGCTGCCCGTGTGGAACCAGAGTTAGGCACCCCAGCCAGAGGTGGATTGCCTGCTACTATTGCCGAACGGACAACAGAGGGTTGGCGTTTAACAGGTCACAAACAGTACACCACAGGTAGTCCCATCCTCAGCTACTTTGTTGTTTGGGCACGGACAACAGAAGATGAACCACAAGTTGGGAATTTTCTGGTTCGTCGGGATCTTCCTGGTTTGCGAATTGTCGAAACCTGGGATCACTTGGGGATGAGAGCAACCGGCAGCCATGACCTGATATTAGACAATGTATTAATTCCCCCAGAATACGCCGTTGATATCCGCCCCATCTCTGCTGCGCCTTCTTTTGACCCGTTGATTTCCACTTGGGGCAGCTTGACAGTGAGTGCCTTATATCTCGGTGTTGCTACTGCTGCGCGAGATTGGCTGATAAAATATCTCTGGGAGCGATCGCCATCTAATTTAGGAGAGCCACTAGCAACTCTACCACGCTTTCAAACCGCCGTCGGTGAGATGGAAGCACTGCTATTTGCAAACCGGAGACTCATTTATAGTTTGGCTCAAGATATCGACAAGGGCGAGTATGAACCTAACGTAGGATTACAGGCACAAAGTGTTAAATATCTGACTACAACTAACTCGATTCGTGCCGTAGAGATTGCCTTGGAATTAACTGGAAATCCTGGTCTGTTGAAAAAGAATCCTTTAGAAAGACACTACCGTGACGTTCTGTGCAGCCGTATCCACACACCGCAAAATGACGTTATTTGCCAATCTTTAGGAAAATCGGCGTTGAAAGTTAAGTGATTGGGGGCTAAAGCGATTTTTGTTTTTTTTACCGTGATGTCAGAAAAAGGTTTGACTGAAAAACTGCTATATGCAAGACAAAATCATTGAGCGGATTCTCGCTGCTGCCGATACTCCAGACCTTCTTGATATTTTGACGAATCGGTTGAGCTTGTCAGACTTACAATCTCTGCTACTCGAAGTCTATCGCCGACGCGCAGCTTCCCTCACACCCAGCGACATCTTAAAACAGTATGAAAACAATCGCTTTGTAGTACCGTCGCAAGTAGATCCCCAACAACAACTTGAATTCGATCGCCTCGCTTATTCCGTTCTTCCACCAGGGTTTGAGGCGCTAGAACTTTCGCCAGTTTCTCCACTGGGAACAAACTCAGTCGTAGCAACAGTTAACCAAAACAAGGTACTGTCTACCATTCGCAATACTGAAGTGACTGCGGATATAACAAACGTTATGGCGTTAGAGTGTGCAAAGCGGAGACGAACTTCTGCTAAACATACACGCACCGATGAAATTATAAAATTGTGTGCCAGTCAGCGTGTGCTACGCACTCAGCAAGTAAATAGGCCAAATTTATTCCAACATTTTCGTTTACTCGGTCTTTGTACGGCAGGACGTGATACAGGTTCTTATGGTTTTGAAATTGATGCCCTCATAGAACATTTGGAATTCTATTTCCGGCTGTTTGAAGCAGCTAACCGTGGTGGGTTTGGCATCGCAAATGTGCGTGTCTCCCTAACAGCGTTTGATAAAATTCGCTACAATGCGCTTCAAACCTGCGTACTCGAAAAACTAGCCACCCAATATCCACAAGTTACCTTCGCCTTCGATCAAGAGCGTGAGACTGGTCGTGGCTATTATGATAGTGCTGGATTCCATATCTATGGTCGTGACTCATCAGGAACAGAATATTTCCTTGTAGATGGTGGGTTTACCAATTGGACTCAACAATTACTGAATAACAAAAAAGAACGATTGCTCATCAGTGGGATTGGAAGTGAAAGGTTTGTCCTCTGCTTTAGATAACAAGGTCAGATGCATTTAGTTAATATCCTGCTTGCTTGTCTACGACATTCCGTAAGGGTTGACCAGTTTGGTAGCGTTGAAGATTGTCAATAAATAATTCTGCTATGCGTTCTTTTAGCCGTGGCGAAAGGGCTGAGCAATGAGGTGTGATAAACGCGTTCGGTAGCGACCATAAAGGACTTTCTGGTGGTAGAGGTTCTGTTGCAACAGTATCTAATCCAGCACCAGCAATCCATCCCTCACGTAGTGCGGTGAGTAATGCAGCTTCATCCACTATTGCACCACGAGCGATATTAATAAGGTAAGCAGAGGGACGCATGGAGCGCAATGCTGCTTCATCAATTAAGCCTTTAGTTTCTGGAGTTAATGGTGTAGCAATAACTACATAGTCTGCTGCGGGGAGGAGCGATCGCCATTCATCAGCACCGACAATTTTATCAAAATTGGGTAAAGGTTCGGGATGGCGGCGACTACCCCAAACTTCGACTCCAAAAGCTTTAGCGCGAGATGCGATCGCTTGACCTATATTTCCAGTGCCAATAATTAATAAAGTCGCATCTGCCAACTCTTCGAGAAACACACCTCTTACCCAAGTGTGTTCATCCTGCAAAACTTGCAATTTCCGCAGATTCTTGGCGTGATAAAGCATGAATGCCAGTACGAATTCCGAAATTGGAATCGCGTGAACTCCTGCGGCATTTGTAAGAATAATATCTCTTTTTAAATAAGTTGGCGTCAGGATATGATTCACACCAGCACTCGGTGACTGTTGCCAACGCAGCGCCGGTGCTGCCGCCAGTACTTTGTCAAGGGTAGAGGTCTTGAGGTAGAATCCGTTGACATAAACTTCAGCATCACTAGCATCACCATCGAGGTTGCCTTCACTATCCACCTCTACAAACTCTACATCAGATGGTAATAACGGCTTAATCTCAGCAATCAAATGATCGGGTAAAATTAGTTTCACCATATTTCCTACTCCCTGATTTCAAAGGGACTGGGGATTAGGGAGTGGGGAGTGGTGAGTTAGGAGTTCAGAATTATTCTCCTTGTCCCCTTATCTCCCCTACTCTCTACTCCCTACTCCCCACTCCCTAGTACCCTGCTTCCTTATCTACTACATTTCGTAACGGTTCGCCAGCTTGGTAGCGTTTAAGATTGTCGATAAATAGAGCTATTGAACGCTGTTTACTTTTTGGTGAATGACCGGAAGTATGGGGTGTGATAAAGATGTTTGGAAGTGACCACAAAGGACTTTCTGGTGGTAGGGGTTCGGTGTTAACTGTGTCTAATGCTGCACCTGCAATCCAACCTTCCGTAAGTGCTTTGATTAATGCTGATTCATCGATGACGCCGCCACGAGCAATATTAATTAAGTATGCATGGGGAGGGAGCGATGCCTTCGGCGGGCTACGCCAACGCAATACAGATTCATCAATAAATTCTTTGGTTTCGTGTGTCAGTGGTGTTGCAATTACTACATAGTCTGCTGTGGGGAGGAGCGATCGCCATTCATCGGCACTCACTACTTTATCAAAATTTGGTAGTTCTTGGGGATGACGGCGACTGCCAATAATTTTCAAGCCATACGGTTTAGCACGGGCGGCAATTTCTTGACCGATGCCACCAGCACCAATAATTAGCAAAGTTGCATCTGTTAACTCTTTGATGGCGAAGCCTCTTTTCCAGTGACGTTCTGCTTGTAAACTATATAATTCTGGCAGATGCTTCGCATGAGCAAGTATGTAAGTAATCACAAATTCGGCAATGGGAATTCCATGTACTCCCGCCCCATTTGTGAGAAGAATATCTCTTTTCAAATAAGTTGGTGTCAGAATGTGATTCACCCCTGCATTGGGGGCATGATGCCAACGCAGTGCAGGTGCAGCTTCGAGTATTTTATGCAGTATAGGACTTCTAGATAAAAACCAACTGAAATAAACTTCAGCATCGCTAGCATCGCCATCTAAATTACCATCAATATCTACTCGGACAATTTCTGTATTGGGTGGTAGATGTGGCTCAATGTCAGCAACGAGATCGAGCGGCAAAATCAGCTTCATTGTAGATTACCTCTTCTTTTTTTTACAGGGCTATCTTTGGAAATGGCCTCTGTTTGATCAAAAAAATTACTGCATTTTTTCTTGGCAAAAATTATGATTATGATATTTATAGATAAATAATAGATATTTATTGCTTATTTTTTATAAAAATATATATGTAAATTTAACAAATTCTGTGGGTTTAAGTCCCCCGCTTCTATCAAGCAGCAAGTTTTGCGGTGGGGTTAAAATATCCATTGCAAAACTTAATTACGAATTACGAATTACGTTAGCGAAGCGGGGCGTAGCCCATTACGAATTATTTAATAATTATTATATTTTAGTTTATCTAGATCGTGAATATAGAAAAAATCACGCAGAGGCGCAGAGGGGAGAGTTCGCAGGAATTTGGATTGGTGTAGTTACTTTTTAATAGATAGTTTTAATCTCGAAGTAGCCTATTTACCGCAGCTACCTCAAGTTGAATATCGCTTGACTAAAAAAAGCTTAAATCTCAACTACTCAGCTGTAATAACTGGTTGCTTGGCTGAGTATTTTCATTGTTCATTACTCGTTCTAAAACTGCTTCTCTAATATTGATAAACTGTTCATGACTTCTATCTCGTGGGCGTGCAAGTCTCACAGGTAAATCTAAAGTAATCTGCCCTGCTTCAATCAGAATCACTCGGTCTGCCAATGCTACTGCTTCTTCTACATCATGAGTAACTAAAAATGCAGTAAACTTGCGCTCTAGCCACAAATTCTCAATCAAATGCTGCATCTCTAGGCGAGTGAGAGCATCCAATGCTCCCAAAGGTTCATCTAACAATAACAAACGTGGTTGACTCACTAATGCTCTTGCTAATGAAACCCGTTGGCGCTGTCCACCAGATAATACGTGAGGCCATTCCTCAGCTCTATCCTCAAGTCCAACTTTCTCGAGTGCCCACTTGGCTCTTTCACGCCAATTTCCTTGCAAGCCTAACCCCACATTCTCAATCACCCGCTTCCACGGTAGTAAACGGGGGTCTTGAAACATTACTGTTACAGACCGGCTGAGTTTACGTAGTGGTTCTCCATCTAGTAAGATTCCGCCTGAACTCGGTTTATCCAATGCTGACACCAGACGCAATAAAGTACTCTTACCGCAACCACTACGTCCTACAATGGCAACAAACTCACCTGGTGCAACTTCTAAATTCAACGAATTTAAAACATTTTTTCTGCCAAAATCCTTCGTCAGATCCAAAATACTTAATTGTGTACCTTGTACATTTGAACTCACTCGAAAAACCTCCCTTATTTACAATTGATGATTGTTATTGCAACCCAATCCATATCGGATATACAATTTTTGTCATTAATCCCAAGTCAAATGAATAATTTTCAGGTTTTACTGAAACTAAAAACTATGCCCTTTGGTAATTAGGATTCCAAGCCAAAAACTTTCTTTCTAATGTTCTGGCAGTGGCATCTGCTAATTTGCCTAACAAAGCATAAATAACAATACTCAATACCACAACATCTGTTTGCATAAATTCACGAGCATTCATCGCCATATAGCCAAGCCCAGAATCTGCTGCAATGGTTTCTGCAACAATTAGTGTTAGCCACATAATACCCAAGGAAAAACGGACACCAACAAGAATCGAAGATAAAGCTCCAGGAAAAATTATTTGCCACAAAAGTTGGGGTGTTTTCAATCCGTATACTTTTCCCATTTCAATCAGTCCTGGATCTACACTACGAATCCCATGAAATGTATTGAGATATAGCGGAAAAAATACTCCCATAGATACTAGAAATAATCTAGCTTGGTCGCCAATACCAAACCAGAGAATTACTAGTGGAATTAATGCCAAATTAGGGATAGTACGGAGCATTTGCAGGGAACTATCCAATAACCTTTCGGCTATACGGGAAAAGCCATTGAGCAATCCCAAACCGAACCCAATGCTACCACCAACTATGAAACCAGATATGGCACGCCCAGCACTAATTCCTATGTGTTGAAACAGTTCTCCAGTTGAGGCTAATCTAATTGCTGTGGCAATTACACCACTAGGAGCTGGTAAAATTCTGCTTGAAAGTAGACCAGTTCTAGAAGAAAATTCCCAAAGTACTAGCACGAGAACAGGTACAATCCAAGGAACTATTTTGTCAAATTGTGGGTTTTGTAGCAGCCCATTTAGGGATATGTTACTACTTTTGCTGTGTTTGAGGGTGATAGTCATAAAATTTTGGATTTTGGATTTTAGATTTTAGATTCTCCACAAAGATAAATCTAAAGAAGTTAGGATTTTAGGCTATTTGCAAGGAGAAATCTAGAAGGATGAAATTATTAGATTTTCCGGGATAATTCAGCACTAACAATTCAAAAGAATGTAACCAATCCAGTATGGTTGGTATATTCTTGAATGACTCTGAATTCTGACTCCTGAATTCTGAGAACTTTAGATTTGAAATTTTGTATTTGTAATCCAAAATCCCAAATCTAAAATCTAAAATTTCCATACTTATGAGGCAGCTGTTAGTTGTTTAGCAAATTTTTCATTGGCGGTTGTTTCGCCAAAATGACTCACGACTTGTGGTATTGGAGGTGCAGATTGGTTCTGCAAAGGTAGGCGTGGGAATAATAATTCAGCGGTGCGATATGCTTCTTCTAAGTGCGGATATCCAGAAAAAACAAAAGTTTCTATTCCTAGTTCTTGATATTCCAGCATCCTGGCGGTAACGGTGTCGGGATCTCCAACTAAAGCAGTACCAGCACCACCCCGCACTAATCCAATTCCTGTCCAGAGGTTGGGGCTAATTTCTAGGGTTTGCCGAGAGCCATTATGTAGTTGACTCATGCGCCGCTGTCCTTCAGAATCAGAACTAGCAAGGTCTTTTTGAGCTGTGGCGATCGCTTCTTCATCCACATACTTAATTAACTCATTGGCTGCATCCCAAGCCGCAGACTCGGTTTCTCGCACAATTACATGCAAACGAATACCAAAACGTACTGTTCTGCCTTGTTCTGCTGCCAGTCGCCGAACTTCAGCAATTTTTTGTGCAACTTGTTGCGGAGGTTCTCCCCAAGTCAGATACACATCTATATGTTTGGCAGCAACTCGCTTGGCAGCAGCAGATGAACCACCAAACCACAAAGGTGGATAGGGTTTTTGAACTGGCGGGAATAGGAGTTTACCACCTTTGATGTCTAGGTAGTTTCCTTTAAAATCAACTGTTTCACCGCTGACGATACCCCGCCAAACATGCAAGAATTCATCGGTTAAATCATAGCGATCGTCATGACTCAGATGCAAGCCATCCCCAGCAAGATGCACCGGATCTCCACCTGTCACCACATTAATCAACAATCTTCCCTTAGAAATCCGGTCAAATGTTGCTGCCATCCGTGCCGCAGCGCCAGGAGAAGTGATTCCAGGACGAATTGCCACGAGAAATTTCATTTGCTTGGTAACAGATATGAAAGCCGCAGCAGTAATCCAAGCATCTTCACAAGAACGCCCTGTAGGTAACAATGCTCCTGTGTAACCTAAACTATCTACAGCTTGGGCAATTTGCTGCAAATAATCAGGTGTAGCAACACGAGAGCCAATATCTGTGCCTAAATAGCGTCCGTCACGAGATCCAGTAGGAATAAACCAAAGAATTTGCATGTTTATCAGGGTATCAGGTTCAGAATTTACGTTTTTCCGATCGAATTACCGTAGTTTATAGGTGAAATTCTACCCGATATTACGTAAAAATCAACCCTAATTTAACCATTGGTAAAAAATATTTGTTTGCCGACTAGCTTTTTAGTGAGCAGTTACAACTAGATAACTTTGTTAGCGTGTATTATTTTGCCATTTTTGTGGTCAGGATGGCTGTATTGTAAAACACAACTTTCTACTCATAAAACCATAATATGAAGAAGCACAGGGAGTCGGGAGTGGGGAGTAGGGAGTGGGGGAGATGAGGGAGATGGCGGAAATAACCAATGCCCAATGCCCAATGCCCAACTTAGCACTCTTCATAATATTTTTCGATCGCAGCGAAGTACTGGGTCTTGCATTGTACCAAGCTCTATGCAAAGATATTTCTAAATAAAATCCGGTAATTCTATCGATTTATCGGATTTAGTTAATAATTGATGTTGTCAAAATATAGCTGATTACCAGTCACCAATTTTCTTTCCATCGTCTTACTATCCTTTCAAGCGGCAAAATTAATAATTTACTGCGACTTTTGGATTGTACATTCAACTGCTTAGTTGTGGTTTCAATATCCGAGATTTGTAATTTTCTCATTAATGAAACCTTTACTGAGTAAAGTATCTAATGGTTGATCGCAAACATTGCATCAAGGAATTATGGTGGTTTTTTGTGCAATTGAGAGCTAGTGTATTCGTTTTTCAGGTTGAGGAGTTAAAGAGTCATGTCCAATTTTCGCTGGAATTATAGATCCATACTGTTCCTGGTTTCGTTACTAGATATTTTAGCTGTCCTGGTTTTTCATCCGGCCAAAAGTCAGGCCGAACTGCCTAAACAAGTAGAAGTAAACAAACCTCCAGAAGCAGCTGTCAATCAGACAGTTGAAACTTCAATTACTGAAATAGAAGCGAACAAACCTCCAGAAGCAGGTGTCAATCAGACAGTTGAAACTTCAGTTGCGGAAGTAGAAGCAAACAAACTTCCAGAAGCAGTTGTTAACCAGACAGTTGAAACTTCAATTCCAGGGCTAACTAGAAAAAAAACTAAAAAGCCAGAACGAGTAACGCCTGTTTCGGAATTGTCTGGTGTTGCACCATCGACACCACCGACTAGGAAAAAACCTACTAATAATTCTGCCGAACAAGTGACATCCGTCTCGCAACTGGCAGATGTGAAGCCCACAGATTGGGCATTTCAAGCACTACAGTCTTTGGTGGAACGCTATGGTGTAATTGCTGGATATACAGATGGTACATTCAAAGGCAATCGTGCCCTAACGCGCTATGAATTTGCCGCTGGCTTGAATGCAGCTTTAGATCGCCTCAATGAACTCATAGCGACTTCAACGACAGATTTAGTCAGACGGGAAGATTTGGATGCCATCAAAAAACTACAAGAACAATTTTCTCCAGAACTTGCCCAATTGGGGGGACGCTTAGATAGCTTGGAAACGCGGACTGCGAAGTTAGAAGCAACTCAGTTTACAACTACAACCAAACTTATAGGTAGAGCGCAGATTGTCTTTGGCTCACTTCTAGCAGGCAATAATGTCGCGAATAAGACACCCGCAGCTCACAATCCTACACTTCAAGGCTCAGCTTCTTTACGCTTCAACACCAGTTTTAACGGTAAAGACTCACTCAGCTTATCGTTGTCAGGTGGAAATATTGAATCCTTGGGACAAACAAGAGCTGGGTTATTGGGAACTTACGAGGGGAGAACTGCTGATAACTCCAGTATTACTTTTGCACGCAATCAGATTACTCTTGGCGGTGTTCGCTATCGGTTTTTACCCAATCCAAATACCCAAGTCAATATTTATGCCTTATCCGACGGAGCTAGTGAGATAGGCCTTTCTGGGCCGGTTAACCCATATTTTGAATCGTCTTCTGCAACTGGTGCTAATGGAATTTCACGATTTTCACGGCGGTCTTTAGTCTATAACTATGGAGATAGTGGTCCCGGAATTGCCATACTCCAGCGATTAGGTAAACAGGTTCAAATCGGGATAGCCTACAGCGCACCAAATGGTAATAATCCGGGACTTAATAATGGTTTATTAACAGGCAGATATTTAGCTCTAGCACAGTTAATATACTACTCTGCTGATAGGAATTTTCGGGTGGCTGGAACTTACGTTAATACGTATAGCCCGCCAAATACTCAAGGTTTTAGTGGAACAAACTTCGGTCCAGCAGTTGGGAGTAACTTGGTAAACAGCACCGTAGCTGGAGCGGGA
Source organism: Nostoc sp. FACHB-973 (assembly GCF_014698115.1). Taxonomy (GTDB): domain Bacteria; phylum Cyanobacteriota; class Cyanobacteriia; order Cyanobacteriales; family Nostocaceae; genus Nostoc; species Nostoc muscorum. The sequence goes on from NZ_JACJSJ010000027.1 coordinate 64,782, forward strand.
ACCGTCGGCAATCTTTATGGACTACAAGCGTTTTATCAAATTAGTCCTAAATTGGCAATCAATGGATGGGTAAGTTATGCAGCGCATCGCTATATAGGACGTGGAGATGGCAATGCTATGGATTGGGCGGTAGGACTGGCATTCCCGGATCTTTTTAAGGAAGGCGCTCTAGGCGGAGTTTTAGTTGGTATGGAGCCAAAACTCACCCGTCTCAGTAATAGTGTAAATTTGGGAGCAGGTTTCGGACAAGCGGATAAAGATACCTCCCTACACGTTGAGGCATTTTACCAATATAAAATCGGAAACAATATTGAGATTACGCCGGGTTTAATCTGGATTACTGCACCAGACTCTGATAACAGTAATCCGGATAGTTTATTTGGTTGGGTTCGTACCGTCTTTAGGTTCTAACCTGTGAAAAGTCAGCTAGACTTTAGACCTGCCTTGAAAATAGGGAGTGGGGAGTGGGAAGTGGGGAGTGGGGAGTAGGGAAAACAAATTTTCATTGCTCCTTGTGAGTGGAACTCATGGAGTCTTTTGCATAAATAATTTTTTGTCTCACGCAAAGGCAAGGCAGCGCGTTGGGCGGGTTCCCCGACTTGAAGCGACTGCCGCGCAAAGGCGCAAAGAAGAAGAGGAAAAGAAGGACTTTTGCAAGAGGTCTTTTGATTAGTCATGGGGTATGGCTTATTTTTCCCTCTGCTCCCTCATCTCCCCACTCCCCTCTTTAGCTAAAACAATAAAGTTGCCTTTCACTCACCCTAAGAGGAGTGATGAAATGAGTTTTTGGGCGGTAAGGAGTCCCACTCCATACCCATTTTAGTAGCCTCTATATGCACAAAAATCTCTAAAAAGCAAGTATTTTTGAGAGATACTAAAGTTTAATTTACAGAAATTTATGTTTGAATTTATTTGTTACAATACTTGCTTTTTGTCAGAAATTGTGAAAAGCTTTGTTATGTCAACAAACTACGGTTAGTCGCTCAAGATAATGTAGTTTTAATCTACTGGCAATCTGAGTAAAAGAGCCATCAAGTAGATAGGAAATAGATTTCTGACAGCGTGCGGCATCGATGGGGTGAAGATTTGATGCTTAAAACTTGATCGATGGGGGGAAATACTTTAGATGCTGAAGACGTTAACAACCGATTTTGAACTCGACTTGCAAGCAGATGTCCTAGTAATTGGGGGTGGGCCTGCTGGAACTTGGGCGGCTTGGAGTGCTGCATCAAGTGGAGCTAGAGTTGTCCTCGTAGACAAAGGATATTGTGGGACGACTGGATGTGCTGCTGCGTCTGGTAATGGTGTGTGGTATGTGCCACCCGACCCAGAAGCACGGGAAACAGCCAAGGCGAGTAGGGAATCATTGGGTGGGTTTTTATCCGATCGCAATTGGATGGATCGGGTGCTGAATCAGACCTATGTCAACGTTAATCAGTTAGCAGAGTGGGGTTATCCCTTTCCCACCGACGATGAAGGCAAACCCTATCGGCGATCGCTCCAAGGCCCCGAATACATGCGGCTGATGCGACGGCAGATTCAACGGGCAGGAGTCAAGATTTTAGACCACAGCCCCGCCTTAGAACTATTAGTAGATGAAGATGGTGCTGTTGGCGGTGCTACCGGTGTGAACCGTCAGACTGGTGGGAGATGGATGGTGCGATCGCGTGCCACAATCATTGCCACTGGTGGCTGTGCGTTTCTGAGTAAAGCGTTGGGATGCAATGTCCTGACAGGGGATGGTTATTTAATGGCTGCTGAAGCAGGTGCCGAGATGTCGGGTATGGAGTTTTCCAACGCTTATGGCATCTCCCCGGCTTTTTCTTCAGTTACCAAAACCCTGTTCTACAATTGGGCAACGTTCACCTATGAAGACGGTACCGTGATTCCTGGTGCTGGTTCTCAAAGGGGACGTTCGGTAATCGCCCAGACATTGCTGCAACAGCCAGTTTACGCCATTTTGGATAAAGCAACGGAATCCATGCGCCCATCTATGCGTTTGGCACAGCCTAATTTCTTTTTACCCTTCGACCGTGCAGGTATCGATCCATTTACCCAACGTTTTCCCGTTACCTTGCGCCTAGAGGGAACTGTACGCGGTACAGGAGGAATTCGGATTGTAGATGAGAGCTGTGCTACTTCCGTGCGGGGACTCTACGCTGCTGGAGATGCAGCCACACGGGAACTCATTTGTGGCGGATTCACTGGCGGTGGTAGTCACAATGCAGCTTGGGCAATATCTTCTGGCTATTGGTCAGGTCAATCAGCTGCTGAATATATCCGCAGTTTGAAAGAACAAAAAGCTCAAGGACGGGTTCAGGGTCTTGGGGAGGTAGGATTAAAGAGTCAGAGCGATCGCCATCATAAATTTGCAACCGATGAAGTGATTCACGCAGTCCAAGCCGAAGTATTCCCCTACGAAAAGAACTTATTCCGTACAGAACAAGGCTTAACTGAGTCTTTAGGGAGACTAAATCACCTCTGGCAAGAAATCCGCAGTAGCCAAGTAACATCAAATCAAGAACTTATTCGGGCTAGAGAAGCTGCGGCCATGGTAGCGACAGCACGATGGATGTACAGCAGTGCCATTGAACGAAAAGAAACTCGTGGTATGCACAAACATTTAGATTATCCCGAACAAGATCCTAACCAGCAACATTATTTAATTAGTGGTGGATTAGATCAAGTCTGGGTCAAGACTCAGCCGCTAAACACTACAAAAAAAGCAGAAATTCTCCAATCCAAAATCTAAAATCCAAAATAGGAGGAGCCGTAGTGTGATTGAGTTGGTCAGCGAATCACGGTGCATAAAATGTAATATCTGCGTGAACGTTTGTCCAACTAACGTGTTTGAACGTGTACCTGATGCACCGCCAACTATTGCCCGACAAAGTGACTGTCAAACCTGTTATATGTGCGAATTGTATTGTCCAGTTGACGCCCTTTATGTAGCACCCCAAAGCGACATGCAGACTTCAGTCAACGAAGCAGAATTGGTAGAAGTCGGCTTACTGGGTAGTTACCGTGAAAACGTTGGTTGGGGACATAAACGCACATCAACAGCAAAAAGCGATCGAACATTCCAAATTTTGAAGCAGATGAAATAGTACAGCGGAGAAAATAGTCATGCTGTCGTTCATGTTAGCAATAGGTTCTGTCAGTCAAAATAAATTTAGTTTCAAATTATCAACTTCAGTAGCTTGTTTATTACTGCTGCTAACTACAGCATGTAGCCAAGGCAAAAGTGAATCGGCTCAATCCATTGAGACTATTAATGCCAATAGTACTAGTTCTATTGCTGCATCTAATAATATATCTATCTTGCGTATAGGTTATGTAGGTAGTACAGAACCTACAGGGGCACTTGGTTGGGCAAAGAAAAAGGGAATATTAGAGCGCGAACTCAAAAAAGCGGGATTTCAAAACATTACTTTTGCGCGATTTCCTAACGGCCCGGATCTAAATGAAGCGCTTGTCGCAGGTCAATTAGATGTTGGTTCTTTAGGCGATACACCAGCCATAGTTTTAAGAGCTAGGGGTGAAGAAACTCGACTGCTGCGGATTAGCCAATTTAATACAACCGCTTGGTTAGTAGCGAAAAAGAATGGAGCGCGATCGCTTGCTGAACTTAAAGGTGAAAAAATAGCTACCCAAAAAGGTTCTTATATGCATCGATACCTGCTGGGTTTGTTAGCTGAAACTAAAATTGCCAAAGATGTAAAAGTTGTTCACTTGATGAGTACTGAAGCAAAAGCAGCTTTAGAACGTGGTGATGTAGCGGCTTATGCGACTTCAAGCGATATGGGGCCTTTTTTGAAATCCCAAGGATTTCCAGTGATTGATTCTTCAGCAAATCATAAAGGTTTATCAGGGACATCACTAATTGTAGCAACCGAAAAATTTCTGGCGAAAAAACCAGATTTTCCAAATAAATTTAACGCAATTCTCACAGAAGCAGCCAAGGATTTAAAAGCTAATTCTGAAGAATATTATCAGTACCACGCTCAAATTACTAAATATCCCGTCGATATCATCAAAATATCTTACCCACTTAAACAAGTATCAGAAGAACCTTTACCACCTGAAGGAGTGAAACTTTTAGAAGGGACTAAGAAATTTTTAGTTTCGCAAGGTTTAGCAAAGTCCGACTTTCAATTAAAAGATTGGGTTGGGACTGGGGACTAGGAAGATAAGGGAGATGAGGGAGATGAGGGAGATGAGGGAGATGAGGGAGATGAGGGAGAAAAGTTAATAACAAATGCCCTATACCCAGTCCCCAGTCCTCAATCCCCAGTCCCCAATCTCCAGTCCCCAGTCCCCAGTCCCCCAGTCCCCAGTCCCCAATCCCCAGTCCCCAATCCGCAGTCCCCAGTCCCCAATCCCCACAATAGGATAAATTATCATGACTATTGCATTAGAACGTCCAAAAAAAACTAGGTCTGCTCAGATTCGGGAAAAATTGGGTTATCCAATTATTGATACTGATGTGCATACCCAAGAGTTTCCGCCGGCATTCTTGGACTATTTAGAGCAAGTTGCTGGAAGTGCGATCGCTGAACGTTTCCAAGAACATTTACCTGGTGCATCTGGCTCTAAATGGTTTAAGCAAACTTGGGAAGAACGCCGCGCTTATCGGACTGCACGTCCTCCGTTTTGGACTCGTCCCACTAAGGATGCTTTAAATTTAGCCACCATTAGTTTACCGAAGTTGTTGCACGAGCGCTTGCAAGAAGCAGGTACAGACTTTGCAGTTGTGTACCCCAACTTGGCAACTATGGCGCCACACATCGGTAATGAAGAAATGCGGCTGGCTGTTTGCCGTGCGGTTAATACTTACCACGCTGATATTTTCCGTCCTTATAGCGATCGCTTAACACCAATTGCGGCTATTCCCATGAATACGCCCGAAGAAGCGATCGCAGAATTGGAATATGCAGTCAATGTGCTGGGACTCAAAGCAATTCAAATTCCCGGCCATATCCGGCGTCCGATCCCCGCCTTCGAGAAGTATGGCGAAGAAGTAGCAAACGAAGCTATCTGGATTGATACTTTTGGTTTGGATAGTAAGTATGACTACGATCCATTCTGGGCGAAGTGCGTAGAACTCAAAGTTGTACCCACCACCCACTCTTCTGGTATGGGATGGATAAACCGGCGTTCCATTAGCAATTACCAATACAACCATATCGGTCACTTTGCGGCGGCTGGAGAAGCGCTGTGTAAATCTTTGTTCTTTGGTGGTGTAACTCACCGCTTCCCCACACTGAAATTTGCCTTCTTAGAAGGCGGCGCGGCTTGGGGTGCTAGTTTGTACACTGATTTGATTTGGCATTGGTATACCCGGAATAAAGACCATTTGGTGGAAAATAACAATCCTGGCAATATTAATCGGGAAGAACTGCTAGAGTATTACACTCGCTATGGTGGTGAATTAGTACATGGTCGTTTGGATAAGCTAGGTAGTGGTTTAGGTTTCCATGCTGATTTAGTAGCCCCGTTAGAACCAGGTGATTTAGATGAATTCGCCTTAGCAGGAGTTACTAAGCCAGAAGATATCCGCGATCGCTTTTTGAATCATTTCTACTTCGGCACAGAATCGGATGATACCCGTGTAGCCCAAGCATTTAACTGCAAAGCTAATCCTTATGGGGAACGTGTTAAAGCCTTCTTAGGTTCTGATTCTGGTCACTGGGATGTACCTGATATTACTGCGATCGCTGCTAACACTTATTCGATGGTAGAACGCAAAATTATCACCGAAGAAGATTTGCAATATTTCCTGTCAATCCATCCCTTGGAGTTGTACACCAGCCTGAATCGTGACTTCTTCAAAGGTACGGCTGTTGAGAAAGCCGCAGATGAATTTTTGGTTTCTAGGGATTAGGGACTGGGGACTGGGGACTGGGGACTAGGGATTAGGGACTGGAAGAAGTTTCCTAATACCCAATACTCAATCCCCAATCCCCAATCCCCACTACCCAATCCCCACTACCCAATCCCCAATCCCCAATCCCAATCCCCAATATAAGGTAAACTATCATGACGATCGCTCTTGAACGTCCGAAAAAAACAAGGTCTGCTCAGATTCGTGAAAAGTTGGGTTATCCCATCATCGATACCGATGTGCATACCCAGGAATTCGAGCCAGCAGTCTTAGATTATTTAGAGCAAGTTGGTGGAACTGCGCTTGTTGAACGCTTCAAAGAAAATTTACCAGGATCTTCCCGTTTTAAGTGGTACAAGCAAAGTTGGGAAGAACGTTTTGCTTATCGGACTAATCGTCCTAATTGGTGGGGGCGTCCAACCAAAGATACTTTGAATTTGGCTACTATTAGTTTGCCAAAGTTGCTGCACGAACGCCTGCAAGAAGCAGGTACAGACTTTGCTGTGGTGTACCCCAACTTGGCAACAATGGCGCCGAATATCGGTAACGAAGAAATGCGGCGTGCTGTTTGTCGGGCAGTTAACACTTATCATGCTGACATTTTCCGCCCGTATTCTGATAAACTAACACCGATCGCTGCGATTCCAATGCACACTCCCCAAGAGGGAATTGAAGAGTTGGAATATGCAGTGAATGTGCTGGGACTCAAAGCAATTCAAATTCCTGGTTACGTCCGTCGTCCGATTTCCGCTTTTGAAAAGTACGGCCCAGAAGTGGCTAACGAAGTAGTTTGGATTGATAACTTTGGTTTAGATAGCCAGTATGATTACGATCCATTCTGGGAGAAGTGCGTAGAACTCAAAGTTGTACCCACAACTCATGCTTCGAGTCAAGGTTGGACGACTCAGCGATCGGTGACCAATGCCCAGTACAATCACATTAATCACTTTGCCTTCGCAGCAGAAGCATTGTGCAAATCTCTATTCTTTGGTGGTGTAACTCGTCGGTTCCCCACCTTAAGATTTGCCTTCTTAGAAGGTGGTTCTGCTTGGGGTACTAGTCTATATACAGATATTATTTGGCATTGGGAAACCCGCAACAAACAACATTTGTTGTCACATAACAATCCTGCAATTATAGATAAGGAAGCACTAGTAGAGTTGTACACTCGCTACGGTGGCGAACTTGTGGATGGACGCTTGGATCAAATTGGTGATGGTCTGGGATTCCACCATCAACTATTAGCTCCAGAAGATCCAGGCGAACTCGATGAATTTGAACTGGCGGGAATTGAGAAGCCAGAGGATGTTCGCGATCGCTTTTTGAATCATTTCTACTTCGGTACAGAATCCGATGATACCCGCGTAGCCCAAGCCTTTAATCGTGCTGCGAATCCCTTTGGCGAAAGAGTTAAAGCCTTCTTGGGTTCTGATTCCGGTCACTGGGATGTACCCGATATCACCACTGTAACTGCCAACGCCTACTCAATGGTAGAACAAGAAATCATCACCGAAGAAGACCTCCGCCACTTCCTATCAATCCATCCATTGGAATTGTACACCAGCCTGAATCGTGACTTCTTCAAGGGTACAGGTGTTGAGAAAGCCGCAGATGAATTTTTAGTTGGGAAAGGGAGTAGGGAGTAGGGAGTAGGGAGTGGGGAGATGGGGGAGATGAGGGAGATGAGGGAGATGGGGAGGTAGAGGAAAAGGTTAAAGGGTAAAGGGATAAATTGAACCTTTCCCCCATGCCCCATGCCCCATACCCAATGCCCCATGCCCCATGCCCCATGCCCCATGCCCCATGCCCCATGCCCAATGCCCAATGCCCATCTTTACAGTGTTCCATGTTCCATTTCCTCTGTTTAGTTGTAGGGTGAGTCTTGCTTACTTACTCACTCTACATTTCTCCTAAATTCCGCGTTTAATAACAAATTCGGAGGAACAGAAATGTTGACACAACAACCAAGTAAAAACTCCATTAATTAAGCATTCTTCTGTATTTGCCTGAATTACGAATTACGTTAGCGAAGCGGGGCGAAGCCCATTACGAATTACGAATTATAAAAAGGGTGATTTTTTATGGTGCTAGATATTACAAAACCAAAGGATTACATTGATGTAGCAGCTTCTTTATCTAAAGAACTTGCCCAATCCGCAGTTGAAAGGGATGCCAAAGCGGGAGTTCCAGAAGAGGAAATTAATAGACTGCGTGAAACTGGTTTGTTACCACTGGTTGTGCCTAAACAATATGGTGGAATTGGCGCAACTTGGATTGATGCCTTAAAAATTGTGAGAAAACTGTCAAAAGCTGATGGTTCAATTGGTCAGTTATATGGTAATCATTTGAATTTGACGGCTTTGGGTCATGTTTCTGGCACACCAGCCCAAAAGGAAAAATATTATAGTGAAACTGCTAAGAATAACTTGTTTTGGGCGAATGCTATTAATACCCGGGATACTAGGCTGAAAATTAGCCCAGAAGGCGAAAATTTTCGGGTTAATGGTGTTAAAAGCTTTGGTACGGGTATTGCTGTTGCAGATTATCGGGTATTCTCGGCTTTGCAAGATGGTGTAGAGTTGCCCTTTATATTTATAATTCCCAAAGACAGAGAAGGCTTAATTTCTAATCAAGATTGGGACAATATTGGGCAACGTCGGACTGATAGTAGTAGTTATACATTTAATAATGTTCTAGTAGAAAAAGATGAAATTTTAGGCCCACCAGAACCTCCTGATAATGCCTTCTCAACTTTTCTTGGTATTATTGCCCAGCTAACAAAAACTAACGTTTATTTGGGAATTACCAAAGGAGCTTTTGACGCAGCTCGTGAGTACACCAAAACTAATACTCGTCCTTGGATTACATCGGGAGTAGATAGTGCTACTCAAGACCCGTATATTCTGCATAATTACGGCGATTTTTGGATTTCAATCCAAGGTGCGATCGCTCTAGCTGACTTAGCAGCCGAAAAGGTGCAAGCAGCCTGGGACAAGGATATAACGCTTACTCATCAAGAAAGGGGAGAAGTAGCGATCGCAGTTTCCGCAGCCAAAGCATTAGCTACCCGCGTAGGTATAGATATTACCAATCGCATCTTTGAAGTGACGGGAACTCGCGCCACTGCAACCAAATATGGATTTGACCGTTACTGGCGAGATTTGCGAACCTTTACCCTTCATGATCCTGTGGACTACAAATTGCGAGCGATCGGTGATTGGGTACTCAACGATCAGCTACCTGTGATTACGCAATATTCATAGGGCATTTGTCCCCTTGCCGCTCCCCACAGACGCGATGAATCGCGTCTCTACAAAATCCAAAATCTAAAATCTAAAATCCAAAATCGATATGACTCAACTGAAAACACTTCCTACCTATGACCCGACCTTATTTGAGGGAGCGGCTGAGGGCTACGCTCAATATAGAACCAAATACCCGGCTGTTGTATTTGACAAGCTAGCCGAAATATTTAATCTCAATGGTGAAGGACGATTGCTTGATTTGGGTACCGGGCCGGGATTAATTGCAATTCCTTTGCGAACCAGATTTGAGGAAGTTGTGGCGATCGATCCCGATCCCGATATGATTGCAGAAGCTAAACGGCAAGCAGCAGCAGTGGGAGCAAGTAATATTACTTGGTTAGAACAAGGAGCAGAGTTAATCGACTCTAGTTTAGGAACATTTAGGTTAACTACTATTGGTCGAGCTTTCCACTGGATGGAACGCGAACTAGTGCTTGAACGCCTTTATGAATTGCTTACTGATGATGGTGGAATAGCACTGCTAAATACTGGTGATAATCCTTGGGAAAGTTCTTTACCCTGGAAACAAGCTGCTGTTGGAGTCGTGAAAAAATGGTTAGGCGATCGCAGGCGGACTGGACAACGAGGAGAAGGTACTCGGAAGCCAGTTGATCCTCCCCATGAAGTTGTTATTGCCAATTCAGCTTTTGCTCGTCAAGAAGTTTATGAAGTGCCATTTGAAAAATCTTGGACTGTCGATAGCTATCTTGGCTACTTATATACCACAGCTTTTTCTCTGAAAATTTTCTATGGCGATAATGCTCCAGCGTTTGAAGCAGACCTCAAAGAAGCATTACTACAAGCTGAACCGTCTGGACATTTTACAGAACAACTCAACGCTACAATCTTAGTCGCTTGGAAGAAATAGCGCCGCTTCTTTGGAAGTTAAAAATAAGAATTCAGAATTCAGAATTCAGAATTCAGAATCAATTAGTGGGAGATTTAGATCCACCACTCTCTTACAAAGTTGAGCCAGTCCCTTGGGGGGGTTCCCCCACTTAAAATAACTGCCGTCAGTTCGCTCGAAACCAGCGCTCCAACTTCTCTCTAAATTCTGACTCCTGAATTCTGACTTCTGAATTCTCCTGAAATTTTCCATTTTCGACTAGCACAACCCTGGAGTGGGTTATTCTCACTCCATTTTCTAATTTTCCGCCTCCTAACTGTTAAAATCAAGTTCCTCGAGTCGTTATAGAGTGGGGTCATACCCACTCTACTTCTTATATTTGAATTACTTGAATTTGCCAGAAATTAATGAATAAATATTTATTTTTAGCTTTTTGAGTTTGCAATAAATCATAATTTTTATTACCACCTATAGAACAATAAAGAAAACAATCCATGCCAGCTATCAAACCAAAGTTTGAATTTAGAAAAAGCCAGAAAATAACACGTCGTTCTTTGTTGTTTGCTTTGGGCTACTGCTTAGTATTATCGACGACTTTATCCAGTTGCAGTGAACCCAAAAATAACGCTCAGCAGTCCCCTGCATCTTCTAATCCAGCAGCTTCATCTAACACTACAGAAAAGCAAACAGTACGAATTGTGCGTTCAAAACAACTCACTGGTCTAGCAGTATTAGAAAAGCAGGGGTCTTTAGAAAAACGATTGGAGCCTCTGGGTTTTAAGGTACAGTGGTCTGAGTTTGCAGCGGGGCCGCAACAGCTAGAAGCTATAAATGCAAACGCACTTGATATTGCATCTACAGCCGAGTCACCTCCTGTGTTTTCACAAGCAGCGGGGGCACCTCTTGTTTATCTAGCTACTACATACCCCAGTGGTAAAGCAATTTCACTTTTAGTTCCAATAAACTCTCCGATTAAAAATGTTGCTGACTTGAAAGGTAAAAAAGTAGCCTTTCAAAAAGCCTCAATAGGTCACTATTTATTAGTCAAAGCATTAGAAAAAGCGGGACTGAAATTAAGCGATGTCCAATCAATTTTTCTCCCACCACCAGATGCTAATGTAGCTTTTAGTCAAGGGAAAGTAGATGCTTGGTTTATTTGGGAGCCATTCGTTACTAGAAATGTACAAAACAAAGTAGGTCGTGTTTTAGTAGATGGAGGTGAATTGCGGGATACTGGGAATTTTTACTCAACTTCACGTCAGTTTTATCAGTCACACCCTGATGTGATTAAAGTTTTTCTAGAAGAATTAGAAAAAGCAGAAATCTGGACTAAGGAGCATCCGAAAGAAGTAGCACAATTACTTGCTCCTGTAACTCAACTAGACCCGCCTATTCTAGAAACTATGCATAGTAAATATAACTATGAGGTGCTACCAATTACTGAGAAAACTATCAAGAAGCAACAAGAGGTTGCAGACAAATGGTACAGCCTCGGACTTATACCAACGAAGGTGGATGTGAAAGTTGGGTTTTTGACACCTGAAGAGTACGCCAAAATTACTCCTGCTGAGGTTTTAGCTAATAAGTAGCCATATCATTTTAAATTTTGGATTTTGGATTTTGGATTGAGAATGTCTTTCTGAAAAAAGCTGCTATAAGTGCATTTTTCGGATTTATTTTTCAAATTTGCATTATCTCTAAAAAGGCAATAAAACAGAGGAGAATATTATGCCTACTGCGACTTTAACAGAAATAAAAATCACCCCTATTGATGCTCCGTTAGGAGCGATAGTTACTGGTCTGGATGCGAGTCAACCTATTGCACCTGAAGTCATATTACAACTTCAAGAAGCTTTGCGCGATCGCCACATCCTCATCTTTAAAGAGCAACAACTCTCTGATGAGCAGTTTTTGAATTTTTCTCTATACTTTGGCGCACTTTTTGTACCACCTGACGAGACTCCAGTACTGGCTTCTAAACCTGGAGAAACTCCCGTGGTAATTCTGATTTCTAATGTCGATGGTGGCTATACTGGTACTGGAGAACTAAGTTTTCACTCTGACCATAAATGGACTCCTACTCCGTCTAGTGGCTCGCTTCTTTATGCTTTAGAAATACCTTCTCAAGGTGGAAATACTTATTGGTTAAATACCAATTTGGCTTATGAAGCTTTAGATGAAGCTACGAAAAAACGGATTGCTAATTTACAGTTAATTACCTATAATCCGTTTTTACAAAACCGAAATGCACCCCGTCCTTTGTATCGTTGGGACAAGAATATCCCATTAATCAGTCCCGTCTTTCCTCATCCTCTAGTGCGGACACATCCTGAGAGTGGTAAAAAGCATCTTTACTTAGATACTGATACTGAAGTAGAGATTGTAGGCTTAGAACCTGAAGAAGGATCAAAACTGATTGAACAGTTGCGTCAACATCTAAATCAGCCTCAATTCTACTACCAACACAAATGGTCTGTAGGTGATATTGTCTATTGGGATAATCAAGCTACTTTGCACTACCGTCAAGCATTTGATCCCAATGAACGACGAGTATTAAAACGAGTTAGCCTTGCAGGTAGTCGTCCTTTTTAGTCTGGATATTTCAAGTAGAGACGGAGCGATTAATTACGTCTCTACAAAATTTAAATATGGCTGAAAAATATCCATAGTAATTCATGAACTATATAAGACTAGCCCTTTCAAGGTGACTCGTAAAATCTCTTTTTTCTCTCTATGATCTCTGTGCCTCTGCGGTTTATAAAGTATTTTTTTACCACAGAGGCGCAGAGAGCGCAGAGTAAAGAAGTTAAGGAGGAGTTTATTGACCAAAATTTTTATCCACTTTGACAAGGCTAGTTATAAAAGATTTAAATTTTCAAGAAAATATCTATACTTATTTTTATGTTAAATAACAGTTTAAATTTATTACATAATTCAAACTAATATACAAAATAATGTTTATATAAGCATCAAATTATGTATGAAAAAACGCTATGCATTTTCGTAGATATTAGTGTTCACGAACACTTTATTGAAATATAAAAATAGATAAAATATAGACTTAAAATAACAGTTTGTCCTACTAAAAAATAGAGGATAAATTGTGATAAAAGTTTTTTCTTCTTTACTAAACTTTAAGCCCTTGAGTAATAAATTGCCACAATCGAAAACTGCAAATATCAAGCTAATATTTAGGCAAAATCTAGACATCCTAGATTTAAGAGCCAAATTAAAAATTGAGCGCAATTATTATGTATCGCTACTAATAACTGCTTGTTCTTTAGCAATACCAATGAGCATAGTAGGTTGCAGTAGCGAAAACCAAACTACTCAGAACCAAGTATCTTCTACTAGTACACAAGTCAAAAATCAACCAGTTTCTAATACTACAGAAAAGCAAGAAGTGCGAGTTGTTTATTCTAAACTCGGTTCTCTTGCAGTGATGAGGAAACAGGGGACTTTAGAAAAAAGTTTAGCGGCAAAGAATTTTAGTGTAAAGTGGCTGGAGTTTGCTGCTGGGCCGCAAGCTTTAGAAGCGTTAAATGCTGGTTCTCTTGACATTGCAGCCACAGCTGAATCACCTCCCATATTTGCCCAAGCCGCAGGTACACCTCTTGTTTACGTAGCCAGTACAGCATTTAATGGTAGAGGAGTTTCTTTTCTTGTACCAGCAAATTCTCCCATTAAAAGTGTTGCTGATTTTAAGGGTAAAAAAGTTTCTTTTCAAAAAGCCTCCATCGCCCATTATGTTTTACTCAAAGCATTACAAAAAGAGGGACTAAAACTCACTGATGTGAAATCTGTTTTTCTACCGCCTCCAGATGCGAATGTCGCTTTTAGTCAGGGGGGACTTGATGTTTGGGTAACTTGGGAACCATACATCACAAGAGCCATACAAAAAAATATTGGTCGTGTATTAATAGATGGACAAGGACTCCAGGATCTTGGCGGTTTTTATTCTACGTCACGGAAATTTGCCAAAGAACATCCTGAGGTTCTGAAAATTTTCCTGGAAGAACTTTTAAAAGCAGATGAATGGTCTCAAAAAAATCCTGATAAATTGGCAGAACTGGTTTCTCCTGATGTTGGTATTGATGTACCTACCTTAAAGCAAATTCAAGCCAAATCAGCATATGGGCTATTACCAATCACTGAAAAAATAGTTGAAAAGCAACAAAAAATTGCTGATTTGTGGTATAGTCAAGGACTTTTACCAAAGAAAGTTAATGTTAAAGATGGTGTATTAAGTCCAGAAGAATATGCAGCTTTTACACCAGAATCAATAAAGTATAAGTAGCAAAGTAAAAAATACTTTGAAATAATTCATCAGCCTAAATTCAATTATTTAAAACCTAATTGTTTTGTAATTAGAGAGCAATTTCATTCAGAGGTGTAAAAATGTTTAGCAATACCTTAAGAACAAGAACAACAATAATTAGAAAGCTAGCATTATTTGTGATGCCTGGTTTTTTAGCTTTATCTACCACCTTAGTAAGTTGTACTTCAAGCAGCGATAATACAAATACGGCTAGTGAACCAAAAGCAGATACAGCAGCAACAAAAACCGTTAGTTTTAAAACAAAAGTTTTGCGAATGGGGTATCAAAGCTCTGGTGATTTAGTTCGGGTGAGAGGAGTATTAGAAAAACGTTTAGAACCCTTGGGTGTGAAAGTAGAGTGGGCGCAATTTGCCCAAGGACCACAACTCATGGAAGCTATGAATGTTAATAAAATTGATGTTGGTTCAGTTGGAGAAACTCCTCCTATATTTGCTCAAGCTGCGGGTGCAAAAATAGTGTATTTGGCTGGTAGACGGATTACTGCTACTTCAGGGAAAGGAAGTGCGATTGCTGTTCCTAAAGATTCTCCAATTAAGACTTTAGCTGGCATTAAAGGTCAAAAAGTAGTTTTTCAAAAAGGTTCAGCTTCTCACTATTTCATTATTCAAGCTTTGAAAGAAGTGGGCTTAAAATATAGTGATATTCAAGTTTTAAGTATGCCCAATGTTGAAGCCCGTGGTGCATTTATTCAGGGGACTATTCCAGTTTGGGTGACGGGCGATCCTCATTTAGCTTTAGTGGAAAAACTCCACGGTGCGCGTGTGTTGCGAGATGCTACAAATATTGGTACTCCAGGCGGATATTATGTCGGAACACGCGAGTTTGCTAGGGACAATCCGGAATTAGTTCGCATCATCTTAGAAGAGATTGACAAAAACGGCCAATGGGCAGAAGCAAATCGTAAAGAGGTTGCCAAGCTAATTGCACCTGTACTCAAAATTGATCTACCTATTCAAGAAATAATTTCTGGACGCGCTAATTATCGACTCAAAGGAATTACTCCAGAATTGATGAAAGCTCAACAAAGTGTGGCGGATTTATTTTATGACGAAAAAATTCTGCCCAAAAAGATTGATGTTCAGGAAGCACTGCTCACACCTAAAGAATATGCAGCTATTACTCCACCAACGCTAATTAGTGAAAAATAGGGGACTGTGGGAGATGAGGGAGATGAGGGAGATGAGGGAGCAGGGGAGGCAGGGGAGGCAGGGGAGGCAGGGGAGGCAGGGGAGATGGGGAGCAGGGGAGCAGTAAGTTTTTCCCCTCTGCCTCTTGTGCCCAATGCCCAATGCCCCATACCCAATGCCCAATGCCCAATTTAAAACTTAGGAGGAAAATCACACACACCTCAACGTCTCAAATAAGTTAGCGATCGCTTCTATCAATTCGCTTGGCTCTACTGGTTTGGCGATATGCTTGTGAAATCCTGCTGCAAGTACTTGTTTGGCGTTAATTTCTCCAGCATAGGCGGTAAGTGCGATCGCCGGAATTTGTCCTCCCTGTTCTGGTGGTAATGTTCTCAACTGTCGCATAAACATGCATCCATCTACGTCTGGCATTCCAATGTCGCTTAACAGCACATCTGGTAGAGATTGCTTTAAGGCGGCTAGTGCTTCATCCGCTGATGCCACTGCTGTGACATTTGCCCCATATTGCTCTAGCAAAAAGGCAATGAATTCTCGCGTATCGGCATCATCATCTATTACTAAAATGTTGACATCATTTAAATTTGAGGATGGTTCGGAGTCCCTAGTGTCTTGTTTACTCTCCGATGGCTGTTGAATCAGCGGCAGTCTGACGGTAAAAGTTGCGCCGCGATTTTCGCCTTGACTTTCTACCTGGACTATGCCTCCATGCAGTTCCACTAAGTGACGGACGATCGCTAATCCTAACCCCAATCCGCCAAATTTTCTGGTGGTGCTGCTGTTTTCTTGGCGAAAATATTCAAACACATAAGGCAGAAAATTGGGATCGATGCCTTTGCCTGTGTCGCTGACGGTGATTTGGGCGTAAAGAGGGGAGTGGGAAGTGGGGAGTGGGGAGTGGTTTGCTATTTCTTTACTCCCTACTCCCAATTCCCCACTCCCTACCTCTTCGAGTCGAATATCAACTCGTCCCCTCTCTGGTGTAAATTTAACGGCGTTTGAAAGCAGATTCCAAATGACTTGCTGCAATCGGCTGGAGTCACCTAAAACTTGTCCCAGGTTCGGTTCCATGCTGATGTGCATCTCAATGGATTTGGCTTCTGCTGACAGTCGCACTGTCTCCATTGCTGCGGAAATTACGGTTGTCAAATCAACTGGGTAGATATTTAAGCTGAGTTTACCTTGTAAAATTCGGGAAATATCCAGCAAGTCTTCAATTAGTTGAGCTTGTAATTGAGCATTGCGCTCGATGGTTTTAAGAGCGTGAGGAATTGTCTTTTCATCAAGTTTTCTGGTTTGGAGTAACTTTGCCCATCCGAGAATGGGGTTGAGTGGCGATCGCAATTCATGGGAAAGAACTGCCAAAAACTCGTCTTTAATGCGGTTGGCGTTTTCTGCTGCTTCTCGTGCAGTTTGTTCTGCTTCGTATAAACGCGCACGTTCCATTGCTTGAGCGCATTGCTGTGCTAGTGCCAGCACAAAGGCGCGATCGTCTTGGTTCAACTGATGATTCTCGGCGAAAGCTACCGACATTCCGCCTATGGCGCGTCCCTCAATAATTAATGGAATCGAAGTCCAACCACCGTAGTTATACTGAGCATATTCTTTAGCTAGATGTGGGTAACGATCCACCCTTGTTGCTGTTGACTCTTGCCAAACAGGTTGTTTAGTTCGTACTGCTTCTGCTAGGGGCGCGGCTGTATGAATGGAGAATCGACGCCATAAGTTTACTAATTCTTCTTCATAACCAACTGCACGGAGAATTTCCAATTCTGTGCCATTGTTAGTCAGTAGTGCTACTAAAGCAGAACTAGCTCCCAAAGCTGCCATACCTTGCTCGACAATTACTTCAGCCACTTGTGCAGGAGTTAGAGATTCAGAAAGGGCGGCGGTAATGGCTTGTAAACGGGCAGTACGAGATGCGGCTCGTTCGGCAGCTTGTTGAGATTGCTGTGTTTTTGTGTAGAGTCGGGCATTATCAACGGCGATCGCTGCACGCCGAGCCAATTCTTCAGCTAACATTAGGCTCTGACTATCGTAGCGATGATTGGCAGAAGATACTAAACTCATAGCTCCTAGTACCCGTCCGCGAACAATGAGCAGCACGCACATTCCAGACAGGGGATTTAGCTGTTGCAAGATGTTCAAGTGAGTGTCATTTGAGACTGCGGCTTGTATCTGTTCTGAGGAAATAAGATGAGTAATTTGTGATTTGCCTTTTGCTATCACCTCGGCAACACCTTGTGTTTGTGCCAAATCGGGGGGATAGTTTTGTAACTGTTCTAGCAATTCTTGTTTTGCTGGATCGGCATGGGCGACTGCAACCCGGTGAATTGATTGATTGTCACCAATCATATCAACTACGCACCAATCGGCTATTTCGGGTACTGCTAAACGCGCCAAGCTTGCTAGTGTTGTCTCATAATCCAATGATGCAGCTAAAACTCCGCTAGCCTCAGCTAAAAAGCGCTGTCTATCTTCCACTTGCTTGCGCTCAGTAATATCCCGCGAAGACGCTTGCATTTCTAAAATTTCTTGAGTTTGGCGATCGCGAATTGCTCTAACTGTTGTTTCTAGCCAAATATAATGTCCGTATTTATGACGAGTGCGATAAGTAATGGTATAAATATCTGGTAAATCAGCATTGATTGGGTAATGCTTAAAAATCTCTGGTAAATCCTCTGGGTGAACTAACTCGCCGCCGAAACTACCCACTAGTTCTTCTGGTTGATACCCTAGTACTGTGTAGCAAGCTGGTGAAAGATACAGGAAAATTCCATCTACTGTACTACGTGAAATAATATCAGTGGAATTCTCTGCCATCAGCCGAAAACGCGCTTCACTCTCTGTTAGTGCTGCTTCTGCTTGCTTGCGTTGGGTGATTTCTTCGCAAATTGCACCCACCCAAGTAATTTCATCAGGTAGTTGAATCGGATAGTAATTTACTGACCAATAGCGCTGCTTTCCAGGGGCGGCGGGTGTCTCTCCAGTAGTTTCTTGAGAAATAGATTCTCCAGTCTCCACCACACGACGGAAAGCTTCCGTAACTTCTACATCTACTCCAGGTAGCAATTCGGCGACGGTATTACCGATATGCACCTCTTGGGGCAGACCGTTGATTTCAGCTAACGCTTGATTCAAGCGAACGTATCTCAATTTTTCATCCCATAGGCCAATGCCGATAGGGGCGTTATTAAAGAGGGTATCAAGCAGCACGTTAGCTTTAACCAAGCGAGTCTGTTCTGTTTTCAGTAGCGCCAGGAGTCGCTCACGTTCTGACTCTGCTTGCTTGTGTTCGGTAATATCTACACACATCCCCACCCATTCGATGATTTGCCCTGTTTCATTGAGTATGGGCACACCGCGTATAGACATGTGACGGTATTCGCCGTCATGGCGTTGGACACGATATTCTGCAACTGCAACCCTGCGTCCATAAAAGGCTTGTCTCCAAATTGCAGCTACAGATTTCCGGTCTTCTGGGTGCAGTGCATTCACCCAACCCCAGTCTTTGTATTCTTCAGGACTTTGCCCGGTAAATGCTTGCCAATTAGGAATCTCATCGATAACATTACCCCAAGGTGCCGCGCTCCAAATGATGGATGCGCTTGCTTCTGCTAGGGAACGGTAGCGTGCTTCACTGTGACGGAGATTTTCTTCTGCTTGCTGACGTTCGCGCAGTGTGGTTTGGTGTTCGCTCAAACATTCCTGCAAATCCATCACCTCTTGAGCTTTTTTTACAGGAGTCAAATCTTTCTCCAAAAGGCGATATTTTTCCTCTGTTTGTTGCTGTTGGATGAATTGACCAATTTGAATGGCGATCGCACTCATCATTTGGAGTAAATCTAAGTCACGCTGTAAAATTTGGTTGGTGAAGAATTTCATCGCACCTAAAACTTTATTACCCAGCACAATCGGTAATTCGATGGCGGCTGCAAAAAAATTCTCATCTGAAGCAAGTTCACAAATCCAAACAGGTTGACCATTTCCCCAAGCTTGACTAGCTAAACCTTCCCCAACAGCAAGAGTTGAAGGCTGGTTAAATACTTGGAAATTCTCTATGCTCAAATCGGATGAATGCCAACTACCGATGCGATGCAGAGCATTAATTTCTTCGTCTACACTCCAGAAAATGCCAAGTTGCCATCCTAAAGTTTCGCACAGCGATCGCAGAAGCAAAGGAACAGCATTAGCAAAGACGGTAGTCTCAGCTAGAATCTGGGTGACTGTGTAATGTGCAGATAAAAGCTGTTGGTTACGTTTTTGCTCAGTAATATCTGTAATTAATATTGATACGCCATTTTCCCCAGGATAGACGCGGTATTCTAACCAGCGATGCCATGTCGAGTCTAAATACTCAAAATTTACTGTAATTTCTTCGGCAACAGCACGATGCATCTCAGTGTAGAGTATGCTGTCAACTGTATTAGGAAATAAATCCCAAATAGTCTTGCCCAAGAAATCTTCTTTATTCATTCCGGCTAGTTCAGCTAACTTGTCATTCACATAGGTGTAGCGCCATTCACAATCCAAGATGACAAAGGCATCGCTAATTCTAGCTAAGATTTCTTCAACATTTTCGCGGACAGTTGCCTGAATTTCAGCAGTCACAGTTTCTGCTCCTGATTTTTGAATGTATTTGGCTAAAAGCGCCTCATTGGTTTCTCTCCATCGGTTTATACTGTGAAACGAAACTCCTAGCATCGTTGCCAGTTTTACCTGTGAAAGTATAACGGTAAATATATTTTTATTTTTATACCAGAGGCAGGGAATGGGGAATGGGAAATGTATTAATTATCTAGTGCTTCTTGTTTGGGAAGTAAATTATTTTTTCCAAAATCAAATTTGATTCCTGTATAATTTTGACTGCCTCTATCTGGGGTTGTAGAGATGGTGGGACAGTTATAGTCTAATACATCCAGCATGGTACAGACTATTTTGGCTAATAATAGAGTTATTTCAATGCAATAGATGAAAACATGAGAGTTTGGCTTGCTTGCTTTTTCCTACTGTTTGCGTTATCGCAATTTTTTGACTGGTTGCAAAAATTTAACTTGCCATTGCCTATCTATATTTTGGGTGGGGCTTTTTTAGCTGTTGCTTCTAACTACGACAAAATTGTTGGTTCTTATTTGACCGATCCCAGTATGGAAGCATCTCTGGAACACCCGCAGTTAGATTCAACCACTTCATCCACTGAGCCTATTTCTTTGGTAATTGCCAGTTCTGTAGATGCTCTACCAGCAAAAACAGAGGAATAATGCGTTTACCAACAAGCGTGAGGTACACCTGTAGGGGCACGGCACTGCCGTGCCCCTACATCTGGCGATATCATGTTGTACCGCATCTGAATGGGAACCGCTATAGTAGCGTCACAAAACTAAAGTTGTGCATTATCGGCGGTTGCCCGAATTCAATAAACGACTCCCCGAATTCAATAAACAACTGCCCGAATTCAATAAACGACTCCCCGAATTCAATAAACGATTGCCCAAATTCAATAAACGACTCCCCAAATTCAATAAACGACTCCCCAAATTCAATAAACAACAGAATCTCGGTGTTGGGTTTTGTTCCTCAAAAGCCACTTGCAAAGGCTGTGTGAAAAGCTGACCAAGCCAACACCTCGAATCAGCAAGTAAATTGTTACATTAAATTAGAGCAATTTACTCAATTCAGGCTACCACCCCAACGCTGTGATTAATGGACTTTTAGAAAAACTCCGTGTCCCGTTTGTTAAAGATCAGGATTCCCGTAAAACGTCCTTCAGCAATAATTGGCTGCAAATTATTTTGGTTAGCAGTGTGGGAGTCACCGCCTTGATTTGGGGGGTTCGTGAACTAAAATGGTTGCAGCCTTGGGAATTAAGAGTTTATGACCAAATGTTGCGATCGCGTCCTCCCCAACCAAGCGATCGCCGAATTTTGCTGGTAAAAATCACTGATGAGGATCTCCGACGAGAAAAATGGAATCTGTCAGATACTAAAATCAATCAACTTTTACAAAAAATCGAATCTTATCAACCGCGTATCGTTGGTTTATATCTTTTTCGACCAGAAGATAAAAATTTAGCAGCAAACAAACAAAATCAAGACAATATTATTAGTACTTGTTTATTTAGCAGCATTGGTAGATCGGAGATTCCACCACCGCCGAATTTTGACATAGATAATGTTGGATTTAGCGATGTAGTTGCTGATAATGAAAACGACCAAATTCTTCGCCGCGGCTTGCTATTTGCTCATTCTACAGATGAAAAATGTACAACATCATTTGCCTTTGGGGCGTTAATTGCGATTAATTATTTAGAAAAACAAGGCATTGAATACAAATTCACAAATAAAGGAGATTTCCAGTTAGGTAAAACCATCTTCTGGCGTCTCAAACCTAATTCGGGTAGTTACCAACATTTGGATGCAAATGGCTATCAAATACTATTAAATTACCGTCACCCCAATTATCTCGCAGATCAGGTGACTCTGACAGAAGTTCTTAGCGATCGCGTTAATCCCAGTTTATTTAAAGACCGTCTGATAATTGTTGGCACTACGTCAGCTAGTTTAGCTCCAGGTAGCTTTTATACACCTTATAGCAGTTTACCAGATCAACCAGCCAGAATGCCTGCTTTATTTATTCACGCACAGATAGCAAGCCAACTGATTGGTACAGTCTTGGATGGACGCCCTTTAATTTGGTATTGGCCTGACTGGGTAGAACTAATTTGGGTGTGGGGTTGGGCAGTTTTAGGTAGTACTTTAGCATGGTGGTGGCGAAATCCGTTGCTTTTGCTAATGATGGGAGGGGTAACCCTAGTTGTGTTGGTGGGAATCTGCGTGATTTTGTTTCTGCAAGCCGGATGGGTGCCGTTAATTCCCTCAGGGTTGGCTTTAATAATTAGTATTATCAGCGTCATGGCTTATACTAATTACCAAAATCAGCGGCAGACTCAGGTGATTATTCTGCAAGTTGAAAAACAACAAGAAGCGATCGCTCAATTAAATATACTCTTAGAAGATAAAACAGCAATTCCAGATTCGCAGCTTGATTTTACTCCCACAATCGATTCATCACAAACAAAATCTGGTGATTTGCTTTTGGGTGGACGTTATAGAATCTCCAAAGTTTTGGGTGCAGGTGGATTTGGCCGCACTTATTTAGCACAAGATACTCAACGTCCGGGGAATCCGACTTGTGTCGTGAAACAATTAATGCCAGCCCGTCAAGATAGCAGATTTTTGCAAGTTGCTCGCAGATTATTTAACAGTGAAGCGGAAATTTTAGAAACTTTAGGTAAACATCATCAAATACCAGAACTACTTGCTTATTTTGAAGATAACCAAGAATTTTATTTAATTCAACAATATATAGAGGGACATACCCTGAGTGAAGAATTACCACCAATACAGAACTTAAAAAGCGAGTCATTTGTGATTGGGATGTTCAAAGAAATTTTAGAAATTCTCGTATTTGTTCATCAACATCGAGTGATTCATCGTGATATCAAACCGACTAATATTATTCGACGCGCTGAAGATAATCAATTAGTATTGATTGACTTTGGGGCTGTAAAACTAATGCAACCGCCGAGTAGCGAACAAACAGAATTAGCAACAGTGGCGATCGGAACGCGGGGCTATGCACCTCCAGAACAATTTGCCGGTCATCCCCGCTTGTGCAGTGATATTTATGCTTTAGGAATGATTGGTATTCAAGCCATAACTGGAATACCACCACAGGAACTTCATCCCAATCCAGAAACGGGTAATGTAATGTGGCGACAAACAGCACAAGTCAGCGAAGAATTAGCGGTGATTTTAGATAAAATGGTTTGCTATCATTTTAGCGATCGCTATCAATCAGCCACCGCAGTTTTGCAAGATTTAAAACGTATTTCAATCAATTGAAATGAGGTAGAGATAATCGTAGGGGCACAGCAATGCTCATTGGTGTCAACTTAACGTAAAACCCTTGTAAAGACGTGATATTCAGTTCTCTGACTTACC